>NZ_VRUU01000066.1 GCF_008039875.1 Methylobacterium sp. WL119 | reverse complement strand
GCCCGGTCCCGCCCCCGCGCGGGCGGCCCGGCGCGCCGTCACCTGAGCGTCCTTCGGAGATTCGCGACCATGGCATCTGTCGAGACCCCAGCCCGCAAGCCCGGCCATGGCCGCGTCTACGGCTCGATCACCGAGACGATCGGCAACACGCCGCTCGTCCGCCTGAACCGCCTGCCGCAGGCGCGCGGCATCGACGCCGAGATCCTGCTGAAGCTCGAGTTCTTCAACCCGATCGCCAGCGTGAAGGACCGCATCGGCGTCAACATGATCGACGCGCTGGAGGCCTCGGGCAAGCTGAAGCCCGGCGGCACCCTGGTCGAGCCGACCTCCGGCAACACCGGCATCGCGCTGGCCTTCGTGGCCGCCGCCCGCGGCTACCGCCTGATCCTGGTGATGCCCGAGACGATGTCGCTCGAGCGCCGCAAGATGCTGGCCTTCCTCGGCGCCGAGCTGGCGCTGACGCCCGGCCCGCAGGGCATGAAGGGCGCCATCGCCAAGGCCGAGGAGCTGCTCGGCGAGATCCCCGGCTCGGTGATGCCGCAGCAATTCTCGAACCCCGCCAACCCGGAGATCCACCGCAGGACGACGGCGGAAGAGATCTGGAACGACACCGACGGCCAGCTCGACGCGTTCGTGGCCGGCGTCGGCACCGGCGGGACGATCACCGGCGTCGGCTCGGTGCTGAAGCCGCGCCTGCCGAACCTGAAGGTGTTCGCGGTCGAGCCGACGGATTCGCCGGTCATCTCCGGCGGGCAGCCGGGGCCGCACAAGATCCAGGGCATCGGCGCGGGCTTCATCCCGGACAACCTCGACCGCGCGATCGTCGACGGCGTGATCACCGTCTCGAACCAGCAGGCGTTCGAGACCGCCCGCGAGCTCGCCCGCCTCGAGGGCATCCCCGGCGGCATCTCCACCGGCGGCAACGTCGCGGCGGCGCTGGAGCTGGCGGGCCGGCCGGAGTTCAAGGGCAAGCGCATCGTCACGGTCGCGTGCTCGTTCGCCGAGCGCTACATCTCCTCGGCGCTGTTCGAGGGCGTCGGCTAGACCGGGACTGCCACGATTTGGGCGCCGGGCCTGGGGCCCGGCGTCACACAAAACACAGGATCGTCCCCCATCCCGTCGTCAACCGCCCGTTAACGACGACGCCGCAACGATCGTCGCCGGGCCGATCTCGACGATGAACGGGGCTGACGAATGACCTTCGACGACGCGCGCGACGACTTCTCCCGTCTGCACCGCATCTTCAGCTTCCATCTCGGGGTCGCCGTCGGCCTGTCGTGGCTGACCACGCTCTACGCCGCCTGCTACGCGCCGTGGGTGCGCAACATCCGCGCGATCCTCGACCCGGCCAACGGCCTCGACCACATCGAGAGCACGGTCTCCTACCTGTTCGTGATGCCGGCGCTGCTGACGCTGGCCTGGGTCTCGCTGGTCTTCGGCCGCGAGGTGATCCGCCGCTCGCAGACGCTTCCGAGCGTCGCCATGGAGTTCGCGGTCGCGGCGCTGGTCGCCTTCGGCGTGTTCTACCTCTCGATCGACCGCGCCGTCGCCGCGCTCTACGCCGGCCTCTGACGCGAGCAGGGCGGTTTCTCCGCTCCCGCTTCGACAGCCAAGCGATCCCTTTCCCCGCGTGCGGGAGGAGGGCGCATCATCCGGTCGAGCGTTGAGAGGGCTTGAACCCATCCCGGCCGGGTCGGAAACGCGTCCCCGGTTTCGGGGCGGCCCAACCATGCGTGCACACGCCCTTTCAAACGCCTCCGGCTGCGTGTAGACGCGGGTCTCAACGACAATCCCGCCGCCTGCGCCCATCCGCGCCGCCCCGAGAGCCGGGCTGCGCGGTCGGGCACGTGTGAGCGCATCCAAGGCGTCCGATGCCGAAGCGCACCGATATCTCCTCAATCCTCATCGTCGGTGCGGGGCCGATCATCATCGGGCAGGCCTGCGAGTTCGACTATTCCGGCACCCAGGCCTGCAAGGCGCTCCGCGAGGAGGGCTACCGGATCGTGCTGGTCAACTCGAACCCGGCCACCATCATGACCGACCCGGACATGGCGGATGCGACCTACGTCGAGCCGATCACCCCGGAGATCGTCGCCAAGATCATCGAGAAGGAGCGGCCGGACGCGATCCTGCCGACCATGGGCGGCCAGACCGCGCTGAACTGCGCGCTCTCGCTCCAGCGCATGGGCGTGCTGGAGAAGTACGGCGTGCAGATGATCGGCGCGACGGCCGAGGCCATCGACAAGGCCGAGGACCGCCATCTCTTCCGCGACGCGATGACCAAGATCGGCCTCGAGACGCCGAAATCGGAGCTCGCCAACGCCTCGGTGCCGAAGAAGGCCGACCGCGACAGGCGCCTCGCCGAGATCGCCCGCATCGAGGCGCAGTGGCCTGCGGGTGCCGACCGGGACGCGGCGGTCGCCGCCTTCGAGAAGACCTGGCATGCGGGCGAGGGCGACCGGCGCAAGCGCTACATCGAGCACGCGCTGGGCCAGGCCCTGATCGCGCTCGCCGAGGTCGGCCTGCCGGCGATCATCCGGCCGTCCTTCACCATGGGCGGCACCGGCGGCGGCATCGCCTACAACCGCGAGGAATTCCTCGACATCGTCGAGCGCGGCATCGACGCGTCGCCGACCAACGAGGTGCTGATCGAGGAATCGGTGCTCGGCTGGAAGGAGTATGAGATGGAGGTCGTCCGCGACAAGGCGGACAACTGCATCATCGTCTGTTCGATCGAGAACATCGACCCGATGGGCGTCCACACCGGCGATTCCGTCACCGTCGCGCCGGCGCTGACGCTGACCGACAAGGAATACCAGGTGATGCGCGACGCATCCCTCGCGGTGCTGCGCGAGATCGGCGTCGAGACCGGCGGCTCGAACGTGCAGTTCGCCATCGACCCGGCCACCGGCCGGATGATCGTCATCGAGATGAACCCGCGCGTGTCGCGCTCCTCGGCGCTGGCGTCGAAGGCCACCGGCTTCCCGATCGCCAAGGTCGCGGCCAAGCTGGCCGTCGGCTACACCCTCGACGAGATCGCCAACGACATCACCGGCGGCGCGACCCCGGCCTCGTTCGAGCCGACGATCGACTACGTCGTCACCAAGATCCCCCGCTTCGCGTTCGAGAAGTTCCCCGGCGCCGAGCCGACGCTGACCACCGCGATGAAGTCGGTCGGCGAGGCGATGGCGATCGGCCGGTGCTTCGCCGAATCGCTGCAGAAGGCCCTGCGCTCTCTCGAGACCGGGCTCACCGGCCTCGACGAGATCGAGATCGAGGGGCTCGGCAAGGGCGACGACCACAACGCGATCAAGGCGGCGATCGGCACGCCGACGCCGGACCGGCTGCTCAACGTCGCGCAGGCGTTGCGCCTCGGGGTGAGCCATGCCGAGGTCCACGCCTCGTGCAAGATCGACCCGTGGTTCCTGGAGCAGCTGCAGGGCATCATCGACCTGGAGAACCGGGTCAAGGCGCACGGCCTGCCGGCGACGCCGGGCGCGTTCCGCCAGCTCAAGGCCGCGGGCTTCTCCGACGCGCGCCTGGCCGTCCTCGCCGGGACCGACGAGCCGTCGGTGCGCGAGGCGCGCCGCGCGCTGAAGGTGCGGCCGGTGTTCAAGCGGATCGACACCTGTGCCGCCGAGTTCAAGGCGCCGACCGCCTACATGTACTCGACCTACGTCGCCCCCTTCGCCGGCACGGTCGCCGACGAGGCCCAGCCGACCGCGGCCAGGAAGGTCATCATCCTCGGCGGCGGCCCGAACCGGATCGGCCAGGGCATCGAGTTCGACTATTGCTGCTGCCACGCCTGCTACGCGCTGTCGGAGGCGGGCTACGAGACCATCATGGTCAACTGCAACCCGGAGACCGTCTCGACCGATTACGACACCTCCGACCGGCTCTACTTCGAGCCGCTGACGCAGGAGGACGTGCTCGAGATCATCGAGACCGAGCGGCAGAACGGCACCCTGCACGGGGTCATCGTCCAGTTCGGCGGCCAGACGCCGCTGAAGCTCGCCCGCGCGCTCGAAGCCGCCGGCGTGCCGATCCTCGGCACCTCGCCGGACGCGATCGACCTCGCCGAGGACCGCGACCAGTTCAAGCGGCTCCTCGACAAGCTCGGGATGAAGCAGCCCAAGAACGGCATCGCCTACTCGGTCGAGCAGGGCCGGATGGTCGCGGCCGACCTCGGCCTGCCCTTCGTGGTGCGCCCGAGCTACGTGCTCGGCGGCCGCGCCATGGCGATCATCCGCGACGAGACCCAGTTCGCCGACTACCTGCTCGACACCCTGCCGAGCCTGATCCCGTCCGAGGTCAAGTCGCGCTACCCCAACGACAAGACCGGCCAGATCAACACGGTGCTCGGCAAGAACCCGCTGCTGTTCGACCGCTACCTGTCGGATGCGGTCGAGATCGACGTCGACGCGGTCTGCGACGGCACCGACGTGTTCATCGCCGGGATCATGGAGCACATCGAGGAGGCCGGCATCCATTCCGGCGACTCGGCCTGCTCGCTGCCCTCGCGCTCGCTCTCGCCCGAGATCATCGCCGAGCTGGAGCGCCAGACCAAGGCGATGGCGCTGGCGCTGAAGGTCGGCGGCCTGATGAACGTGCAGTACGCGATCAAGGACGGCACGATCTACGTGCTGGAGGTGAACCCGCGCGCGTCCCGCACGGTGCCGTTCGTCGCCAAGGTGATCGGCGAGCCGATCGCCAAGATCGCCGCCCGGGTCATGGCCGGCGAGGCGCTGGCCGCGTTCGGGCTGAAGAAGAAGGTCCTCAACCACATCGCGGTGAAGGAGGCGGTGTTCCCGTTCGCGCGCTTCCCCGGCGTCGACGTGCTGCTCGGGCCGGAGATGCGCTCCACCGGCGAGGTCATCGGGCTCGATGCCGGCTTCGGCGTCGCCTTCGCCAAGAGCCAGCTCGGCTCGGGCACCAAGGTGCCGCGCTCGGGGACGGTGTTCGTCTCGGTGCGGGACGGCGACAAGGCACGCATCCTGCCCTCGATCCGGCTGCTGGCCGGGCTCGGCTTCGCGATCGTGGCGACCGGCGGCACCCAGCGCTACCTCGTCGAGAACGGCGTCGCCTGCGACCGGGTGAACAAGGTGCTCGAAGGCCGGCCGCACGTGGTCGACTCGATCAAGAACGGGGACATCCAGCTCGTCCTGAACACCACCGAGGGGGCCGGCGCGCTGTCGGACTCGCGCTCGCTCCGCCGGGCGGCCCTCTTGCATAAGGTGCCGTACTACACCACTCTGGCCGGAGCGATGGCGGCGGCCGAGGGCATTCAGGCCTATCTCGAAGGTGACCTTCGGGTCCGCGCCCTGCAGGAATACTTCGCAGCCTGAAGCCGGGCGGCGACACGACGTTTCTGACCGATCGCGGACCCTGCGCTCGGACAGGTTTTGGAATCTGGCCCGGAGGGCGCGGCATCCCCGCGTCCGGCCGGGCCTCTTCATTGTGGCGCGAGACGATGGCGATAGACAAGGTTCCGATCACGGTGCGTGGCTTCGCAGCCATGGAGGAGGAGCTGAAGCACCGCCAGCAGGTGGAGCGCCCGCGCATCGTCGCGGCGATCTCCGAGGCGCGCGCGCACGGCGACCTCTCCGAGAACGCCGAGTATCACGCCGCCAAGGAGGCGCAGTCTCACAACGAGGGCCGCGTGCTCGAGCTGGAGAGCCTGATCGCGCGCGCCGAGATCATCGACGTCACCAAGCTCTCGGGCGACAAGATCAAGTTCGGCGCGACCGTGAAGCTCGTCGACGACGATACGGAGGAAGAGAAGACCTACCAGATCGTCGGCGAGCCCGAGGCCGACGTGCATTCGGGCCGGGTCTCGATCACCTCGCCGATCGCGCGGGCGCTGATCGGCAAGGGCGTCGGCGATTCCGTCGAGGTGACGACGCCCGGCGGCGGCAAGTCCTACGAGGTCGTCGGCATCCGGTACGGGGGCTGACCGGTGCGGATGGCGCGACGCTGGATCGCCGGGCTGCTGGCCCTCCCGGCTCTGGCCGCACCGGCCGTGACCGCCCTGGCCGTGACCGCTTCGGCCGTCGCCGCCCCGGCCTCGGCCGGCGATTTTCCGAGCCTGCAGGGCGACCGCTTCTCCGACGTCCGCGTCGACGTGCGCCCGCTCGTGGCGCTCGGCGCCGGGGCCCAGGCCGAGGCGCTGCGCGCCGACCTGACCGCGGCCCTGCGCAGCCGCTTCGCGGCCCGCCTCGGCGGCCGCGGCCCGAGCCTCGTGGTCCTGGTCCGCGGCTTCTCGCTGCGGCCCTACGCCGGCGGCAACAACAGCGGCCGCTCCGGCTTCGGGGGCGGCTCGCAGAACGACTACCTCGACGGCGAGGCGCTGCTGGTCGCCCGCGACGGCGCGATCCTCGGGCGCCACCCGCAGCTCACCGCCACCCCGTCGAGCTTCGGCGGGGCGTGGTACGATCCGCAATCCGAGCGGAGCCGCGTGACCGCCATCGCCGACATCTACGCCGACTGGCTCGTCCGCAACCTGCCCGTCGACTGACGTGATCCCCTCCTCCGAGACGCACGCCGCCCCGGCGCTTTCCGGCGCCCGCGCCTGGATCGTCACCGACGGCAAGGCCGGCGACGAGAACCAGTGCGTCGGCATCGCCGAGACCCTTCGCCTGTCCTACGAGATCCGCCGGGTGCCGTCGCACGGCCCGTTCGGCTGGACGGCGCCGTGGGGGCCGATCGACCCGCGCCAGGGCCCGTATCGCAGCCGCGGCGCGCTGGCCGGGCCCTATCCCGACATCCTGATCGCCTCCGGGCGGCGCGCGGTGCCTTATCTCCGCGCGATGCGCCGGGCCGCGCCGGGACGCACCTTCACCGCCTTCCTGAAGGACCCGCGCACCGGGCACGACAGCGCCGACTTCATCTGGGTGCCCGACTACGACGACCTGCGCGGCCCCAACGTCTTCACCACGCTGACCGCGCCGCACCTCGTCACCGCCGAGCGGATCGCGGCCGCCCGCGCGCGGCCGGACCCCCGGCTGACGGCGCTCGACGGGCCGCGGGTCGCGGTGCTGATCGGCGGGGACAGCCGACACCTGAGCTATCGCGCCCTCGACATGCAGCGCCTGGTCGACGACCTGCGCAAGCTCGCCGGGTCGGGCTGCCGGCTGATGGTCACCGTCTCGCGCCGCACGCCGGACCCACTGCGCGACGCGATCCGCACGCTTGTTTCGGAGACCGGCGGGTTCCTCTGGGACGGCGGCGGCGACAACCCTTACGTGGCGATGCTGGCGCTGGCCGACGCGGTGGTGGTCACCTCCGATTCGGCGAACATGGTCAGCGAGGCGGTGTCCACCGGCGCGCCGGTGCTGCTGTTCGACCTGCCGCGTACCTATATCCGCCACCGGCGGATGTTCGCGGGGCTGGCGATGGCCGGCGCCTTGCGGCCGTTTACCGGGCGGTTGGAGCCGCTGGCCTACAAGCCGATCAACGCCACGCCGGTGATCGCCCAGGCGCTCGCCGACGGCTACGCCGCCTTCCGGGCGGCACAGGGCGGTCTGCCGGCCGGCCGGCACGTCGCCGAGGCTTAGAGCGAGGGATTCGAGGACGTCATGGCCCACACCCATTCCAGGCTGATCATCGTCGGTTCGGGGCCGGCCGGTTACACGGCCGCGATCTACGCGGCCCGTGCCATGGTGCAGCCGCTGCTGATCTCGGGCTTCCAGCCCGGCGGCCAGCTGATGATCACCACCGACGTCGAGAACTATCCGGGCTTCGCCGAGGCGATCCAGGGGCCGTGGCTGATGGAGCAGATGCGGCTCCAGGCCGAGCATGTCGGCACCACGATCCTGTCGGAGTACATCACCAAGGTCGACCTCAAGGTGCGCCCGTTCCGGCTCGAGGCCGATTCCGGCGAGACCTATTCCTGCGACGCGCTGATCATCGCCACCGGCGCCCAGGCGAAGTGGCTCGGCCTGCCGTCGGAGGCCAAGTTCCAGGGCGGGGGCGTCTCGGCCTGCGCCACCTGCGACGGCTTCTTCTTCCGCGGCAAGCCGGTGGCGGTGGTCGGCGGCGGCAACACGGCCGTCGAGGAGGCCCTGTACCTCGCCAACCTCGCCTCGAAGGTCACGGTGATCCACCGCCGGGACAGCTTCCGCGCCGAGCGCATCCTGCAGGAGCGCCTGTTCAAGCATCCGAACGTCGAGGTGCTGTGGAACCGCGAGATCGACGAGATCTGCGGCACCACCACGCCCGCGCCGTCGGTGACGCACCTGCGCCTCAAGGACACCCGCACCGGCGAGGCCAGCGCGGTGCCGGTTGACGGCGTGTTCGTCGCGATCGGCCACAAGCCGGCGACCGAGGTGTTCGAGGGCCAGCTCGCGATGCGCCACGGCGGCTACCTCAGCGTCCGCCCCGGCACCGCCGAGACCGAGATTCCCGGCGTGTTCGCGGCCGGCGACGTCACCGACGACGTCTACCGCCAGGCGATCACCGCGGCCGGCATGGGCTGCATGGCTGCGCTGGAAGCGGAGAAGTACCTCGCCAACCTCGACATCGGCGAGAGCCCGCGACAGGCCGCCGCCGAGTAGGCGCGAGCTCGTCCACCGGCCCGAATCCCCGTTCGGGCGGGTGAGGACTGCGCGGTTCGGCCCCGCGCCGAGGATCTGTCAACATTTTCTTTTTGCGGCGCCTTGCGCGCGACCATGCTCAGGACGCATGAGTGACGGGCGTCGCGACGAGGCCGGGCCCGTTCGACCGCAGCCGGGTCCGATGCGTCGCAGCGGGGCCGGGAAACGCCCGCGTCGGTCGACGGCGCGGGTGGCCGGAATGGGGCGCGCGTGCCTCGGCGTCGTCTGGGTGCGTGAGGGAGTCTCGCCGTGGATTGGGACAAGATCCGGATCTTCCTCAACGTCGCGGAAGCCGGCAGCTTCACCCGTGCCGGCGACGACATCGGCCTGAGCCAATCCGCGGTGAGCCGCCAGATCAGTGCCCTGGAGCGCGAGCTGAAGGCGCCGCTGTTCCACCGCCACGCCCGCGGCCTGATCCTGACCGAGCAGGGCGACCTTCTGTTCCGCGCCGCGCGCGACATGAAGCTCCGGCTGGAGAACACCCGCGCCCGCCTCGTCGAGACCAGCGAGCGGCCGTCGGGCGACCTCAAGGTGACCACCACCGTGGGGCTGGGCACCGCGTGGCTCGCCCAGCGCGTCGCCGAATTCCTCGACCTCTACCCGGACGTGCGGATCGAGCTGATCCTGACCAACGAGGAGCTCGACCTCGCTATGCGCGAGGCCGACGTCGCGATCCGCATGCGCCGGCCGGCCCAGCCCGACCTGATCCAGCGCCGGCTGTTCACGGTGCACTACCACGCCTTCGCCAGCCAGGATTACGTCAAGCGCTTCGGCGAGCCCAAGACCGTCGAGGACCTCGACGAGCACCGCCTCGTCTCCTTCGGCGGCAACGAGCCGTCCTACCTGCTGGCGGCGCACTGGCTCGCCAATGTCGGCCGCGAGGGCCGCGAGCGCCGCCCGGTCGCCTTCACCGTCAACAACATCGGCGCGCTGCAGCGGGCGATGGAGACCGGCGCCGGCATCGGCATCCTGCCGGACTACGCGGTCGACGGCGACGACCACCTCGTCCAGGTGCTGCGCGACAGCGAGATGCCGACGCTGGAGAGCTATCTCGTCTACGCCGAGGAGATGCGCACGGTCGCCCGCGTCCAGGCGTTCCGCGACTTCCTCGTCTCGAAGGCGCAGCGCTGGACGTACTGAGGCGCCGGCCGCCACCGCCCTTCCGAGGCGGCTCGGCGGCGCCCGTCGTCGGACGGGCTCCGAAGCGCCCCCCGAAGCCGGCCGGATCGGCCGAGGCCGGCGGGTCGGGGCTTCGTCGTCGGATCGCGGCGTCGGCGATGGCGCGTACCTTCGGCGCCCGCCCGCAGGCCCGTGGTCCCGACGGCATCCGCCGATGCGACAACCGACCTATCCTTGTGCGTCGTATAGGCTTGCATTCTTATCGTCATTTCGGTAATTTCTGAAATGACGAGATCGACGAGGCCGCGGGCATGTCTCTCCTATCCGAGATCGACGTGCTGACGCTTGCGCGGGCGCAGTTCGGGTTCACCGTCGCCTTCCACATCGTCTTCCCGTCTTTCTCGATCGGGCTGGCGAGCTACCTCGCGGTGCTCGAAGGTCTGTGGCTGGCGACCGGCCGCGAGGTGTTCATCAATCTCTTCCACTACTGGCTCAAGATCTTCGCCATCGCTTTCGCGATGGGCGTCGTCTCCGGCCTGGTGATGAGCTATCAGTTCGGCACCAACTGGTCGGTCTATTCCGACAGGACCGGCCCGGTGCTCGGGCCGTTGATTGCCTACGAGGTCATGTCGGCCTTCTTCCTGGAGGCCGGCTTTCTCGGCGTGATGCTGTTCGGCATGAAGAAGGTCGGCCGCGGCCTGCACATGCTGGCGACCCTGATGGTGGCGGTCGGCACCGGCTTCTCGGCGTTCTGGATCGTATCCGTCAATTCCTGGATGCAGACGCCGGCCGGGTACGGCACGAATGCGCAAGGTCAGTTCGTGCCCCTCGATTGGTGGGCGATCGTCTTCAACCCGTCGTTCCCGTATCGGCTCGTGCACATGGTGCTGGCCGCCTACCTGACGACGGCGCTCGTGGTCGGCGGCGTGGGCGCCTGGCACCTGCTGCGGGACCGCGCCAATGCGGGCGCCCGCACCATGTTCTCCATGGCGATGTGGATGCTGGCCTGCGTCGCGCCGCTCCAGATCCTCGCGGGCGATGCCCACGGCCTGAACACGCTCGCGCATCAACCGGCCAAGGTCATGGCGATGGAGGGCCACTTCCGGGGTCATCCGGACGGGGCTCCGCTCATCCTGTTCGGCCTGCCGGACCAGGACGCGGCGACCGTCCGCTACGCGCTGGAGGTGCCCAAGCTCTCGTCGCTGATCCTGAAGCATTCGCTCGACGCAGCCCTCGATGGGCTCGACAGCGTCCCGCGCGCGAATTGGCCGCCGGTGCCGATCGTGTTCTGGTCGTTCCGCATCATGGTCGGGCTCGGCGTCGCGATGCTGGGCGTCGGCCTGTGGAGCCTGTGGGCGCGGTGGCGCGGGCGCCTCTACGAGACGACCTGGCTGCACCGCGTCGCGGTGACGATGGGGCCCGCGGGCTTCGTGGCGGTGCTGGCCGGCTGGATCACGACGGAGGTGGGCCGCCAGCCCTTCACGGTCTACGGCCTGCTGCGCACCGCGCAATCCGCGTCTCCGCTGCAGGTGCCGGCCGTCGCTAGCTCGCTGCTCGCCTTCGTCGTGATCTACCTTTCGGTCTTCGGCATGGGGATCCTCTACATCCTGCGGCTGATGGCGCATGCGCCCCATCGCGGCGAGGAAGGCCCCGAGGTCGGCCTGCCGATCCGCGCCGCCGGCCTCACGCCCGCGCCCGCCGTCGATCCCGATCGCCATCTGCAGCCGGCGGAGTAGGAGCCATGAACGCCGCCTTCGATCTCTCCACGGTCTGGGCCTTCGTGATCGCGTTCGCGGTCTTCGCCTACGTGGTGATGGACGGCTTCGATCTCGGCGTCGGGCTGCTGTTTCCCAGCCTCCGGGCCGGGGAGGAACGCAACGTCGCCATGAACTCGATCGCGCCCGTCTGGGATGGCAACGAGACGTGGCTGGTGCTCGGCGGCGGCGGCCTCTTCGCTGCGTTCCCGCTCGCCTACGCGATCATCCTGCCCGCCCTCTACGCACCGATCGTCGCCATGCTGCTGGGCCTGGTCTTCCGAGGCGTGGCCTTCGAATTCCGCTGGCGCGATCCCCACCATCGCGCCTTCTGGGACGTCGCCTTCGCGGGCGGCTCGCTGGTCGCCGCCCTGGCGCAGGGCATCGCCCTGGGCGCTCTCCTCCAGGGCATCGCCGTCACCGGGCGCGGCTACGGCGGCGGGCGGTGGGACTGGCTGACGCCGTTCAGCCTGTTCACCGGGATCAGCCTCGTGCTGGGCTACGCGCTCTTAGGCGCCACGTGGCTCGTGATGCGGACCGAGGGAACGACGCGCGAACTTGGCCGACGCATGGCGTTCCGGTTCGGGATCGCCACCATCGTCTGCATCGCGGCCGTGAGCGCGGCGACCCCGCTGCTCGACGCCGCCTTCGCCGCCCGCTGGTTCGCCTGGCCGAACGTGTTGCTGACGGCTCAGGTGCCGTTGCTGGTCGTGCTCGGCAGCGTCCTGTTCCTCCGGACGCTCATGCGCGGGGCCGAGCGGGCGCCGTTCCTGCTGGCGCTCGGGCTGTTCGGCCTGTCGTATGTCGGTCTGGGAATCAGCATCTATCCCGACATCGTCCCCGGCCGGGTGACGATCTGGGAGGCGGCCTCGCCGAGATCCTCGCAGATCTTCATGCTGGTCGGCGCGGGCGTCCTCATCCCGGTCATCCTCGCCTACACCGCCTACGCGTACTGGGTCTTCCGGGGCAAGGTCGGCGCGGACGGCTACCATTGAGCGGGCTGATGCCGCGTTGGGCCGGCCGGCTCGGCTGGTTCGTGGCCCTCTGGATCGGCGGGGTCGTCGTCGTGGGCGGGATCGCCTTCGTGCTGCGCCTCTGGCTCAAGGCATAGCGGGCGATGCAGCTTCCTCCCCTCGTGCAAGCCTTCGTGCTGCATTTCGGCGAGATGGGCTCCCGCTGGGGCATCAATCGCACGGTCGGCCAGATCTACGCGCTGCTGTTCGTGTCGCCGCAGGGGCTCAATGCCGAGGAGATCGTGGACAAGCTCGGCCTGTCCCGCTCGAACGTGAGCATGGGGCTCAAGGAGCTCCAGGCCTGGAGCCTCGTCCGCCTTCAGCACAGGCCCGGCGACCGCCGCGACTACTTCTCGACGCCGGAGGACATCTGGCAGATCGTCCGGACCCTGGTGGAGGAGCGCAAGAAGCGCGAGATCGACCCGACGCTGACGCTGCTGCGCGAGCTGCTGATGGAGGCGCCGAGCGATGACGACGAACGCTACGCCCAGCAACGCCTGACCGAGATGCGCGATCTCTTCGAGTTATTCGCCGGCTGGTACGGTGACGTGCGCCGCCTCGACACGCAACGCCTCGTGCAGCTTCTGACGCTCGGGGCCCAGGTGCAGAAGGTGCTGGAGATGAAGGATCGCTTCCTGCCGGGACGGGCGGCACGAGGAAAGGCGTCGATCGGCTGACGGCTGCCCGGAGCCGGGCGCGCAACCCGGCGGTCGGTCCGTCGCGTGCCGCGAGAGCCTTCATCCGTCGCCGGCGGCGGGCGGCGGCCGCCCCCGGCGCAGGCTCCCGTTCCTCGTCGTCCGGCTTGCGATATGCCGACCGCGACCGGTTCCCGATCGGCCAACGGTTCGAACCCGAGGCATCGCACCGGCTGGCCCTCCGCGCCTCGGCCCGGTAACACCCGGCCGGCCTGCATGGGGGCCGCAATCCGGAGCATCATGTCGACACGGCCGATCGCCTTCGACCTCACCCGCCTCGTCACCCGCCTGCGCCATGCGAGCCCGTCCGGGATCGACCGGGTCGACCTCGCCTATGCCCGCCACGTGCTCGACGGCGCCGGCGCGCGCTTCGGGCTGGTCTCGACCGGCCTCGGGCCGCGCATCCTCGATCGGGACCACGCGTCCCGCATCGTCGACGCGGTCGCGGACGGCTGGACCGAGGACGTGGTGGCCGAATCCGATCCGGTCTACCGCCGCCTCGAGGCACGGCTCACCGACCGCCCGGCGGAGGCCGTCGCCGGGCGCGACCAGCGGTCCGGCACGATCCGCCGGCGGCGCATCCAGGCCGAGACCGTGCTCGGGATCCTGCGCGCCGCGCCGATCTCGGCCCTGCCGGAGGGCAGCCTCTACCTGCACACCTCGCACCTGCGCCTCGACAAGCCGGAGCGCTTCGACTGGCTCTACACCCGCACCGACGTGCGGCCGGCGTTCTTCGTCCACGACCTGATCCCGATCACCCATCCCGAATACGGCCGGCCCGGCGAGGCCGAGCGCCATCGCCGGCGCCTGCGGACCATCGGCCGGCACGCGGCCGCCATCGTCGTGAATTCCGCCGATACCGGCGAGCGGACGCTGGCGCACCTCGCCGCCGACGGGTTCGGGCGTCCGCCGCTCGCGGTCGGGCATCTCGGCGTCGAGCCGGCCTTCGGGCGCGACGGCCCGCGCTTCGTCCCCGACCGGCCGACCTTCCTCGTCTGCGGCACGATCGAGCCGCGCAAGAACCATCTGCTGCTGCTCCATCTCTGGCGGGAGCTCGCCGAGCGCCACGGCCCGGCCACGCCCCGGCTCGTGCTGGTCGGGCGCCGCGGCTGGGAGGCCGAGAACGTCGTCGATCTGCTGGAGCGCTGCGAGGCGATCCGCCCGCACGTCGTCGAGGTCTCCGGGCTCTCGACCCACGGCCTCGCCGCGCTCACGCGGAGCTGCACGGCGCTGCTGATGCCGTCCTTCACCGAAGGCTACGGCATCCCGATCGTGGAGGCGGCGGCGTCCGGCGTGCCGGTGGTCGCCTCCGGAATTCCGGTCCACCGCGAGATCGCCGAGGGCTTCGCCGCCTTTCTCGACCCCCTCGACGGCCTCGGCTGGGGGCGGGCGGTCGAGGATCTGAGCCGGCCGGGCTCCGGGCTTCGCCAGACGCTGGCCCAGCGTCTCGACGGCTACGCCGGGCCGACCTGGGCGGCGCATTTCGAGCAGGCCGACGCGCTGCTCGATGCGCTCTGATCCGCAGCGCGCCTTCGGCGGCGTGTTGCACCGCGGGCGGCTGACGAATAAGGAAAAGCGTCAGCCCGCGCGGCCGGCCTCTCTCCCAGGGAATTGTTCGATGCGTGTTGTCGACCTCGACCGCGATGCGATCAAGCAGGGTCTCGCCGACGGGTCGATGCTGGTGATCGACGTGCGCGAGCCGCATGAATACGAGAACGGCCACATCCCCGGAGCGGTGATGCACCCGCTCTCGAGCTTCGATCCGGCGGCGGTGGCCGCTCTGATCGAGGCGGACGGGCGCCGCGCGGTCTTCTCCTGCGGCTCCGGCGTGCGCTCGGTCCACGCGCTCAACGCGATGCAGCAGACCGGGCTCGGCCTCGCGGAACACTACAAGGGCGGCTATCGCGACTGGTCGTCGGCCGGTGAAGCGATTGAGTAGACCCGTCGAAGCACGGCCGCATGCGCGTCGCCCGGTCGGTCGCGGCGAAGCCATGTGCGGTGTCGCACAACCTGTGCGCGCTGCGGGGAATAGGTGGCGGGCTGCTGGGGAACCATCCATGTACAAGCGTCGGCTCGCAAGCCTCATCGTGATCGCCGCGGCGCTCGCCGCGCCGCAGGCCCGTGCCCAGGCGCCGGGCGGCCCGCCGCCGAAGGTGACGGTCGCCAAGCCCGTGGTCCGCGAGATCATCGAGCAGGACCAGTATACCGGCCGCTTCGACCCGATCGAGTTCGTCGAGGTCCGCGCGCGGGTGACCGGCTACCTCGAGAAGATCAACTTCACGGACGGCGCCACGGTGAAGAAGGGCGACGTGCTCTTCGTCATCGACCGGCGGCCCTACAAGGCGGCCCTGGAGCAGGCGCAGGCCTCGCTGACCTCGGCCAAGGCCCGCCTCTCGTTCTCGCAGACCGACCTGGAGCGCGCGCAGACCCTGTCGAAGGGCGGCAACATCTCCGAGCAGGTCACCGACCAGCGCCGCCAGGCCTCGCAGACCGCGCAGGCCGACGTCGACAGTGCCGAGGCGGCGCTCCGCAACGCCCAGTTGAACTTCGACTTCTCGGAAGTGAAGTCGCCGATCAACGGGCGGATCAGCCAGCGCCTCGTCACCGAGGGCAACATCGTCATCACCGACCAGACGATGCTGACCACCATCGTCTCGCTCGATCCGATCTACTTCTCCTTCACCGTCGACGAGAAGTCGTTCCTGAAGTACCAGGGCTCGCTCGGCATCGGCATGGGCCAGACCCAGCGCGGCAAAGGCGTCCCGATCCTGATCGCCCTGTCGGGCGAGGCCAAGCCGACCCGCAAGGGCACCCTCGACTTCGTCGACAACCGCGTCGACAACTCCACCGGCACGATCCTCCTGCGCGCCACGGTCGAGAACGCCGACGGCTTCATCAAGCCGGGTTTGTTCGGCATCGTCTCGATGCCCGCGACGAAGCCGTTCCAGGGCGTCATGATCCCGGACGAGGCGGTCGCCGCCAACCAGGACAAGCGCATCGTCTACCTCGTCGGCGAGGACGGGACGGTGACGGCCAAGGACGTGAAGCTCGGCCCCAAGGTCGACGGCTACCGCGTGATCCGCGACGGCCTGAAGGGCGACGAGACCATCGTGGTCAACGGCACCTCCCGCGTGCGCCCCGGCGCCAAGGTCTCGCCGGAATCGATCACGCTGCCGCCGAGCAAGACCTGAGGCCGTCCGCGGTCTCGAGCGTACGAGCGGCACCGGTCCCGACCGGTGCGGCGCCATCGACGACGCCGGTCGCCGGCTCCGCGAGGGGCGGCGACCCAGAGGTTTGACCGATGCGTTTTGCCCACTTCTTCGTCGATCGGCCGATCTTCGCGTCGGTCACGTCGATCATCTTCCTGCTCCTCGGCTTCGTCGCCTACGAGAGCTTGCCGGTCTCGCAATATCCCGAGATCGTCCCGCCCACGGTCACCGTGCGCGCGAGCTTCCCCGGCGCCAACGCCGAGACGGTGGCCGCGACGATCGCGACGCCGATCGAGCAGGAGGTGAACGGCGTCGACAACATGCTCTACATGACGTCGCTGTCGACCAACGACGGCAACATGCTGCTGACCGTCACCTTCAAGGTCGGCACCAACCTCGATATCGCCAACGTGCTGGTGCAGAACCGGCTCTCGGTGGCGCAGCCGCGCCTGCCGCCGGACGTGCGCAACCTCGGCGTCACCGTGCGCAAGGCCTCGCCCGACCTGATGCTGGTCGTGCACCTGCTCTCGCCGAACAAGACCTACGACCAGAACTACCTGGCCAACTACATCTACCTGAACATCCGTGACGAGATGCTGCGCCTGGACGGCGTCGGCGACATCACGATCTTCGGCGGCAACGAGTACGCCGAGCGCATCTGGCTCGACCCGAACAAGCTCGCCGCCTACGGGCTCTCCACCACCGACGTGACCACGGCGCTGCAGGAGCAGAACGTGCAGGTCGCCGCCGGCGCGCTCAACGCGCCGCCCGCCCAGACCGGCGAGGCGTTCCAGCTCGTGGTGCAGTCGCAGGGGCGCTTCCAGACGCCGGAGGAGTTCGCCGACGTCATCGTGAAGGCGACCAACGGCCGCCTGGTGCGGGTGAAGGACGTCGCCCGCACCGAGATGGGCCAGAAGGACTACACCACCAACTCCTTCCTGAACGCGACGCCGGCGGTGGGCATCGGCGCGTTCCAGCGCCCGGGCACCAACGCGCTCGACGCCGCGGCCTCCGTCAAGAAGGTGATGGAGAACCTGAAGAAGAACTTCCCGCCCGACGTCGAGTACCGCATCGCCTACAACCCGACCGAGTTCATCGAGGAGTCGATCCAGGAGGTCTACAAGACCCTGTTCGAGGCCGTCGGCCTCGTGGTGATCGTGATCCTGGTCTTCCTCCAGAGCTGGCGCACGGCGCTGATCCCGGTGATCGCGATCCCCGTCTCGCTCGTCGGCACCTTCGCGGCGATGTCGGCCTTCGGGTTCTCGCTGAACAACCTCACCCTGTTCGGGCTGGTGCTCGCCATCGGCATCGTCGTCGACGACGCGATCGTCGTGGTCGAGAACGTCGAGCGCAACATGGAGGAGGGGCTGTCGCCGGGCGAGGCCGCGCACAAGACCATGGACGAGGTCGGCTCGGCCGTCGTCGCCATCGCGCTCGTGCTGGCCGCGGTGTTCATCCCGACAGCCTTCATCCCCGGCATCTCGGGCCAGTTCTACAAGCAGTTCGCGCTGACGATCGCCGCCTCGACGATCATCTCCGCCTTCAACTCGCTGACCCTGTCTCCGGCGCTCTGCAAGCTGCTCCTGGTGCCCCACCACGCGCGCAAGCAGCCGAAGTTCTTCCTGACGCGGTTCATCGCCTGGCTCGCGGACCTGTTCAACCGCGGCTTCGAGGCGCTCTCGAACGGCTACGCCCGGGTCGTCGGCCTGCTCACCGGCTACAGCGTCGGCATCGTCGCCGTGATGGTGTTCTACGGCTTCGTCATCTTCGGCACGATCCACCTCGTGCAGACGACGCCGACGGGCTTCATCCCCGACCAGGACCAGGGCTACCTCATCGGCGTGGTCCAGCTGCCGGCCGGCGCCTCGCTCGACCGCACCACCGAGACGGTGAACCGGGCGGCCGCGGAAGCGCGCAAGATCGACGGCGTGACCAACACCGTCATCATCGCCGGCTTCGACGGCGCGACCTTCACCAACACCACCAACTCCGGCGTGATGTTCATCACGCTGGCCGGCGCCAAGGAGCGCGCCACCCACGGGCGCAGCGCGGCGGTGATCACCGGCGAGGTGCTGAAGGCCACCGCCAACATCCAGGAGGCGCGGGTCATCGTCATCCCGCCGCCGCCGGTGCGCGGCCTCGGCAACGGCGGCGGCTTCAAGATGCAGGTCGAGAGCCGGCAATCCTCGGAGACCGGGCCGCTGCTGGCCGCCGCCGGCGAGCTGATCGGCCAGGCCAACCAGAGCAGCGACGTGCAGCGGGTGTTCACCACCTTCGGCAACGACACGCCGCAGCTATACCTCGACATCGACCGCACGATCGCGCGGATGCTGAACGTGCCGCTGGCCAACGTCTTCGCCTCGGTGCAGGCGGACCTGGGCGGCGCCTACGTCAACGACTTCAACACGCTCGGCCGCATCTACCAGGTGCGCCTGCAATCCGACGCCGCCTACCGGACCTCGCAGCAGGACATCTCGCAGATCAAGGTCCGCTCCTCCACCGGCGCGCTGGTGCCGCTGGGGACCCTGGCCTCGCTGCGCACCGTCGCCGGCCCGCAGATCGTGCAGCGGTTCAACCTGTACTACTCGGTGCCGGTGCAGGGCGTGGCCAAGCCCGGCGTCTCGACCGGCCAGGCGCTCACCGCCATGGAGGAGATCGCCGCCAAGGCGCTGCCCGAGGGCTACGCCTACGACTGGACCGAGATCGCCTACCAGCAGAAGGCCACCGGCAACACGGCGGTCTACGTGTTCGCGCTGGGCATCCTGCTGGTATTCCTGGTGCTCGCCGCGCAGTACGAGAGCTGGGCGCTGCCGATCTCGATCCTGATGGTGGTGCCGACCGGGGTGCTGGCCGCCTTGTTCGGCGTGCAGCTGCGGGGGCAGGACAACAACATCCTGACCCAGATCGGCCTGATCGTGCTGATCGGTCTCGCGGCGAAGAACGCCATCCTGATCGTCGAGTTCGCCCACGACATCGAGGAGGCGGAGCACAAGGGCCCCGTCGCCGCCGCGATCCAGGCCTGCCGCCTGCGCCTGCGCCCGATCCTGATGACCGCCTTCGCCTTCATCCTCGGCGTGCTGCCGCTGGTGATCGCCACCGGCCCCGGCGCCGAGATGCGCCAGGCGCTGGGCACCGCGGTGTTCTTCGGAATGATCGGCGCGACCTTCTTCGGCCTGTTCCTGACGCCGGTCTTCTACGTGATGATCCGGAACATCGTGATCTGGGTGGGCAAGAAGCGCGGCAAGACCACCGACGACGGCCACGGCGGCGCCCCGGCGCACGCGGCGCCCGCGCATACCTGATCCGGCCCGGCGCCGGCGACCTTCGCGGCCCGCAGGGCGTGTCCATTGGGCACGGCCTGCGGGCCGCAACCGTTTGCGCCGCAACCGCTTGTCGCTGCGGTACGTCGGGGGAAGTCGCGCATGGCACGGGTCGCAGTCGTCACAGGGGGCACCGCCGGGATCGGCCTGGCCACCGCCCACCTGTTCGCGTCCCGCGGCTGGTCGGTGGCGGTGATCGCCCGCGACGAGGCCCGGCTGCGCGCGACCGCCGCCGCCCTCGCGGCTTCCGGCCGCCCGGTGCTGACGATCTCGGCCGACGTGTCGGATGCCGAGGCGGTCGACGCCGCCGCCGCCCGGATCGAAGCCGAGCTCGGGCCGGTCCGCGCCTGGGTCAACAACGCGATGTCGACGGTGGTGAGCCGGGCCGACCGGATCACGCCGGCCGAGTACCGCCGCGTCACCGAGACGACCTATCTCAGCCAGGTCTACGGCACGCTCGCCGCTCTGCGCTTCATGAAGCCGCGCGACCGCGGGGCGATCATCCAGGTCTCGTCCGGGCTGGGCTACCGCGCCGCGGCGCTGCAGGCGCCGTACTGCGCGGCCAAGTTCGCCGTCTCGGGCTTCACCGATTCGCTGCGCTGCGAGCTGATCCACGACAAGTCCGCGGTCTCGCTCAGCGTGATCTACCTGCCGGCGGTCAACACCCCGCAATACCGCTGGACCCGCAACCGGACCGGCCGCGACCAGAATGCGCCGGACCCGGTCTACGATTCGCGCCTGTGCGCCGAGGCCATCGTCTACGCCGCCGAGCATCCGCGCCGCGAGGTCTGGGTCGGCCGCAGCACGGTGATGATGGCGGCGGCCCAGGCCCTGGTCCCGGGCTATGCCGACCGGAAGGCCGCCGAGATGTGGCCCAAGCAGATGGCCGACGAGGACCTGCCGTACCGGGCCGGCAACCTCGACGCCCCGGTGCCGGGCGACGTCGGCATCGACGGGCGCTTCGGCGCCCGGACCAAGCGCACCCGTTCCGCGTTCTGGACCAGCCGGGAGCGCGACCTGCTCATGGCGGGCCTGGCCGGAATCGCCCTAGCGGGGCTCGCGAGCGCCGCGGCGGTGGCGCGTTCCCCGCGGCGGCTGCTGCCGCGGCCCTGACGGGCTCCCGTTCCGGCGGGGCGCCTGATAGGAACCCCGCACCATCCCCACTGCCACGAGGCGACGCGTGCCCGGATACCTGCCCTTTGCCGGCGCCCTCGATCTGCCGGCCTACGTTTGCGACAATTGCGGCTTCTGGCAGCGCCACTTCGAGACCCCGCCGGCCTGCCCGATGTGCCTCGACGCCCGCCACGTCGTGCCGCAGGACGGCTGGCGCTTCTGGACGAAGCACGACGCGCAGGCGCGCTTTCCCTGCCATTGGCAGGAGCTTGAGCCGGGCGTCTGGCGGTTCTGGAACGAGCCGGTCTCGGGCATCGGCCCGTCGAGCTACCTGATCTGCACGGAGGCCGGCAACATGGGCTTCGAGGGCTGCCCGGTCTTCAGCGAGGCGGCGCTCGACCACATCGCCGCTTTGGGCGGCATGCAGGTGCTCTCGGCCTCGCACCCGCACGCCTACGGGGCGCTGGTGCAGCTGCAGGACCGGTTCGACCCGGAGCTGTGCCTGCCCGCCGCCGACTTCACCTGGAGCGCCGCGCTGCAGGTCTCGTGGCCCTACGACGACTTCCTCGAGCCGCTGCCGGGCCTCGAGCTCCACCGCACCGCCGGCCACTTCGACGGCCACGCCGTGCTGTTCGATCGCCAGCGGAAGATCTGCTTCTGCGGCGACGCTTTGAAGTTCGAGCTGGACCCGGAGGATTTCCGCCGCGCCGTGACGATCTCGGCGCACAAGGCCTTCGTGCGCGGCGTGCCGCTGACGACGAACGAACTTCGCCATTACCGCGACGTGTTCGCCCGCCTCGACTTCACCCAGACCTGGACCCCGTTCGAGCCCGCCGCCAATTGCGGGCGTGCCGAGGTCCTGGCGCTGATCGACGAGATGCTGGCGACGCGGCCGCACGCGGCGCCGGTGCGGTTGGACGGCCTACGGCGGTAACGCCGCTTTCCTCCCCCCGCAAAGGGGGGAGGGAGGTGCGCGTCAGCGCTTGGTGTTCCCCGCCGTCTGCCCGAACATCACCTTCTTGGCGTCCTCGCTCATGGTCTTGCCGTGGTCGGGGTTGACCTCCGGGGCGCGGGCGTAGGCGGCCTTGGTGGCGGGGCGCTCGGCGATGGCGTGGAACCAGCGCTTCAGGTTCGGGTGATCGTCGAGGGTCTGGCCCTGCTTCTCCCACGGGACGATCCAGGGATAGGCCGCCATGTCGGCGATGCCGTAATCGCCGGCGACGAAGTCGCGGTCGGCGAGCCGTCGGTCGAGGACGCCGTAGAGCCGGTTGGTCTCGTTGACGTAGCGGTTGATCGCGTAGGGGATCTTCTCGGGGGCGTATTGCGAGAAGTGGTGGTTCTGGCCGAGCATCGGGCCGAGGCCCCCCATCTGCCAGAACAGCCATTGCAGCGCCTCCTGCCGGCCGCGGAGGTCCGTGGCCAGGAACCGGCCGGTCTTCTCGGCGAGGTAGAGCAGGATCGCGCCCGACTCGAACAGCGTGATCGGCGCGCCGCCGTCGGCCGGCGCGTGGTCGACGATCGCCGGCATGCGGTTGTTCGGCGCGATCTTCAGGAAGCCCGGATCGAACTGCTCGCCCTTGCCGATGTTGACCGGCTTGATCGTGTAGGGGAGGCCGACCTCCTCGAGGAACATCGTCACCTTGTGACCGTTCGGGGTCGGCCAGTAGTAGAGATCGATCATCGAAACATCCTCAGGTGACGTGGACCGTCGCGCCCTCGATGCCGCAGGTGGGTCGGATAGGGCGCGGATCAAGCGGCGTTCGGCGCGGGGCGCCTCTGGGACCGCCCGCGCATCGGTCATACCGCAGGGACCACGTTGGCCGTCGGCCTTTCGCAATCGTATCTTCGTCTTCACGCCGTCATCGATCAAATGCGCGGCAATCCTCGGCGGTTTCCTTCAGGCCCGCCATGGTTTGAGTCGCGTCATCGGGGAGGCGGGTCATGATCAGCGCGACGTCGATCAGCAGTGCCGGCCTTGCTGCCGCGTCGCAGAGGTTCGAGTCGACCGCCACGCGCGTGGCCGAGATCGGGACGAGCCTTCCGAGCGCGGCCCAGGTCGACCTGTCGAGCACGGCCGTCCGGCTGATCGAGGACAAGGCCGCCTTCGCGGCCAACGCGGCGGTCCTGCGCGCGTCCGACGCGATGGAGCGGACAGTCCTCGACATCCGCGTCTAGGGCCGCGACACCGATCGAACCTTGCCCGCGCCCCGGCGACCCCGTAAGACCGATGGCATGTCGGGGTGTAGCGCAGTCTGGTAGCGCACCTGGTTTGGGACCAGGGGGTCGTAGGTTCGAATCCTATCGCCCCGACCATCGATTTCCGGAGCGGTTTCTGAAGGCCATGTCGAGCGCCCGCATCTTCCAGCCGTCGAAGGACGCGTCCCAGTCGGGGACGGCCCGGACCAAGGTCTGGCACCTCGAGTTCGACCAGACCGCGCCGCGCGAGACCGACCCGCTGATGGGGTGGACCGGCTCGGGCGACATGCTGCAGCAGGTCCACCTCAAGTTCGAGACCCTCGAGGATGCGGTCGCCTACGCCAAGAAGGCCGGCATCGTCTACCGCGTCGAGGAGCCGAAGACGGCCCCCCCGCGCAAGGGCCTGTCCTACTCCGACAATTTCAAGTTCAACCGCACGGCGCCCTGGACGCACTGACCGGGACGCGCCGAGCCGATCGGCTCAGGCCTCGTCCTTGCGCGCCTTCCAGGCCGCGTAGGGCGCGGTCGCGTCCGGCACGTCGAGGTGCTTCAGCCGCATAGGCTGCGCGTCGAGCGGGCGGCACAGCTCGGCGTAGATCTCGGCGCCGAGCAGCCCGAACTCGCCGGCCGTGGCGGCGGCGTTGGCGAAGTAGCCCTCGCGGATGCCCGACAGCCGCATCGCGGCGTGGCACATCGGGCAGGGCTGGCCGCTGGCGTACATCACGCTGCCGGACAGGTCGCGGCTGTTGAGGCGCCGGCTCGCCTCGCGCAGCGCCACCATCTCGGCATGCCCGGTCGGGTCGTTGGTGGTGTGGACGTTGTTGGCGACCCGGGCCAGGACCTCGTCGCCGCGCACCAGGACGGCGCCGTAGGGCGTGCCGCCGTCGCAGACGTTGTCGGCGGCCAGCTGCACCGCCTCGCTCAGGTACCGTGCGTGATCGCTCATGATGGTCGGTCCTCCCGGATGCGGTCGGGAACGCCCAGGGGCGGAGAACGGTTCGATCCCGCCGCTCAGAACGCGTAGCGCACGGTGCAGTACGGCATCGTCTCCGCGAGCACCGCCTTGAAGCGGGTGAGCCAGCGGCCCTTCCAGCCGGCGCGGTAGCGGACGTTGGCGCCCCCGCCTTCGGAGACCTTGGCCTCCTGGATGTCGGGCCGCCACAGCAGCTCCTCGGCGCGCGGGTGCCAGCCGAGATTGACCGCGTGCAGGCCGGCATTGTGGGTCAGCAGGATGATCTCGCACTTGAGCTGGGCCTTGGCGGCGTCCGACAGCGTGCCGTCGATCTCGGCGAACAAGGCCCGCCAATCCGCCTCCCAGCCCTCGTAGAGAATGACCGGCGAGAAGTTGACGTGGACCTCGTAGCCCGCGGCCACGAAGTCGTCGATCGCCGCGATCCGCTCGGCGATCGGCGTCGTGCGCACGTCGACCACCTTGGCGATCCGTGCCGGCATCAGCGAGAATCGGATGCGGGTGCGCCCCTGCGGGTCGTAGGCGAGCAGGTCGCGGTTCACCGCCTTGGTCGCGAACGAGCCCTTGGCGTTGGGCAGGGTGCGGAACAGCGCGACGAGGTCGCGGACGTTGTCGCAGATCGCCGCGTCGACCGAGAGGTCGCCGTTCTCGCCGATGTCGTAGACCCAGGCGGCGGGATCGATGGTGTCGGGCTCCGGCAGCGCGCCCTGCTTCCGGGCATGCCGCGCGATCGCCGCGCAGGCGGCCTCGACGTTCACGAACAGCGAGATCGGGTTGGAAAACCCCTTGCGCCGCGGCACGTAGCAGTAGGCGCAGGCCATGGCGCAGCCGTTCGAGGTCGAGGGTGCGATGAAGTGGGCGCTGCGGCCGTTGGGCCGCATCGTCAGCCCCTTCTTCACCCCTAGCACCAGCGTCGAGCGCTTGATCCGGACCCAGTCCTCGACCGAGCCCTCGTTGCCGTGGAGCGCCGGGATGTTCCAGTGCGAGGGCACCGGGATGCGCGTCGCGTCCGGGTAGCGCGCCAGGATCTCGCGCCCGCGCGGAAACGTCTCCACCGCGGGCTCGTGATAGATCGTGGAGATGTCGAGGAGGTCGCCGATCGAGGCCATGCGGGGTCCGGCGGCCCGGAACGCGGCCGCCCCTGCGATATGGGGCGCCGGCTCAGAGCCGCGAGAGCAGATCGGCCTTTTTCTCGGCGAACTCGGCCTCGGTCAGCACCCCGCGGCCGTGAAGCTCGGCGAGCCGCTCGATCTTCGTGAACACGTCCCCGTCGCCCGACGAGTCCGGCGCCGTAGCAGGAGCGGAAGCGGGGGCGGGGGCCGAAGCGGGAGAAGCGTCGCGCGCGGGCGTCGGCGCGTCCGGCGCGAGGCGGCGCAGCGTATCGAGGGCGATGCTGCCCTGCGGCCCGGTGAAGCGCAGGGCGCCGTCGGACTGGGAGACACCCGAGATCTGGTGCTCGCCGGTGTCGTAGAGCGCGACCCCGGCGTCGGACTCGATCGCCAGGCGCCGCGTCTCCGGGAAGTAGGCATAGCGCAGGCCGTTCTGGGCGCCCGCGCTCGACGGCCGGCCGAGGCCCGCCGGCCACCACTCGCC
>NZ_VRUU01000065.1 GCF_008039875.1 Methylobacterium sp. WL119 | reverse complement strand
GGCGCCGCGGCGATCGCTGGCATCGAAGCCGTAGCCGGCGTTGATACCGAAGTAGGCGCCCGTCCAGGTGAACACCGGAACCGGGGTGAACACCGGCGGCGGAGCGCGACGCGGAAGGTCGGCGGCGAAGGCGGAGCCGGCGAGCGCGATGCCGGCGAGGGCGGTGACGCCCCGAAGCATGGATTTCATGGTCTGGTCCTCATTCCATCTGGTGCCGCCGGCCTTTTGACCCGTCCGGCACCGATTGCCCGTCTTTAAGTCAATGGCTCCAAGGATGCTGTTGCATCGCGGTAACGCCGACCGTCCTGAAGACGGCCCCTTTGTGGCGCCCCGCCGTTGTTGCCTTGGTACCTGTCCCGATAAACACACGCGAATGGTCAAGGTTCACTTGCGGCCACGCTTTTTTCGCGTCCCGCCTCTGGACAGATTGTCGCATGCGGTTCCTTCGATGGAACCCGCCTACGGCGTCAGCGCGATCGCCGAGATCAGCCGGCCGTAATCCGCCTCGGCGCGATGCGTGGTCCGGCGGTAGCTGTAGAAGCGGTCCGGGTCGGAATAGGTGCACAGGCCGAGGATGGCGGCTTCTCCGATCTCCGCCTGCTCCAGGCGGGAGAGCACGAAGCCCGGCAGGTCGAACTGTGCATGGTCGGGCCGCGTGCCGGCCGCGAAGAACCGATCCGATCCCGGCGCCTCGTCCCGGAAGCGCGTCATGAAATCCGTGCCCACCTCGTAGGCGCCCTGCGCGATCGTCGGGCCGAGCACCGCGACGATCGCCGAGCGGCGGGCGCCGAGCCCTTCCATCGCGGCGACCGTGGCCTCGACCACGCCGGTCAGCGCGCCCTTCCATCCCGCGTGGGCGGCGCCGACGACGCCGTTCTCGGGATCGGCGAACAGGATCGGGCCGCAATCGGCGGTGGCGATCCCGAGGGCGAGGCCCGGAACCCGCGTCACCATGGCGTCGGCCTTCGGGCGCTCCGACGGGGCGAACGGCGCCTCGACCACGACGGCCTGCGCGGAATGCACCTGGTAGAGGCTCACCAGCCGATCCGCCGGCAGCCCGAGCTGCGCGCACATCCGCGCACGGTTCTCGGCGACGGCCTCGGGCCTGTCCTGCGAGCCGAGACCGCCGTTGAGGGAGGCGTAGAGCCCGTCGGAAACGCCGCCCTGCCGGGTGAAGAAGGCGTGGCGGACGCCCGAATGCGAGCTGAGTTCCGGCGCTTCGACGAACATGGCGGCTCCTGGCATGGCGGCTCCTGGCGAGACTTCGCGCCCGCGATGCGGGATCACGTCCGCCCGTCGATAACCGAAGGCGCCGGCGGTGACGATGGCACCCGCGGCGCCCTCAGCCGTGCGCGAATCCCGGCGGCGGCGGAAGGGTCGGCTGGGTGATCGCCATCGCCTTGAACAGGCTTCCCATCCCGCCGGGGGCCGGATCGGTGAGCCGGAGCGACGCGGCCGCGATCGCCTCGGCCTGGGCCGGCGTCGCGCGCGCCTTCAGCCGGGCCGCGCGGGCGGGAAGACCCAGCGCATCGAGGAAGGCGCGCTGATCGACGGGGCCGTGGATCGCCGCCCCCGCCTCGGCGGCCGCGCGCGCCAGGGCCGGAAAGTCGACATGCACGGTGAGGTCGGCCTCGCCCGGCGCGTCGAGCGGCCCGACGAAGCGATGCCCGGCGATCGCCTGGAGGGTGTCGCCGAAGCCCGGCCGGACATGGCCGTAATCGACGACGAGCAAGGCTCCGCCCTGGTCGCGGACGCGTTGCGCCAGGGTTCGCGCCAGCTCGAGGGCGGGGGCGGGCAGGGTCATCAGCGCCCCCTCGGCCGCCGCGGCGGTGATCGCGACCGTCGGGTCGGGCGCGAGGCCGAAGGCGAGGGCGCCGTCCGCGAGGCCGACCAGGCGCTCGCACCAGCCGCGCGCCGTCCGCACGAACTGGCGCACGGGGAGGCAATCGAAGAATTCGTTGGCGACGACGATCGCCGGGCCGGGCGGCACCGAGGCGACGTCCGCGTGCCAAGTCGGCGTCGCCGCCGCGAGCGTCGCCTCCTGCGCCGCCCGCAGCACCGGGCTAGTCTCGACGAGGTGGAGGTCGATCGCCGCCGTCGGCGCCACGGTGCGCAGCGCCCGCAGCGTGTCGGCCATCAGCGTGCCGCGGCCGGGGCCGAGCTCCACCAGGCGCAGCGGGGCCGGCGCCCCCATCGCGGCCCAGACCGAGGCGATCCACACCCCGACGAGCTCGCCGAACATCTGGCTGATCTCGGGCGCGGTGGTGAAGTCGCCCCGCGGGCCGAGCGGGTCGCGGGTGCGGTAGTAGCCGTGCACCGGATGGCCGAGGCAGAGCGCCATGTAGCGGTCGATCCCGATCGGCCCGGTCTCGCGGATCAGGGCGGCGATCTCGGCGCCGAGGGGCGTGGGGCTCACGTCCTCACCGCGCCGTCTCCGTCTGCAGCGCGGCGGCCTCGACGGGATGGCGCGGCCGCGTGACGCCGCGGGCGGCGAGCACGATGAAGACCAGCCCGACCACGGCCATCGGCACGCAGAGCAGCATGCCCATGGTCACGCCGCCGCCGAGCGGCCCGAGATGGTCGCCGAACAGGTAGCCGAGCTGGCGGTCGGGCTCGCGGAACAGCTCGCAGACGGTCCGCGCGACGGCATAGCCGAGCACGAAGATGCCGCCGAGGAGGCCCGGCTTGCGGAAACCGAAGCGGTTCACCGCGAGCGCCATGACGATGAACAGCAGCAGCCCCTCGGTCGCGGCCTCGTAGAGCTGGCTCGGATGGCGGGGCAGCGGGCCGCCGGTGGGGAAGACGACGGCATAGGCGAAGTCGGGCGCGACCCGGCCCCACAGCTCGCCGTTCACGAAGTTGGCGATGCGGCCGAAGAACAGCCCGATCGGCACGACCACGGCGGCCAGATCGAGGAGCGTGTAGCCGCCGAGCTTTCGCGAGCGCGCGAACAGCAGCATCGCCAGGATCGCCCCGAGGAAGCCGCCGTGGAACGACATCCCACCGTTGCGGATCGCCAGGATCTCGATCGGGTCGTCGAGATACATCGGCAGATTGTAGAACAGCACGTAGCCGATGCGCCCGCCGAGGACGACGCCCAGCGCCACCCAGACGATCATGTCGTCGATGTCGGCGGTGGTCGGGCGCCGCACCACGCCCCAGTAGCGGTCGGCCATCACCAGGCGGCGGGCGTAGAACCAGCCGCCGATCAGCCCGGCAATGTAGGCCAGCGCGTACCACTTGATGGTGATCGGCCCGATCGCGACGGCGACCGGATCGATGGCCGGGAAGGGCAGGGCGAAGAGCATCGGGACCTCCCGTGGAAACGCCGGCATTGGACGTGGGCCCCGGGAGGCGTCAAGCCTGGGCATCGGTCCTTGCTCAGGCCTCGGGCCCGATGGCGAGGAGGCACTGCCTGCCTCCCTAGCGAACCTAGTCGACTTAGCTAAGATCGTGCCGTCTTATAGTTGGGAATGTGCGATGCAGATAACCGTCCATGCGGCCAAGACTCAGCTGTCCAAGCTGATCGAAGCAGCTCTGCGTGGCGAGGAGGTCATCATCGCCCGTGGAAGCGAGCCCGTCGTCCGATTGGTCGCCATCCCGAAGACCACGTTCAAGATCGGTCTTCTGGAAGGTCGCGTGACAGGTCCGGGTCCCGACTTCCTCGAACCGATGGACGCCGACGCGCTCGACCTGTGGGAGGGTGGGCGTTGAGCGGAAGCCTTCTCCTGGACACGCATGCCTGGGCTTGGTCGCTCACCAACGATCGTCGCCTCTCCCCTGCGGCGCGGCAAAGCATATCTGCGGCCGCGACGGTTTATGTGAGCCCGATCACCTTCTTTGAAATCAGTCAGAAGGTGCGCCTCGGCAAATGGCCTGACATGGCCCCCTTCGCCGACAGCCTCGCCGACCTCCTCCTCCAGCAGGGCGGCAGAACTTCTGCGCTGACGGGTGAGATCTGCCTCATGGCCGGCACGATGGATTGGTCGCATCGCGACCCGTTCGACCGTCTGCCGGCGGCAACGGCGCCGATCCGCGCGATGCCGCTGATCTCGGCCGATGCCGTCTTCGACGGGCGCGTCACCCGCATCTGGTGAGACGGGCGACGCGCCCGGCCGTCACTGCGAGCGCCGCCCGAACGAGACCGCGTAGGCCTGGACCCGCGCGTCGATCAGGGGATCGTCCGAGACCTCGATCCCGTCGGTGAGGGCGTTCGGCAGGAACAGCAGCGCCTTCTCGGCGCTCGCGCTGTCGGCGACGGGCTTGGTCAGCGTCAGGGTGCCCATCTCGACCAGGCGGCGCTCCTCCGGCCACGGCTGGGTCGCGTCGTCGGTCCGGTCGCCGGGCTCCGCGAGCTGGGCCAGCACCTTGTAGGAGACCGGCGCCTTGCCGAGCCGCGTGCGGATCTCGCTCATCAGGTGGTCCGGCGCCTGCTTGGCGGCCTCCTCGGACCCGAGCAGCTCCTCGCCCTCGACCGGCACGATGCGGTAGCGGAAGGCCTGCCGCTTGCCGTTCGCGTCGACGAGGATGAAGGCGTTGACGCCGTTGTAGGTCTGGCGCGCCAGGCTCGTCGGGGTCCGGGCGGTGGCGCCGGCCTTGCCCGCGGCCGGATGGCTCGCCACGAAGGTCTCGGCCGGCGTCGGCTTTCCGGCATCCTTCCCGCTCTTCGCGATCGCGACGAGCAGGTCGCGGAACTCCTCGCCGGTGGCGACGGGGAAGTACTTCAGGCTGTTGGTGACGACGTCCATCTCGCTGCCGTCGGCGAGCTTGAACTTGAGCGAGAGCCCGTGCGGGTTGGCGTTGGCCGCGCCGTCTGCGATCGTCGGGAGGCCAGTGGCGTCCGAGAAGCGGGCGGTGACCGGCACGGCGGCACCGGCGAAGACCGACGCCTTGCTGAGCTTGGCCGCCTCGGCGCTCGGCGTGAAGCGTCCTTCCACGACGGTCCCCTTGGCGTGGTTCGCCCGCATGCCCGGATGCTGCCCCCAGAGCGTGTTCATCGCGTCGACGGTCTGCTCGGCGGTGGTGCCGTCCTCGGCCGAGACCGGCGTGCCGGCCAGACCGGCGAGCATGAGGCCGCCCGCCAGGGCGCGTCGGAGGAGTGGAATATGGGTCATGCAGGTCTCCGGATCGGGGCGGCCCTCCGGCACCCGAGGCGGCGACCGGCGGCGATGGATGGCTATTGCCACGATCTGGAGTTGCACAAAAGGATCGAGCCGCGCGCCGCGATGCGAGGCCGTTTATCGGCGCGCGCCGCCGTCTGGACCGACGAGCCGCAGCCCATGCCCGTCGGGTCCCTCGGCGTAGGCGGTGCTGCCGTCGGCCGAAAGCCGCACCGGGTGGCCGGCCTGCCGGATCGCCGCGACGGCTTTGACGACGTCGGCGGTCTCGAGGACGAGCCGCGTCGTCGCCCGGTCGCGCAGACCGAAGGGCGCCGGGGTCGGTTTCTCCGTCGCGGGCTGGCGGTAGTGCAGCAGCTCCAGATGCGGCGTCGCAGGGCCGCCGGGTTCCAGGCCGAGGACGTCGACGACGGGGTCGGGGACGCCGTCGAGGCGCGCCTGCGCCTCGCCGGCGTTCAGACCTCGCTGCGCCACCCGGAAGCCGAGCAGCGCCGCGTGGAAGGCGAGCGCGGCCTCGAGGCGCGTCACGGTGATCGCCGAGTGGTCGATGCCGAGGAACAGGCCGGGCGCGGCCTGCCAGCGCTCGGCGGCGGGGCCGCCGGGGAAGGCGATCAGCTCCAACGGGTGCCCGTCGGGATCGCGGAACTTGTAGGCCGTGACGCCGCCCGACGTCTTGGGCAGGTCCTGCGGGCCGCCGACGCTGACGGCGGTCGGCGACAGGCGCGAGAGCTGCCCGAACGCGGCCTCCATCGCGCGGACGGGGATCGCGAGATGCTGGAAGACCGGATCGGTGGCACGGGGCGCGTCCGGGTACGGCGCGCCCGGCGGATCGAAGGCCAGGAACGCCACGATCTGCCGGCCGAGCCGCATCGTCAGGCGCGAGCCCACCGCCCCGGGGGATCCGTAGGCGTCGCCGATCGCAGCCGGCAGCGGCTCGATCGGGCCGACCCGCGAGAACCCGAGGCCGTCGCGATAAAACGCCTCCGTCCGCGTCAGGTCCGCGACGGTGCGCTCGAACCCGGCGATCGATCGGACCAGGGCGCTCACAGGAGCCGCGCCCCACGCCGGTTGGTGTAGATCGTGTAGAGGGTGTGCGAGGCGCAGAGAAAGAGCCGGCTGCCGTTGCGGCCGCCGAAGGCGAGGTTCGAGACCGTCGCGGGCACCAGGATCTTGCCGACGCGCTCGCCGTGCGGATCGATGCAATGCACGCCGTCCCCGGCGCCCGACCAGAGATAGCCTTCGTCGTCGAGGCGGAAGCCGTCGGCGAAGCCCGGCTCGACCGTGTGGAAGACGTCGCCGCCCGAGAGCGATCCATTCTCGGCGACGTCGAAGACGCGGATGAACTTCTTCGGCGCCTCGGCGAATTGCAGCCCGCTCTCGGCGACGTAGAGCTTCGTCTCGTCCGGCGAGAAGGCGAGCCCGTTCGGCCCGTCGAAGTCGCCGGCCACGACCGCGAGCGAGCCGTCGCGCGGGTCGAAGCGGTAGACGTTGGCGGGCAGCTCGGAGGCCTGCTTGCCGCCCTCGTAGTCGGTCTGGATGCCGTAGGGCGGGTCGCTGAACCAGATCGTGCCGTCCGACTTGCAGACGACGTCGTTCGGGGAATTCAGCCGGCGGCCCTGGTAGCGCTCGACCAGCGCGGTGATCGTGCCGTCGAGCTCGGTCCGGGTGATCCGGCGGTCGCGGTGCGAGCAGGAGAGCAGGCGCCCCTGCCGGTCGCGGGCGTGCCCGTTCTCGAAGCCGGTGCCCGAGCGGTACACCGATACGCCGCCGGACTCGCTCCAGCGCATCACGCGGTCGTTCGGCAGGTCCGAGAACAGGAGCTCGTCGCGGTCGCCGAACCAGACCGGGCCCTCGCACCATCGGAAGCCCTCGGCGAGCATCTCCAGCGGCGCGTTCGGCAGCACGAACGCCTTGAACCGCGGCTGCGTGATCTCGAAGCCATCCATCGGCGCGGGCCTACTTGAAGCGTCCGGGCTGGTTCACGGTCGGCGTCACGTCGAGGCCGGTGACGATCATCGTGCACGGCTCGTCGCCGACCGTGCCGGAGAGATGCCCCTTCCGTCCGTCGCGCTCCTTGGTGTTCTGGTCCTCGCCCATCATCAGCTCGCCCGGTCCCATCTCGACGCGGGTGCCGTCCATGGTCTCGACGAACCAGCGGCCCGACAGGATAGCGATCCATTGCGGCCGCGGGTTCTCGTGCCATTGCCCGACCCAGCCGACCGGCAGCACCGTGAAGGTGACGCCGGCCTGCGACGGCGCCTGCTTGTCGTTCCATTGCGGCGCGGTCTGCGGGTCGATGCCCTCGAACTTGAACGCCGACAGCGCGAACCGTTCCTGCCGGCTCACGCCCTCGGCGTCGGTGTAGACGTGCCAGTACGGCATCCTGGGCGGCGGCCCGCCGTCGTGCTGATCGGCCATGTCGGGTTCCTTGCGAGAGAGGGTCGTCAACGGTTGTCGGGGGCAGACAGGGCCGGGGCGGCCTGCGGGCCGCTCGAGAGCGGGTGCCGAACGACCTCGGAGGCCGGGGCGTAGGCGCCGCCGATCACCACCAGCAGAAGCCCGCCGACGAGGCCGAAGTTCTTGAAGAAGTCCCAGAAATGGGCACGGCCCTCGCCGTTTTTCGACCAGAAGTCCGGGAACCGCCAGAACGGGTGGTACATCAGCGCGGTGACGGCGCAGAAGCCGGCGAGGACGAAGGCCGCCGCGCGATCGAAGATGCCGGTCACGATCAGAACCGGCGTCACCGCCTCGACGAGGATGCCGAGCACGAGCAGCAGGGCCGGGAAAGGCACTGGGCCGGAGCGCGCCTGCCCCATGGCCTCGTCCCAGTGCGCGACCTTGTCGTAGGCGCTGAGCGGAAACATGAAGACGAGGCAGAGCTTGGCCGCGAGCGGCACGGCGACGAGATCGAGCCACGTCATCGGGGGCCTGGGGTGACGGGCATCGCGAGATCCGGGGCGAGACGGGAGAGGGGCGGCGTTCGTGCTCGAGGGCCCAACGCCGCTCACCCGCCGCAGTTGCCGGGCCGGGCGGCGGAAGCGGGTGCGTTTGCTGCATCGCAGCGCGCACGATGCCGTGACCGGCCAGCCTGGAACGCCTCCAGGCTTGTGCCGTTGGCCGGCGAACCCGTTTTCTCCAGCGTATTGCAGTGCGAGGCCGACCGATGCGAGAGGACCATTACGACGTCATCGTGATCGGCTCGGGCCCCGGCGGCGGCTCGCTGACGTCGCGGCTGGCGAAGACCGGCAAGCGCATCCTGCTGCTGGAGCGCGGCGACTACCTCCCGCGCTCGCAGGACAACTGGAATTCGAAGACCGTCTTCGTCGACGGCGCCTACCAGGCGAAGGAGACCTGGTACGGCGGCGACGGCCGCACGTTCAGCCCGGCGTTGCACTACTATGTCGGCGGCAACTCGAAGGTCTACGGCTCGGCGCTGCTGCGGATGCGCGAGCGCGATTTCGGCGAGGTCCGTCACGTAGACGGCCTCTCGCCGGCCTGGCCGGTCTCCTATGCCGAGTTCGAGCCGTATTACGGGCAGGCGGAGGCGCTGTTCGCCGTGCACGGGCAACGCGGCGAGGATCCGAACGAGCCGTGGGCGAGCGGCCCCTACGCCCATCCCCCGGTCAGCCACGAGCCGCGCATCCAGAAGCTGTCGGACGACTGGGCAAAGGTCGGCCTCAACCCGTTCCACCTGCCGCTCGGCATCAAGCTCGACGAGCGCAACGGCAAGCCGACGCCGACCAGCATCTGCATCCGCTGCGACGCCTTCGACGGGTTCCCGTGCCTGCTCAACGGCAAGGCCGACGCGCAGGTGATGACCGTCGACCCGACGCTGGCCCGGCACGACAACGTCACGCTGCTCGTCAACGCCTACGTCTCGACGCTCGAGACCGACCCGTCGGGCCGCACCGTGACGGCGGTGAACGTCACCCGCGAGGGCCGGGCGGAGCACTACTCCGCCGACATCGTCGTCGTCGCGTGCGGCGCGCTGTCCTCGGCGCTGCTGCTCCTGCGCTCGGCCAACGCGGCCCACCCGAACGGGCTGGCCAACGGCTCCGACCAGGTCGGGCGCAACTACATGCGCCACACCATGTCGGTGCTAATGGCCCTGTCGAAGGAGGTCAACGACACCGTCTTCCAGAAGACGCTCGCGGTCTCGGACTTCTACTTCGAGTCTAAGGACTGGGAATTTCCCATGGGCCTGATCCAGATGTGCGCCAAGACGCATCCGGAGCAGATCCGCGGCGAGGAGTTTCCGAAATGGACCGGCTTCCTGCCGAATGCCCCGTTCGAGATGGTGGCGCGCCACTCGATGGACTTCTGGCTGCAAAGCGAGGACCTGCCGCATTCCGACAACCGGGTGATGCTCGGCCATGACGGCCGCGTGATCCTCGACGTGCGCGAGACCAACCGCGAGGCGCACGACCGCCTGCGCGGCAAGCTCGAGGACCTGCTCCGTCCGGGCGGGCTCTACACCTACCTGTTCGAGCGCTCGCTCTATCTCGGCAAGAACATCCCCCTGAGCGGGACCGCGCATCAGGCCGGCACGCTGCGCTTCGGCACCGATCCGAAGGCGTCCGTGCTCGACCTGACCTGCAAGGCGCACGAGCTCGACAACCTCTACGTCACCGATGCGAGCTTCTTCCCCTCGATCGGCGCCGTGAACCCGACGCTGACGATCGTCGCCAACGCGCTGCGCGTCGCCGACCACATCGCCGAACGGCTGGGCTGACGGGCTCGATCACGACCCGCTTCGGACGAGCGCGTGACGCCTGGTCGTCACGCCCGCCGCGGCATCCGGAACGGCAGCATCAGCCGCACCAGCGGATTGCGGAAGCGGTCGAGCGACAGGCTCTCGTGGACCGGGCGCACCGTCTCGCCGGCGAGCCGGGCCGAGAGCAGCGAGCGGGAGTAGAACGGCGTGTCCTCGAAGGTCCGCACCACCTCCGCCCGCCCGTCGTCGCTGCGGGTCGCGCGCGGCACGCGCCAGAACCGCGTCGGCGGCAAGGCCGCGGCGAGGGGCGGGCGGAGATCGCGGCGGGCGCCGGTGCGGTCGAAGCGGAGCGAGAGGTTCTGGCCCGAGCCGTCGCGGCGGCACACGTCGTAGAGGATCGCCGCGCCGTCGCCGAGGTCCGCCCGGCACCAAGTCCAGCTCGTGAAGGCCTCGGCCAGCGGCTCGTCGCCGTGATTGGTGTCGAAGTAGGCGGTGCCGGACCAGCGCACGGACGGCGCGTCGAGCGCGACCTCGACGGGCGAGGACGGCGCCATCGGCCACCAGCGATGCGCGCCCCGCGCGTCCAGGGTGAAGGGCCCGGGCGTGATCCCGCCGGGATGGAGCTTCACCGTGCCGCGGACCCGCGACGGGACCGGCGCCGTGGTCTCGTCGAGGGTGATGGTGAGCGAGGTGCCGTCCCAGGCCATGCCGCTCGGCCCGATCCGGATCTGCGTCGCATCGCGCGACAGGGCGCGGCTGCCGCGCTCGGTCATGCAGAAGCGGTTTTCGCGCGCGCCGTAGAGGACGACGTTGACGGCGCAGTGCTCGAACGGGTTCCGCGTGGCGTCCCAGGCGTAGTAGGGCGAGAACACGCTGCCGATGAAGGCGATGATGGTCAGCCCCTGGGTGCCGTCCGCGCTCAGGGCGTCGACGTACCACCAGACATAGCCGTCGCGGCCGACCGGCGTGTCGAAGCGGGGCGCGCCGCCCGCCGATCCGCCAGCAGCGTGTCCGCCGCGATCCGCCCCGATTGCGCCGCCATCGGCACCCCCGGCCCCGGATGGACGCTGCCGCCCGCCAGGTACAGGCCCGGCAGCCGGGTCCGCGCGCCCATCCGCTTGAAGGTCGCGCTCCAGCCGTGCGAGGCCCGTCCGTAGAGCGCCCCCCCGGTCGCCGGGAACAGGGTGCCGAACCGGTCCGGCGTGGTGACCGCCGTCTCGGCGGCGGAGATCGTCAGGCCGCACGCCGTCAGCCGTGCCCGCATCGTCGTTTCGCATGCGTCGATCTCCGTATCGGTGAAGGGTCGCTCGCCCCGGGCCGGCGCGTTGACGAGGCAGAGCAGGCGCTCGGGCCCGTCCGGCATCGCGTCGCCGGCCCGATCCTGCGCGCAGACGTAGGTCGTGGGGTCGGGCGGCAGCCGCCCGCGGCGGATCGCGTCGAACTCGGCCTGGTAGTCGCGTCCGAAGAACACGGTGTGGTGCGCCAGCGGAAAGCCCGCGGTGCGGGCGTTCAGGCAGAAGGTGATCGCCGAGAGCGAGCGCTCGGCCGGGGCCACCGGATCGGCGGCGCCGACCACCGCGGGCCCGAGCAACCCGGCGGCGAGCGCCGAGACGTCGCCGTTCATCACCACCGCGTCGGCCGCGATCCGCTCGCCGTCGGCGAGGACCACGCCCGAGACCGCACCGCCCGAGACCAGGATGCGCGCGACGTGCGCGCCGGTGCGGATCGTCGCGCCGCGCTCGCGCGCCAGCGCGGCGACCGCCGCGGCGAGCCGGCTCAAGCCGCCCTCGATCGACCACACGCCCGCCTGCTCGACATGGGCGACGAGCATCAGCGTCGCCGGCGCCTGATACGGCGAGGAGCCGCAATAGGTGGCGTAGCGGGCAAACAGCTGCCGCAGGCGCGGGTCGCGGAAGTAGTCGCCGAGCGCCCCCCACAGGGTGGCGAAGGGCTGGATCCGCCACAGGTCGCCCAGCCCCGACAGGCCGGCGCGACGGGCGAGGTCGACGGGTCCGGGCCGGGCGCTGCGGATGAACGGCGCGTCGAGGGTGCGGAACACCTGCTCGGCCCGCGCGCAGAAGCGCCGGTAGCCCTCGGCCTCGCGCGCGCCGGCGAAGGCGGCGATCGCGTCGACGGAGGCGTCGACGTCGGCGAGCAGGTCGAGCCGCTCGGACGCGCTCCAGGCGTGGCGGGCGAGAATGCGGGCGGGGCTCAGCGCGACCCGCTCACCCAGATCCGCACCGGCCTCGGCGAAGATCTCGTCGAGGATCCAGCGCATGGTGAACACGGTCGGGCCGGCCTCGATCCGGGTGCCGCCGACCGGCACGCTGCGCATCTTGCCGCCGGGCACGCCGGCGGTCTCGAGCAGCGTCACCGCGCATCCGGCCACGGCGAGCCGGAGGGCGGCGACGAGCCCGCCGATGCCGCCCCCGATCACCACGACCCGCTCGATCGCCATCGTTCCCCCGTGCCGCACGACGATCCGGCATTGATCTCACCCGCGACAAGTGTCAATCATAGATTACACTTCGAAAAGTCAAAGCAAATTGACACGGGAGGTCACGGTGGACGCAGGCCAGCGCATCGAACGGACCCTGGACAACGCGGTCGCCTACGCCGAGGCGCCGGGCGCCCCGCCGCGGCTCGCCGAGGCGATCCGCTACGCCGTGTTCCCGGGCGGCCATCGCATTCGGCCCCGGCTCTGCCTGGCGGTGGCCGCCGCCTGCGGCGACGACGATCCGGCCGCCGCCGAGTCCGCCGCCGCCGCGATCGAACTGCTGCACTGCGCCTCCCTCGTCCACGACGACCTGCCCTGCTTCGACGACGCCGAGACCCGCCGGCAGAAGCCCACCGTGCACGTCGCCTTCGGCGAGCCGCTGGCGGTGCTCACCGGCGACGCGCTGATCGTGCTCGCGTTCGAGACGTTGGCCCGGGGCGCGGCCAGGAACCCGCATCGGCTCGCGGCGCTCGTCGGGCTGGTCGCCCGCGCGGTCGGCTCGCCGGCCGGCATCGTCGCCGGCCAGGCCTGGGAATCGGAGGAGCAGGTCGCGCTGTCGAACTACCAGCAGGCCAAGACCGGTGCGCTGTTCGCCGCCGCGACGGTGGCGGGTGCGGCGGCGGCGGGCGCGTCGCCGCTGCCGTGGCGGCTCCTCGGGGAATGCCTCGGCGAGGCCTATCAGGTCGCCGACGACCTGCGCGACGTCGCCTGCCGCCAGGAGGAGATCGGCAAGCCCGCCGGCCGCGACGCTACCCTCGGCCGGCCGAACGCCGCCCTGCTCCTCGGCATGGGCGGCGCCCTCGAGCGGCTGAAGCGCCTCTCGGCGGAGGCGATCGAGGTGATCCCGACCTGCCCGGGCGCCGACGCGCTGCGCGCCGAGATCGCCGCGCAGACCCGGCTCTTCCTGCCCGCGAGCCTCGCCCACGAATTCGCCTGAGGCGAGGGGCATGGCGGCGGAAACCAGCGTGGGCATCGTCTCCGGCGGGGAGAAGAACGGCCTCCGCGCCGTCCCGCTCGCCTCGGCGGGGGGAGGGTGGCTCGCGTTTCGAAACCTTCGCGAGCGCTGGCGCGCCTTCCGCATCGCCCGCGTCGCGAGCCCCGCATTCCAGCGTTGGGCCGCCGGGTTTCCGCTGACGCGCCGCATCGCGCGGACGAACACCCGGGCGCTGTTCGACCTCTGCGCCGGGTTCACCTACTCCCAGGTGCTGCTCGCCTGCGTCCGGCTCGACCTGTTCCACACGCTGCAGCCCGGCCCGCTCGCGACGGCCGTGGTGGCCGAGCGCCTCCGTCTCGCACCGGAGCGAGCCGAGCGCCTGCTGAAGGCCGCCGCCTCCCTCGACCTGATCGGCCGCCTGCCCGACGCGCGCTGGGCGCTGGCCGACCTCGGCGCGGCGCTGATCGGCAACCCGTCGGTGGCGGCGATGATCGAGCATCACGCCATGCTCTACGCCGATCTCGCCGACCCGGTCGCGCTGCTGCGCGGCGAAGGACCCCCGACGCAACTCTCGGGTTACTGGCCCTACGCCAAGGCCGCCGAGCCGGACGCCGCGGAGGCCGGGGCGGTCGCCGGCTACAGCCGCCTGATGGCGGCCTCGCAGGCGCTGATCGCCGAGGACGTGCTCGACGCCTATCCGCTCGGATCGCACGCCTGCCTGATGGATGTCGGTGGCGGGGAGGGCGCCTTCGTCACCGCCGCCGCGGCCCGCCACCCCGGCCTGCACCTGATGCTGTTCGACCTGCCGGCGGTCGCCGCCCGGGCCGAGGCGCGCCTCGGTGCGGCGGGCCTGACGGTCGCCTGCCGCGGCGGAAACTTCTTCTCCGATCCGCTGCCGCGCGGCTCCGACGCGATCTCGCTGGTGCGGATCGTCCACGATCACGACGACGCCCGCGCCGCGGTGCTGCTGCGTGCGGCGCACGACGCGCTGCCCCCCGGCGGCACGCTGCTCATCGCCGAGCCGATGGCCGGGACGCGGGGGGCCGAGCCGATCGGCGACGCCTATTTCGGCTTCTACCTGCTCGCCATGGGCAGCGGCCGCGCCCGCACCGTCGAGGAGCTGACCGCGATGCTTCGCGATGCCGGATTCGACGCGATCCGCAGCGTGAAGACCCGTCGTCCCCTGCTGACGCGCCTCGTCGTCGCCCGCAAGCGCAGCGAAGTGTAAATTTGCCTTGACGCTTTTCATTGTCATTCTAGGATGACTGATGGCCGACCGGGAGAGTCGGGCCGGGGATGGAAGAGGCACCGCACATGGACGCGCTCGCCGTCGTTCTCGAGAAACCGGAGGTGCTGGCGCTCAACCGCCTGCCGCTGACTCCGGCCGCAGAGGGCGACGCGGTGGTCGCCGTCACCTGGAGCGGGATCTCCACCGGCACCGAGCGCCTGCTCTGGACCGGGCGGATGCCGAGCTTCCCCGGCATGGGATACCCGCTGGTGCCGGGCTACGAGTCGGTCGGCACCGTCGAATCGGCGCCCGCGGGCTCGGACCTGAGCGTCGGCCAGGCGGTGTTCGTGCCGGGCGCGCGCTGCTTCGGCACGGTGCGCGGCCTGTTCGGCGGCGCCGCCTCGCACCTGATCGTGCCGGCGGAGAAGCTGGTGCCGGTCGACCCCGCCCTGGGCGAGAAGGCGATCCTGCTGGCGCTCGCTGCCACCGCCTACCACGCGATGGCGAGCAACGCCCCCGGCGAGCGCTCGCTGATCGTCGGCCACGGGGTGCTCGGGCGCCTGCTGGCCCGGCTCACCGCCCTGTCCGGCGCGATGCCGACGGTGTGGGAGACCAATCCGGTCCGGGCGCGGGGCGAATTCGGCTATCCCGTCATCCACCCCGATCAGGACGAGCGCCGCGACTACGCAACGATCACCGACGTCAGCGGCGATGCGAGCCTCCTCGACACGCTGATCGGGCGGCTGTGCTCCGGCGGCGAGATCGTGCTCGCTGGCTTCTACGAGGCGCCGCTCGCCTTCGCCTTCCCGCCGGCCTTCCTGCGCGAGGCCCGGATCCGGGTCGCGGCCGAGTTCCGGCCGCACGACCTCGCGGCGGTGAGCGCGCTCGTCGCACGCGGCGCTCTCTCCCTCGACGGCCTGATCACCCACCGGCGCCCGGCGTCGGAGGCGGAGCAGGCCTATCGCACGGCCTTCGGCGAGCCCGAGTGCCTGAAGATGATCCTCGACTGGAGGAACGCATGAACATGCACCTGACCAACGCCGCGCTCCGCGCCGAAGCGGCCATCGAGCCGGATCCGGTGGCGACCGCGCCGGCGAAGAAGGAAACGCAGATCATCGCGATCTACGGCAAGGGCGGCATCGGCAAGTCGTTCACCCTGGCCAACCTCAGTTACATGATGGCCCAGCAGGGCAAGAAGGTCCTTCTCATCGGCTGCGACCCGAAGAGCGACACCACCTCGCTGCTGTTCGGCGGCAAGGCCTGCCCGACCATCATCGAGACCTCGACCCGGAAGAAGCTCGCCGGCGAGCCGGTGGCGATCGGCGACGTCTGCTTCAAGCGCGACGGCGTCTACGCGATGGAGCTCGGCGGCCCCGAGGTCGGGCGCGGCTGCGGCGGCCGCGGCATCATCCACGGCTTCGAGCTTTTGGAGAAGCTCGGCTTCCATGAATGGGGCTTCGACTACGTCCTGCTCGACTTCCTCGGCGACGTGGTCTGCGGCGGCTTCGGCCTGCCGATCGCCCGCGACATGTGCCAGAAGGTCATCGTCGTCGGCTCGAACGACCTGCAGTCGCTCTACGTCGCCAACAACGTCTGCTCCGCGGTCGAATACTTCCGCAAGCTCGGCGGCAACGTCGGCGTCGGCGGCCTGGTGATCAACAAGGACGACCACACCGGCGAGGCCCAGGCCTTCGCCGCCGCCGTCGGCATCCCGGTGCTGGCCTCGATCCCGGCCGACGACGACATCCGCAGGAAGAGCGCGAACTACGAGATCATCGGCCGGCCCGACGGGCGCTGGGGCTCGCTGTTCGCCGATCTCGCCCAGAACGTCGCCGAGGCGAAGCCCAATCACCCGGCGCCGCTTTCGCAGGACGGCCTCCTCGGCCTGTTCTCCAGCGAGACCACCGGCCGCGACGTGGTGCTGGTGCCGGCGACCTTCGAGGACATGTGCGGCGTCGCCCACGTCGCCAAGCCGTCCCTCGAAGTCGTCTACGACGAGGTCTGAGGCGCATGGCCGTCACCCTCGACATCGCCGCGCTCCGCGCCCGCCAGGAAATCCCGGCCTCGACGCTCGCCGCCGCGCAGGCGCCGGCCGTGAACCTCGCGGCGACGAAGGGCGACGGCCTCGGCTGCCATGCCGGCAAGGACGTGATGCGGGCCGCCGCCGCCGAGGCCGGCATGAGCGAGACGCTGGACCGGCTGGCCAAGGATTACCCCGTCGGGCCGCACGACCAGCCGCAGAGCATGTGCCCGGCCTTCGGCTCGCTCCGGGTCGGCCTGCGGATGCGGCGCACCGCGACGATCCTGTCCGGCTCCGCCTGCTGCGTCTACGGGCTGACCTTCACCTCGCACTTCTACGGGGCCAAGCGCTCGGTCGGCTACGTGCCGTTCAACTCGGAGACGCTGGTCACCGGCAAGCTGTTCGAGGACATCCGCGAGGCGGTGTTCCTCACGGCCAAGCCCGCCGATTACGACGCCGTCGTGGTGATCAACCTCTGCGTGCCGACGGCCTCGGGCGTGCCGCTGCGCCTGCTGCCGAAGGAGATCGACGGCGTCCGCATCATCGGCATCGACGTGCCGGGCTTCGGGGTGCCGACCCATGCCGAGGCCAAGGACGTGCTCGCCGGCGCGATGCTGCGGTTCGCGCGCACGGAAGCCGAGCAGGGCCCGGTCCAGGCGCCGCGCGCCGGCCGCTCCGAGCGCCCGACGGTGACGCTGCTCGGCGAGATGTTCCCCGCCGATCCCGTGGTGATCGGCGCGATGCTGGAGCCGCTCGGCCTCGCCGCCGGCCCCGTGGTCCCGACCCGCGAATGGCGCGAGCTCTACGCGGCGCTCGACGGCGCGGCGGTGGCGGCGATCCACCCGTTCTACACCGCGAGCATCCGCGAGTTCGAGGCGGCCGGCCGGCCGATCGTCGGCTCGGCGCCGGTCGGCGTCGACGGCACCGCGGACTGGCTCGACCGGATCGGCGAGGCCTGCGCCGTCCCGCGCGGCCTGGTCGAGGCCGCCAAGAACCGCCTGCTGCCGCCGATCCGCGGCGTGCTCGCCGCCGCCCCGATCCAGGGCCGCATCACCCTCTCCGGCTACGAGGGCTCGGAGCTGCTGGTCGGGCGCCTGCTGATCGAAAGCGGCGCCGACCTGCGCTACGTCGGCACCGCCTGCCCGAGGACGCCCTGGGCGGAGGCCGACCGCGACTGGCTCGAGGCCCGCGGCGTCCAAGTGAAGTTCCGGGCCTCGCTCGAGGACGACCTCGCCGCGATGCGCGAATACCGGCCCGACCTCGCCGTCGGCACCACGCCGGTGGTGCAGAAGGCCAAGGAGGCCGGCACGCCGGCCCTGTACTTCACCAACCTGATCTCGGCACGGCCGCTGATGGGCGTCGCCGGCGCCGGCTCGCTCGCCAAGGTGATCAACGCCGCGCTCGGCAACAAGGGCCGCTTCGACGCGATGCGCGGCTTCTTCGAGGGCGTCGGCACCGGCCACGCCGCCGGCGTCTGGGAGGCGGTGCCGCAGCTGCGCAAGAGCGTGGCGCGGGCGCCCGCGCCGAAGAAGCACGACCAAGGTCTCCTGCTGGACAACACGCCTATCGGGGAGATGGCCTGATGCTCGTCCTCGATCACGACCGCGCCGGCGGGTACTGGGGTGCCGTCTACGTCTTCACGGCGATCAAGGGCCTGCAGGTCATCATCGACGGCCCCGTCGGCTGCGAGAACCTGCCGGTCACCTCGGTGCTGCACTACACCGACGCGCTGCCGCCGCACGAGCTTCCGATCGTCGTCACGGGCCTCGGCGAGGAGGAGCTCGGCCGCCACGGCACTGAGGGCGCGATGAAGCGGGCGCATGCGGTGCTCGATCCCGGCCAGCCCAGCGTCGTCGTCACCGGCTCGATCGCCGAGATGATCGGCGGCGGGGTCACGCCGGAGGGCACCAACATCCAGCGCTTCCTGCCACGCACCATCGACGAGGACCAGTGGCAGACCGCCGACCGGGCGATGCGCTGGCTCTGGCAGGAATACGGCGCCAAGCGCTTCGCCAAGAAGGGCATCCCGCCGCGTCCCGCGCGCAAGGAGGGCGAGCGCCCGCGGGTCAACCTGATCGGGCCGGCCTACGGCACCTTCAACATGCCCTCCGACCTCGCCGAGATCCGGCGGCTGGTCGAGGGGATCGGCGCCGAGATCAACCTGGTCTTCCCGCTGGGCTCGCATCTCGCCGACGTGCCCAAGCTCGTCAATGCAGACGCCAACGTCTGCCTCTACCGCGAGTTCGGGCGCCTGCTCTGCGAGGACCTGGAGCGGCCCTACCTGCAGGCGCCGATCGGCGTGCTCTCGACCACCAAGTTCCTGCGCTCGCTCGGCGAGACCCTCGGCCTCGATCCCGAGCCGTTCATCGAGCGCGAGAAGCACACCACGATCAAGCCGGTCTGGGACCTGTGGCGCTCGGTGACGCAGGACTTCTTCGGCACCGCGAGCTTCGGCATCGTCGCGACCGACACCTACGCGCGCGGCGTGCGCCACTTCCTCGAGGAGGAGATGGGGCTGCCCTGCACCTTCGCCTTCGCGCGAAAGCCCGGCGCCAAGCCCGACAACGCGGCCGTGCGCGCGGCCATCGCGAACGATCCGCCGCTGGTGCTGTTCGGCTCGTTCAACGAGCGGATGTACGCGGCCGAGAGCGGCTGCCGGGCGGTGTTCGTGCCGGCCTCGTTCCCCGGCGCGATCATCCGGCGGCACACCGGCACGCCGTTCATGGGCTATTCCGGCGCGACCTACCTCGTGCAGGAAGTCTGCAACGCGCTGTTCGACATGCTCTTCCACATCCTGCCGCTCGCCCGCGACATGGATGCGGTCGAGGCGACGCCGGCGCGGATGCATCGCGAATTGCCGTGGAACGAGGCCGCGCGGGCGCTCCTCGACGCGCATGTCGAGCGCCAGCCGGTCCTGGTCCGGATCTCGATGGCCAAGCGCCTGCGCGATGCCGCCGAGCGCGGCGCCCGCCGCGACGGCGCCGGCGAGGTCGCACCCGGGCACGTCGAGACCGCCCACGACGCCCTGAAGCTCGGAGTCGCCGCATGAGCGCGTCCGCGAGCCTGCCGATCCCTGCCGCCCACACCCCTTCGCCCCGGCTCCGGCCGGACGAATCCGCCCGCACCCCGCCGAGCCCGCGCCCTGCGCCGGCCCCAGCGCCCAGGAGGACATCCATGGCCCGATCGATCGATGCGACGTCCCGGCTCCACCAGGAGGAGGTCCAGTTCAAGGTCATCCTCGGCGCGACCTACCCGTTCTTCCTCGCCGCCGCGATCGCCCAGCGCGTGATGCCGGCGCGCGAGCCGGGCCGCCCGGCCCAGCGCCGCTCGGTCTTCGGCGAGGCCAAGGCCATGGCGGTCTCGGCCATCCCCTACGCCTTCATGGGCTGACGCCTTCGGGCCGCGCCGGATCGCGCTTCGCGCCGGCCGAGCCCTTCGAGACGCTTCCGTCCGGGCAGAACGGGTGGAAGTCCGGTCGTGGCACCCAACGCCGCCACGGCGCTCACCCCCGCGCGACCCTGCCGCGCGGTCAGCCAAACGGAGGTACTTCAACCATGGCCAATCCCGGAACGCTCGAACGACCGAGCAGCCTCTCGGGGCTGACGGAACCCGAAGCCAAGGAGTTCCACGCGATCTTCCTGACGAGCTTCATCATCTTCACCGCGATCGCCGTGGTCGCGCACATCCTGGTCTGGATGTGGCGCCCGTGGCTGCCCGGGCCGAAGGGCTACGCCATGCTCGAAGGCGGGGCCCAAGCCGTCCACGGCCTCGTCTCGATGATCTCGTAAGGGAGGACACCATGCACAAGGTCTGGCTCCTGTTCGATCCCCGCCGCACGCTGGTGGCGCTGTTCACCTTTCTCTTCGTCCTCGCGCTGCTGATCCACTTCATCCTGCTCAGCACCAGCCGGTTCAACTGGCTGGAGGGCGCCAAGGACTCGAAGGCGGCCTCCCTCCAGATCGTTGCGCCGACCCCGGCGTGACCCGGCCCCGCGGCGTGCCGGCCGGGTTCCCGCCCGGCCGGCATGCCGCGCGAGACGCCGCGCACCGAAGGCAGCGGACCGGAGCCCCGATCCTCCCGCCCGCTGCGCCCGACACCCGAGCGCTGCCGCAAGGCCGCTCGCACGACCGCCCGCCCGAGCGCCCGACGGCCGCAGACCCATCCGGAGGCTATTCGCCATGGCGATGCTGAGTTTCGAGAAGAAGTATCGCGTCCGCGGCGGCACCCTCGTCGGCGGCGACCTGTTCGATTTCTGGGTTGGGCCGTTCTACGTCGGCTTCTTCGGGGTCACGACGCTGTTCTTCAGCGCGCTCGGCACGGCGCTGATCATCTACGGCGCGGCGCTCGGGCCGACCTGGAACATCTGGCAGATCAACATCGCGCCGCCCGACATCAAGTACGGGCTGGCGCTCGCCCCCCTGAAGGAGGGCGGCCTCTGGCAGATCATCACGTTCTGCGCCATCGGCGCGTTCTCGTCCTGGGCGCTGCGCGAGGTCGAGATCTGCCGCAAGCTCGGCATCGGCTACCACGTGCCCTTCGCCTTCGCGGTCGCGATCTTCGCCTACGTCGTCCTGGTCGTGGTCCGCCCGTTCCTGATGGGCGCCTGGGGCTACGGCTTCCCGTACGGCATCCTCAGCCACCTCGATTGGGTGTCGAACACCGGCTACCAGTACCTGCACTTCCACTACAATCCGGCGCACATGCTCGCCGTGACCTTCTTCTTCACGACGACGCTCGCTCTGGCGATGCACGGCGGCCTGATCCTCTCGGCGACGAACCCGGCCAAGGGCGAGACCGTGAAAAGCCCCGAGCACGAGGACACCTTCTTCCGCGACACGATCGGCTACTCGATCGGCACGCTCGGCATCCACCGCCTCGGCCTGTTCCTGGCCCTGTCGGCGGGATTCTGGAGCGCGGTCTGCATCGTGATCAGCGGCCCGTTCTGGACGCAGGGCTGGCCGGAATGGTGGGGCTGGTGGCTGAACCTGCCGGTCTGGCGCTGAGCCGCGAAGTCGCCCGGCCGCGATCGTCGCGCGGCCGGGGGCGGGACGGATACGGCCACCACGTCGCTTGAAGAACGCTCCCGGAAAGGGCCCAGGCAATGGCATACTACCAGAACATCCTCACCCAGGTGCAGATCCGGCCGATCGAGGCGGAGCACGGCGTCCCGGTCGCCGTCGATTCGCGCTGGGGCAAGCCGTTCCACAGCTACCTGATGGGGCTGATCGGCAACGCGCAGGTCGGGCCGATCTACATCGGCTACCTCGGGGCGCTGTCCTTCGCCTGCGGGCTGATCGCCTTCGAGATCATCGGCCTCAACATGTGGGCGTCGGTGAACTGGGACCCGATCCAGTTCGTGCGGCAGCTGCCCTGGCTCGCCCTCGAGCCGCCGCGCCCGCAATACGGACTCCGGATCCTGCCGCCGCTCAACGAGGGAGGCTGGTGGCTGATCGCCGGCTTCTTCCTCACCGCCTCGATCCTGCTGTGGTGGCTCCGGCTCTACCGCCGCGCCGCGGCGCTCGGCCTGGGCAAGCACGTGCCGTGGGCCTTCGCCTCGGCGATCTGGCTCTACCTCGTGCTCGGCTTCATCCGCCCGATCATGATGGGCTCGTGGAGCGAGGCGGTGCCGTTCGGCATCTTCCCGCACCTCGATTGGACCGCCGCGTTCTCGCTGCGCTACGGCAACCTGTTCTACAACCCGTTCCACATGCTCTCGATCGTCTTCCTGTACGGGTCGACGCTGCTGTTCGCGATGCACGGGGGCACCATCCTGGCCTGCTCGCGCTACGGCGCCGAGCGCGAGATCGACCAGATCGTCGACCGCGGCACCGCCACCGAGCGCGCCGCCCTGTTCTGGCGCTGGACCATGGGCTTCAACGCCACGATGGAATCGGTCCACCGCTGGGCCTGGTGGTTCGCGGTGCTGACGACGCTGACCGGCGGCATCGGCATCCTGCTGACCGGCACCGTCGTCGACAACTGGTACCTCTGGGCGGTCAAGCACGGGGTCGCGCCGTCCTATCCCCAGGTCTACGGCCCGATCGTCGATCCCTCCAGCGTCGCCCCCTCGGTGCACCCATGAGAACCCTGCTCGCCGTCGCCGGCGCGGTCGCCGCGCTGTTCCTCACGATCGCCATGCTCGGCACCGCCGGCTGGACCCGCCCGCCGATGGCGCAGCAGCAGACCGGGTTCCGCGGCACTGCGATGGACGTCATCGAGACCCGGGCGAACAAGGCCGCCAAGATCGAGGCCAACCAGGCGCCCGCGCCGGCCGACCCGGCCGAGCCCGGGGGCGACAAGGCCTCGGCGGTCTACCAGAACGTCAAGGTCCTCGGCGATCTCTCGGCCGACAACTTCAACCGCCTGATGGCCTCGATGACCGAGTGGGTCGCCCCGGAGCAGGGCTGCACCTATTGCCACAACACCGAGAACATGGCCGACGACAGCCTGTACCAGAAGCGCGTCGCCAGGCGGATGCTGCAGATGGTCCAGCACATCAACTCGACCTGGAAGGAGAACCACGTCCACGAGGCCGGCGTCACCTGCTACACCTGCCACCGCGGCCAGCCGGTGCCGAAGAACATCTGGTTCGAGAATCCCGGCCCGAACGCGGGGCACGGCGTCATCCCGCGCAACAACGGGCAGAACGTCGCCAGCCCGCAGGTCGGCCTGACCTCGCTGCCCTACGGCGTCTACGCGGCGTTCTACGCGCACAAGAACACGCCCGAGGACGCGATCCGCGTCAACGCCACCTCGGCCCTGCCGGAGACCAAGGGCAAGCCGATCCAGGACGCGGAGAAGACCTTCGCGATCATGATCAGCATGGCGCAGTCGCTCGGCGTGAACTGCACCTTCTGCCACAACACCCGCTCGGTGGCGGATTGGAGCACGAGCACGCCCAACCGCGTCGCCGCCTGGCACGGCATCCGCATGGTCCGCGACCTGAACGAGGACTACATGCTGCCGCTCTCCGAGACGCTGCCGCCGAACCGCCACGGCCCGCTCGGCGACGTGCCGAAGATGAACTGCGCCACCTGCCACAACGGCGCCAACAAGCCGCTCAACGGCGCCCACGTGGTCGAGACCTATCCCGAGCTCGCCGGGCCCGTCGCCTCGGCGGACATGCCGGCCGGCGTGCCGGCCCAGCCCGCGGCGACGCCGGATCCGGCGATGCCGGCGCCCGCGCCGAAACCCTGACGACCCCGGCCGGGCGAGCCCCGGTCGAACGTCCCGATCCCGAAACGGCCGCCGGACCCCCGTCCGGCGGCCGTTCTCTTTGCGGGAGGCGACGGGAGGCGCGGCGCGGCCTTTGCATATCGGACGCGCATCTCGGTGAATACCGCCACTTTTCAGAAATCGCCGGCGCGCATACAGACAGGAAACACCATTCGCGTATTATATACGTGCGGTTGCAAGCACACAGTGAACGAATGCATGCCGGGGGCAGGAACATGATGCGTGCGCGGGATCCCGGAGAGCTCGGCTCGGCCCTGACGTCCTGCCGAACGGCGTTCGTCGGCGTCGCGGTGATGAGCGGCGTGGTGAACGTGCTGTACCTCACCGGCTCGTTCTTCATGCTGGAGGTCTACGACCGGGTGATCCCGAGCCGTTCGGTGCCGACGCTGATCGGGCTGATGGCGCTGGCGCTGACGCTGTACGCGTTCCAGGGGGCGCTCGAGGCGATCCGCTCGCGCATCCTCGCCCGCGTCGGGGCGGCGCTCGACGAGGCGCTGTCGGGCCGCGTGTTCGACCTCGTGGTGCGTGCGCCGCTCAAGGGGGCCGCCCCCGGCGACGGGCTGCTGCCGCTGCGCGACCTCGACCAGATCCGCGCGTTCCTGTCGGGCACCGGCCCGTCGGCGTTCTTCGACCTGCCGTGGCTGCCGATCTACCTGGCCGTCTGCTTCCTGTTCCACCCGCTGATCGGCGTCGCCGCGCTCTGCGGCGCCCTCTTCCTCGCGGCGGTGACGTGGCTGACCGACCGCGCCACCCGCAGGCCGGCCCAGGCCGCCACCGGGCACGGCCTGCGCCGCAACGGCCTGGCGGAGGCCGGGCGCCGCAACGCCGAGGTGCTCGCCGCGCTCGGCATGCAGGGCCGCTTCCAGGCGCGCTGGGCCGGGGCCAACCGCGACTACATGGACGCCCAGCAGCGCAACGCCGACGTGGCCGGGGGCCTCGGCGCCGTGTCGAAGGTGTTCCGCATGGCGCTGCAATCGGGCGTGCTGGCGCTCGGCGCCTGGCTGGTGATCCAGGGCCAGGCCACCGCCGGCATCATCATCGCGAGCTCGATCCTGGTGTCGCGGGCGCTGGCCCCGGCGGAACTCGCCATCGCCAACTGGAAGGGCTTCGTCCAGGCGCGCCAGAGCTGGGCCCGGCTCTCGGACCTGCTCGCGCGCATCCCGGCCGGGCAGCCGCGCCACGGCCTGCCGGCGCCGTCGCGGACGCTGACGGTGGAGGCGGTCACGATCGCCCCGCCCGGCTCGCAGCGCCCGGTGGTCGGCGAGGTCAGCTTCGCGCTGAAGGCCGGGCAGGGCCTCGGGGTGATCGGCCCCTCGGCCTCCGGCAAGTCGAGCCTGATCCGCGCGCTGATCGGCGTGTGGCCGCCCCTGCGCGGCAAGGTGCGCCTCGACGGGGCGGCCCTCGACCAGTGGGAACCGGCCGACCTCGGCCCCCATCTCGGCTACCTGCCGCAGGAGGCGGAGCTGTTCGCCGGCACCATCGGCGAGAACATCGCCCGCTTCGACCCGGCGGCCTCGGCCGAGGCGGTGATCGCGGCGGCGCAGGCGGCGGGCATCCACGAGATGGTGCTGCGGCTGACCGACGGCTACGACACCCGGATCGGCGAGGGCGGAGCGGGCCTGTCCTCCGGCCAGCGCCAGCGCATCGGCCTGGCGCGGGCGCTCTACGGCGACCCGTTCCTGGTGATCCTCGACGAGCCCAACGCCAACCTCGACGCCGAGGGCGAGAACGCGCTGACCCGGGCGATCCTCGGCGTGCGGGCGCGGGGCGGCATCTGCATCGTCGTGGCGCACCGCCCCTCGGCCCTGGCCGCGCTCGACCTCGTGCTGATGATGGCCGACGGCCGCGCCCAGGCCTTCGGCCCGAAGGACGAGGTGTTCAAGCGCGTGCTGCGCGCCGCCCCCGAACCGGCCCCGGCGGGGCTGCCCGCGCAAGGGCCCGCGAAGCCGACCCTGCAGGAAAGCGCCTGACCATGGCCGACCCCGTGATCCTCGCAGGCCCGATCGCCGCCGTCCCGGCCGCCCCCCTGC
>NZ_VRUU01000064.1 GCF_008039875.1 Methylobacterium sp. WL119 | reverse complement strand
GGGGCCCCGGGGCCGGCCACCCCCGCCCGCGCCCCCGCCCCGGCATCACCCCATCCGCCCGCCGAATTGGCCGCACCGGTCCGGCCCGCGTGCCCGCCCCGTGCGCGGCCCGAACCTGTGCGGCCAATACGGCGTCCGTATGGCTTCATGCCGGCTCGAGCGCGCGGGCGGGCTTCGCCGGCACCGGAACCACGGTGCTGTTCTCCACGGCGATCACCGCATCGAACGGGTCGAGGACGTCGAGGTCGGCGGCGTCGGGGACGCAGACGATGAGGCCGCGGCCGGCCCGGGCCGCGCGCAGGCGGGTGATCCGCGCCGCGATCTCGGCGGGCTTGCGCTCGTCGAGCAGGATCGCGACGACCACGATGTCGGGCTGGCGGATCAGGCAGCGGGCGAGGTCGATCGCGATCCGGGTCTCGACCGGGATCGCGCCCTCGCCGAGCACCGAGCCGGTGCCCGCGCTTCCGGGCTCGACCCGGCTGTCGAGGCCGAGCCGATAGACCGAGGCTTCCAGGCCCTCCTCGGTCAGCACACGCCGGACGATCGCCCGCACCCGCGGCTCCGCCCCGGCCTCTCCGAGGCTGACGCGGCCGAACAGCAGGTTCTCCTCGACGCTGGCCGCCGGGTTGATCCGCGTGGGATCGTGGAACTCGACCGCGGCGGCGAGGTGAGCCGGCAGCATCCGCGCGAAGGAGTGGCGGGCGGCGACGAGCCGCTCCTCGAACGCGGCGTCGATCAGCCCAAAGCGGTGGCGGGTTTCGCTGTAGCGCAGCGCCAACCCGATGAGCCGCTCGCGGTCGCGCTGGCCCGCCGGGCCGCGACGCAGCGCGACCGCATCCGGCTGGCGCACCACCAGATCCTCGAAGTAGCCACGCTCGTCGGCCGGAAAGAGGGAGAACGCGTCGAACAGCGGATGGTCGTTGGGCAGATCGGCGAAGATCTCGACGGTGCTGCGCGCGACCGCAAGGCCGATCTCCGTGAGCGGGCGGACGAGGTCTTCCGCCTCCAGCACGGCGCGCATGTAGGGATGGCGAGCGAGGCGCTTGGGTGCGAAGGTCTGGCCCACGGGCTCGCCGAACAGGATGTTCTCGCCGACCGTGGCCTGATGGTTGTAGCGGGCGGGATCGAACGGCTCAACCAGGCGCTCCGCCCCTTCCGCCTTCAGCATCGTCCGCATCGTGACGCGGGCGGCCACCAAGGCGCGGGCGAAGTCGGGGGCGGCGACCGGATCGACCCGGGCGAGGAGGCCGCGGGAATAGGCGAAGGCATCGAGCCCGGTGATCCGCAGGATCTCGACGAAGGCGGGCTGATCGGGAGCGGCCGCGGGATCGGCGCCGTAGAGGATGTTGGCGCGGAGCGTCCCCTCGACCAGGATCGCCTCGCCGGCGGCGAACGCGATGCGGCGGGCGCGATCCGCGGCGTCGAACGCGCCGAGATCGTGCCCGGCATAGGTGACGTTGCCCGCCGTCGGCGCGACCTGGCCCGCGAGGATCGCCGCGAGCACCCGGGCGCCGCTGCCGCGGATGCCTGTGATCGCGACGTGCGAGGGCATCGCCAGCGTGAGGTCGACCCCCGAGAGCCGTTCGCCGGTCGCCGCGTCGAAGGCGCCGACGCCCCGCGCCGCGAGATCGCCGGCGCGGGGGACGGCGAGCCCGCCCTTGCGCCCGCGTCGCCCCTCCAGGGCCGCGATCGTGCGGGCGGTCTCGCGGAAAAGCGGCTTCAACCCCTCGCGCAGACGCCAGAGGTTGAGCGTCAGGGCGATCAGGATCGCCGCGATCGCGAAGGCGCCGGCCGCCGCGACCAGGGCGGCGGGGTCGACGTCGCGGGCGGGCGGCGCACCGTTGCCGCCGCCGCGCCACAGGGCGGCACCGGCAGCCATCGCCGGCAGGATGATGGCCAGCGCCAGCGAGGGCGCACGGGCATAGGCGAGCTTCGCCTCGGCGCTCGCCAGCGCCGCGCGGGTCGCCGCGGCCTTCTCGGCGATGCGCGCGCGCTCCAGGGTCGCCGAGCCGTGGATCCGCACCGCCGGCATGCGTCGGACCAGATCCCCGAGCGTCCGTTCCGCAAGCGCGCTCGAGCGCAGGCGCAGAGCGCTCCGCGACGCCGAGCGGCGAAGGATCAGCTCGCGCGCCATCGCGGCCGCGAACAGGCCGACCGCCGCGGCGGGTACCAGCCGCGGGGCGGCCAGGGCGGCGAAGCCCAGAGCGACGAGGATCGCGCCGAGCGCCATCGCCGGCACGAGGATGCCGATGGCGAGCAGGCCGTCGACCCGGCCGAGCGCCTGCCCGAGGAGACCGGCGAGGCCGCGCGCCTCCTCGCGGGCACCCGGCGGCGCATCGAGGATCGCCGCGGTCGCGGCCTCGCGCATGCGCAGGACCGCACGGCTCTGGGCCGAGAAGCTCAGGGCGGCGACGAACCAGCCGAGGCCGGCGAGCGCCAACGCGCAGGCGGAGAGACCGAAGAAGGCTGCGCGTTCGAGGTCAAGCGGCGCCAGGCTCCAGCCCGGAACCAGGACGAAATCGTCGGCCGTGCGGGCGATGGCGACGCGCAAGAAGACCAGTGCCGTCGCCTCGTCGTGTCCCAGGGTGTGGACGAGGTCGCGCAGGCAGAGCAGGGCGAGGATGCAGAGCGGGCCGCCGAGGCCGAGCGCCAGCGCGACCGCGGCGAGGTGGCGCCCGCGCGCCGCGCGCCAGGCGAGAACGATCGGATCAGGCTCCATGGCCGCTCACGTGATCGAAGGCTTTCGCATCGGCCGGTCCCGGGCGGCCGCCGGATCGCACGCCGCCTCCCAGCGCATAAGCGCTCTTCGGTCCCGCGAAAAGCGCGCCACCGCACGCTGCGCACGCCGGCGGAAAACGCGGCCAATCGCCCCCTGTCGCTCAGCTTGGAATTCTTCCATAGCGCGTGGCATCGGCCGGGCAAGAGCGAACCTCCGTCGCATTGCTTTGACGGTGCAGACCGGGTCAACCTTGCGGGACCGGGCTGCGGGCATGGCGAGGCAGGGTCGAACATCTTGGTGACGCTCTCCACCGACGACATGCGGCGGTCTCGGCGCCCGCGGGCCATCGCCTGATGGCGCAGCTGTTCTCGCCGGGCGCCGACGCGATCTACCGGCTCGCCCTGCTCACCGGCGTGGCGTGCCTTGCCGGCATCCCGATCGTCGCGGCGGGGATCGTGCGCTCGGATTACGTCACCGACGTCGGGGTCGCCCCGGCCCAGCCGGTGCCGTTCAGCCACAAGCATCATTCCGGCGAGCTCGGGGTCGACTGCCGCTACTGCCACACGACGGTGGAGACCCAGGCGACCGCCGGCATTCCGCCGACCCACACCTGCATGACCTGCCATTCGCAGATCTGGACCGGGTCCGACATGCTGAAGCCGGTGCGCGACAGCTTCGCGCGCGACGAGCCGCTTCAATGGGTACGCCTGAACAAGCTGCCGAGCTACGTCTACTACAACCACTCGGTCCATGTGACGAAGGGGATCGGTTGCTCGACCTGCCACGGCGACGTGACCAGCATGCAGATGACCTACCGCGCCAACGCCTTCGAGATGCAGTTCTGCCTCGACTGCCACCGCGATCCGGCGAAGTACGTCCGCCCGCAGGAGCAGGTCTGGAACATGACGTGGAAGCCGCCTGAGAATCAGGCGACCCTCGGGCCCGAGCTCGTCGCCAAGAACCACATCCGGGGGGGCGAGCGCCTGACCGAATGCGCGATCTGTCATCGCTGATGGGGACGGACCGCACATGACCGGGCATCACGACATCGGCGCGATCCGCGCGCGCCTGGCGTCCGGCGACGGGCCGGCCTTCTGGCGCAGCCTCGACGCGGTCGCCGACACGCCCGAGTTCCGAAGCTACCTGGAGGCCGAGTTTCCCGCCGCGGCGCGGCTCGCGGCCTCGCCGGAGCGGCGCGGCTTCCTGAAGCTGATGGCCGCCTCGTTCGCGCTTGCCGGATTGTCCGCCTGCGACTCGAGCGACGGGCGGCACTACGAGCTGCCCTACGTCAACGCGCCCGAGCGGATCCTGCCCGGCGCGCCGCTCAGCTACGCCTCGTCGGCGCTGCTCGACGGGTTCGCCAACGGCATCCTCGTCACCACCCGGAACGGCCGCCCACTGAAGATCGAGGGCAACCCCGACCATCCCTGGAGCCTGGGCGGCACCGACGTGCTGGCGCAGGCCTCGGTGCTCGGCCTCTACGATCCGTTCCGCTCGCAGGCGGTGCAGCATATCGGGCGGCCGAGTTCGTGGGCCGCCTTCCAGGGCGCGATGCTGGCGCAGATGCCGGCTTGGCAGGCGAAGGGCGGCGAAGGCCTCGCCCTGCTTACCGGCCCGGTGACCTCGCCGTCGCTCGAGGCCGAGATCGCGCGGATGCGGAAGACCTATCCGGCGATGCGCTGGTACGTCAGCGCAGGCGTCGCGCGCGACGGCCTCTACGAAGGAGCCCGGCGCGCCTTCGGCCGGCCGTTCGAGACGCTTCCCGAGTTCGCCAAGGCGCGAACCATCGTGTCCCTCGACGGGGACATGCTCGACCTCGGCCCCGGGCAGGTCGGGCTGGCGCGGCGCTGGAGCGACGCGCGAAAGGCATCCTACGCGGCCGGCAACCTCCTCACCCTTCACGCCGCCGCGGCGACGCCGACGCTGACCAGCGCCAAGGCGGACTACGGGATCGCGGTCGCCGCCACGCGGATGGAAGCCCTGGCGCGGGACCTGCTGAGCCTCGCCGAGGGCGGAACAGCACCCTCCGCCGACGACGCGTCGGCGGCTTGGCTCGAGCGTGCATCCGCTGCGCTGAACGCGGCCCGCGGCGCCGGCATCGTCACCACCGGGCTCAGCGGCTCCCCGGCGTTGCATGCCCTGGTCCACCGGCTCAACGGCGCCTTGGGCAACGCCGGCACGACGGTGCGGCACACCGCACCGGCCCAGGCGATCGGCGCCGGGACGCTCCGCGACCTCAGCACCGCCATGGCGGAGGGCTCGGTCGAGACCTTGATCGTGCTCGGCGTGAACCCGGTCTACGAGGCGCCGGGCGCCCTCGACTTCGCGCAGGCCATGGAGCGCGTGCCGCTGAAGATCCATGCCGGCCTCTACTTCGACGAGACCGCGGCCCATTCCGATTGGCACCTGCCGCTGGCGCATCCGCTCGAATCCTGGGGCGATGCCCGCTCCCTCGACGGCACCGTCGGCCTGATCCAGCCGACCGTCGCGCCGCTCTACAACGGCCGCGCCGCCAACGAGCTGTTGGGCTTCCTCGACCGGGGCACGATCGGCAACGGTCTCGATCTGCTGAAGCAGCGGATGCGCGGCGAATCCGAGACCGACGCCACGTTCCAGGCCCGCTTCGAGGAGGCCCTGCGCAGCGGCTTCCTGCCCGACAGCGCGGCCAAGCCCGAGACGACGGTGCTGACTGAGGCCGCCTCGGCGCCGGCAAAGCCTCCGGAAGCGCCGCAGGAGACCATCGAGGTGGTGTTCCGCCCCGACCCCACCATCTGGGACGGGACACTGGCCGATCTCGGCTGGCTGCAAGAACTGCCCAAGCCCCTGACGAAGATCGTTTGGGAAAACGTCGTCGGTGTCAGCCCGAAGCTCGCCGAGCGACGTGGGCTCGCCAACGGCGACATCGTGCGCATCGCCGCGGACGGGCGCGCGATCGAAGGTCCGGTCTGGATTACGCCCGGGCAGGCCGAGAACACGGTCAGCCTCGGGCTCGGCTACGGGCGCAACGTGCCCGACCACCTCGCGAAGGGCCTGGGATACGCTGCCAACGTGCTGCGGCCGGCGATGGACCCATGGCTGCTGGAGGGCGCGACGCTCGCCGCGACCGGCCAGCGCCGGATGCCCGCGACCACCCAGGATCTCGGCACGATGGAGGGGATGGATCTCGTCCGCGTCCAGCACCAGGGCGCGAAGCCGGTCGGCGATGCGAAGGCCTACGAGCTGGCCTCGTTCTACCCGAAGCCCGCAGCCGCAGAACGCGGCGCGGAGGCCGCCTGGGCCATGGCGATCGACCTCGATTCCTGCATCGGCTGCAACGCCTGCATCACCGCCTGCCAATCCGAGAACAACATCCCGGTCGTCGGGCGCGAGGAGGTCGAGCGCGGCCGATGGATGGGCTGGCTGCGGGTGGACCGCTACTTCTCCGGCACGCTCGATGCGCCCGAGACGCATTTCCAGCCCGTGCCGTGCATGCATTGCGAGAACGCACCCTGCGAGGTCGGCTGCCCGGTGGAGGCGACGCTGCACGACAGCGAGGGCCTGAACCTGCAGGTCTACAATCGCTGCGTCGGCACGCGGACGTGCCAGAGCTATTGCCCGTACAAGGTCCGGCGCTTCAACTATCTCGATTATACCGGCGACATGCCGGTGGTGGCGCAGCAGCAGCGCAATCCCGACGTGACGGTGCGCGCCCGCGGCGTGATGGAGAAGTGTACCTACTGCGTCCAGCGCATCGCCGCGGCCCGCATCGACTCCGCCAAGGACGCGCACGCGCCGATCCCGGACGGTGCCGTCGAGACCGCCTGCCAGGGCGCCTGCCCCACCCGCGCCATCACCTTCGGAAACCTCTCGGACCCCCGCAGCCGGATCGCCGCGGCGCGGGCGGACGGCCGCAACTACGCTCTGCTCGGCGAGCTGAACACGCGCCCGCGGACGACCTACCTCGCGAGCCTCGCGCCGCCGGCGAAGGAGGGCTGACGCCATGTCGGGAGCCACGCTCCAGCCACCATCCGGCACCGGCCTGATCGGCCCCGACGCGACGCTGCACGGCATCGGTCGCGCCGTCGCTTCGGTCCCGCTGACGCATCCGTTGAACCGCCGCTGGTGGATCGCCTTCGCCGGCGCGCTCGCCCTGCTCGGCCTGTTCGGCGGGGTGCTGTGCTACCTGCTCCTGACGGGCGTCGGCATCTGGGGGAACAACAACGCCGTCGTCTGGGCGCTCGACATCGCGAGCTACGATTGGTGGATCGGCGTCGCCAGCGGCAGCCTCCTCGTCTCCGCGGTGCTGCTCCTGCTCGGGGCGGAATGGCGCGGCGCCGTCAACCGGGTCGCCGAGACGGTCGCCTTGCTCTGCACCTGCGCCGCCGGCCTCTACCCGATCATCCATCTCGGCCGGCCGTGGTTCTTCTTCTGGAACCTGCCCTATCCGAACACCTACGACCTGTGGCCGCAGTTCCGCTCGCCGCTCCTGTGGGACGCGATCGACATCGTGTCCTACCTCGTGGTCTGCGTCAGCCTCTGGTACATCGGGTTGCTGCCAGACCTCGCGTCGTTGCGCGACCGCGCCGTCGAGGATGCGCTGGCGCAGGAGAAGGCCCACGGCCGCCCTCGGAAGCGGTCGCTCCTGAAGGCGCAGGCCTACGGGATCGTCGCATCGGGCTGGCGCGGATCGGCGGCGCATTGGCAGCTCTGGTCGCAGGCCTACCGCACCATCGCGCTGCTCGGCGTGCTGCTTGTGGTCTCGCTCCAGACCGGCGCCTCGGTGATGCTCGCGGGCTCGGTGATGCCGGGCTGGCACGACACGATCCTGCCGGTGACCTTCCTCGTCAACGCCGTGTTCTCGGGCGTCGGCGTCACCGCCGCGATCGTGGTGCTGATCCGCTCGGTCTACCGACTCGACGGGCTGATCTCGGCACGGCACCTCGAGATCCTCGCCCGGCTGATGCTCTGCCTCGGATGCGCCAGCCTGTACTGCTACGCCACCGAGTTCTTTTCGACGTTCCTGCACGGCGACCAGCAGGAACGCGACGTGCTGATCCGGCGGATAACGGGCGCCCATGCCTGGGCCTTCTGGACCGTCGTCGCGTGCCTGCTGATTCCGGCACAGGCGTTCTGGTCGGCCCGCCTGCGCCGGTCGCCGCTCGCGGTCGCGCTGATCGGCGTCCTGATCGCGATCGGCGCCTACGCCGACCACGTCATGGTCCTCGTGGTGACGCTGGCCCAGGATTTCCTGCCCTCCTCGCGGCTGGCCTACAGCGAGACGATCTGGGGCGTCGCCACCTTCGCCGGTTCCGTCGGCCTGTTCCTGACGCTGCTGCTGCTGTTCCTGCGCTACCTGCCGGCGGTCTCAATCACCGAAAGCCGTCGCCTGGCGCTCGCCGTCGTGCCGGCGGCGGCCGAGCGGAGGGCGGTGAAGGAGGCCGAGGCGCGGCCGCTTGCCAGCGAGCGGGACGGGACGGAGGACGCGCCGCTCTGGGGCGTCAGCGCCGCCTTCGCCTCGGAAGGTGACCTCGCGGCCGCCGCCGCCGCCCTGTCCGGCCGAGACGACGCCCACGTCCACCTGGACGCGCACGGCCCCGTGCCGATGCCGCGCGTGCTCCGCACCCTCGGGATCGCCGGGCGCTCGATCCGCGCCTACGCGATCCTCGGCGCGCTCGCGGGCGGCGCCGCCTTCTTCGGGATGTGCGTCTACGCGACGGCCTACGACTACGTGTTCCTGATCGGCGGGCGTCCGCGCTTCTCGTGGCCGTCCTTCGTGGTGCCGAGCCTGTCCTTCGCGATGATGAGCGGCACGATCGCGGTCCACCTTGCCTTGCTGATCCTGAACCGGTTGCCGCGCTTGAACCACCCGGCGTTCAACATCCCGGGGTTCCTGCGCGCGACGGACGACCGCTACTTCCTCTCGGCCGAAGCCCAGGGCGAGCGCTTCGACGCCGACCGCGTCGTGCGCAAGCTGGCGTCCCTGCCCACGGAAGCCGGCCGCCCGCTCGACATCCGCCGGGTGCCGCGATGAGGCGTCTCCTGGCCCTGCTCGCCGTCCTGCCGCTCGCGGCCTGCGGCGAAGCCGACATGAGCGAGCAGCCGCGTGCCAAGACCTGGGACAGGAACGGCTTCTTCCCGCAGGCGATGACGATGCGCCATCCCGTCGCCGGCACCGTGCCGCGGAACGATCCGGCCAGGCCGGCGGCGCAGCCAGCAAGCATCACCGAGACCCTGCTGGCGCGCGGGCGGGAGCGGTACGGCATCTACTGCACCCCGTGCCACGGCGCCTCGGGCGACGGCCGCGGGATCGTCGTCGCGCGCGGCTTTCCCTCGGCCGGTCAGCTCACCACCGAACGCCAGCGTACGGCGTCGGCCGACGACCTGTACCACGCGATCTCGGAGGGGCACCGGGCGATGTACGGGATGGGCCAGATGATCCCCTCCGCGGATCGCTGGGCGATCATCGCCTATGTCCGCGCCCTGCAACGGAGCCAGGATACCGAGGTCGCGGGCCTGCCGCCCGAGGACCGGGCCAAGCTGGAGGCGTCGCGATGATGGCCGCTTACGCCTCGGCCGCACGGCGCCGTCCCATCGCGGTGCTGCTCCTCGGCGCCGGAGCATCGATCCTCGCCGTGCTGGCGGGTGGCTGGCGCGGGGCGGCCACGTCCTACCTGGCGGCTTGGCTCGCGCTACTCGCCCTGCCGGTCGGCGCGCTTCCGATCGCCATCGCGCTTGAGCGGTTCGGCCTGCGCGAGCACGACCGCGGCGAAGGCGAGCTTTCCAAGTCCTTGCGTCGCCTCGTCGGGCTGATGCCGGTGGCAGCGATCCTGGGCGTGCCCGTCCTGTTCGGCATCGGGCAGATCTATCGATGGACCGACGCGCCGCCCGCGACGCCGCTGGCCGCTTTGTGGTTCACGGTGCCGCTCTTCGCCCTGCGGGTGATCGCGTACCTCGCCGCCTGGGTCTGGCTCGCCGCGCGGTTCGTGGTCCCGGGCGAAACCCGCGACGGACGCACGATCTCCGGGGTCGCGCTGCATGCCGTCGTCGGAACCCTGGCCGTCACCGACCTCGTCGGATCCCTGGACCATCGGCTCGGCTCGAGCCTCGAAGGTGTGCTCGTGCTGACGGCCTGGAGCAGCTTGGCCCTGGCCGCGGCGATCCTCCTGGCACCGGAGGAGCCGACGCCGATCGGGCGCGGGCGCGCGGTCCCCGGGCAGGACCGGCTTGTGCCGCTGGTGGTCCTGCTGAGCCTCTGGGCCTTCCTGCACTTCGTGCAGTTCCTGATCGTCTGGTCGGCGAACCTTCCTCAGGAAGTCTTGTGGTACTTCGCTCGCGGCGGCTGGCTCGGCCGTGCGTTCGCGAGCCTCGGCGGGGCCGTCGTCCTGCTCGGCGCGCTCGCGACGCTTCGGCCGGGGCGCCCGACGACGCGGGTCTTGGCGGCGCTGGTGCTCGCGCTCCACGCGGTCGAGATGTTCTGGTTCGTGACGCCCGCTCTGCGCGACCGCTTCGTGATCGGCTGGAGCGACGCCTTCGCCGCGATCGCCGTCTGCTGCCTGGCCGTGGCCCTGCTGCCGGTGGCGCAACGCCTGATGCCCGTTCTCTCGCCCCGGCGCCGGCGGAGCGCGGTCGCATGAGCACCGAGCGCACGCAGCACCGGTTCGGCTTCGTCTCGTCGATCATCTCCGGCTTGGCAATCTTGCGCCGCCGTCCTTCCTCGCCCGGGACGGCGAAGGCATCCGGCGAGGCCGGATCCTCGGACGGGCCGGGCTACGAAACCTCTGACGTCCATGTCGGCAACACGGCCCGCGTGATGGCCGGGCTGATGGTGACAGCGCTCGCCGTGATCGGAGCGATGATCTGGCTGAAGACGATGGTCTCGACCGATCAGCGCCAGGCCCTGCCGAGCCTGACCGCGCAGCAGACCGCGCGGCTCGTTCCCCCGCCACCGAACCTTCAGGCCGACCCCTACGCCGACCTCGCTGCCGAGCGTGCGGCCGAAGGCCGGCAGCTCGACGGCTACGCCTTCCTCGACGCCTCGCGGCAGCGCGCGCGCATCCCGATCGACCGTGCCATGGCGCTGACGGTCGGCCGAACGCTGGACCCGTGAGCCGATGACGCCGAAGCACGCAGCCCTCGAGCTCTGGCCGGCGGCGGCCTCCGCCGTCGCGGTCGAGACCGACTACCTGATCCTCGCCTTCACGGTGCTCACGCTGGTGCTCACCGTGCCGGTGTTCCTGGCGATCACCTGGTTCGCGATCCGGTACCGCGACGGCCAGGAGGCCAACCGCGACACCAGCGGCATCCGCTCGAACCTGATCGAGATCAGCTGGATGCTGATCCCGTTCCTGCTGACGCTGATCTTCTTCGTCTGGGGCGCGCGGCTCTTCGTGATCTCGAAGAACCCGCCGCCCGACGCGATGGTGATCGAGGCGATCGGTCGGCAATGGATGTGGAAGTTCCAGCACCCGACCGGCCAATCCGAGATCAACGACCTGCATGTGCCGATGGGCCAGCCGATCAAGCTGCGGATCATCAGCCAGGACGTGATCCATGCGCTCTACCTGCCGGCGCTCCGGGTGCAGATGGCGGCCTTGCCCGACCGCTACACCGAGCTGTGGTTCAAGGCCGACAAGCCCGGCACCTTCCACCTGTACTGCTCGGAATATTGCGGCACCGACCACTCGGCGATGGAGGGCAGCCTGACGATCCTCAGCCAGGGGGACTACCAGGACTGGCTCACCCATTCCGGGGCGCAGCAATCGAAGGTCGCGGCCGGCAAGGCGATCTACAATGCCTACGGCTGCGGAACCTGCCACGACGACGGTTCGAACGTGCAGGCGCCGAAGCTCGCCGGCCTCTACGGACGGGCGGTGCGACTGGCGGACGGGCGCACGATCACGGCCGACGAGGACTACCTTCGCGACAAGATCCGCAACCCCAACGGCAACCGGCTCGCCGAGGGCTACAAGCAGATCATGCCGAGCTTCGCCGGCGTGATCCCGGAGGACGACCTCGGCCGCCTGATCGACTTCCTGAAATCGAACACCCGCACCGTGGGCGACGCAGCGTCCGGAGAGGCCACGCGATGAGCGCATCGGGCACGATCGACAGCGGGATCGCGAACCGCGAGCCGCACGCGCCGGAGGCGACGCTCGATCGTCCGGCCGACTATCTACACGCCCAATCGACCCTGCGCTCGTGGTTCCTCACCACCGACCACAAGCGCATCGCGATCCTCTACCTCGCCTCGATCACCGCGTTCTTCATCATCGGCGCCGTCGCCGCGGGCGTGGTGCGGCTGGCCCTCGTCGTGCCGAACGGCGCGGTGATGGCCAACGACACCTACAACAAGGCCTTCACCATCCACGGCGTGGTGATGGTGTGGTTCTTCCTGATCCCGTCGATCCCGGCGACCTTCGGCAACTTCCTGATCCCGCTGATGATCGGGGCGAAGGACCTCGCCTTCCCCAAGCTGAACCTCACGAGTTGGTACGTCTTCATGACGGGCGCGCTCTTCACGATGGTGTCGGTGGTGCTCGGCGGCATCGACACGGGCTGGACCTTCTACGCGCCGCTCTCCACCGCGTTCTCGAACGGCTGGGTCCTGCCGGCGCTGATCGGCGTGACGATCGTCGGGTTCTCGTCGATCCTGACGGGCCTGAACTTCGTCGTCACGATCCACACCATGCGCGCGCCCGGCATGACGTGGTTCAAGCTGCCGATCTTCGTCTGGACGCACTACGCCACCAGCCTGATCTTCCTGCTGGCGACGCCCGTGATCACCACGGCGCTGATCCTGCTGATCATGGAGCGCGCCTTCCACATCGGCGTGTTCGACCCGGCCTATGGCGGCGACCCGGTGCTGTTCCAGCACCTGTTCTGGTTCTACTCGCACCCGGCGGTGTACATCATGGTCCTGCCGGGCATGGGGGTGATCTCCGAGATCATCCCGGCCTTCGCCCAGAAGAAGCTCTTCGGCTACCGCTTCGTCGCCTATGCCGCGATCGGGCTCGCCTCGGTGACGTTCTTCGTCTGGGGCCACCATATGTTCATCAACGGGCAGAGCGATCTCGCCTCGCTCGCCTTCTCGGCGCTCTCCTTCGCGGTCGCCGTGCCCTCGGCGGTGAAGGTCTACAACTGGACTGCGACGATCCATAAGGGGAAGCTCCGCCTCGACACGCCGATGCTCTACGCGATGGGCTATATCGGCCTGTTCGTGCTCGGCGGCCTCACCGGCCTGTACCTGGCGACGCTGGCGATCAACCAGCACATCCATGCGACCTACTTCGTGGTCGCGCACTTCCACTACATCATGGTCGGCGGCACGGTGCTGGCCTTCCTCGGCGGGCTGCACTTCTGGTGGCCGAAGTTCACCGGCCGGATGTACAACGAGGCCTGGGGGCGGATCTCGGCGCTGCTGATCTTCCTCGGCTTCAACGTGACGTTCTTTCCGCAGTTCATCCTCGGCTACCTCGGCATGCCGCGACGCTACGCGACGTACCCGCCGGAATTCCAGATGCTGAACGTCCTCTCCTCGGCCGGCGCGACGATCCTGGCGGCGGGCTACATCTTCCCGATGCTCTACCTCGTCTATTCCCTGTGGTTCGGCAGGAAGGCGCCCGTGAATCCCTGGGACGCCAAGGGGCTCGAGTGGGAGACGACCTCGCCGCCGCCGACGCTCAACTTCGCGTCGCCGCCCGAGGTGCCGAGGGTTCCGTACGACTACCCGATCCAGGAGCAGGAAACCAAGGCGCAGCATCGATGAGGCAGCAGCGATGAGCACGGGTCTCGCCGACGGCGTCGGCATCAAGCGCGCCCACCATTTCGAGACCGTCGCGCAGCAGCGCTATGCCGCTACGCTCGGGATCTGGGCGTGGCTGATCACCGAGCTCCTGCTCTTCGCGGCCCTGTTCCTGGTGGCGCTGATCGTGCGGATCCAGCACCCGGAGGCGACGCAGGAGGCGGCGCGCCACCTGAAGTTCTGGATCGGCGCCGTCAACACGGTGGTGCTGATCGTCTCCAGCCTCACCATGTCGATGGCGATCGAGTTCTCGCGCATTGGCTGGCAGCGGGCGATGGTGCGAGCGATGCTGGCGACCGCCGCTCTCGGCAGCCTGTTCCTCGTGCTGAAGGGCTACGAGTACTACGCCGACTACGAGGAGCACATGATGCCGTTCCTCGGCTCGCGCCCCTACGAGCTGACGGCGAGCCCGGCCTCGCGCCTGTTCGTGAACCTCTACTACGTCGCGACGCTGTTGCACGGGCTGCACCTGCTGACCGGCATCTCGCTGCTGCTCGGCATGACCTGGATCGCGTCCAAGGCGGGGTTCCTGTCGCGGCACCAGAACTGGATCGAGATCTACGGCCTGTACTGGCACTTCATCGACCTGATCTGGATCATGGCCTTCCCGATCCTCTACGTCGTCAACCGGTAGCCCGATGCGCAGCCCGCTCGCGACCCTCTCCGACACCGACCGCGCGCTCCTGAAGGATCGGCTGCGCAAGCCGGTCCTGACCTTCCTCGCGCTGATGGGCCTGCTCGCGGTCAACGTCACCCTCGGCGCGACGCTGCCGTTCGAGCATGTCTGGGCGCTCGAGCTCGTCGTCGTCGCGGCGATGGCGCTCGTCGTCCTCCTCGTGTCGATGGAGGTGCTCCACGAGCCGCCGCTGGTGAAGCTGTTCTCGGGCCTCGGCTTCTTCTGGGTCGCGATCATGGTCGGCATGACGCTGACGGATTACCTCGGCCGCTGACGCGCGGTGCGGTTCACGGTTGTTCGCCGTCCGAAACGCACCTAAACCGAAGTGGACATCCGGGCGGCGGACGATCCGCGCCGAGGCCCCGCCCGATCAGGTAAGTTTCCGAGACGATGTGCGAACTGCTCGGCATGAGCGCGAACGTGCCCACCGACATCCGCTTCTCGTTCGCGGCGTTGGCGCGGCGCGGCGGCGAGACCGGTCCGCACGCGGACGGATGGGGCATCAGCTTCTACGAGGGCCGCGGCTGCCGCAGCTTCCACGAGCCCGAGCCGAGCGCGAAGTCGGAACTCGCCCGCCTGCTGCGCGACTACAAGATCAAGAGCCGCATCGTCATCGGGCACGTGCGCAAGGCCAATCGCGGCCGCGTCAGCCTCGAGAACACCCATCCGTTCTCGCGCGAGCTCTGGGGCCGGCGCTGGACCTTCGCGCATAACGGTCAGCTCAAGGGGGTGAAGAAGCTTCCGCTCGGCGGGTTCATGCCGATCGGGTCGACGGACAGCGAGTACGCCTTCTGCTGGATGCTCGGCCGCCTGCAGGGGCGCTTCTCGGCCCTGCCCAAGCCCGCGCTGCTCGACCGCGCGGTGGCCGACCTCTGCGCCGAGCTGCACGCGCTCGGCGTGTTCAACATGCTGCTCTCCGACAGCCGAACCCTCTACGCCCATTGCGGCAAGCGCCTGTGCTACCTCACCCGCCGGGCGCCCTTCGGCACGGCGACGCTGATCGACGAGGATTGGCGGGTGGACTTCGCCCAGGAGACCACCGAGCGCGACGTCGTGTCGGTGGTGGCGACGCAGGCGCTGACCCGCGACGAATGCTGGACCGACCTCGCGCGCGGTGACGTCATCACCCTGCGCGACGGCGCGATCCGCCTGCTGAAACCCGGCGCGCCGGCGGCGGCCACCGTCGTCGTCGCGCCGAAGCCCTGTTGAGACGAGGCGCGACGCACTTGGATGTGACGGTCGCGAAGGTGCAAGCGCGGCCGCGATAGGCTAAAGACACGGAACAACTCGAACGGCTCAGGCGCGAGCCGCACACGTTCCGCCTCGCGGCTTCGGACCACCCGCGAGCCCGCAGAAGATCGTAGATTGCGACGCATCATGACCCGCGACGAGACCGACACCCTTCCGAGCCAGTCTGGAAACGGCGACAAGGATGCGCGGCCGAACCTGTCGCACACCATCCGCTCCCATCTCGGCGACCATCTGCGCAGCGCCTACGACACGTTGGGCCAGACCGAGCTGCCGAGCCGCTTCGCCGAGCTGATCGCGAAGCTCGAGGCGGCGCTCAAGGCCCGCGGCGAGGCGATCGAGCCGGAGTTCCGCAACGGCCTGCTCGCGGCCGTGCCGAGCCTGCGCGCCTTCGCCCTGTCGCTGACCTCGAACCCGGCCCGCTCCGACGACCTCGTGCAGGATACGCTGATGAAGGGCTGGCAGCATCGCGCCCGCTTCCAGCCCGGCACCAACCTGAACGCGTGGCTGTTCACGATCCTGCGCAACATCTTCTACTCGGACCACCGCAAGCGGGTCCGCGAGGTCGAGGATCAGGACGGCTCCTACGCCGCGCGCCTGGCCACCGCCCCGCACCAGGGCGACCGCCTCGACGTCGAGGACCTGCAGACGGCGCTCGCCAAGCTCCCGCCCGACCAGCGCGAGGCGCTGGTGCTCGTCGGCGCCGAGGGCGTCTCCTACGAGGAGGCGGCGACCATCATGGGCTGCAAGGTCGGCACCGTGAAGAGCCGCGTCAGCCGGGCCCGGGGGCGGCTCGCCGAGCTGCTGGGCTACGACGAGGAAGACCTCGGCTCCGACCGGTTCATCCAGTCGGCGATGCCCAAGGACGCCTGAGAGAACGCCCGACGATCGGTCTTTTTTGACGCATCCGTTTCCGGTGGTCGTGCGTTACCGGCCCGACACTCGCACGGCGCCGGTTGGCGCGGCGAGCATCGGAAGACGGAGCTTTGCCATGCAGTTCAAGACCCTTCTGGCCGCCTCGGCCCTCGTTCTCGCCCTGCCGCTCGCCGCACAGGCGCAGGGCACCATCCGCGGTGCCGAGCGCGGCGCCGAGACCGGCTCCGATATCGGCGGCCCGATCGGCGGGATCGTCGGCGGCGCGGTGGGCGCGGCGACCGGCACCGTCGGCGGCATCCTCGGCGTCGACATGCAGCCGCGCTTCCGCAGCTACGTCCGCGAGCGCAACGTGCGCTCCTACGATTACGACGGCCGCGTCGCCGTCGGCACCACCCTGCCGGGCGACGGCGTGACCTACTACGACGTGCCCGACGAGTACCGCGTCCAGCCGGGCACCCGCTACACCGTGATCAACAACCGCCCGGTCCTCGTCGATCGCGGCCACCGCATCGTCGAAGTGATCGACTAGGCGTTTCATCGCCGCGCGACGTGCGAGGGCTCCGGGGCGACAGGCTCCGGGGCCCTTTTCCTTGGCGCCCACCGCACGCTCGGCCGCCCATGCAACGCTTCGCCGCATCGCCCGTTATGGCTCTGACGGCGAACGGGAATTCCCACCATGAACGACGACGCCATCGATCCGAAGGCCGGGCTTCCGGAGCCGGTCCGCGACCATCTCGGCCAGCAGCTGCGCTCGATGCTGTCGGTGGGCCAGGAGAAGCCGCGCTTCCTCGGCGACGATCCCGCGCCCGACGCCACCTTCGCGCCGCAGCTTCAGCGCCTGGAGACCCGGCTCAAGACCCACGAGGAGGGCACGGGCGCCGTCGAGCACGCCCTCGACCGCATCCTCGATGCCTTCGGCGTCACCCCCGACGACGGCAAGCCCGCCGGCACCAAGCCGACGGCCTGAGGGTCAGACCTTCGGGCGCGTCGCGAGCAGGTCGCGGATCTCGCCGAGGATCTTCACGTCGGCCGGCACCTCGGCGACGGCCTCGGGCTTGGCCTCCTCCTTGGTCACGAGCTTGTTCATCGCGCGGATGACCAGGAACAGCACGAAGGCGACGATCATGAAGTTGATCGCCACGGTGATGAACTGGCCGTAGCCAATCACCGCGCCCTGCTTCTTCGCCTCGGCATAGGCCGCGCCGGCCTGCACCTTCGACGACAGCGGCAGGTAGTAGTTCGAGAAGTCGAGCCCGCCGGTGATCGCGCCGATCATCGGCATGAACACGTCCTGCACCGCCGAGGTGACGATCGCCCCGAAGGCGGCGCCGATGATCACGCCGACGGCGAGATCGACCACGTTGCCGCGCAGCGCGAACTTCTTGAACTCTTCGAGCATGGCGGGTCCCCAGCCTTCAGGTGCCTCACGCTACGCGTGGCGGCGGGGGCCGCCAAGCGCACGCGGGCCGGCATCCACCGTCAGATCGCCGAGGCCGGGTCCTCGCCGGACTCGATGCGGGCCGCCGGCTCGAGCCGGGCGCGGCGGCGGTACTGCGCGGCACCGATCGGCAGGCCGACGATGTAGGCGGCGCTGATCGCCACCAGCGATTCGAACGGGAACGAGATCAGCAGGCCGAAGGCGGCGACGCCCGCCAGGAAGATCGGCAGCACCCACCCGCGCGGCACGCGCTTGCCCATGGTCTTGCCGGAGAAGGTCGGCACGGTGGAGACCACCAGCAGGGCGATGCCGAGCACGTAGACCAGGATCGCCGGCGCCGCCCAGGCCTCGAAGCCAAAGCCGAGGAAGTGCAGGTAGAGCGGCAGCATCGCCGTCATCGCGCCGGCCGGGGCCGGCATGCCGACGAAGTAGTCCTTCTTCCATTCCGGGCGGTTCGGGTCGTCGAGCATCGCGTTGAAGCGGGCGAGCCGCAGCGCCATCGCGATGGCGAAGATCAGCGCCACGATCCAGCCGAGCGATTTCAGGTTGTGGAGCGCGAAGCCGTAGAGGATCAGCGCCGGCGCGCAGCCGAAGTTGACGAAGTCGGCCAGCGAATCGAGCTCGGCCCCGAAGCGCGAGGTGCCCTTCAGGAGCCGCGCCACCCGCCCGTCGATGCCGTCGAGCACGGCCGCCGCGATGATCGCGATCACCGCCGGCTCGAACTTGCCCTCGAAGGCCAGGCGGATCGCGGTCAGCCCGAGGCAGAGCGCCATCAGGGTGATCATGTTGGGCGCGATCATCCGGAACGGCACCGGCTTGAACCGGCGCGGCCGCGGCTCGTTCGCGTCCGGCTCGAAGGGCGGGAAGAGATCGTCCATCGCCCCCTCCCCTCAGATGCGCCGGAACGAACGCTCGGGCCCGCCGCCGAGGTCGGCGAGCACGGTCTCGCCGGCGACCGCCTTCTGGCCGAGGCCGACCAGCACGCAGGTGCCGACGGGCAGGTACACGTCGACCCGCGAGCCGAAGCGGATCAGTCCGAAGCGCTCGCCCACCGAGAGCTGGTCGCCGGCCGAGACGAAGCCGACGATGCGGCGCGCCACGAGGCCGGCGATCTGCACCACGCCGACCCGCACGGGCTGGCCGCCGTGCACGGTCTCCATCACCATCCCGTTGCGCTCGTTGTCCTCGCTCGCCTTGTCGAGCTCGGCGTTGAGGAACAGCCCCGGCGTGTAGTGGATCTGCCCGATCTTGCCCGTCACCGGCACGCGGTTCACGTGGCAGTCGAACACGTTCATGAACACCGAGACCCGGGTCATCGGCACCTGGGGCAGGTCGAGCTCGGGCGGCGGCAGCACGGTCGAGATCAGGTTCACCCGCCCGTCCGCCGGCGAGACCACGAGGCCCTCGGCCACCGGCGTCACCCGCTCGGGGTCGCGGAAGAAGTAGCAGACCCACAGGGTCAGGATCAGGAACACCCAGCCGAAGAACTGCGAGAAGGTGCCGGCCAGCACGGTGAGCACGATCCCGATCACGATGAAGGGGTAGCCCTCCTTGTGGATCGGGACGAGCGTCCGGCGGATCGTCAGGAGAAGGTCGTTCATGCGGTCTTTCGGAAGGGGCGCGCGAAGGGCGCGGGGCCAACGGGATTTTGACCCGCGCGATGGCAGCCCAGGGCGCGAAGGTCAACCGCCGGCGCCGTCGCGCGGGGGTCTGGCCGCCCCATCGGACCGACATCCGCCCCGTCATTCCGGGGCGCTGAAGGCGAGCCCGGAACCCAGAGCCGCCGACGCGAGCAAGGTCCGGCACCCTCGGCGCGTCTGGATTCCGGGCTCCGCTGCGCGGCCCCGGAATGACGGTCGATGGCATCCGATCGTCCAGGCACGCCAAGACCACCCCGCGCGGAAAGCCTCCGCCGGCGGCATGGCCCCGACATCACGGACAGGAGACGCGGGACGCCGCGGAACCCTGGGATGATGCGCAATGAGCCGGTTCCCCGGCGCCCCGCGGTGCCGGGCCCCGAGAACGCGGGCACCCGGCGCCGATTTGTCGTCGCGGCTTTACGTACCGCACGGCCCCGCCGCCGCGGCCCGCGCGACGCGGGCCCCGGTCACGTATCCGGCCACGTAGGGCCGGGTCGCCCCGGCGACAGCCGGAACGGGCGATCCCCGCACCCTCCCTAACGTCGGGACGGGCTCAGGTCTCTTCTGAGGGCGCTCCGCTTGCGGGCGACAGCCCGCCGCTCGGTGCGCCCCGCGCCGCGCATTATGGACGCCGTATCGCGGCGGGTTGATCGACCCACCGCGCAGGACCGCCACGCTGCCGACCGCCCCGTCGATCACCGGGCCGGCTCCTGACGGCGGCCCCGGGACGAAACGCAGCCCCGGCGCCGTGCAGCGCGTGATGGGGTTATAGGCATGTTATAGGAATTTTGTCAATATGCTGACACGCGAGCTAGCCTCGACCAGATGCCTTTTATGAAAGCCGCATACAACTTATTTTGGACGCCAAACACGCTCATTTTCAATTAAGGAAGACACTCACAGCGTAAGCTGCAGGCGCATGGCGGGGCCGACTAACCAAGAGACGAATAGCCCGAGCGGCAGTGCCATCATGTGGTTGCCCTCATGCGGTGCGCTCGGCATTTTGAGATCCGACGGGCATTGTTTTGAAATCGGACGGGCGTTCACCATTCGCATCGGGGGCAAGTGTGAAGCCCAAGTCGATTGACCTGGCATCCGAGGTGAAACGCGCCACCTTACCGGATGGCCTAAATGGATTTCTTTTCCCCTTGTTCGAGGCTGTTTCTAATTCCCTCCATTCGATTGAGGAACGGTGGGGTGATGCTGCAGAGAACAAGGGAATCATCGAAATCGAATTTTTGAGCACTAACCGAGAGATCATCATCGCCGATAATGGGATTGGTTTTGACGAGAAAAACTTAGGAGCTTTTCTAACTCCCCTTACGGGGAATAAATATGAGCGAGGAGGTAAGGGATTTGGTCGTTTTATTGCCTTCAAAAATTTTAGAGAAGTATTTTATTCGTCTCGGCAAATCGATCTACGTGGCGTCAGCTCCGGCGGCGTTTATAGATACGAGCCATTTGCTAGCGATGACAATCTAATCGAAGTTCCGATCAATGGAGGGGCCGGCGCCCATCGGTTCGGTACGGGCCTCACAGCACTACTAAAATCACCATCTGAAGAGAGCAGTGCTTATTTTGATCTCGCCGGACCACAATATTCGAGCGGGGATGCGCAAACATCTATTGCTTCTGCAGCGCTTGATCACTTTTTAATCGAATTTATTCAAAGAAAAGTACCGAAGCATACCATATTGACAGTCGATGAAATTCCAATCAATATTAATTAATATTTTAATAGATCCCTTTCCGTCGGTGGATCGCGGACGGAATATCTTGAGATTGCACAGGCGAACAGAAAATTCGAATTCAGTTATTTTAAGATTGGAGAAGCGCAGGCCAAGAAACATAGGCTATATTTCTATGCAAATAATCGAGCAGCGAGCGAACTTGAGAACATTTCATCCGGCCTGAACGACAAACCATTCGTAGAACCTTCTGAAAAGGGTCCACGACGGTATTACTATCTAGTAGCGGTATCTAGCGATTTTTTCATGTCTTCTCAATCTCGCGACCGAATTACAAACTTGCATGCAAAAATTGAATATGATGGCAAGAAAAAATCCGTTAAAGATCATCTTATTGCTATGGCTAAGCAGCATATACTTGAAATTGAAAGCTCATACACCAGCGAGCGGCGGGCTAGAATGGTCGCCGATGTCGAGCATTTGATCGCTATAGATCCTCTGCTACGCCGGGGTCTTGGTAACAAATCAGCTGCGGATTTTGTGGGAAAACGGTCGATCACCGAGACGCGGGAGCAGCTTGCACAAGATTTATTTGTAGAGCGATTTCGCAGAAAATTTGACTTCTCAAAAATTAGCCAAAACGCGAGCATTGAACTGCTAGAGAATCTCGTAAAAACCCAAATTCCAGAAGACGCTAAAGAAGCTTTAGCTGTGTATGTTGCTTATCGTAATCATGTTATTACTATCTTTCGCGAGCTGTTAAAAAAACAAGAGGGTATCCTAGCGACGGAAGACAAAGTACATACACTTATTTACCCGCGCTATAAAGATAGCGATGAGATTGACTACAGCGCGCACAACCTATGGCTCATAGATGATGACCTAGCCTACGCGCAATATATTTCGAGTGATCGTACACCCCAAGGACCGCATCGGGCGAAAGGCGAATACGCCCATGATCTTCTTATAAATAACCAGAATGAGCTTATGGTCGTAGAAATGAAACGACCTCAAAAAACAGGATACAAATCTGATGGTGATGAGTTAACAGATGATCCAGTGGATCAGATGAAAAAAAATTTCAGCTATTCGTAAAATAGGCAAAATAAAAACTTCTGGCAATCGAGAAATTACTATTCCATCCGATAAGATGGTTCGCGGATATGTTCTTGTAGATTGGAATGACAGTCTTCAGAGTTATCTTAAAAACGAAGATTTCGTCATAACAAACTATGGCGGCCAGATGGCGTACCGATATTATGGCGGATTGAACCTGATGCTTGAAGTGCTCGCCTTCGATCGGTTGGTCGATCGTGCCACGAACAGGAATGAGGCCTTCGTTCAAATGCTTGAAGGGCGATCTACATACGATCGGAAGCCAAAGGGGACACTCGGGAGCCTCCATGCAGCCGCGCGAGCGGTATAGTAACTGACCAAAATTTTATTGCGCAACCCCTAAGCGTTGCTTCTGCGCAATGGAAAATTTGGAACCTTCGCTCGACCGGACCGAAAGAATAATCTCAAAACCTTTAATGCAGTAAGTAAATTCCACTACTTGGGCTAGCTGTGTTAACGAGCGCAGCTTGTTTTAGTTTGCGAATGGTACTCTAGCATGTGATACTTTACTCCGCAGCGATTGCATCTTGGCGTGCTGCGGCTTCCTCAGCCCGGCGCAAGGCCGCCCGCGCCGCGTCCGCCTCGCGCTGGCGGTTCCACAGGGCGGCGTAGACCCCGTCCTGGTCGAGCAGCGCGGCGTGGGTGCCGCGCTCGACGATGACGCCCTTGTCGAGCACCAGGATCTCGTCGGCGTTGACCACCGTCGAGAGGCGGTGGGCGATGACCAGGGTGGTGCGGCCCTTCGCGATGCGGTCGAGCGCGTCCTGGATCTGCGATTCGGTGAAGCTGTCCAGCGCCGAGGTCGCCTCGTCGAGGACGAGGATCGGCGGGCTCTTCAGGATGGTGCGGGCGATGGCGACGCGCTGCTTCTCGCCGCCCGAGAGCTTCAGGCCGCGCTCGCCCACCGGCGTGTCGTAGCCCTCCGGCAGGCCCTCGATGAAGCGGTCGATCTGGGCGAGGCGGGCGGCCTCGCGCATCTCGGCCTCGCTCGCCTCCCAGCGGCCGTAGCGGATGTTGTAGCCGATCGTGTCGTTGAACAGCACCGTGTCCTGCGGCACCATGCCGATGACGGCGCGCAGCGAATCCTGGCGCACCGCGGCGATGTCCTGCCCGTCGATGGCGATGCGGCCGCTCTGCGGCTCGTAGAACCGAAACAGCAGGCGCGAGAGCGTCGACTTGCCGGCGCCCGAGGGGCCGACGATCGCCACGGTCTTGCCCGAGGGCACCGTGAACGAGACGCCGCGCAGGATCGGCCGGTCCGGGTTGTAGGCGAAGTGCACGTTCTCGAAGCGCACCTCGGCCGGGCCGGCGACCAGCGCCGGGGCGTTCGGCCGGTCCGCGATCTCCGGGTTGCGGTGGAGGATGCGGAACATGTCGTCGATGTCGATCAGCGCCTGTTTGATCTCGCGGTAGATCATGCCCATGAAGTTCAGCGGCATCGAGAGCTGCACCAGCATGGTGTTGGCGAGCACGAAGCCGCCGATGGTGGTGCGCCCCGCGAGGATGTCGCGGGCGGCGAGCCACATCACCGCGGTCATGCCCAGCGTGAAGATCAGCGCCTGGCCGGCGTTGAGGACGGCCAGCGACACGTAGGTCTGCGTCGAGGCCTTTTCGTACCGGGCCATCGCGCCGTCGAAGCGCTGGGTCTCGCGGGCCTCGGCGCCGAAATACTTCACCGTCTCGTAGTTCAGCAGCGAGTCGACCGACTTGGTGTTGGCGTCGGTGTCGGACTCGTTCATGCGGCGGCGGATCGCGATCCGCCACTCGGTCGCCTTGTAGGTGAAGCCGAGATAGGCCGCGACCATCACGAAGACGACCAGGGAGTAGGTCCAGTCGAACTCCCAGGCCAGCACGCCGAGCACCAGAACGAACTCGACGATGGTCGGCACCAGCGTCAGCACCATCAGGCGCGACAGCTCCTCGATGCCCGAGCGCCCGCGCTCCAGCACCCGCGTCAGCCCGCCGGTCTTGCGCTCGAGGTGGAAGCGCAGAGAGAGCTGGTGCATGTGTCGGAAGGTCTTCAGCGCCAGGCGGCGCACCGCGTGCATCGCCACCTTGGCGAACAGCCCGTCGCGCGCCTGCGTCAGCCCGGCCATCAGGATGCGCGAGGCGCCGTAGATCGCGATCAAGAGCATCGGCGCGGCGAAGATCCCGGTCGGCACCTGCTCCTTGCCGTGCTCCTGGCCGCCGACCGCCGCGACCAGCGCGTCGGTGATCCACTTGAAGGTGAACGGCGTCACCATCGTCACCAGCTTGGCCACCAGCAGCAGCCCGAACGCCAGGAAGACCCGCCGCTGCAGATCCGGCCGGCCGTAGGGCCAGAGATACGGCCACAGCCGGCGATAGGTGGCGACGAGGCCCGGGCGCGCGTCGGGCGCCGGCGGGGGAGTGGAGGTCATACGCGATTGTCCGGAAGAGGAGGCTCGCCCCGGCATATAAGCCGGCGCCGCCCGTGGCACACCCGCAGCCGCCGCGGGGCGGGGCGGCGTGGGGGAATCTTCAGCCGTTCCTGCCCGCCTTCGCGTCCTTGCCGTCGCCCGGCAGCACGAAGATCTGGCCGGGATAGATCAGGTCCGGGTTGCGGATCTGCTCCTGGTTGGCATCGTAGATCACGGTGTAGCGGTCGCCCGCGCCGTAGGTGCGCCGGCTGATCTGCCACAGGCTGTCGCCGCGGATGATCTTGGCCGTGCTCACCGCGGGGACGAACACCCCCGCCCGCGGCGGCTCGATCGCGGCCGGGGTGGGCGAGACGGCCTCGGCCCGCGCCGCCGGGGCGGCGGGCCGCTCGGCCGGCTTGTCCGCCGCCGCGCCGGGCCTGGGCGGCGCGAGGTTCGTCGCGACGCGGGCGGGTTCCGGCACCGAGAACGGCACCTCGGCCCGGCTGCGCACCTTGCCCGAGACCGAATCGACCTGGTCGACCCGCACCGTGTAGGCGCCCGGCTTCACCCCGCGGCCGATGGTGAAGGTGACCTTGCCGTCGGCGCCGACGCTCGCCGGGGCGATCAGCGTGTCGTTGAGGTAGAGCCGCACCGTCGCACCCGGCGCGGCCTGGCTGGTGACGAACAGCCGGCCGCCCTCCTGCGCGTCCACGCTGACGATCTTGACGGGCGCGGGGGCGTCCTTGGCGGCCTTCCCGGAAGGCGGCTTGGCCGCCGCGTCCTTCGCCGCAGGGGCCTTCGCCGCGCCCTTGACGGGGGTATCCCTGCCGGCGACCGCCTGGCCCGGCGCCGGGTCCGGCGCCCGCTGCGCCGTCCGGACCTCCGGCTGCGACAGCACCACCGTGGGCTTGTCGGGCGCGGTCAGCGCCACCAGCGGCTTCTCGGTGCGCGAGGGCGAGACCGCCACCGCGACGCTCTCCGTCGAGCGGGTCTCGCGGCCCTCGGCATTGGTGGAGCGCAGCACGATCTCGCTGTTGCCCGCGGGCAGCGCCGGCGGCACGATCGCGAACTGCCCGTTCGGGTCGGCGAGCGCCTTGGCCACCGCCTTGCCGTCGACCAGGAGCTCGACGACGGTGTTCGGCGCCCCGCGGCCGGCCACCACCGACTCGCCGTTCGGCTCGACGCGGACGATGTCGAACTTGAGCGCGTCCGGCGCCGCCGGCGCCGCGGCGCGCGCCGCCGGCTGAGGC
>NZ_VRUU01000063.1 GCF_008039875.1 Methylobacterium sp. WL119 | reverse complement strand
GCACCGGCGCGACGCCGACGCCGGGCTGGCCGAGATCGCCGGCGGGACGGCATCGCCCGCGGACGCGACGGGCGACGATGCGGTGGCCGGCGCGGATGCCGGGCCGGGCACGGCGGCCAAGGCCGACCTCTTCGCCGCGCTCACCGACGCCGCGTCGGCCGGACCCGCGACGCCGGACCCCGTCGCCAAGGCCCAGGCCGCGCCGTCCGGCTCCTCGCCGATCGCCGCGGACAAGGCCGCGGCCCAGCCGACAGCGGCGCCGGTGCCGCTCGGTCAGGTGCCGATGACGATCGGGCTGCGGTCGCTCGCCGGATCGAGCGAGTTCCAGATCCGGCTCGATCCGCTTGAGCTGGGCCGCGTCGACGTCACCCTCGACATCGACAAGGACAAGGGCACCGTGACGACGCATCTCGTCGTCGAGCGCGTCGAGACCCTGGCGATGCTCCAGCGCGATGCCGGCAGCCTGCAGCAGGCACTGGCCCAGGCCGGGCTCGACCCGTCGCAGGGCGGCATCACGATGTCGCTGCGCAGCGACGGCGGATCCGGCGGGGAGACCGCGCAGCGCGGCGGGCAGCCCGGCCGCAGCAGCGCCCCGCCCGGCACCCCTTCCGAGGCCGCCGTCGCGGAGATCGCGCCGACGCGCGCGCTCCGGGGCCTGAGCGGCCTCGACATCCGAATCTGAGGAGGCCCCCACGATGACCAGCGGCATTTCCAGCCTGACCAGTGCGGCCTCTTCGAGCAGCACGGGCAAGACCGCCGACAGCGCGACGCTGGCGAGCAACTTCACGCAGTTCCTGACCCTGCTGACGACGCAGCTCAAGAACCAGAACCCGCTCGACCCGATGGACACCAACCAGTTCACGCAGCAGCTGGTGCAGTTCGCGCAGGTGGAGCAGCAGCTCAAGGGCAACGACCGCCTCGACAGCATCCTGGCGAGCAGCAAGGCGGCGAGCTCGGCCTCGGCCACGAGCTACATCGGCAAGACCATCACCACCGACGGCACCACGGCCGACCTCAAGGACGGCTCCGCGACCTGGAGCCTGACGCCGGCGCGCGCAGCGACCAAGGCGGTGGTGGCGATCTCCGATTCCAACGGCAACGTCGTCGGCACACAGACGACGTCGCTCGCCGCCGGCCCCCAGACCTTCTCCTGGAACGGCAAGAACTCGTCCGGGCTCGCCTCGGCGGCGGGCACCTACTCGATCAAGGTCTCGGCCACCGATGCGACCGGCGCCGCCGTCTCGGTCGCGACCGAGACGACCGGCACCGTGGACGAGGTCGACCTCAGCGGGGCCAACCCGGTCCTGGTCATCGGCACCTCGCGCGTGCCGCTCTCCAGCGTCACCGGGATCGGGTTGTCCACAACCTCGGGATAACGAATCACTTCCGAGTGATCCGCTTCAACATGTTTTAAGCCCGCGCAAGTAGGTTGATGGCTCGACAGGTCAGTCGAGTTGTAGAGCGTATCATGACCGAACCGCACCGCCCGAGAGTGAAATACGTGATCGGGCCCGATGGAAGTCCCCTGACGATCGCCGACCTGCCGCCCACGAGCACCCGTCGATGGGTGATCCGCCGGAAGGCCGAAGTGGTGGCCGCCGTCCGCGGCGGTCTCCTTAGCCTGGAAGAGGCTTGCCAGCGCTACACCCTCACCACCGAGGAGTTCCTGAGCTGGCAGTTCTCGATCGACCAGCACGGCCTTGCCGGCCTGCGCACCACGCGCATCCAGCATTACCGCCACTGACTCGACCTCGTGCCCCGGCCGGCGCGGTTCAGCCCGCGCGGTCGCCGCCGGTTTCACGCGAAGCCGCATCCGCCTCCCGCGGATGCGGCTTCGCTGCTTGGAGGGCCTCGGCGATGGAGGGGCGGCGGCCATTCGTTAACCGCCCGCTAACCACGGCCTGGGCAAATTCTGCCGGGCGGGGCCGATCGCGGCGCCCGCCTGGGGTGGGCGCGTAACAGCCGTGAAGCCGGTTCTCGATCTCGTCACCAAGCTCGGACCGGCGCGCCTCGCCGCGATGGCGGCGGTGACGCTGACCCTCATCGGCTTCTTCGCCTTCGTGATCCTGCGGGTCTCGCGCCCCGACATGGGCGTGCTGTTCGCCGACCTGTCGGCCCAGGATGCGGCCGCCGTGGTGCGCGACCTCGATGCCCGCGGCATCCGCTACGAGACCCGGGGCGACACCGGCCAGACCGTGATGGCGCCGCGCGCCGACCTGCCCCGCCTGCGCATGGACCTCGCCGGCAAGGGCCTGCCGAGCCAGGCCGGCGTCGGCTACGAGATCTTCGACAAGGGCGACGCGTTCTCGTCGACCAACTTCGTCCAGAACGTGAACCACCTGCGCGCGCTCGAAGGCGAGCTGTCGCGCTCGATCCGGGCGATCGGCCGGGTCCAGGCCGCCCGCGTCCACCTCGTCCTGCCCGAGCGCCGCCTGTTCGAGCGCGACCGCGAGCTGCCGAGCGCCGCCATCGTCCTAAAGCTGATGGGCGACCTCGATGCCGGCCAGGTCCGCGCGATCCGGCACCTGGCCGCCTCCGCGGTCGAGGGCCTGAAGCCCGAGCGCGTCTCGATCGTCGACGAGCGCGGCCGGCTCCTGGCGGACGGCGCCCGCGGTGAGCAGGGCGAGGCCGGCGCCTTCGAGGAGAAGCAGACCGGACTCGAGCGCCGCTTGCGCTCGCAGATCGAGGAGATCGTCGCCGGCATCGTCGGGCCGGGCCGTGCCCGCGTCCAGGTCTCGGCCGAGCTCGACATGAACCGCGTCGAGAGCCGCTCGGAGACCTTCGACCCCGAGAGCCGCGTGGTACGCTCGAGCCAGACCCGCACCGAGGCCTCGCAGACCGCCAACAACGAGGGCTCGGTCAGCGTCGGCAACGAGCTTCCCGGCGCGGCCCAGGACAAGGCGCCCGCGCCGAAGGATTCCTCGAACAAGAACGAGGAGACCACGAACTACGAGATCTCCAAGGTCACGCGGACCGAGGTGGTCGAGGGCGGCCGGGTGAAGCGCCTCTCGGTGGCGGTGTTGGTCGACGGCGCCTACGCGCCCGGCCCCGACGGCAAGGTCGCCTACCAGCCCCGGCCGGCGGCCGAGATCGAGCGGATCGCGGCCCTGGTGCGCAGCACCGTCGGCTTCGACAAGGCGCGCGGCGACCAGATCGAGGTGGTGAACCTGCGCTTCGCCGAGGCGCCGACTCCGGCCGACTTCGTCGAGCCGACGCTGATCCAGTCGCTGCTCAGCCCGACCAAGGAAGACGTGATGCGGTTCGTCGAGCTCGGCGTGCTCGCCTTGCTCACCCTGATCGTGCTGCTCGTCGTCGTGCGTCCGCTGCTGCGCCGCGTGCTCGCCTCCGACCCGGCGGCGACGCCGCTGCTCGGTGCGGCGGGCGCGGCGGGCGGGGTGGACATCGAAGCCGGCGGCACGATCCTGGTGCCGCGGGAGAACCAGACTGCCCGGCTGATGGAATTCGCCAAGATCAACGGGCAGATCCAGGCCGACACCGTGCAGCGGGTGGTCGACATGGTCCGCGCCAGCCCGTCCGAGACGGTCGAGGTCCTGCGCAACTGGATCCAGGAAACGCCGTAGCCGGCACGATGCGAACGACGACCGAGTGGCTTTGAGGAGGGGACGGGACGATGGCGGCGGGTGCGGGACTGGGTGAGAGCTTGCAGGACCTCGGGGGATCGGCGTTCGCGTCGATGCCGGGGCCGCAACGTGCCGCCGCGCTGCTGCTGCTCCTCGGCGAGGCCGAGGGGGCGCCGATCTGGCAGCGCCTGGAGGAGGACGAGATCAAGACGGTCTCGCACGCGATGGTCCAGCTCGGATCGCTGGAAGCCGAGACGGTCGAGAAGCTGATCATCGACTTCGTCTCGCGGCTGTCGACCGGCGGGGGCATCACCTCGAACTTCGAGCGCACGGAGTCACTGCTGCTGAAGATCTTCCCCACCGAGCAGGTCTCGATGATCATGGCCGAGATCAAGGGCGCCTCGGGCAAGCGGGTCTGGGCCTCGATCGCCCAGGTCGATCCCGAGATCCTCGCCGCCTTCCTGCGCAACGAGTACCCGCAGACCGTCGCCGTGGTGCTGTCGAAGGTGCGCTCCGACTACGCGGCCAAGGTGCTCACCCTGCTGCCGGAGGAATTCGCCATCGACGTGCTCAACCGGATGCTGCGGATGGAGACCGTGCAGAAGGAGGCGCTCCGCCACATCGAGGAGACGTTGCGCGTCGAGTTCGTCGCCACCATCGCGCAATCCGCCCGCCGCGACGCGCACGAGATGATGGCCGACGTCTTCAACGCCTTCGACCGCCAGACCGAGGGCCGGTTCCTGGCCGCCCTCGACCAGGGCAACCGCGGCTCGGCCAAGCGCATCCGCGAGCTGATGTTCACCTTCGAGGACCTGCTCAAGCTCGATCCCGGCAGCGTGCAGACGCTGATGCGCTCGGTCGACAACGAGACCCTGTGCCGGGCGCTGAAGGGCGCCGACGAGCGCGTGCGCGGCTTCTTCCTGGCGCAGATGTCGACCCGCGCCGCCAAGAACCTCACCGACGAGATGGGCTCGATCGGCCCGATCCGCCTCAAGGAGGTGGACGAGGCCCAGGCCAAGATGACCGAGCTCGCCAAGGACCTCGCCGACAAGGGCGAGATCATGATCGCCAAGAACAGCGCCGAGGAGGAGCTGGTCTATTGAACGCCAAGCCCGCTCCGGCCAAGACGCCGTTCCTGTTCGAGACCGACTTCCGCCGGCCGCAGCCGAGCCGCGAGAGCGTGCGCGCGGCCGAGGCAGCCGACGAGGCCGCCGCCCACGCCCACGCCCGCGGCGTGCAGGAGGGCCGCGCCCAGGCCGAGGCCCAGGCGCAGGCGCGGCTGTCCGATGCGATGACCCGCCTGTCGCTCGCCGCCGCCGGGCTGATCGCGCAGGCCGACGCCCGCGACGTGGCGCGCGAGGACCAGGCGGTCGAGGTGGCGGTGCTGCTCGCCCGCAAGATCGCGGGCGATGCCCTCGACGCCCGGCCGCTCGCCGCGATCGGCGAGGCGGCGCGTGCCGCCCTCCAGCACCTGCGCGGCGTGCCGCACCTTGTCGTGCGCGTCCATGACGGCCTCGTCGAGGAGGCCGAGGGGCTGATGAAGCGGTTGGCGCGCGAGCGCGGCTACGAGGGCCGCCTCGTCGTGCTGGGCGATCCCGACATGGCGTCGGGCGACGCCCGCATCGAGTGGGCCGACGGCGGGATCGTGCGCGAGCGCGCCCGCATCGAGGCCGCGGTCCTCGATGCCCTCGGCACCACCGTCGAACCCTGAGAGATCGAAAGAGCCCGATGTCCGACGATTTCAGCCTGCCGCAGCTCGGCGACCAGGATCCGGCCTTCGCGGGCGAGGATTCGATCCGCGACGTGCCGACGACGCCCAAGAGCGCCTCCGACCTCGAGCAGCTCTTCGACGTGCCGGTGATGGTGTCGGCGGTGCTCGGTGCCGTGCGGATGCCGATCGGCGACCTGCTCCGCCTCGCCCCCGGGGCGGTGCTGGAGCTCGACCGCAAGGTCGGCGAGGCGGTCGACATCTTCGTCAACAACCGCCTCGTCGCCCGCGGCGAGGTCGTCCTGGTCGAGGATCGCCTCGGGGTGACGATGACCGAGATCGTCAAGGGCGACCGCTGACCTCTTGAGACCCGGGCCCCGCGCTCCGCCGTGCACGACGGGGCGGTCCGCGGCGCCGACACAGTTAGAACGGAGACACCGCGATGCGGCTCTTGATCATCGGACGGCTCAACGGCGAGCTGATCACCGCCTCGAAGATCGCGATGAACCGCGGGGCGGCGGTGACCCAGGCCGACGGCGTCGCGCAGGGGCTGAACGTCCTGCGCGCCAAGGGCGCCGACCTCATCATGATCGATGTCGGGCTCTCGATCCGCGACCTCGTCGCGGCGCTGAGCGAGGAGCGCATCCGCACCCCGGTCGTCGCCTGCGGCGTCACCACCGACGCGAAGGCCGCCGTCGCCGCGATCCAGGCGGGCGCCAAGGAGTACATCCCCCTCCCCCCGGACCCGGACCTGATCGCCGCCGTGCTCGAGGCGGTCTCGGCGGACGGACGCGCCTTCGTCTGGCGCGACGCCTCGATGGAGAAGGTAGTGCGCCTGGCCGAGCAGATCGCCCGCTCGGAGGCCTCGGTGCTGATCACCGGCGAGAGCGGCACCGGCAAGGAGGTGCTCGCCCGCCACGTCCACCAGAAGTCGGCACGCGGCAACAAGCCGTTCGTCTCGGTCAACTGCGCCGCGATCCCCGAGGCCCTGCTCGAATCCGAGCTGTTCGGCCACGAGAAGGGCGCCTTCACCGGCGCGGTCGCCCGGCGCATCGGCCGCTTCGAGGAGGCCAACGGCGGCACGCTGCTGCTGGACGAGATTTCGGAGATGGACGTCCGCCTGCAATCCAAGCTGCTGCGGGCGCTGCAGGAGCGGGTGATCGACCGCGTCGGCGGCTCGGCCCCGGTCAAGGTCGACATCCGCGTGCTCGCTACCTCGAACCGCAACCTCGCCGAGGAGGTCCGCAAGGGGACGTTCCGCGAGGACCTGTTCTACCGCCTCAACGTCGTCCACCTGCGCCTGCCGCCCCTGCGCGAGCGCCCGGCCGACATCCTCGAGCTCGCCGCGCACTTCGCCAAGAAGTATGCCGAGGTGAACGGCGTGCCGGTGCGGCCGCTCGGGCGGGCGGCGCAGGAGATGGTGCTGAAGAACCCGTGGCGCGGCAACGTGCGCGAGCTCGAGAACACCCTGCACCGGGCGGTGCTGCTCGCCTCCGGCCCTGAGATCGGCGCCGACGCGATCCTGACGCCGGAGGGCGACTCGATCGCCGCGCCGGTCGGTGCCGCGACGCGCGCGGCCCAGGTGGCGGAAGCCGCGACCCGCGGGCTCGTCGGCCGCACCGTGGCGCAGGTCGAATGCGACCTGATCCTCGACACCCTCGACCACTGCCTCGGCAACCGCACCCATGCGGCCAAGATCCTCGGCATCTCGATCCGGACGCTGCGCAACAAGCTCAACGAGTATGTCGGCTCGGGGCTCGAGGTGGCCGAGCCCGGCTCCGCCCGGGCGATCGCCGCCTACGGCTGATCGGCCTCCGCCGTCGGCTCCGCCGCGGCGCGGGGGCGGTGCTCGGGAAGCGTCACGCGCACCACCGTGCCGGCACCGACCTCGCTCTCGAAGGCGAGGCGGCCCCGGTGGCGGTTGAGGCTGTGCTTGACGATGGCGAGGCCGAGCCCGGTGCCGCCCTTCTGGCGGCTCGACGCCACGTCGATGCGGTAGAAGCGCTCGGTCAGGCGCGGCAGGTGCTCGGGGGCGATGCCCGGCCCGTCGTCGCGCACGCTCAGCACGATGCGGCTGCCGAGCAGCGCGTCCCGCGTCCGCGCCAGGCCGACGACGACGCTGCGGCCGCCGTACTTCACCGCGTTCTCGATCAGGTTCTCGACGACGCGCAGCAGCTCGTCCGGCTCGCCGAGCACCGGATACGCGCCCTCCCCCGCCTCCAGGACGACCGCGACGCCGCGGGCCGCCGCGAGCGCCCCTTGCGCATCGACCATCTGGCGGGCGATCGTGCCGAGGTCGACCACCTGGGTCGGTGCGACGTGCTCGCGCAACTCGATCCGCGAGAGCGAGAGCAGGTCGTCGATCAGCCGGGTCATCCGCTGCGCCTGGCTGTGCATGATGCCCAGGAAGCGCTCGCGGGCCGGCGCGTCGGCACGGGCCGGGCCCTGCAGCGTCTCGATGAAGCCGAGGAGCGAGGCCAGCGGCGTGCGCAACTCGTGGCTGGCATTGGCGACGAAATCGACCCGCATCGCCTCCAGGCGCCGCGCGGCGGTGAGGTCGCGCAGGAACAGCACCACGTTCGGCTGGCCGCCCTCCGGCATCGGCAGCGCGCCGATCTGGACCTCGAAGGCGCGCTCGGTCGGCACGCGGACGGCGTAGGTGGTCTTCGCGGGCGCGCCGGTGCGCAGCACCGCCTCCACCGCGTCGAGCACGTCCGGCGCGCGCAGGGCGAAGGAGAGCGGGTGGCGCAGGCGCAAGGCCGGCAGCAGGGCCCGCGCCGCCGGGTTCGCCTCGATCACCACCGCGCGGCGGTCGATGAGGATTACCGGGTCGGGAATGTTGGCGAGCAGCGCCTCGGCGACCGCGTGGCGATCGGTCTGGCGCAGGCTCGGTGCGGCGGCGATCGCGTCGCGCCCGCGGGTGGCGAGGAAGCCGCCGACGCAGATCGCCGCGAGCCCCGCCGCGATCATCGGCCCGTCGAGGAGGCCGCGGTGGTACGCGAAGAGACCGACGAGCGAGACCGCCGTCGCCGCGCTGGTCCAGGCCGCCCGGCTCGTGGCGGCCTCAGGCATGCTCGCGGCCGCCGAGGCTCACGGCTCTCCGCGCGCGCGGCCCGCCCGCTTCACGATCTCGTAGGCGCCGAGCATCGCCAGCGCGGTGACGAAGGGCACGACGTAGTAGCAGATCCGGAACAGCAGCAGAGAGCCCAGCACCTGCTCCCGCGGCAGGCTCGACAGCGCCAGCAGGATCGTCGCCTCGAACACGCCGAGCCCGCCGGGCGCGTTCGAGGCGATGCCGAGCATCGCCGCGAGGACGTAGATCGCCAGGAAGGTGGTGAAGCCGATGGAGAGGCCCGCCGGCATCAGCACGTACAGCACGGCGGCCGCCGCGCAGACGTCGCCGATGCCGACCACCATCTGCCCCAGGGAGACGGAGGCGCCCGGCAGCTCCAGGCGCCATTGCCGGATGGTGACGTGCCGGCGCTTGGCCGAGACCCAGCCGAGATAGCCGAGCACCAGGGCCAGCGCGAACAGCCCGACGCCCTGGTTGATCCGGATCGACGTGAAGGCGAGGCCCGCGAGCTGGCTCGCCTCGATGATCAGGCTCAAGCCCAGCACCACGCCCATGCCGAGCCAGAAGGTGAAGCCGGCGATGACCGTGAGCGCGGCGATCTTCGCCGCGGTGAGGCCCTGGCGCGCATAGATCCAGTAACGGATCGTGCCGGCGGTCAGCAGCGGGAAGCCGAGCGTGAAGCTCACCGCGTAGCTCGTGAACGAGGCGAGCGCGGTGATCCGGTAGGGCACCTTGATCCGCAGCTGTCGCAGGGCGAGCGCGTCGTAGCCGGTGAGGAAGAGGTAGCTGACGAAGACGAACAGGAAGGCGAGGCCGAGCTGGTCGGAGCTGGCTTCGACGAACGCCTTGCGCAGATCCGCCCAGGTGACGGTCTGGACCAGCTTCCACAGGACGCCGAGCGAGACGGCGAACAGGATGATGCTCGCCGCGGTGCCGAGCCAGGCGTAGCGGCTGCGCCGGCCCTTGCCCGCCGTGGCGTCGGCCGGGATCGGCGCGTCTGGCGCGGCCGTCTCGGCATGATCGCGCGTTCCGCGATGCTGATCGTGGACGTTCATTCCGATCGGCGTCCGCCTCCGCCGGATATCCCGCCCGGCCGGCGAGCGGGCCGCGGGTTCGATGCCGGATGTTTCGGGCCGTTGCCCGTTGCCCCGCATGTAGAACCATCGGCGCTCCAAGGCCAGCGACCGCACCGGCTCGTTCTCAATCGGGCACGGAAAAGCCGGTTCTCGCCGTGCCGCATGTCCGCAGGATGACGCCGGCCTCGCCCAACCCGGCGCGGATGCGCGCGGCCACGTCCGGCGCGGTGCAGACGTAGGTCGGGCTCGGATGCGGGATCGCGACCACGGGAAGACCCGGCCTCAGCACGGCGATGGTCTCACGCGCCATGCCGGCGACGCGGCCGGACAGGACGACGACGGCGAGGTCGGGCAGGAGCGCGAGCAGCGGGGCGAGGCAGGGCGCCGCGGCACGGATCTCGGAGCGTCGCGGTGCCCGGTTCAGGGCGCCCTCGGCATGGATCACGAACGGGATCGCGTTCCAGATGAGCGTGTCGGCCCGCGCGATCCCCGCCTCCGCGAGGAAGCGGAACAGGTTGGCCGCGGTACCGGTGGGGTTGTCGCGCGAGACGAAGCCGGTGCGGACGATCGCCGGTCCCGGCGTCTCCAGCAGGAGCAGCAGGCGTGCGTGGATGCCGCCGTCGAGGGGATCCGGGTCGGGAACGGGGGCGTCGAACTCTCGGGCGATCCGGGCTGCCATCGCGCGGAGCGGCGCGACGTGGCCGGCATCGCGGATCGCCCGTCGCGCCGCCAGAACCTCCGGGTCGGCCAGGCTCTTCAGCGTGCCGGGCTCAGGCGGCCGCATCGAACCCCGGACAGCCGTCGGGCAGGATGCCCGCGACCGAGACGCGTTCGCGCCCGCCCTCGGCGCCGAGACGGTCCATCAGCGCCGCGCGTCCGCCGAACTGGAAGCCGAGCTGCGTCGCGTAGGCGGCGCAGGCCTCGGCCTTCGCCTCCTGCGCGGCCGGATCGAGGTCGACCTGGCGGACCGGCAGGCCGGCGAAGGAGGCGGCGAGCGGCGCCTTCGGCACGGTGTCGCGCACGGTGTAGGGGAAATCCCGCCACCACAGCACCGGCTGCCGCGACCCGGTCCTGCGGAAGGCCGCGACCACCTGCAAGTGGTCGACATGGCCGCCGATCGCCTGCGGCGCGAGGATCAGGTCCGGTGCGATGTCGTCGAGCAGCGCCCGGAAGGCGAGGACCAGGTGCTCGACGATGCCGTCGTCGGCACGGGGCACGGCGAAGAGGTCCGGCGCCGAGCCGTAGCCGCGGTGCGGCGCCTCGCGGAACGGCAGGTGACGCACCTCGACCCCGAGGCAGCGGGCCGCCGCCTCGTCCTCGGCGCAGCGCAGGCGCATGTAGTCCACCGACGCGTCGAGCCCCTTGTCCAGCTGGCAGGCGAGCGCGAACCCGGTCGGGCCGGGGACGCTCTGCGTGAACACCGTCGCCATCACCACGCGCCAGCCCGACGCGGCCAGGGTCGCCATCGTGCCGCCGCAGGAGAAGGCGGCATCGTCGAGGTGGGGAGACAGGGCGAGCGCGGTGGGCATCGGATCGGGGCTTGCGGCTAGAGCAGGTGCGGCTCGGCGCGGAAGCGGCAGGCCGGATCGTGCGGGAGCGTGTCCGCGAAGTCCGTCGCCGGGGCCGCGTGCACGACCTCGCCGTAGACCGCCATGATCTGCCGGCCGACCGCCGTCCAGGAGTACACCCGGCGGCATTCCTCCAGGGCGGCCCCGGCGAGGCGGCGGCGCAAGGTCGCGTCGGTGACGATCCGCGTCAGCGCCTCGGCCAGCGCCGGCACGTCGCCGGGCATCGTCAGGAGGCCGTTCTCCCCGTCGCGCAGGCAGTCCGAGACGCCGACCGCGTGGCAGGACACGACCGCGAGCCCCGCGGCCATCGCCTCCAGGATCGTGTTGGAGAAGCCTTCCGCGTAGGTCGGCGACACGAAGACGTCGGCCTGTCGATAGAGGCTCGGAACGGTGTCGTAATCGGCGTAGCCGGTGAAGCGGATCTCGGCGTCCGAGAACCCGAGTTCCGCGGCCAGCGCGTGCGAGGACTCCACGTCGGGGCCGATGCCCGAGATCGTGGCGGCGAACGGCGTGCCGCGTTCGCGCAGGATCGCCAGGGCCTGGATGAAGTCGAGCACGCCTTTCCGGCGGTCGACGCGGCCGTGATAGAACAGGCGGACCGGTCCGTCATGGGGCGCCGGCAGGCCGTCGCCGCCGCGGGCGAACCGCGCGGTGTCGACGGCGCCGGGCACGATGGTGAAGCGGGCCGGGTCCGAGCCGAGCCGGTCGCAGACCTCGTCGACGAAGGAGGCGCCGCCGATCAGCAGGGCGTTGGCATGGGCCAGCACCTCGCACATCGCGACCCGATGGGTCTCGCAGCACGACCCGACCCAGTGCCCGTCGCCGCCCTGGATCGAGACCACGTTCGGCACGCCGAGCGCCTTGGACGCCAGCAGCACCGCCCACCCGGTCGGGTAGCCGTACTGCGCGTGCAGGACGTCGAAGGGCTTGCGCGCGTGCTCGTCGCGGATGGTCGCGACCATCGTGTCGATGTCGCGCTCGAAGTCGCCGCTCGTCTGCTCGCCGACCTGCTCGAGGCCAATCACCCGCACGCCCGGCACCGCGGGCGGCGGGCCGCCGCCGTAGACGCGGGTGCCGAACGCGTCGCCGCGATACTGCGAGACCATCGTCACGTCGTGGCCGGCTTGGATAAGCTCGCGCAGCAAGTTCTGCGCGTAGACGCTCATGCCGGAAATCGCCGGAAAGTAGCGCCGGCTGACGAAGCAGATCCTCATTGCCGCCGGGTCTCCTGGTCGTCCGGAAGGGGCGGCCCGTCGCGCCGGCAGCTGCGGAGGTATTCGAGCGAGGCCGGGATCATCGCGTCGGCGCGATGGCTCTCGCGCGACAGCTCCACGCAGATCAGCTTGTCGTAGCGGATGGCCTCCAGCGCCTCGAGGATGCCGGGCACGTCCATGTCGCCCTCGCCGAAGGGCAGGTGGATGTGCTCCCCGCGCTTCATGTCCTCGATCGCCACCGTGCCGATGCGTCCGGCGAATTCGTGGACCGCCGCCGCCGGGTCGCGCTCGCCGGTGACGAGGCAATGGCCGGTGTCGAGGGCGAGGCGCAGGCCTCCCACCTCGAGCGCGGCGAAGTCGTCCAGCGTCTCGATCAGCATGCCCGGCTCGGGCTCGAGGCACGGCACCACCCCCTTCTCGGCGGCGTAGGCCACGACCTCGGTCAAGCCTTCGACGAGCCAGCCCCGCGCCTCGGCCGGGTCGACGCCCGGTCGCGGCACCCCGGCCCAGAACGAGACCGCCTCGGAATGCAGCATCGCGCCGATGTCGATCGCACGCTTGAGGAAGCCTACGCGGCGCGCGCGGGCCGAGGCGTCTGCGGTGACGAGCGTCGGCTCGTGCTTGGCGCGCGGATCGAGGAGGAAGCGGGCGCCGGTCTCGATCACCGAGCCGAGCTCCAGCTTCTCCAGGCGGCTCGCAACCCGGCCGGCCTCCGTCGCCCAGCCCTCCGCGAAGGGGTCGAGGTGATGGATGTCGAGCGTCAGGGCGACGCCGTCGTAGCCGGCGCCCTTGATCAGGTCGATCGCGTCGTCGAGCCGATGGTTGGCCGCACCGTTCGTGTTGTAGGCGAAGCGAAGCGTCACGCGGCCCTCCCCGTCTGCTCCAGCCGGAACGGGGCATGGTGCGATTCCGGCTCGCGGTAGAGCGGATAGTGGCTGCCGACGATCGACTCCGCCAGCGCGGTGTCGAACAGCGGCTGGCCGCCGAAGCGCTCGATCGCCTCCGGCGTCAGCCGAACCGGCAGCAGGGTCTCGCTCGGCGTGCCGAACGTGATCAGCGGGTGGTCGCGCTCGATCAGCTTGCGGGCGTTGCGCTCGCCGATGCGGTAGTAGCTCATGGTCTCGACCTCGAGCCCCGGCACGATCGCCTTGACAACGCCGACCGCGCCGCCCACCGGCGAGCAGTCGACGTAGAGGATGTCGAACCCGGCCTCGTCGAGCCGGTCGCAGGCGATCTTGCCGCGCGCGTGACCGTCGGCGGCTGGGGTCGTCGGCAGGTCGGTGAACGCCTTGGTCGCCCGCTCGGAATAGACCGTGTCCTTCAGGACGTCGCGCAGGCCCTCGGGGGGCAGCACGATCCATTCGAGCATGGCCTTCAGCGCCCGGCTCTCCTCGAGGTCGAGGCTCGGCAGCGCCTTCTCGATGAACGCGCCGACGTAGCCCGGCGGCGTCACCCGCTCGGCGAAGGCGAGCGGCCCGTGGCCAAAAGCCTTGCGCACGCGGGCGGCCTGGAACTCGAGCAACGCCTTGCGGAGCGCACGCTCGCGATCCGGGTCGCAGGCCTCGCCGCAGGCCGAGAGCGCGATCGGCACCGGGGCGTCGGCCGGATCCTTGTCGTAGCCGACGACGTAGAGGTTGGTCAGCCCGAACTGGTCGGTGGCGAATTTCGGCAGCGCCCGGATGCCGAGCGCGTCGAGGCGGTCGAGCATCGCCCGCGTCTCGGGTCCGAGGCCCTCCGAGACGTCGAGCATCACGCCCTGGTCGAGCGCACGGAACAGGAGGCCGTTGCCGTCGCGCTGCAGCAGCTCGAGGACGCCGTGGCCGAGCGCGAACGGCACGTCCGGCCCGGCACCGAGGCCGTTGGTGATCAGGTTGGTGAAGGGCTTGTAGCCCTCCGACAGCTCGAAATAATCGGTGGCCGCGATGTCGAGCGGCATTAGCACGATCGCACCGGTCCTGGCGCGCGTCGCCGCGGTCCATTCCAGCACCGTGTCGCGCCCCACCGGGGAGCCGGCCGGCAGGCAGAGGGTCAGCGGGTCGGCGACCGAGCCGGCGCCGTAGACCTTGACGAGGTCGTGGTAGCTCGCGCGCTCCTTCTTGCGCGGCATCACCGCGAGCGACGGCATCAGGTTCTCGGCGATTTCGGCGACCGCGCCGATCAGCGCCTCGTCGTCGGTGGCGCCGTAGCCGATGCCGGACGGCATCGCGCCGACGAAGAACGGATCGTCGAGGAACAGCGAGACGAACCAGACCGGGATGCCGGTGCGGTCGAGCGGCGCCAGGGGGAACCCGACGATCCGGCCCGGCGGAAGGATGTCGAGATAGGCGCGCACCGGCTCCGGCAGGTTCTGCGGCAGCCCCTCGATCCGGCGCGGGCCGCCGAAGCTGTAGGGCCGCGGCGCCTTGATGCGCGGATCGCGGGCGCGGTCGTCCTGGTCGTTCTCGGTCACGTGTTCGGTCCGTCTGCTGGGGCGAGCGCGCCGTAGGCCCGCGCGATCAGCCGCATGGTGTGGAGGTCGCGTGCCGCCGAGTAGGCCTCCCGCTCCGCCGGACGCCGCAGCGCCGAGCCGAAGGCCCGGACCTGCTCGGTGAAGGGCGACGCCTCCGCGTCGAAGGCGACGGGCTCGGAGGCGCCGGTCGCACCATCAGTGAAGGTCACGGTGCCGCCGGCGGTCTGGCCCATCGTGTCGATCGCGGTGAGCAGGCCCATGGTGCCGACGATCTCGAGGCGGCGGCGCGGCAGCGCGTCGGGGCAGTTGTAGGCGACGTTGAGACTCGCCAGCACCCCGCTCTCGGTCCGCCCGATCAGCAGCGCGCCGTCGTCGACCGCGTAATCCTGGGCCCGCGCCTGCGTGAGGGCCGCGATGTCCATCAGCGATTCGCCGAGGAGGTAGTCGACGAGGTCGAGGCCGTGCGGCGCCAGATCCATCAAGGCGCCGCCGCCGGCCTGCGCCGGATCGATGCGCCAGTTGTCCTGGCCGGGGCAGGCCGCCCAGTCGCGCCCGAGCCAGCAGGCGTAGACGATGCGGATCGCCGTCACCGTGCCGAGCCGGCCATCGGCGATCCGGTCGCGCAGGGCGCGATGGCCGGGATGATGACGCTGATCGAACGCCGTGCCGTAGAACGCCCCCGACCGTGCGACCGCCGCGGCCATCGCCTCGGCGTCGCCGAGGCTCGCCGCCATCGGCTTCTCGCACAGGATCGCCTTGCCCGACGCCGCCAGCGCCGCGACCGCCTGCCGGTGGAGGTGATTGGGCGTCGCGACGTACACCGCCTCGATCTCCGGGTCGGCGACCAGCCGGTCCAGGCTGTCGTAGGCGCGGGCGCCCTCGGCCTCGGCGGCGGCGCGGGAGGCCGCCCCCGGGTCGCACACCGCGACGAGGCGGTGCCCGGCGGCGCGGATGCCCGGCGCCATGTAGTCGCGGGCGACCCAGCCGAAGCCGACGATGCCCCAGCGGACGGCATCCATCACCAGCGCTCCGGAAGGTCGACGAATTCCCGGCTGCGCACGCGTCCGATCTCCGCCGCCTCGATGCCGCCAGAAAAGACCAGCCTTTCGGGACCGTCCGATCGCAGCGGGTAGGTGACGTGCGGCGCGTACTCGGCCTCGTAGCGCTCTGAGGGCCACGCGATGGCATACCCGCCCGTCTCGTCGCGGCGATAGAGCGGGTTGAGGACGAGGTCGGCGCCGGCCTTCGGCAGCGTCAGCCCGTCCACGACGGAACGCGGCGCCGGCCGCATCCCCGGCCCGGCGACCACCGAGAACGCCTCGCAGGCCCGCAGCTCCGACGGCGCGCGCGGGCTCGGCGCCCGCGCCGCGACCAGGGCTCGGGTCAGCTCGGCGTCGTCGTAGACGAGGGCGTCGGGAAACAGCTCGGCGATCTCGTCGGCCGAGACGGCGCGGCCGGCCGAGAAGCCGGGGCGGTCGCTGTTGTGGATGTGGCTGAGCGCCAGCCAGCCGTCGTCGCCGGCGTTCTGGCGGAGGTTGTCGAGCAGCGTCGCCTTCTCGTCGAGGAAGTAGAAAGCATCGTTGCAGACGACGAGGTCCACCGGCGCGCCCGGGATCGGCCAATGCGCCGAGCCGGCATCGAAGCAGACGAGCTGCGCACCGGCGCCGACCACCCAGTGCCGGGCGACCCAGAGCTTGGCGAAGACCACGTCGGCGCCCGCGACCTTGCAGCCGCGCTGCTTCAGGGTGCGCAGGTAGTGGCCGATGCCGCAGGCGAACTCGAAGACGCAGACCGGATCGTTCCAGTGCGCTTCGAGCAGGGCAAGGCCGGCGAGATAGGTCGGGTCGCTCCACCGGTGCAGGAAGTAATCGCCGACGCGGCCCCAGCCGAGCAGGCGGACGGCATCGCGCAGGGTCGCCGTGGCGCGGCCGGCGATCAGCGCGGAGAGATCGGCCGGCTCGGCCGGCGGGCCGGTCCACCAATCGTCCTGATCGGCGAGGAGGAGCGCGAGCGCCGCGTCGCCCTCGCCGGCGTCAAGATGCGCGAGAACGCGGGCGACGAGGTCGGCGCGGCCGACCCGGAGATAGGGGATGCCGTCGACCACCGGCCAGCGCTCGCCGGCGTCGGCATCGCGCAGGGAATGCGCGGTGTCGGGCTTCAGCGCATGGCCGGTCGCGGGCGACCGCAGGTCGAAGGGAATCATCGGAACTCTGATGCCGCGGGCGCGGTCACGGCAGGAACGGCATGGCGTCGTATGTCCGTCGCGGAACGAGCGCCGCGACGTCGGTTCTACGGAATGCGCATATCCGCGAGCACGCGATCGTGGAAGCCTTTGACCGGCCCGGCATGGACCAGCTCCATCTCGTCGAGCACCGTGCCCATGGTGAGCGAGGCCGCGCGCAGGTGCTGCGCGATCTGCAGCACGCGGTCGATGCAGTCGGCCGCATGAAACGCCCGGCCTTCCGCCGTCGCGTCGTCCGGCAGCACCGCACGAGCGCGCTCGACCGATTCCCGCAGCGGGCCGTCGAGCTCGTCGAGCGCCCATTGGGTCGTCCGCGCCATGATCGGGCCGAGATGGTCGCCGAGCAGTATCTCGCCGGTGAAGCCGGCATCGGGCATCGCGGCGTTGTGGAAGTGATGCGCCATCGCGGCGAGGAACACGGTCGCCGGATCGGCCCGGTAGAACGGGCTCAGCACGACGCCGTAGACCGCGACCACGAGGCAGTGCTCGGCATGGTTCTCGGGGGGCTCGAGCAGGATGCGGGGACGCCCGGGACAAGTGACGCCCGCCCGCGGCTGCTGCGCCAGGGCCGCGACGAAACCCGGCACCGTGCCCTGCCGATGATCGGCACGATGGCGAAGCCGGTCGCGAAGCGCATCGCGCAGGTGAGGATCGAGTGCCGTCGTGACGCTGTCGAACCCCTCGACGAGGACGCCCGACACGGCCCCGTCCGGCAGGCCCGCAGCGGCCAGGAATGCGGCATCGAGATCGCACAGCCGCGTTGCGGCCAGAGCCGTCGCGGCGACGTCGAGCGCCACATCCTCGGCGGGTGCTCCGCTCGTCAGGGCACTCCAACCCTGCGCGAACAGACGCTCGGCGATGGAGCCGACGCGTCCGGCGGACCGGACGCGCTTGAGATCGTTCATCTCAACGAGCAGGTCGCGCATTTCGGCGGGCGCCGCAGGCCCGGACCCGCCGGTCGCCGGAACGCCGTCCGACATCAGCGGTCGCCGTCCAGCCAATCGAGCAGCATCTTGCCCTGCTTGCCGAAATCGTGCTCGGGACCGTGGCCGTTCTTCACCATCGGCGCCTTGAAGAAGGTCGAAAGCTGCTCCTGCACGCCGCCGTCGCCGCGCTTCTTGGCGAGGTCGAGGACGCGGGCGATCTCAATGACGAGCGGGGCTGCGAGGATCGAGTCCTTGCACAGGAAGTTGACCTTCACCTGCATGCGCTGGCCCATGAAGCCGGTGATGTCGATGTTGTCCCAGGCTTCCTTGTCGTCGCCGCGCGGGCGGTAATAGTGGATGTGGACCAAGTGATCCTCGACCGGGTAGCCGAGGATCGAGTCGAGCACCGTGCCCTTGGTGTTGATCTTCGACTGCAGCGAGGCCGGGTCGTTGAGGGCGAGGCCGTCGCGGTTGCCGAGGATGTTGGTCGAGAACCAACCGTCGACGTGAAGGGCGCGCGCCTTGAAGGCCGGTGCGAGAACCGTCTTCATCATGGTCTGGCCGGTCTTGCCGTCCTTGCCAGCCACCGGAACGTTCATCTCGGTGGCGAGCGACAGCAGCGCCGGCACGTCGGCGGCGATGCTCGGAGTGAAGTTGGCGTAGGGCACGCCGCTCTTGATCGCCGCATAGGCGTAGAGCATCGCCGGCGAGATGTGCTCGTCGCTGGTATCGAGGCCCTTCTCAAAGGCTTCGGTCGAGTTGAGCACGGCGGCGGTGAGGTCGGGCCAGCGCTCGGTGGAGGCGAGGTTCACCACCACGACCTCGTCGAGGTTGCTCTCCTGCTTGAAGCGGCGGAGGTCGGCGGCGATGATCGACACCGCCTCGCGATGGTCGGCGGCGACGATGCGATTGGCGCCGTCGATGTTCTTGCAGAACTTCGCGCTGCCCACGGCCGGCCAGGGCTGGATGCCCTTCAGCACCTGGGCACCGTTCTCGATGTCCTGCTTGGTGAGCACGCCGTGCCCCTGCGCGGCGGAGGCGAGATCGTCACCGTTCAGATCCCATCCGGCGAAGACGAGATCCTTGTAGTCGGCCATTCCGGCGACTGCGACGCCCGCGAGAGGCAGACCGTCGAGGCGGTTCGATCCGGACTTGATCATCTCGATGCCGGCGATGGCTGTGGTGGCGACGGCGCCACCCATGCCGACGAACGCAACGCCGACGCGACGACCGGTCTGCATGCTCATGGGGAGAAAATTCCTTAAACGCTTCGAACGCAGGGACTTCGAACGGGCCGATGCGGACCGCCCTGCGTGGCCCATGCTAACTGGCGCTCGGGTGCAACGTTCCAAGCCCGAATGCGACATCTTTGTGCCAACCTAGGGCTGAATGGGACCCGAACGGCTGGTTAAGAATGCGTGAAAAGAGAGCGTTAACCGCTCCTTAAGCGTGCCACGCTTGGATCACCGAGCCGTCCCATTGTGGTCACGGCATCCGGCGATAGAGCCGCCGCTTGATCGAAGCCCGGCCGATGAACGCCGCGGCACGAAAAGGACCAGCAATGGGGGTTTTCCCGGAGCCGGCGCTCTGCGCCGACGACGTGAGCCGACTCGTGCCTATCGAGTCGAATTGTGAAGTGGACCCCGTGGTTTGGCTGCCGCGGGCCGTGTGCGGGACGCAGCGGAACGAGGCCGGATTTCGCCGCCCGTCCGCCCTGCGCCGCAGGAGCGCCGCGCTGGGGCTGGCCGCCCTGCTCGCCGGGTTCGTCGTGCCGCAGGCCGCCTTCGCGCCGGCGGCCTCGGCCCACGACCGGATCGACGAGCGTCCCCGCGCCGCGATCGACCTGGCCAGCGCCGGACCTTCCCACAACCCTTCCGAGTGGAGCGGCGTTCCCGTCATCGAGCAGGAACCGGCCACCAGCGCGCTGATCGCCGGCGACCTCGCCGCCCTGCCCCAGCCGTCGCCGGAGACCGACGACACCATCCGTTTCGGTAAGGTCGGCGTGCCGCGCCGGATCGTCGACACGATCCTGAAGGCCGCCGCCGCAGCGGGCGTCGACCCGGTCTACCTGATGGCGCTGGCCGACAAGGAATCCAGCTTCGCGACCGACGTGAAGGCGCAGACCTCGTCGGCCGAGGGCCTGTTCCAGTTCGTCACCGCCACCTGGCTCGAGATGATCCGCGACTTCGGCGCCCGCTACGGCCTCGACGCCGAGGCGGCCGCCGTGAAGGGCCGCGGCGCCGCGATCACCGTCGCCGCGCCGATGCGCGACCGGGTGCTGTCGCTGCGGAAGGACCCCTACGTCGCCGCGCTGATGGCGGCGGAGCTGATCAAGCGCGACCGCGGGCGCATCGAGGCGCGCGTCGGCCGGGCGCTGACCACGTCGGAGCTGTACTTCGCGCATTTCCTCGGCACGTCGAGCGCCGGGCGATTCCTGACGATGAGCGCCGACCGCCCGGACGAGGTCGCCGAGCGCGAGTTCCGCAGCGCGGCGCGGGCCAACCGGGCGCTGTTCACGCAGAAGGCCGACAAGGCCGCCGGCAAGGCGCGGCGCCACCTCACGGTGGCCGAGGTCTACGACCGGATCGACGGCATGATCGACCGGCGCCTGTCGCGCTACGAGGGCGTCGCCGCCGTCGCGGCCGCGGTCGAGACGGCCGAGCCCGCGGCGGAGCCGCCGGCCCAGCGCGTCCAGGTCACCGAAGCGCTGCCTCCCGACGGCGAGTGATCGCTCAGGCGCCGGATCGCTTCGCGTTCGCGAGCTGAGCCAGCGTGTTCTGCGCGCCCATCGCCTGCGCCATGTCGGCGGCCGACTGGCCGGCGGCGTCGCGGCGGTCCGGGTCGGCGCCGTGGGCGAGCAGCAGGTCGACGATCTCGGTGCGGTCGAACATCGCCGCGGTCATCAGCGCGGTGCGGCTGCCGTCGCCGGTGCCGTCCACCGCCGCACCGTGGACGAGGAGCAGCGTCGCGATCGCGACGTCGCCCTTGAAGGCGGCGCCGGCGAGCGGGGTCTGGCCGCGGTCGTTGGGAAGTTCCGGGTCGCCGCCGGCCTCCAGGATGACGCGGGCGGTCTCGGCCTGGCCGTTGTAGGCCGCCAGCATCAGCAGGCTGTCGCCCTTGTCGTTGCGGATGTTGGCCGGAAGCCCCTGCCCGAACAACTCCGCCAGCTCGGCGGCATGCCCCATCCGCGCATACTGGAACAGACGACCGGCGAAGGCGACGGTCTCGTCGTCAAGGGCGGGCGGGGACGCGTCAGCGGACATGCAGCGATCTTCGAGCCAGGGGAGCGACACCGCCGATCTGGCGCCGCCCCCCCGTCCTGTCCAGTCCGGTCAGGCCGCGGCCGAGACCTTCGGTGCGCTCAAGCCGCCGAAGCGGCGGTCGCGGCGGGTGAATTCGGCCATCGCGGCCGCGAGGTCGGCCTCGCCGAAATCGGGCCACATCCGCTCGGTGAAGTGGAGCTCGGCATAGGCCGCCTCCCACAGCATGAAGTCGGAGAGGCGCTGCTCGCCGCCGGTGCGGATCAGCAGGTCGACGTCCACCGGCGAGCCGTGCATCGCGCCGGCGATCTCCGCTCCGAACGCCTCGCGCGAGGCGGGCTGGCCGGCGAGCCGCGCGGCGGCGGCGAGGATCGCGTCGCGGGCGGAATAGTCGACGGCGATGCGCAGGTGCAGCTTGCGCCCGGCGGCGGTCGCGGCCTCGGCCCGCTCGATCGCCTCGGGAAGCCCGGCCGGCAGACGGTCGCGGCGGCCGACGACGCTGAGGCGGGTGCCGGTGCGGGCGAGCCGCGCCGTCTCGTTGCGCAGGTAGACGCGCAGCAGCCGCATCAGGCCGCCGACCTCGTCGGCCGGGCGCTGCCAGTTGTCGCTGGAGAAGGCGTAGAGGGTCAGCGTGCCGATCCCGTGCTCGGGGCAGGCCTCGGCGGTGCGCCGGATCGCCTCGACCCCGGTGCGGTGGCCGGCGGCGCGCGGCAGCCCGCGCCGGGTCGCCCAGCGCCCGTTGCCGTCCATGATGATCGCGGCGTGAAGGCCCGGCCTGGTGTCGGTGGGGCTTTGCATCTTGGAAGGCTCCGGTCGGGGGCGGCGCGGATGGCGGGCGGTCGGCCGTCAGGCCGGGGTGGTGTTGAGGTGGCCGGATTCCGGCAGGCGGGCGGCCTTGGCGGCGTCGCGCACCACCTGTTCCAGGACGCCGAGGTACTCGAGGAAACGGGCCCGCCCCGCCGGCGTCAGCCGGCACAGGGTCTGCGGACGGTTATGGGCGTGGCCTTTCTCCAGGCTGACGAGATCGGCCTCCTGCAGCACCGCGAGGTGGCGGCTGAGGTTGCCGTCGGTGAGCCCGCACAGGCGCTTCAGGTCGGGGAACGCCAGGCCCTTCGGATGGCCGACGAGCGAGGTCAGCACGCTGAGCCGCGCCTTCTCGTGGATCACCCGATCGAGACCGTCGTAGGAGAAGCGGCCGTCGGCCCGATCAGAGATCGCCATCGCCGCCTCCGGTGCCGGACATCACGACGGCGAGCCAGCCCTGCCCGATGGCGAAGGGCAGGCCCATCAGCCAGGGCGAGAGCGCCCGGGTCTCGCCCGCGACCGCCAGCGCGGTCAGGCCGGCGAGAAGGTAGAACGCGCCCGCGCCCTGCACCGCCCGCGGCAGGATCCGCGCCGAGGCGAACAGGCCGAGGCCGACCAGCACCTGCCACAGGCCCGGCAGCATCCAGACCTGATCGGGGGCGAAGCGCGCGATCACCAGAGCGAGGCAGGCGCCCGCCCCGGCGGCGGGCATGAACCCCTCGATCGCATTCCACACCATCGCGTCCGCCAGGCCCGAATGCAGCTGGCGCGAGCGCCGAACCGTCTCGATGCCGATGAGGCCACCCGCTGCGCAGGCCGTCGCGATCCACAGGCCGAAGAACAGTAGCGGCCGCGCGTCCGGATCGCCGAGCCAGAGCGCCTGCCCGCACGCGGTCGCCAGGGCGAGCACCCCGGTGGCGGCCAGGGCCGCCGAGCCGAGGCCGCGGAACGCGGTGTCCCGCGCGATCTGCGAGCGGATGGCGACGATGTCGGCCAGCGCCTTGTCGAGGTCGTGCATGGGCTCTCCGGCGTCGAATCGCGCTTTGCATTGCAAAGTAACCCGAGGCCGCATACGCGGCAAGCGAATTATTGCAACCGTTGGTTTCATTTATGGCGAAGTCGCTGGCATTCGTGGATCAGGGGGCGGCGCGACCTCGTCGTCGTCGTCCGCCGTGACGGGCTGCGCGCCGCGAATGCGGCCCGCCCGCCGACCGGGCCCGTCGCGAGGGCCCGGGCATTCCGCCCAGATGTCTTCGCGCGTCTCGCGAATGCGCGAGGCAAGTGTTTTGTAGGGCGCGATTTCGTAAAACCGTGCCATCATCGCCGCGATCACCAGCGGGAGAGCATGATGGCATCCGAGAACAAGCGCGGAAATCGCGAGACGAAGAAACCGAAGAAGGTGGTTTCGAAGACGATTGCTGCGGCGCCCTCGACGAAGGACATGGTCAGCGCCGCGATCAAGACCGCCGGCAAGAAGACCAAGTAGCGCAACAGTCGCTTTCGCCCGGCGCCCGGATCGCCCGGGCGATCGGCGCGCCGGGCCGCGGAAAAAGCGCTGGCGTTGTCATCCCGCTAACCGACGGCATGCCACCATTTGGCATGCTCGATCGCATCTGGACGACGGCCAAGGCGGTATTCGGGGTGGGCCTGCTCGTGGTCTGCGCGCTGCTGGCTGCGCAGAAGCTCGATCGCGAGCGGGCGGAGCAGTCGGCCCAGGCCATGTTTCGCGCCGGCGGCCCCGAGGCCACCGGCTCGATCACGCCGTCGGCGCCGGCCTCGCAGACGCAGACGCCTTCGGAATAGCGCTCTTTGGGGGCGCGCTACTCGGCGGCCTGCCGGGCGGCGTAGCCGAGCCGGCCGTTCAGCTCCTCGATCAGCTTGACCGCGGCCTCCGCGATCACCGTGCCCGGCGGGAAGATCGCCGAGGCGCCGGCGGCGTAGAGCGCATCGTAGTCGCCGGGCGGGATCACGCCGCCGATCACGATCATGACGTCGCCGCGGCCCTGCTCGGTCAGCGCGGCCTTCAGCTCGGGCACCAGCGTCAGGTGGCCGGCCGCCAGCGACGACACGCCGACGATGTGGACGTCGTTCTCCACCGCCTGCCGCGCGGCCTCCGCCGGCGTCGCGAAGAGCGGCCCGATGTCGACGTCGAAGCCGAGGTCGGCGAAGGCCGAGGCGATGACCTTCTGGCCGCGGTCGTGCCCGTCCTGCCCCATCTTGGCGACGAGGATGCGCGGGCGGCGCCCGTCGTTCTCCTCGAAGGCCTCGACCAGCCCCCGCACCTGCTCGACCGCTGGCGACATGCCACCCACCTCCCGCTTGTACACGCCCGAGATCGACCGGATCTCGGCCCGGTGCCGGCCCCAGGCCTTTTCCAGCGCATCCGAGATCTCGCCCACCGTCGCCTTGGCGCGCGCCGCCTCGACGGCGAGCTCGAGCAGGTTGCCCTCCCCTTCCGCCGCCGCGGTCAGCGCGGCCAGCCGCGCATCGACGTCGGCCTGGTCGCGCTCGGAGCGCAGGCGCTTGAGCTTGTCGATCTGCAGCGTGCGCACGTTGCCGTTGTCGACCCGCATCAGCTCGATCTTCATCTCGTCGTCGGGCTTGAACTTGTTGATGCCGACGATGGTCTGGCGGCCGGAATCGATCCGGGCCTGGGCCCGCGCCGCCGCCTCCTCGATCCGGAGCTTGGGGATGCCGGCCTCGATCGCCTTGGCCATGCCGCCGAGCTCCTCGACCTCGCGCAGGTGCTCCCAGGCGCGGGCGACGATGTCGGCGGTGAGCTTCTCGACGTAGTACGAGCCGCCCCACGGGTCGACGATGCGGGTGGTGCCGCTCTCCTGCTGCAGGAACAGCTGGGTGTTGCGGGCGATGCGCGCCGAGAAGTCGGTCGGCAGCGCCAGCGCCTCGTCCAGCGCGTTGGTGTGGAGCGACTGGGTGCCCCCTTGCGTCGCCGCCATCGCCTCGATGCAGGTGCGGGTGACGTTGTTGAACACGTCCTGCGCGGTCAGCGACCAGCCCGAGGTCTGCGAGTGGGTGCGCAGCGGCAGCGACTTCTCGCTCTTCGGCTCGAACTCCTTCACGAGCTTGGCCCAGATCAGGCGCGCGGCCCGCATCTTGGCGATCTCCATGAAGTAGTTCGTCGAGATCGCCCAGAAGAACGACAGCCGCGGGGCGAACTTGTCGATCGTCAGCCCGGCCGCCAGCCCCGCCTTGATGTACTCCACGCCGTCGGCCAGCGTGTAGGCGAGCTCGAGGTCGTTCGTCGCGCCCGCTTCCTGCATGTGGTAGCCGGAGATCGAGATCGAGTTGAACTTCGGCATCTTCTGCGAGGTGTAGGCGAAGATGTCCGAGATGATCCGCATCGAGCCCTTGGGCGGGTAGATGTAGGTGTTGCGGACCATGAACTCCTTGAGGATGTCGTTCTGGATCGTGCCGGCGAGCTTCTCCGGCGGCACGCCCTGCTCCTCGGCGGCGACGATGTAGAGCGCGAGGATCGGCAGCACCGCGCCGTTCATCGTCATCGACACGGTCATCTCGTCGAGCGGGATGCCGGAGAACAGCGTCCGCATGTCGTAGATCGAATCGATCGCCACGCCGGCCATGCCGACGTCGCCCGAGACGCGCGGGTGGTCGGAATCGTAGCCGCGGTGGGTCGCGAGGTCGAAGGCGACCGAGAGGCCCTTCTGCCCGGCGGCGAGGTTGCGCCGGTAGAACGCGTTCGAATCCTCGGCCGTGGAGAAGCCGGCATACTGGCGGATCGTCCAGGGCTGCGTGACGTACATCGTCGGGTACGGCCCGCGCAGGTACGGCGCGATGCCCGGATAGGTGTCGACGAATTCCAGCCCGGCCCGGTCGTCCGGCCCGTAATGGGTCTTCACCGGAATGCCCTCGGGCGTCATCCACGGCTCCCCCGGCGGCGGCGGCGGCACGGCGACGGCGTCCGCGCCCCAGGCGATCTCGGCGAAGTTCGGGATGCGGGAGGTCATGGGCGGTCTTCTCGATCGGGGCCGGACTTTTCGGCATTATAGGCGAGACCCGATCAGACGCGACAGCCCTCTTCGACAAGGCGACACGGCGACAGGATATTCCGGTCGCACCCCCCCCCCCCCCCCCCCCGGGGGGGG
>NZ_VRUU01000062.1 GCF_008039875.1 Methylobacterium sp. WL119 | reverse complement strand
CCCTTCGCCCCTCCCCCTTCCGCCGGCCCTCCGCGTCGCCTGAAATCGAGATGCTCATCGCGATGGAAGACCTCTGCCAATACGCCGACCGGCCCTTCGCCTTCGTGGGCCGCTACCTGCGGCGCCGGGCGTTGCCGCATGCGGTGATCCTGATCGCGGTGCTCGGCGCCGTCGGCTTCTCGGTCTCGACCGACTACGCGCTGAAGGGCGTGGTCGACGCGCTGAGCAAGGGGCCGCAGGCGAACCTCGTTTGGGGGGCGCTCGCGGTCCTCATCGCCTTCATCGCCGCCGACAACATGCTCTGGCGCGTGGCCTCGCTCGTCGGCTCCTTCACCTTCGTCGGCGTCACCGGCGACATCCGCCGCGACCTGTTCCGGCACATGACCGGGCACTCCCCGAGCTTCTTCGCCGACCGGCAGCCGGGCACGCTGGCCTCGCGCATCACCGCGACCTCGAACGCGATCTTCACGGTCGAGAACATGTTCGTGTTCAACGTGATGCCGCCCTGCGTCGCGGCCTTCGGCTCGATCCTCTACATCGGCAGCGTCAACGTCACGATGGCCTTGGTGCTGGCCGGCATCTTCGCCGCCGTGGTGGTGCTGATGTTCAAGATGGCGGCGGCCGGCAAGCCGCTGCACCACGACTTCGCCTCGAAGGCCGCGAGCGTCGACGGCGAGATGGTGGACCTCGTCGGCAACATGCCGTTGGTGCGCGCCTTCTCGGCGTTCAAGCGCGAAGGCGTGCGCTTCGAGGGCACGATCGCCCAGGAGATGCGCGCGCGGCGCTCCTCGCTGCTCTACCTCGAGAAGCTCCGCATCGTGCACGCGATCCTCACCGTGCTCGCGGTGCTCGGCCTACTCTACTGGGCGATCACCATGTGGGAGGCGGGGCAGGCGACCAACGGCCAGGTGGTGCTGGTCTGCACGCTGGGCATCCGCATCCTCGCCGCCACCCGCGACCTCGCCGTGGCGCTCGTCGACGCGACCCAGCACACCGCCCGCCTCTCGGAGGCGCTGCACACCCTGCTGCAGCCGCACGACCTGATCGACCACCCCGAGGCGGTGCCGCTCTCGGGCACCGGCGCGCGCATCGAGTTCCAGCACGTCGCCTTCGCCTACCCGGACGGGCGCTCGGTCTTCACCGACTTCGACCTTGTGCTCGAGCCCGGCCAGCGCGTCGGCCTCGTCGGCAAGTCGGGCGGCGGCAAGTCGACCCTGTTCTCGCTGATCCAGCGCTTCTACGAGTCCAAGGGCGGCAAGATCCTGATCAACGGTCAGGACATCGACCGGGTGACGCAGGAATCCCTGCGCGAGGCGATCACGGTCGTGCCGCAGGACGTGTCGATGTTCCACCGCACCCTGCGCGAGAACATCCGCTACGGCCGGCCGGAGGCCTCCGACGAGGACGTGTGGAAGGCGGCCGACGCGGCGCACTGCACCGACTTCATCAACGCCCTGCCGGAAGGATTCGACACCATCGTCGGCGACCGCGGGGTCAAGCTCTCGGGCGGCCAGCGCCAGCGCATCGCCATCGCCCGCGCGATCCTCAAGGATTCGCCGATCCTGCTCCTCGACGAGGCGACCTCGGCGCTGGACGCCGAGTCGGAGGAGGCGATCCGCCACGCGCTCGCCAACCTGATGAAGGGCCGCACGGTCATCGCCATCGCCCACCGGCTCTCGACCCTCAAGGACTTCGACCGGATCGTGGTCCTGGAGGGCGGCCGCATCATTCAGGACGGCTCGCCGGACAAGCTGACCCATCTCGACGGGTTCTATCGCGAGCTGATGAAGAAGGAATCGATGTCGATGGGCGCGCTCGCCGCGGCCTGAGGCAGACGTCCCCCTGCCCTCCCCCCTCTGCGGGGGAGGGTGGCCCGCGCAGCGGGTCGGCACAGGGGAGCGACAGTTCCGGAGACGTCGCTCCCCTCTCCCGACCTTCGCTGACGCGAGGCCCACCCTCCCCCGCAGGGGGGGGAGGGAAAGTGGAGGTCGGCGTTTCGATCGCCGCCTGAACTCAGCCGACCTTCATCGACCGGAACAGGAAGCGCCGGGCGTCGTCGTCCACCTCGGCCTTGAACGCGTGCCGGCCCTTGAGGCTTTCCGCCCGCTGCGCCGCCGGGCGGGCGCTCACCGTGTCGAGCAGCCGCTTCACGTTCGGGAATTCGAGGATCGCGTCCTCGCCGAGCATGAAGGGCAGCATCCGCGCCCAGCCCCAGACCGCCATGTCGACGATGCCGTACTCGGCAAGCACGAAGCTGCGGCCGGCGAGGTGGGCGTCGAGCACGCCCCAGTGGCGCCGCGCCTCGAACACGTAGCGCTCGGCGGCGTATCCCGTCCGCTCGGCCTCCGGCGCGAAGTGGCGGAAATGCACGCACTGGCCGGAGAACGGCCCGATCCCGGTGGCCACGAACATCAGCCAGGACAGCATCTGGCCGCGGGCCGCCTCGCCGTGGGGCAGGAAGGCCCCGGCCTTCTCGGCCAGATGCAGGAGGATCGCGTTCGAATCGAACACCGTGGCGTCGCCGTCGACGATCGCCGGCACCTTGGCGTTCGGGTTGATCGCGGCATAGGTCTCGGCGAACTGCTCGCCCCTGCGCGTGTCCACCGGGATCGGCTCGTAGGCGAGCCCGGTCTCCTCGAGGCACAACGCCACCTTCATCGGGTTCGGCGCGAGGTTATAGTAGAAGCGGATCATCGGGTGCGCATCCTGCGTGTCGGCCGGGTCGGGCATCGCGCGAACGCGGCACCGGTGGCAAGGCCGGCGCGCGCCGGAGGGCGGTGGGCCCGCTTACTCCACCACCACCTTGTAGCTCTGCCCCGTCTTCAGCGGCACGCCGCGCTCCAGACCGTTGAGCACCAGGAACCGATCCAGCGCGCGGTCCGGCACCGCCATCCGCCGGGCGAGGTCCTCGGCGTTCGACGAGGCGGCGACGACGATCTGCAGGCGCAGCGGCTTGAGCGAGGCGGTCTCGGCCGGCGAGACCGAGGCCAGGCTCGCGATCCAGCGGCGGAAGGCCGGGTCGGGGTCGGTCGCGCCCTTGGCCGCCATGATCAGGCGGAAGGTGGCGTCGCCGACGCGGATCGCGGCGAGCCGGAAGGTCCAGTCCTTGCCGCGGGACAGGGCGGTCGCCGCCGGATGGTCGGCGATCGGCTGGACCTCGATCGAGGCCGGGTCGATCGCGTCGTTCCACGTCGCCTTGAGGATCGCGTCGAGGGTCTGGCCGTCCTTGGCCTCGACCTGGTCGAACAGCAGGCGCCGGCTGCCCTCGTTGGTGGTGCCCAGCACCGCGTTGCGGGTGTTCTCGATCGAGAAGCCCTCCGGCACCTCGAAGGCGATGCCGAGGCTCGGATGCACGAAGCGGTGCCCGCGCACCGCGCCCTCGCCGGGGTTGTCGCCGTAGGCCAGCCCGTCGATCGCCGCGAGGTAGGCTGCGCGGTCGTCGGTGCCGACGCCCGGGGCCCCGGTGCGCCGCGCGGCACGAGTGACGAGCCCGATGCGCTCGGCCGTGCCCGGATGAGTCGCGAGCATGTCCGGCTCGGCCGCGGTGCCGCCGCCGGCCTTCAGCGCCAGGGTCCGGTTCAGCGCGGTGAGGAAGCGGCCGGCGCCGTAGGGGTCGTAGCCGGCCTTCGCCAGGGTGCGCACGCCGGCCGCATCGGCTTCGAGCTCCTGCTCGCGGGAGAAGCGCGCGAGCGCGAAGCGCGACTGACTCTGGAGCTGGGCGCCGGTGGCCGGATCGTTCAGCACGTCGGCGACCACGCGGCTGACGAGCTGCGAGCGCAGCTCGAGCTCGGTCCGGGCGGTGGCGTGGCTCAGCGTGACGTGCGCGATCTCGTGGGCGAGCACGGCCGCGATCTCCGAGGTGTCGCTCGCCAGCGCGACGAGGCCGCGGGTGACGTAGAGGCGGCCGCTCGGCAGGGCGAAGGCGTTGACCACGGGCGAATCGAGCAGCGTCACCGCGTAGGTTTGGTCGGGCCGGTCGCTCGCCCTGACCAGCCGGTCGGTCACCTCGGTGAGCAGGCGCAGGGTGGCCGGCGACCGGTATTCCCCGCCGAAGGAGGCGACGAGCTTGGCGTGGTCGGCATCCGTGACGTTGGCGGGACGGCCGGTGGTGCGCGGCGCCTCCGGCGGCACGGAGACGACGGCCGGAACCAGCACCGCCCCGGTCTGCTCGCCGGCGCAGGCCGTGAGCGCGAGCAGCAGGGCGAGCGCCGGCGCGCGACGCGCCTGCGCGCGGCCGCCCTGCCCAATTCCCGTTCCGCTCCGCGTCGTGCCGCCCATCATGCCGTTCAGCGCCGCAGCGCCCGCTCCCCATCCGTGCTCGCGCCGGCGATCGCCGTGGGCGCCTCCAGCACTTCGATCGTCTCCGGCACCGCGATGTCGAGGGTCGGCCCGCGACGGATCTCGACCACCCCGCGCACCCGCACCCGCGCGTTCCTGAGCCTGTCCGCACTCAAACCATGTTCGCGCATCCTGCGCCAAGTGCGTTTCGACACGGTGACCGTGAGCCCGTCCTCCCCCCGGGCCGCGAAGTCGAGATAGGTCCGGCTCGGGCGCTCGCCGACATGGCGGATCGTGCCCTGGACCACGACGAACCGCCCCGCCGCCGCGCGCAGGCCAGGACCGTCCGAGGCCTCGAGCGACGGCTGGTGCCAGAGCCCGAGTCCGGCCGTGCGCGCGGCCTCCTCGACGGCGAGCAGCCCCGGGCGGCACAGGGCGTCGCCCTCGCCGGCATCGACCTGGGCGAGACCGGCACCGACGAGGTCCCCCGCGAGGGCGACCGGTCCATCCGCCTCCGACAGGGCGTCGATGCGCAGGCGGCCCCAGCGGTCGGCCTCGCCGCGGGCGACGACGGTCAGCGGGCGGCCGCGCAAAGCCAGCAACCTCTCGGTCGCGGCCTTGGCGATCTCCGGGTCGTCGGGCCAGCGCACCGATCCGAGCACCGCGCGGGCGCCGGAGGCCAGCGCGAGCTCGCCGCGGGGCTCGACCGCGGACAGGGTCTCCGTCCGTCCGTCCCCGGAAAGGCACTCGGCCGTGCCGGATCGCGGCGCCGCCGCGACGCGGGCGGCCGAGGCGGCGAGCGCGCAGGCCGCGACCGCGAGCATCCGCCCCGTCCATCCCATCGCCACGACTCCCGCTCCGACGTCCGCTGCAGCATGCCCCGGATCGACGCGATCCGCACAGGGCGATCCGGCCACACCGGCGAAGCCGCGGTTGCCCAGTGGACTCGCACGGCGACGATGGTACAAACCTCCGGTACGTCTCCGTAGCTCAGCTGGACAGAGCACAGGTTTCCTAAACGCAAATTGGGCGCCGCATCGGGAAACCGCGCGGCGGATCCGCTCAAATTCGGGGAACGCTTCCGGTCCCGGCGATCCAGGTCGCCGGAATCCTGCCGATCCCGAGCCAAGCCCGCGCAGTGCCATGCGCGGGAAGGTGTAGAGACTAGACGGGCGGCACCTAAGGGCGCCTTCGGGCGCCTAGGGCGAAGGGATAGTCCAGGCCACGAACGCGGGCACCCGCCCGCGGCGGCGAAAGCCGAAGTGGTATGAAACCTGGGGTCGCAGGTTCGAGCCCTGCCGGGGACGCCACGCATTCCACCTGATGCGACGCGGCCGATCGCGGGACGATCGGCCGGTCCGCGACGGACGTTGCCGACGCGTTGGATCGATCGCGGGGGCCCTGCACCAGGCCGGGTCACTAAGGCGGCGTGACGATCGTACCAGTGAAAACAACCGAGGCCGGGAACCAGTTGCATTCGCAACTGTTGCTGCCGGGATCGTCCAACCCTGGGTCGATCCCTTGGTAGGACGTGCCCCACCCGTGACCGCAGGCGTCGACAGATCGGAACTCCGGCAGATCATCGCCGGCCTGACCGAAGGGGTGATCCTCGTCGAGCCCGATCAGCGCATCGTCTGGGCGAACGAGGCCGCGCTCGCCATGCACGGGGCCGAGAGCCTCGCCGAGCTCGGCGCGACGGTGGACGAGTACCGGGCCCGGTTCTCCCTGCGCTACCGCAACAACCGCCCGCCGGACCAGTACCCGATCGAGCGGGTGGTGCGCGGCGAGACCTTCCACGACGTCATCGTCGACGTGCGCCGCACCGACCGGCCGGACGTCGACTTCGTCCATTCGCTCCGCAGCATCGTCGCGACCGACACGTCCGGGACGCCGAGCTGCCTCGCGCTGATCCTCCAGAACGTGACCCCGCAATTCGAGGCGGAGGAGCGGTTCGAGAAGACCTTTAACGCCAACCCGGCCCCGGCGGTGATCACCCGCCTGTCCGACCTGCGCCACGTCAAGGTCAACACCGGCTTCCTCGAGATGACCGGGTACACCCGCGACGCCGTGATCGGCCGCAGCGTCTACGAGGTCGACGTGCTCGCCGGCGCGCGCAGCCGCGACCTCGCGATCGCCCGCCTCAACGCCGGCACCACGGTCCCGCAGATGGAGGCCTGCCTCGGGCTGCCGGACGGCGGCACGCGGTTCGTGATCGTCGCCGGCCAGCCGATGGAGCTGGGCGACGAGCCGTGCATGCTGTTCACCTTCGCCGACCTCGAGCTGCGCAAGAAGGCCGAGACGGCGCTGCGCCAGAGCGAGGAGCGCTTCGCCAAGGCGTTCCAGCTCACGCCCGTGCCGACCATGCTGTGCCGGGCCGACGGCTTCGCGGTCACCGGCATCAACGAGGCCTTCACCCGGGTGTTCGGCTACGGCCAGGACAAGGTCGTCGGCCGCACGCCGGAGGAGATCGGTCTCTGGACCAAGGATGCGGCCCGTCAGCGCTTCGAATCCGCGGTGATCCGCACCGGCTCCGTCCTCGGGCTGGAGACCTGCCTGCACGCCCAGGAGGCCGGAGACCTCGATTGCCTCGTCTCCGCCGAGCGCGTCACCATCAACGACGAGGCGTTCGTGCTGGCGGTGCTGCAGGACATCACCGAGCGCAAGCGCTCCGAGCGCGACCTGTTCGTCGCGATCGAGGCGGTGATGGCCGACACCTCCTGGTTCAGCCGCGGCCTGATCGAGAAGCTCGCGAGCCTGCGCCACCCGGGCGAGGCGAGCGCCGAGGATCCGACCCTCAGCCTCACGGTGCGCGAGCGCCAGATGCTCGGTCTGGTCTGCGCCGGGCTGAGCGACGATGCCATCGCCAAGCGGCTGAACCTGTCGCGCAACACCGTCCGCAACCACACCGCCGCGCTCTACCGCAAGCTCGGCCTGCACAAGCGCTCGGAGGTGATCGTGTGGGCGCGCGAGCACGGCCTGCCGGCGACGATCCCGACATGAATAAATCAGAATACCAGTAGTTTTATACCATTGCCTGTTCGATGGGTGTCACCATCTCCGAAGGATAAAGGCAAGACCAACAAGAACAGGGGCAGCAACCCGCCGCATCGAACCGCAAGCGATCTGTGCGGATCGCGCCCTCAGCTCGATCGGGCAGCCGCCGGCGACCTGCGCGCCGCGGCCGAGATCGAAGCGAACAAGAGTTTTTTCGAAGTCCGACGCGACGTCCGGGTCCACGCGCATGCCGTAGCCCGGGCGACACGCCGCACACGTCTCCCACACCTCGAAGCAACAGGACGAGCATCATGGTCGATACGGATCGCGTCACGGGCGCAGCGAAAGAATTTGCGGGCAAGGCACAGGGCGCCGTCGGCGATCTCGTCGGATCGCGGAACGACTCGGTCGAGGGCCGCTTCCGCGAAGCCCAGGGGTCGGCCGAGAACCTCTACGGCCAGGCCAAGGACGCCGTCCGGCACGTCGCCGGCGAGGCCTCGGACTACGCCGAGGACGCCTACGAGAACAGCGGCCACTACCTCCGCCAGGGCCGTCGCGCCGTCAGCCACCAGGTCGAGGAAAGCCCCCTCGTCGCCCTGATGATCGCCGGAGCCGTCGGCTACGGCCTCGCCCTCCTCATCCATTCCCGCCGCTGACAGCCCTCGTCGTCGCGTCAAGTCTTTCGGAGCATACCGTGGCCACATCGTCCAACATTTCCGCCGCCCCCGTCGCGGCGAGCGCAGCCTCCACCGTCCACCTGCACCAGGCGTCCTGGGGCGCGATCTTCGCCGGCGCCGTCCTGGCGCTGGTGGTGCAGGTCATCCTGAACATGGTCGGCGTCGGCGTCGGCCTGTCCAGCGTCGGCTATCCCGCCGGTGACAACCCCGCCGCCTCGACCCTGTCGATGGGCGCCGGCGTCTGGTTCGTCGTGTCCGGCATCGTCGCGGCCCTCGTCGGCGGCTTCCTCGCCGGTCGCCTCTCGGGCAAGCCCGTCGCCGCCACCGCCGGCTATCACGGCCTCGTCTCCTGGGCGGTGAGCACCCTCGTCGTGCTGTACCTGCTCAGCTCCGCCGTCGGCGGCCTCGTCGGCGGCGCGTTCGGCGCGGTGACCAGCACCCTCGGCGGCGCCGGCTCGCTCGTCGGCGGCACCGTGCAGACGGCCGCCCAGGCCGCGGCGCCCTCGCTGTCCAAGATCTCGAACCCGCTCGACGGGATCGAGAACACGGTGCGCCAGCAGGCGGCCGGCCAGGACCCGCAGGCCCTGCGCGATGCCGCCGCCTCGGCGGTCCGCGCCCTGCTCTCGGGCGATCCGGCCCAGAAGGCCCAGGCCGAGAACCGCGCCGCCGACGCGCTGGCCAAGGCCCAGGGCATCCCGACCGACCAGGCCAAGACGCAGATCCAGGACTACGAGAAGCAGTACGACGCCGCCGTCGCCGACGCCAAGCAGAAGGCCAAGGTCGCGGCCGAGGCCGCCCGCAGCGCGGCCACGCAGGGCGCGTTCTACGGCGCCCTCGCGCTGATCCTCGGCGCGCTCGCCGGCTTCCTCGGCGGCCGCTTCGGCGCCGTCAACCCGGCGCTGGCCTACGGCACCACCCGTCGCGCCTGACCCCTCCGGCCCCGGCACGCCGGGGCCGACCTCCCGCCGGTCGGATCGGCCGGTTCCCATGACATCGCACAAGGAGCGTTTTCGATGAGCAGCACCACCGACAAGATCAAGGGCCTGGCCAACGAGGCCGTCGGCAACGTCAAGCAGGGCGTCGGCAACGTCACCGGCAACGACAAGCTCGTCGCCGAGGGCAAGGCGCAGGAGCTGAAGGGCGAAGCCCAGAAGACCGTCGGCGACGCCAAGGACGGCGCCCAGAACCTGGCCGACAAGGTGAAGAGCAAGTTCTGAGCGAAGCCCGCGTCCCGAGGGACGCGCGCCTTGCCGATCCGACGATGCGGGACGGCGGCCGATGCCGTCCCGCACCTTTCCACCCGAACCGACGGATGCCGACCATGAACCGCGACGAATACCGGGGCGCCAAGCGCCACCTCAAGGGCCGCGCCCAATCCACCCTGGGCGGCATCACCGGCGAGGCCGGGCGCCAGGTCCGCGGCGCGGTCGATCAGGTCGCCGGCGGCGCGCAGTACGCCTACGGCCGCGCCCGCGACCGGGCCGAGGACGTGATCGAGGACGGAACCCACCTCGCCCGCGAAGCCCGCCGCCGCGGAGAGAGCCTCCTCGACGACGGCAGCCGCTACGCGCGCGACGCACGCCGCCGCGGCGAGACCTATGGCCGCCAGGCCCTCGGCTATGCCGACGAGAACCGCGCCACCACCCTCCTCGCGCTCGCCGCGGTGGCCTTCGTCGCCGGTTGGCTGCTCCGCCCGGCGCGCTGACCGCCAGAGACAGGACAGATTCCATGATCCGCAAGCTCCTCACCGCCTTCATCGTGCCGAAGCTGATCGCCTATGTCGGCCGCCGCTTCGGCGGGGGCGCCGGGCGCCGTCCGCGCTGACCCCTTCCGGGCTCCGAAGCTTCGGCATCCGGCCGTATCCCGCGACGGGACTGACGGCCGGAGTCGAATCCCGCTATACGCATGCATATGCCGGTAATTGCGGGCAGCCGGGCCAGCCGGCCGGGGCGCGAGGCGAACGATGGCGAAGGGCACGCGAGCCCGCACCGACGCGACGACCGGCTGCGCCATCGCCCCGCGGAGCCGGTGCAGCAACGCGGCGCTGCGCAGGGCGACCCGAAACATCGGGCAGCTCTACGACGAGGTGCTGGCGCCCGGCGGCCTGCGAACGACCCAGCACAGCCTCCTCGTCACCGTCCGCGCGATGGGAAGCCCGACCATGGGGCAGCTCGCCGAGGCGATGGTGATGGACCTGTCCGGCCTCGGCCACACCCTGAAGCCGCTGGCCCGGGACGGCTATCTTCGCCTCGTCCCGGACGCGGCCGACCGCCGCGTCCGCCGCGTGGCGCTGACCGACCTCGGCGCGGCCAAGCTGGAGCAGACGATCCCGCTCTGGCAGGACGCGCAGGCGCGCTTCGAGGCGGCTTTCGGGCAGGCGCGCACCGAGGCCCTGCGCGACATCCTCGGCGCGCTGGCGACGCCAGGGTTTCGCGAGGCTTTTGCGGGCGGCAAGGCGCGCGACGACGCGGGCTGATCCTGCACCCGCTGCCTGCGCACCGGTTCAGAACAGGGCGACGAGGGCGACCCCCCCGATCATCAGGACGCCGCCGAGGATCCGCCACGGCGTCGCCGGATGCACCGCGAAGCCGACCCAGCCGAAGTGATCGAGCAGGACCGAGGCGACGACGCCGGCCGTGACCAGCAGGCCGAGGAAGGCGCCGGCGCCGATCTGGCGGGCGACGAGCAGCTGCGCGATGACGATGCCGCCGCCGAACACGCCGCCGAACCATCCCCACCACGGGACGGTGGCCAGGTCTTCGGACGACGGCCAGGCGAGCCGGCCGGAGACGAGCCCGACGACGAGAACGGTGGTCGCCGTGCAGATCCCGACGACGAGCCCGGCGGTGAGCGGCTGCGAGAAGCCCTTGGCCAGGGCCGCGTTCTGGCCCGGCTGGATCGCGTTGGCGATGCCCGCGATCAGGACGACGCCGTAGAGGTACCACATGCGAAAAATCCTGGGCCGAAGGGCAACCGACGGAGGGGCAACGGGGCACGGGCGGCCGAGGCGCGATGACGCCGCACCGCTCTGCCAACCGCCCGGCGAGGTTCCTAGATCCGAGGCACCCCGCCCCGCCTGGACATGACCCGCTTGCTCCGAATCGCTCTCCTCGTCTTCGTGATCGTGTTCCTCGCGCCGATCGCGGTGTCGGCGGCCCTGTATTACCTGCGGAACGACATCGCCGACTGGCGCACCGCCGACCGCTCGAGCGCCGGGCTGCTCCGGCCGGCCGCCCAAAACCCCGAGGCCGTGGTGCGGGTGTTCTCGGCCCGCACGGTGAGCTGGCGCGGCATCATCGCGAGCCACAGCTGGATCGTGGTGAAGGGCGCCGGCGACCGCGCCTACAAGCGGTTCGACTACACCGCCTGGGGCATGCCGATCTGGGTCGACCGGTTCGTGCCGGACGGGCGCTGGTTCGGCAGCACGCCGGAGCTGGTCTTCGCCGCCGACGGCGCCGAGGCGGAACGGATGCTGCCGCGCATCCGCGAGACCATCGCCAACTACCGCTACGCGAAGCTCGGCGACTACCACCTCTGGCCCGGGCCGAACTCGAACACCTTCGTGGCGGCGGTGATGAGCTCCGTCCCGGAGATGCGGGCGAGCCTGCCGGCGACGGCGATCGGCAAGGATTTTCCCTATGACGGCCGCTGGGCCGGCCCGACGCCCTCGGGCACCGGCTTCCGGATCAATCTCGGCGGCTATCTCGGGCTGACGGTCGGCTGGGTCGAGGGCGTCGAGGTCAACATCCTCGGCGCGGTCGCCGGCCTCGACATCCGCCGTCCCGGCCTCAAGCTGCCGGGCCTCGGCCGCCTCGGCGTCTGAAGCCTCGCGCGGTTCGACGCGGCGCGCAAAACCGGGTTTCGACCGGGCGCCCGCGCGAAAAGCGGGTCACGACCGGATGGCAGGTCCGAAGGGGAGCAGTAGGAGACTGCGAACTCTCGGGAAATTTGGTCGGAGTGGCAGGATTTGAACCTGCGACCCCCACGTCCCGAACGTGGTGCGCTACCAGACTGCGCTACACTCCGAAGGCCGGCGGCTTCGCCAGCGAGCGGGGGTATAGCCGGCACCCGGGCGGGCCGCAAGCGGCATCTCGCGGCGCAGTGCGTTTCGCGGGCGATCAGCACGGGGGGCGGTCCGGCCAATCCGGCGGCAGGGCGCAGCGGGCGATGGCCGCGCCCGGCGCCCGGATCGCCGCGGCGCCGACCGTGCCGGATCCGGGTTCGAGGTGGTGGAGGCTCCAGGCCTGCGGGTCGTCGCCGTCGATCGCGACGAGGCGCGGCGGCGCCGGCGGCAGGGTCAGGGCGAAGCGGTCCAGCGGCAGCGACAGGCCGGCACCCAACGCCTTCACCACCGCCTCCTTGCGCGTCCACAGACCGGTGAAGGCGAGACCGAGCGCCTCCGACGTCAGGGCCGCCAGCGCCTCAGCTTCCCAGGGCGCGAAGTGCGCGCGGGCGATGCGCAGGACGTCCGGGATCGGGCGGACCGCCTCGACATCGACGCCGATCGCGGCCGTGGGCGAGACCCCGACGAGGGCGCGGGTGCCCGAATGCGACAGGTTGAAGCGCAGGCTCCCGGCCAGCGCGCCGGCCAGCTCCGGCTTGCCGGCCGGCCCCGCCGTAAAGGCGAGCGCGTCGCCCCCCAAGCCGAGGGCCGGGGCGAGGATCAGGCGCAGCGCCGCGTGGCTCGCGCGAAAACGGTCGCGGTCCTCCACACGCAGGAAGCGATCCGCCCGGGCGGCCTCGTCGGGCGAAAGCCACGCGTCGCAGCGCGCGAGCTGGCCCGCCGACAGGGCGAGATCGATGCTCCACACCCGGATCGCCGTGCTGGGTCCGGGTTCGGTGATGACCCAGGCTCCGTTCACAAGACATACGCCGAAGCCGGCAACGCGTACTTCCCTCCCCCTGAAGCGGGGGAGGGTGACCCGCGCAGCGGGTCGGGAGAGGGGAGCGCCGTATACGGCACCGTCGCTCCCCTCTCCCGACCCTCGCTGACGCGAGGCCCGCCCTCCCCCGCAGAGGGGGGAGGGAGAAGCGCGCGTGCCTTGCCGCGCGCTATCGTATGGTCGAGGCCGGACGAGCGGGGCGGATCTGTGCGCAATAAGGAGCCTTCGGGAATGAGCGGCGCGGAGGATCCACCGGTGCGGGCGGGCCCGCAAGCCGGAAGCGCCGTCGCGATCGCAAGCTTCGGCATGCGGCTGCCGACCCTGCAAGATCGCGGCGCCCGCTACGGCGTGTTCTTCGCCACCTATCTCTACCAGGGGCTGGTCGCCGGGTTCTCGCTGACCGCACTCGCCAACCATCTCGCGGCGCAGGGCGTGTCGAGCGCCGAGGTCGGCGTCCACTTCGCCATCGCCGGCCTGCCCTGGACGGTGCAGCCGATCCTGTGGGGGCCGCTGGTCGACCGGGCGAGCGGGTTCGCGATGGGGCGGCGCCGGGCCTGGAGCGTGCTCGCGATCCTCGGCTGCCACGCGGCGCTCGCCGGGCTGCTGCTGGTGCCGGACGCCCGCGCGCTCGGCGCTCTGGGGGGCGTCTTCCTCGTGCACAGCACCTTCGCCGCCCTGCTCGACACCGCCTGCGACCGGATGGTGATGGACCATGTCCCGCCGGGCGAGCTCGGGCGGATGAGCGCCTGCACGCGGGCCGGCTTCGTCGCCGGCACCAGCCTCGGCGCCGGCCTGTTCGGCTGGCTGCTCGCCGCCTACGGGTTCGGGTTCAGCACCGCCTGCCTGCTCGCGACCGCCATCCTCGCCGGCCTGCCGATCCTGCTGGTGCGCGAGGCGCCGGGCGACGCCCTGCTCTCGCCGGCGCGGCGGCCGAGCGCGGGGGGCGGGCGGAAGGTCCCGTTCGCGCGGTTCCTGCGCCGGCTGGCCCTGGGCCTGCGCCGGCCGAACGCCCTCCGGCTCGTCGCCCTGTGCTTCTCGGTCGACGGGGCGCTCGCGCTGTTCGAGCTGCCGTTCTCGGTCGATCTCGTCCAGGCGCAGGGCTGGGATGCCGCCGGGCTGTCGCGGCTCCAGGCCGGCCTCGCCTTCGCCGGCGGAACCCTGGGAGCGCTCGGCATCGGCCTGTGGTGCGACCGCGCCGGGCCGTTGCCGGCCCTGCGCACCCTGTTCGCGGCGAGTGCCGCCGCGTTCTTCGCCACCGCGTGCCTGATCGCGGGCGGCTTCGCCGGATCGGCCGGCCCGCTGATCCTCGGCTTCACCAACGTCCTGCCCGGCCTGCTGATCGTCGCCCTGGTGCCGGCGCTGATGCAGGCGAGCCGAGGCCGGGCCGGCGCGGCGACGCAGTTCGAGGTGTTCATGGCGGTGATGAACCTCGGCTCCGTCGCGGGCGGGGCGGCCTCGGGCGTGCTGGCGCCGGTGCTGCCGCTGTCGGGGGTCGCCCTCCTTGCCGGGCTGGTCCTGATCGGCGCGGCGGCGCTGGTCCGGCGCCCGGACCTGATCCTGCCGCGGCAGCGGCCCGGCGATGCGCGATCGCTGTGAAGCGCGACGCTTCGGCCCGGTCTCCAAGTGATCCCGGCCGGGGGGAAATCGGTTAGAAGCCCGATCGCCCCCTGCGGAAGTCTCGAGCCCGATGCCGAAGCCCCAGCCTGCCGCCCCGAAATCGGCCGCCCCGAAATCGGCCCGCGTCGAATCCGTCGCGCCGGAGGCCGACACGCTCACCGCCGAGGCGGCGCGGGCGCGCCACGCCGCGCTCTCCGCCGAGATCGCCGAGGCCGACCGGCTCTACCACCAGGAGGACGCGCCCGAGATCTCGGACGCCGCCTACGACGCCCTGCGCCGGGAACTGGAGACGCTGGAAGCGCAGGTCCCCGACCTTGCCGGCACCGGCATCGCCAGCGCGTCGGTGGGCGCGAAGCCCTCCGAGAAGTTCGCCAAGGTGCGCCATGCGGTGCCGATGCTTTCTCTCGGCAACGCCTTCGCCGACGCGGAGGTCGAGGAGTTCGTCGCCCGCGTGCGCCGCTTCCTCAACCGCCCGGAGGAACCGCTCGCCTTCACGGCCGAGCCGAAGATCGACGGTCTTTCGCTGTCGCTGCGCTACGAGGACGGGCGCCTCGTCACCGCCGCCACCCGCGGCGACGGGGAGACCGGCGAGAACGTCACGGCCAATGCCCGCACGGTCGAGGACATCCCCCAGGCGCTCGCCGGCAGCGGCTGGCCGGCGGTCTGCGAGGTGCGCGGCGAGGTCTACCTCTCGCACGCCGATTTCGCCGCGATCAACGCCCGCCAGGAGGCGGCGGGCAAGCCGCTCTTCGCCAACCCGCGCAACGCCGCCGCCGGCTCGCTGCGCCAGCTCGATCCGTCGATCACCGCCGCGCGGCCGCTGAAGTTCTTCGCCTACGCCTGGGGCGAGGTGGTGCCGCCGTTCGAGGGAACGCAATCGGGGGTGATGGACCGGTTCCGCGCGTGGGGCCTGCCGGTGAACCCGCTGACCGTCACCTGCACGGACGCGGCCGGCATGATCGCGCATTACCGGCGGATCGAGGCCGACCGGCCGACGCTGGGCTACGACATCGACGGCGTCGTCTACAAGGTCGACGACCTCGCCCTGCAGAAGCGGCTCGGCTTCGTGTCGCGGAGCCCGCGCTGGGCCCTGGCCCACAAGTTCGCGGCGCAGGAGGCGTTAACGGTGGTCGAGGGCATCGACATCAACGTCGGCCGCACCGGCTCGCTCAACCCGCTCGCGCGCCTGCGCCCGGTGACGGTCGGCGGCGTCGTGGTCTCGAACGCGACGCTGCACAACGAGGGCTACGTCAAGGGCGTCGGCGGCGACGGCGAGCCGATCCGCGACGGCCGCGACATCCGCGTCGGCGACACCGTGGTGGTGCTGCGGGCCGGCGACGTGATCCCGAAGGTGATGGACGTGGTGCTGGAGAAGCGCCCGGCCGACGCGAAGCCCTTCGACTTTCCCGAGACCTGCCCGGCCTGCGGCAGCAAGGCGGTCCGCGAGATCAACCCGCGCACCGGTAAGCCCGACGCGGTGCGGCGCTGCACCGGCGGGCTGATCTGCCCGGCCCAAGGGGTCGAGCGGCTGAAGCACTTCGTCTCGCGCAACGGCTTCGACCTCGAAGGCTTCGGGCAGACCTACATCGAGGTGCTGTTCGAGGCCGGGCTCGTGAAACAACCCGCCGACCTGTTCACCCTCGAATTCGAGCCGCTGAAGGCGGCGATCGTCGCGCGGCGCGAGGCCCTGTCGGCGGAGCGCCGGGCGGAGGGGGCGCCGGCGCCGAAGAAGCCGACCAAGAAGAAGGGCGAGGAGGAGGACAAGGCGATCCACAACCTGCTCGCGGCGGTCGCCGAGCGCCGCAGCTTGCCGATGAACCGCTTCCTGTTCGCCCTCGGCATCCCGGACATCGGCGAATCGACCGCCAAGGCCCTGGCCAAGCGGTTCTCGGACTTTTCGGAGCTGAAGACGGCGCTGCGGGCGGCGACCGACGCGCAGGCCGGGCCGGACTGGATCGAGCTCTCAGCGGTGCCGCGGATCGGGCCGACCACCCGCGACCGGCTGCTCGAGGCCGGCCTGCCGGGCGAAGCGGCACATTCGGCTGACGCGGAACCTCCGGCGGAAGCGGGCGATGCCGAGGAGGGCGAAGCCGCGCCGGCGGACGCCGGCAGGATCCGGTTCAGCACCAGCCAGCGCGCCAGCCTGATCGCCCATTACGGCAGCCTGGACGCCGCCCGGGCGGCGATCGCGCGGGCGGCCGAGCAGCGACCCGGGGACGCCTACCGGGTCTTCGCCGACGACGGCGAGATCGGCCCGGTGGCGACCGACTCGCTGATCGCGTTCTTCTCCGAGCCGCACAACGACGCCGCCGTCTCGGCGCTGCTCGCCGAGGTGACGGTGGCGCCGATGGAGGCGGCCGCGCGCACGGCGGCGTTCTCGGGCAAGACCGTGGTCTTCACCGGAACGCTGGAGAAGATGACCCGCAACGAGGCCAAGGCCACCGCGGAACGTCTCGGGGCGAAGGTCTCGGGCTCGGTCTCGGCGAAGACCGACCTCGTTGTCGCCGGCCCCGGCGCCGGCTCGAAGCTGAAGGATGCCGAGAAGCACGGGGTGCGCGTCGTCTCGGAAGACGAATGGCTCGCGATGGTCGCAGGCGCTTGAAGCGCGAGTCCGCGGGTCATAGACCTGGGTCATGACACCCCCGCGGCCGTCCCGTTCAGGCACATGACCGTCGTCGCCCTCGATTTCGAGACCGCCAACGAGCGACGCGACAGCGCCTGCGCGATCGGGCTCGCCTGGATCGAGGGGGGCCGCGTGGTCCGGCGCGCGTCCCGGCTGATCCGGCCGCCGGAGCTGCGGTTCTCGCCCGGCAACATCCGCGTCCACGGGATCGTCCCGGCCGACGTGCGCGACAAGCCGAATTTCGGCGAGGCGGTCGCCGAGTTCCTGCCCGACCTCGCCGGCGGGCTGATCCTCGCCCACAACGCGAGCTTCGACATCGGCGTGCTGCGGGCCTCGCTCCAGGCCTGCGGGCTGCCGGCGCCCCCCTTGCGCTACCTCTGCACGGTGCAGGTCGCCCGCCGCGTGTTCCCGGACCCGGAGGGCTGCGGCCTCGGCAAGGTCGCCCGCCGCCTCGGCATCCGGTTCGAGCACCACGACGCCGGCGAGGACGCCTATGCCTGCGCCGAGATCGCGCTCGCGGCCGTCCGGCAGACGGAGGCCGCGGACGTGCCCGACCTGTCGCGGGTGCTGTCGCTGCCGGCGACGCGGATCGACGGGACCGCCGCGATCCCGCGGGCGGGCGCCGGCGCGATCAGCGACCGCATCCTGCGGGCGCTCAAGCCGGCCGAGCCCGACGCGCTGCGCTTCGCCATGCGCGGCAGCACCGGCAACCGCTACGAGGTCTCGCTGGAGGACCGCAGGAGCGGCTTGATGCTGCGCTGCACCTGCATGGCCGGCCGCCACGGAGTGCGCTGCCGCCACGTGAAGGCGCTCGTCGTCGGCGACATCACCGACCTGCTGTCGAACAACCACGCCGACGTCGAGGTGCTGCGGCGCCGGCTGGCCGCGGTGGGGTGAGACGGGACGCCGTGTTGAATCCAAACGCCCACGATGCCGTGAGTTCCCTCCCCCTGAAGTGGGGGAGGGAAAGGGCGATCACGCCGCCTGCTTCGCCGCCTCGCCGTAGAACGTGCCGCCGCTCTCGGCCATGGCGCGCAGGTTGTCGGGCACCGCGAAGCGCGGGCCGTGCTTGGCCTCAAGCCCCTCGGCCAGGGCGACGAAGTCCTTCGCGCCCATGAAGTCGATGTAGGACAGGGCGCCGCCGGTGAACGGGGCGAAGCCGAAGCCGAGGATCGAGCCGACGTCGGCCTCGCGCGGATCGGTGATGACGCCCTCGCCCACCGTGCGCGCGGCCTCCAGCGCCTGAACCACGAGGAGCCGGTGCTTCAGCTCGGCGATGTCGAGGGTGTCCGGGTCGAGGTGGGTCGGCTGCAGGTCCTTCAGCCCGGGCCATAGGCGCTTCGGCGCGCCCTCCGGGTAGTCGTAGAAGCCCTTCCGGTTCTTGCGCCCGAGCCGCCCCTGATTCTCGACGAGCTCGACGAGCAGCGCCTTCTGCGCCGGGTCGACCGCGTCCGGGCCGAGCTGCGCCTCCGTCGCCTTGGCGATCTTCAGGCCGAGGTCGAGGGCGACCTCGTCGTTGAGCGAGAGCGGGCCGACCGGCATGCCGGCCATCTTGCCGGCGTTCTCGATCATCGCGGGCGGCACGCCCTCGTTGAGCATCTTGTGCCCTTCCAGGATGTAGGCGCCGACGCAGCGGTTGGCGAAGAAGCCGCGGGCGTCGTTCACGACGATCGGCGTCTTCTTCACCGTGCGGACGTAGTCCAGCGCGGTGGCGAGCGCCCGGTCGCCGGTGGCCGCGCCCTTGATGATCTCGACGAGCATCATCTTCTCGACCGGCGAGAAGAAGTGGATGCCGACGAAGGCTTCCGGGCGCGAGGACGCCTTGGCGAGGCCGGAGATCGGCAACGTCGAGGTGTTGGAGGCGAAGATCGTGTCGGGGCCGATCACCGCCTCGACCTTGGCGATCACCTCGGCCTTCACCTTCGGGTCCTCGAACACCGCCTCGATGACGAGGTCGCAATCGGCGAGATCCGCGTAGTCGGCCGACGCCTGGATGCGGGCGAGCAGCGCGTCGCGGTCGGCGGTCTTGGCACGACCCTTGTTGATCTGCCCGGTGATCAGCGCGTGGGCGTAGGCCTTGCCCTTCTCGGCCGCCTCGGTCGACTGGTCGACGAGCACCACCTCGAGGCCGGCATTGGCGGTGACGTAGGCGACGCCGGCGCCCATGAAGCCGGCGCCGACCACGCCGACCTTGCGCAGGCTGGTGGCGGGCACGTCCTTCGGGCGGCGCGCGCCCTTGTTCAGCTCGCCCATCGAGATGAACAGCGTGCGGATCATCGCCGCCGCCTCCTTGGTGCGCAGGATCATCGCGAAGTAGCGGCTCTCGACCTTGAGGCCGAGGTCCATCGGCAGCTGCAGGCCCTCGTAGACCGAGGCTAGGATCGCCTTCGCCGCCGGGTAGTTGTCGTGCGTCTCGCGCCGGTAGATCGCGTTGGCCGGGGGCCAGATCATCATGCCGGCCGGCGAATACACCTTGCCCGACGGGGCCTTGAACTTCGGCACGTCCCAGGGCGCCACCGCCGAGCCGCCGGCGAGGATCCAGGCCTTGGCCTTGGCCACGATCTCGTCCTTGCCCGCGACCTCGTGGACGAGGCCCATGCTCCTGGCCATCGCCGGGCGGATCTGCTCGCCCTTGAACAGCATCTGCAGGGCGTCGCCGGTCTGCATCAGCCGCGCCACGCGCTGGGTGCCGCCGCCGCCGGGAAACAGCCCGACCTTGATCTCGGGCAGGCCGACGCGGGTCTTCGGGTCGTCCGAGACCACGCGGTGATGGCAGGACAGCGCCAGCTCGAACGCGCCGCCGAGGCAGAGCCCGCTCACCGCCGCCGCGAAGGGCTTGCCGCAGGTCTCGAGCTTGCGGAACACCAGCGAGAGCCGGCGCGACGCCTCGAAGAAGTGGCGCATGGCGAGCTCCTCGCCCTGCTCGCGCTTGAGCTTCTCGTATTCGAGCCCGAGGCCCTGCAGCATCGTGAGGTCGGCGCCGCCCGAGAAGTTGTCCTTGCCCGAGGTGATGACGCAGCCCTTCACGGCCGGATCGGCGACGACCGCGTCGACGATCGCCTCGATCTCGTCGATCACGGCTTGCGTGATGACGTTCATCGAGCGGCCGGGGCAATCCCAGACGGCCAGGGCGACGCCGTCGGCATCGGTCTCGAAGCGAAAGTTCTGGAGATTCATCGCTGATCCTCGGATGACCGAACGCATGTAGTCCGGCGCGTTAACAGTGTGGAGATACTTGCTCTTCAGAAGGCTTGAGGGGGTCGAGCAACGGAAACTAGCCCATGATCGTCGATGCCGAGCGTGCCGATGCCAGACCAGCCGACGCCGCGCCGGCCGACGGGAAGGCGACCGCCGGGAAGTGCCGGGCCTGCCGCAACGGCGAGGAACTCGGCTTCGCCTTCACCATGGCGTTCCAGCCGATCCTGGACACGGTCGACGGCCGCGTCTGGGGCTACGAGGCCCTGGTCCGCGGGCCGGAAGGACAGTCGGCGGCCTCGATCCTCGACCGCGTGACCGACGAGACGCGCTACCGCTTCGACCAGGCCGCCCGGGTCAAGGCGATCGAGCTCGCCGGGCGCCTGTTCCCGAAGGACGACCGGACGCGCCTGTCGATCAACTTCATGCCCAACGCCGTGTACGAGCCGGCGGCCTGCATCCGCGCCTCGCTCGAGGCCGCGCGCCGGGTCGGCTTCGAGCACCGCCGGATCATGTTCGAGTTCACCGAGAACGAGCGCTTCCGCGACATCGCCCACGTGAAGCGCATCATCGCCGAGTACCGGCGCCAGGGCTTCCTCACCGCGCTGGACGATTTCGGCGCCGGCTATGCCGGGCTGAGCCTGCTGGCGAACTTCCGCACCGACCTGATCAAGATCGACATGGACCTGCTGCGCGGCATCGACGCCGATGCCGGGCGCGGCGCGATCGTGGCGGGCCTCGTCGCCATCGCGCGCGGCCTCGACGTCTCGGTGCTGGCCGAGGGCGTCGAGACGCAAGCCGAGTTCAACGCCCTGCGCGACCTCGGGATCACGCTGTTCCAGGGCTATCACTTCGCCAAGCCCCGGTTCGAAGGCCTGCCGGAGGTGGCGGGCTTTCCCGGGTCGGAGCGATCCGCGCAGGCCGCCTGAGCTGGGCTGGGGGGCCATGCCCGGATCGCTCCGCCGCCGACGTCAGCGCGCCGGGGCCGGCGCGGGCGCCGGGGCGGGTGCCGGAGTCGGCGCAGGCATCGGAGCCCCGGCCTTCGGCGTGTTGTCGCCGGCCGCCGCGATCGCCAGCATGTTGAGCAGCTTCGTCACCGAAGCCTGCGAGATCGCCGTCACCGACGAGGACGGGTCGGCGTTGATGGCCTGGAACTTGAGGTAGGTCTTGTCCTCGTAGATCTCGTTGAGGTGCTTGAGCTCGGTCAGCGTGAACTTGGTCGCGTATTCCTTCGACAGCCCCTCGACCATGATGCCGCTCTGCTTGTCGAACTCGGCCATCAGCTCCTTACGGACGGAGTCCGACTTGTCGTCCGGCATCGCGGCGACGGTCTTCTCGAGCGCGGCGTCGAAGCCGGTCTTCAGGTTCTTGATCAGCGTCTTGCTGACGAGCGTCTTGGCCTCGGCGACCTTGTCGGCCGCCTCGTCCGCGCGGGCGGCGATGGGCAGGGCGAGCGCGGTCGTCAGGCACAGGGTGGCGAGAAGGCGGGTCATCGTTTCTCCCAAAGGTTCGTGTCGTCCCCGCCGTTTCCCGGCACGGGTCGGGGCCGGCTCTAGCAGCGTTCGCGTCGAATAGGGAACGCGCCGGCCGGTTCGAGACCGCGTCAGACCCGCTCGATGATCGTCGCCGTGCCCATGCCGGCGCCGATGCACAGGGTCACCAGGGCGCGCTCCTTGCCGGTGCGCTCCAACTCGTCGAGCACGGTGCCCAGGATCATCGCGCCGGTGGCGCCGAGCGGATGGCCCATGGCGATGGCGCCGCCGTTGACGTTGACCTTGGCCGGATCGAGGTCGAACGCCTGCTGGAAGCGCAGGACCACGGCGGCGAAGGCCTCGTTGACCTCGAACAGGTCGATGTCGGAGAGCTGCATCCCGGCCCGCGCCAGCACCTTCCTCGTCACGTCGACCGGGCCGGTCAGCATCAGCGCCGGATCCGAGCCGATGTTGGCGAAGGCGCGGATTCGTGCACGCGGCTTCAGGCCCGCGGCGACGCCCGCCTCTCGCGAGCCGATCAGCACCGCGGCGGCGCCGTCGACGATGCCCGACGAGTTGCCGGCATGGTGGACGTGGTCGACCGCCTCGACGTCCGGATGCGCGTCGACCGCCACCGCGTCGAAGCCGCCCATCTGGCCCATCTGCACGAACGAGGCCTTCAGCTGCCCGAGCGACTGCATGTCGGTCGCGGGCCGCATGTGCTCGTCGCGGTCGAGCAGGGTGATGCCGTTCACGTCGCGCACCGGCACGACCGAATCCTTGAACAGGCCGTCGGCCCAGGACCTGCCCGAACGGGTCTGGGACTGCACGGCGTAGGCGTCGCAATCGTCGCGGCTGAACCCGTACTTGGTGGCGATCAGGTCGGCGGAGACGCCCTGGGGCATGAAGTAGGACTTGATCGCGATCGCCGGGTCGACCGGCCAGGCGCCGCCCGAGGCGCCGAGGCCGACGCGGCTCATCGACTCGACGCCCCCGCCCACCGTCATGTCGTGCTGGCCGGCCATGACCTGGGCGGCGGCGAAGTTGATCGCGTCGAGGCCCGAGGCGCAGAAGCGGTTGATCTGCACGCCCGGCACGTGGTTGCCGTAGTCGGCGACCAGCGCCGCGGCCCGGGCGATGTCGCCGCCGGCCTCGCCGACCGGGTCGACGCAGCCGAGCACCACGTCGTCGACCTTCCGGGTGTCGAGGCCGTTGCGGTCCTTGAGCGCGCGCAACGCCGTCTCGGCCAGGCGGAGCGCCGTGACCTCGTGCAGCGACCCGTCCGGCTTACCGCGGCCGCGGGGGGTGCGGACGTGGTCGTAGATGAAGGCCTCGGTCATGGCGTTTCCCTCGGATCGTTGTCCACTTGGCAACAGCGAGGGCTTGCGCGGTCCGACGCTCCCTCACGTCCCTCCCCCCTCTGCGGGGGAGGGTGGGCCTCGCGTCAGCGAGGGTCGGGAGAGGGGAGCGCGTTATCCGGCACCGTCGCTCCCCTCTCCCGACCCGCTTCGCGGGCCACCCTCCCCCCGCAGAGGGGGGAGGGAAGAACTCCCTCAGAACGCCTCGGCCGGCAAGGCCATGGTCGTGTCCGCGCCGGCCTTGACCCGCCCGAAGCGCATCGCGGTCTCGGGCAGCACCCGCTCCATGTAGAACCGGCCGATGGCGAGCTTGGCCTCCATGCGCTCCGGCCGCTCGGCCTTCTTGGCGTTCGCCGCCTTGGCGATCTTGCCCCACATGTAGCCCATCGCGACGAGGCCGAGGAGATGCATGTAGTCGGTGGCGCCGGCGCCGGCGTTGTCCGGCTTCGAGAACGCGTTCTGCATGAACCACATGGTGGCGCCCTGCAGGTCGTTGAGCCCGGCCTGGAGCGGCGCGGTGAAGGGTTTCAGCGCCTCGTCCTCGCCGTTGTCCTTGATGAAGGCCTGGACCTCGCCGAGGAAGGTCATCATCGCGCGACCGCCGTCTTTGGGCAGCTTGCGCCCGATCAGGTCCATCGCCTGGATGCCGTTGGCGCCCTCGTAGATCATCGCGATGCGGGCATCGCGCACGAACTGCGACATGCCCCATTCCTCGATGTAGCCGTGGCCGCCGAACATCTGCTGCGCCTCAACCGCGTTGGCGAAGCCCCGGTCGGTGAGCACGCCCTTGACCACGGGGGTGAGCAGGCCGAGCAGGTCGTCGGCGGTCTGGCGCTCCTTCGCGTCCTCGGAGCGATGCGAGATGTCGGATTGCAGCGCGGTCCAGAGCATCAGCGCGCGCGCCGAATCGTTGAAGGCGCGGATGCCCATCAGCGTGCGGCGCACGTCGGGGTGGACGATGATCGGGTCGGCGGCCCTGTCCGGCGCCTTCGCGCCGGTGAGCGAGCGGCCCTGCAGCCGGTCCTTCGCGTAGGCCACGGCGTTCTGGTAGGCGACCTCGGACTGGCCGAGGCCCTGCACGCCGACGGCGAGCCGCGCCTCGTTCATCATCACGAACATCGCGTTGAGGCCGCGGTTCTCCTGGCCGACGAGCCAGCCGGTGGCGCCGTCGTAGTTCATCACGCAGGTCGAGTTGCCGTGGATGCCCATCTTGTGCTCGATCGAGCCGCAGGACACGCCGTTGCGCGCGCCGACCGAGCCGTCCGCGTTCACCAGGAACTTCGGCACCACGAAGAGCGAGATCCCCTTGGTGCCGGCCGGCGCGCCCTCGATCCGGGCGATGACGAGATGGACGATGTTCTCCGACAGGTCGTGCTCGCCCGCCGAGATGAAGATCTTGGTGCCGGTCAGCGCGTAGGAGCCGTCGCCGTTCGGCACGGCCTTGGTCTTCAGGAGGCCGAGATCGGTGCCGCAATGGGGCTCGGTGAGGTTCATGGTGCCGGTCCAGGCGCCCTCGACCATCTTCGGCAGGTAGGTGCTCTTCTGCTCGTCCGAGCCGTGAACCAGCAAAGCCGCCATCGCCCCCTGCGTCAGGCCCGGATACATCCCGAGCGCGAGGTTGGCGCCGGAGGCGAATTCCTGGATCGCGGTGTTCAGCGTGTGCGGCAGCCCCTGGCCGCCGTATTCCTCCGGCACCGACAGGCCCATCCAGCCGCCCTGGGCGTAGGCGTCGTAGGCCGCCTTGAAGCCCTTCGGCGTCGTCACCGAGCCGTCGGCCCGGCGGAGGCAGCCTTCGAGGTCGCCGACGCGGTTGAGCGGGGCCAGCACCTCGTCGGCGAGCTTGGCGCCCTCGTTCAGCACCGCCTCGACCATGTCCGGCGTGGCCTCGGAGAAGCCCGCGAGGTTGGCGTGGTTGTGGAAGCCGAGCACGTCGTTGAGGAGGAACAGGGTGTCCTCGACCGGGGCGCGATAGCTCGGCATGTGTCGATCCTCCAAGGGGGCGGAGGCCCTGCCCGGTCCGTCGCGGAGCGGTGGGTCTCTCGATAGTTCATATATAAACTATCCCGCCGTCCGGGGGCAAGAGGGGTGCGGCCGGGTTCCGCGGTTTCGACCGATGCAACCCATGTTCGACCTCTTAACCCGGTGTTTACCAAGAAAGTTAATGGTCCTGGACAACCGATCCGAGGACCGCGTTCCGGACACGTCGCAAGCGTGCGCGAACGTGGCCGGGGCCCGGTGCCGAACGCCGCCGAACGCAGGCCCGATGATGACCCGAACCGCGACGCCGAGCTTCGACAACTTCGATCCCGACGTGCTCGATGCTGCCCGCGACGTGGCCCGCCGCGCCGGCGTCCCGCTGGAAACGTGGATCGCCTCCGTCGTGCCGGACAAGGCGAAGGCGGGCTCGGTCAAGGCGGCCGCGAAGTCCAGCACGAAGGTGCCGCGCCGCCCCGCCTCGGATCTTGGGACGTCCCGGCCGGCCGCACAGGCCGCGCCGGCTCCCGCCGCCGCGACGATGCCCGACGCCGCCTCGGACGGCGCCCTCGGCGCGACCATCCAGGCCCTGCTCGCGCGCATCGACGGGCTCGACCGCACCCTCGCCGAGGAGCGGCTGTCTGTGGAAGACGCCGCCCAGCGCCGGATCGCCGACATCGAATCCCGCATCGGCGCGGCGATCGGCGCCAGCGCCGCCCCGGTCCAGCAGGTCGCCGAGCGCCTCGGCGACATCGAGCGCCGGATGTCGGCGTTGGGCGAGCAGCTCGCGGCGACCCGGCCCCCGGGCCGGCGCGGCCGCCCGGCGGCCGCCGAGATCCAGGATGCGGTGCAGGACATCCGCCAGCGCCAGCGCGAGCTCGGCGAGAACGCCGGCGCCAGCGTGGTCGCGACCATGCGCGAGGACATCGCCCGCCGCCTCGACGCGACGGTCGAGGACACCGCGCTGCCGGACACCGCGGTGTCCGAGCTGCGCCGCGAGACGAACCGGCTTCGCGAATCGATCGGCCATCTCGCCACGCGGCGCGACCTCGGCGCCCTGGAGCAGGCGGTGATCTCGCTGGCCAGCGGCGTCGAGCGCGCCGGAGCGCCGGCGGACCTCGCCGCCATCGCCGAGCCGATCGAGCTGATCCGCGCGCAGGTCGAGCGACTGGCCGACGACGTGGCCGAGAACGTCCACACCCGCGTGGCCGGCGAGGTCGAGCGCCTCGCCTCCCGGCTCGATGCCGTCGTCGCCACCGGGCACGGCAGCGCCGTCGATCACGACGGGCTCAAGCACCTGTTCGACGAGATCGAGGAGATCCGCCGCCTGATCGCGGCGCTCGCCGGGCCGGAGCGGATCCAGAGCCTCGCCGCCGGCGTCCAGGCGATCAGCGCACAGATCGCCCAGCTCCAGAAGGCCGCGACCGCGGGCAGCGACACCGCCCTGCGCCCGCTGCTGGAGGAGATCCGCAGCGGCCTCAACGCCAGCGTCCCCGCCCCGGCGGCGCTGGTCGACCAGATCGACGCGATCGCCTCGAAGCTCGACGCGATGCAGGCGGGCGCACACGGCGCCGACGCGGCCAGCTCTCAGGCGATCCTCGGGCGGATCGACGCGCTGTCGGACAAGGTCGACCGCGTCAGCACCCAGCCGGTGGGCGACCTGATCGGGCGCCTGGAAGGCCTCGGCGAGAGCCTGCGCATGCCGGCGATGCCGGGCGGCGACGTCGCCTCGATCCACGCCATGCTGCGCAACCTCGCGGAGAAGGTCGACCGCGTCGGCGCGCGCTCCGGCGACGACGGCCTCGACGCCCTGGAAAAGCAGGTGGTGTCGATCGCCGACCGGCTCGACGCCCGCAGCGGCGACCCGACGCTCGCAAGCCTGGAGCGGTCCATGGGTGACCTGCTCAAGCAGGTCTCCGCGCTCCGCGACGAGGCACCGATCGAGGCCGCCGTGGCCCGTGCCACCCGCAGCGCCGTGGCCGATTCGATCGGCGGGCGCGGGAACGCCGAGACGAGCGAGTTCGGGCTGCTGCGCGCCGGCCTCGCGGACATGCAGGCCCGGCAGGCGGCGTCCGACCAGCGCCTCGCCACGACGCTCGAAGGGGTGCAGACCGCCCTCGAGCGCCTGACCGGGCGCCTCGATGCGCCCCCGGCCGCCGCGCCGGCCCGCGCCCCGATCGGCAACCGCGCGGTGCCGCTGGAGGAGCGTCTGCTCGCCTCGACCACCGTCGAGGCGCCGCGCCCCCGTACCGCCCGGCGCCCGGAGCTTCCGAGCGCCGCCGCGACGGGCCCCGAGACGGCCCGGTCCGGCGACGAGCTGCTGGAGCCCGGCGCGGCGCGTCCGTCCAAGGACGCCGCCCCTCGGGAGCGCCAGGCCCGCGACCGGGCCGAGCCCGCCGAGGCGGACGGCGCGACCGACATCAAGACCAACTTCATCGCCGCCGCCCGCCGGGCCGCCCAGGCCGCCCAGGCCGAGGTCGCCTCCGAGGCCGACCTCTCGGCCGGCC
>NZ_VRUU01000061.1 GCF_008039875.1 Methylobacterium sp. WL119 | reverse complement strand
GCCCGGCACCGTCGTGCACCCCGCCGGCGCCGTCGACCCGGCGGAGGGCCGGGCGCACGCCGCGCCGGGCCTCTGGACGCTGGCCGTCGGCTCGGTCGGCGTGGTCTACGGCGACATCGGCACCAGCCCGCTCTACGCCTTCCGCGAGGCGCTGGTGCCGGCCCGCTACGACAACATCCTGCTGGCGGAAGAGGTGCTCGGCACCGCCTCGCTGATCCTGTGGGCGCTGTTCCTGATCGTGACGGTGAAGTACGTCGCGATCCTGCTGCGCATGGACAACAACGGCGAGGGCGGCATCCTCTCGCTGATGGCGCTGGCGCGGAAGGCGCTCGGCGGATCGCGGATCGTGTTCGCGCTGGGCCTGCTCGGCGCGGCGCTGTTCTACGGCGATGCGGTGATCACCCCGGCGATCTCGGTGCTGTCGGCGGTGGAGGGGCTGAAGCTCGTCACCCCGGCCTTCGAGGGCTCGGTACTGCCGATCACCGTGGCGATCATCCTCGCGCTGTTCCTGGTGCAGAGCCGCGGCACCAGCAAGGTCGCGGCCTTCTTCGGGCCGGTGATGGTGCTGTGGTTCCTGGCGCTGGCGCTCGCCGCCGTGCCGCACATCGTCGGAAACCTCACGGTCTTCAAGGCGCTGAACCCGTGGTACGCCGTGCATTACCTGCTCGGCCACGGCACCGGCGCCCTCGTCGCCCTCGGCGCGGTCTTCCTCGCCGTCACCGGCGCGGAGGCGCTGTTCGCCGACCTCGGCCATTTCGGCCGGCGGCCGATCCAGATCGCGTGGCTCGGCCTCGTCTTCCCGTCGCTGGCCCTCAACTATCTCGGCCAGGCGGCCCTGGTGCTGGAAAAGCCCGAGACCACCGATCCGTTCTTCCAGCTGTTTCCCGAATGGGCGCTGCTGCCGATGGTGATCCTGGCGACGCTCGCCACCGTCACCGCGAGCCAGGCGGTCATCACCGGGGCGTTCTCCCTGTCCCGGCAGGCGATCCAGCTCGGCCTGCTGCCGCGGCTCGAGATCCGCCACACCTCCGAATCGCATTCGGGGCAGATCTTCCTGCCGCAGATCAACGGCCTGCTGATGATCGGCGTCGTGGTGCTGGCGGTGGTGTTCCGCTCGTCCTCGGCCCTGGCCTCGGCCTACGGCATCGCGGTCACCGGCACGATGCTGCTCACCGCGAGCATGACCTTCCTCGTGGTCTGGCGGCTGTGGCACTGGTCGCCCGTGGCGGCGGCCGCCCTGATGCTGCCGTTCATCGTGATCGAGTTCCTGTTCCTGCTCTCGAACCTGCTCAAGGTGTTCGAGGGCGGCTACGTGCCCCTGCTGCTCGCCGCCGGCCTGATCGTGCTGATGTGGACCTGGGTGCGGGGCGTCACGATCCTGTTCAACAAGACCCGCAAGACCGACGTGCCGATCCTCGAGCTCGTCGGCATGCTGGAGAAGAGCCCGCCGCACCACGTGCGCGGCACCGCGGTGTTCCTGACGAGCGATCCCGAGATCGCGCCGGCGGCCCTCCTGCACAACCTCAAGCACAACAAGGTGCTGCACGAGAAGAACGTCATCCTCACGGTCGAGACCGTCGACACCCCCCGCGCCAACGGGCCGGACCGGGTGCGGCTGGAGCCGATCGGGCCGGGCTTCTACAAGGTCGTGATGAGGTTCGGCTACATGGAGACGCCGAACATCCCAAAAACCCTCGTGCTGCTGCGCAAGGAGGGCTTCAAGTTCGACATCATGGCGACGTCGTTCTTCCTGTCGCGCCGCTCGATCCGCCCGGCCGCCCATTCCGGGATGCCGCTGTGGCAGGACCGGATCTTCATCACGCTCGCCAAGAACGCCAACGACGCGACGGACTTCTTCCAGATCCCCACGGGCCGGGTCGTGGAGGTGGGGACGCAGGTCACGGTCTGAGGCGCCCCACTTCCAGGCCAGCCGGGATGGCGGCGCGCATCGTCGCTCGATGTCACAGGCGTTCGACGGGCACGCCCACGGCCGCACCCGCCTCTGCGGGGCGCGTGTCGAGGGTCGCGAGCGTCAGGCCGGCATTGGCGGCGATCGCCCGATGAAGCGCATCTCCAGCGCGAAAGCCGGGATGGGTCTGGTCCGCGAAGCGTGCCGCCGTCCGAGACGTCCTCTCGTCGATCGGCAGCATCACGAGCGACGTAGCCGTCAGGCGCGTGAACGCCGACGGGGCCACCGAACGATGCTGCGAATCGATCGTGCCCGTGCGGAACTTGATCGAGAGCGGTGCCGAGAACTCGGTGGCGACCCAGGCACTGATGGCGAGGTCCCCGCCTGCCCAGGCGGTGGGCCAAGCCTGCATCCGGGCGGTTTCCCGCTCCTCGGTCTACGCCGCGACCGCGACCGACGTATCGAGATACGGCATCAGTACCGTTCGTCGTCCCGCATCGCGCGCACAAACGTCGCGGCACCCTCCGGCTGCAGCGGCATCGCGGCGGTGACGGCCCTGAGGGTCGCGATATCGATCGGCCGCTTCGGTCCCGGCATGGCACTGTGCCGTGCCACCTCGCGCCCGCGACGCGTGACGACAGTGGCTTCGCCGGCGACCACTCGGTCGATGAGCGCGCTGAGTCGCGCCTTTGCCTCTGCCAAGCTCACCGTTTCCATCGCCCTCAATGCCCATCGAGCTGGTCGTCGTAGGTGGCGGATCGGGATTCGGCTATCCGCCCGTTCCCTCCTATCCGTGCGTGCGCCAACGCACACGGCATGCCCCAGGCGCCGGGCTCGGGCCGCGTGCGGTCGTTTGCCCGCGTTGCACCGCGCAGCAGGCATGCCGTAGATTGAATTCATTCTGAGAACGACATGCGGACCCGGGGGGCGTCGCGGCACGGGAGGCCTTCGCGTCGCCCGGGCCGTCGCGCCGTCCCGGTGCGATCCGCATTCACACAGGACGTTTGCGAATGATCAAACTGACGGTGAACGGAGCGCCACGCAGCTTCGACGGCGACCCCGACATGCCGCTGCTGTGGTACCTGCGCGACGAGCTCGGCCTGGTCGGCACCAAGTTCGGCTGCGGCCAGTCGCTGTGCGGCGCCTGCACGATCCACCTCGGCGGCACTGCGACCCGCTCCTGCACCACCCCGATCTCGGCCGCGGCCGACCAGGAGGTGACGACCATCGAGGGGCTTTCCCCCGACGGCAACCATCCGGTGCAGGTGGCCTGGCGCGACCTCAACGTGGCGCAGTGCGGCTACTGCCAGTGCGGCCAGATCATGCAGGCGGCCTCGCTCCTGAAGGATACGCCGAAGCCGACCGACGCGCAGATCGACGAGCAGATGAGCGGCAACATCTGCCGCTGCGGCACCTACCCGCGCATCCGCGCCGCGATCCACCAGGCCGCCGGTCAGGCGCCCGCCAGCAAGGGAGAGCGCCTGTGATCCATGACGCAAAGATGATGGCCGACCTCGCCGCCGAGGCGCCGACCCGGCCGACCCTGATCGCCAACGTCAGCCGCCGCGCCATCCTCGGCGGGCTCGGCGCCTTCGTGCTCGCGGTGAACCTGCGCGACACCGCCAAGGCCGAGACCAAGGCCCAGGAGCCGGCGAAGTTCGGCGCCGACGGCATGCCGCACGGCTGGCGCGACGACCCGAAGATCTTCGTGGCGATCGCTGCCGACGGCCGCGTGACCGTGACCAACCACCGCTCCGACATGGGCCAGGGCGTACGCACCTCGGTCGCCTTCGTGGTCGCCGACGAGCTCGAGGCCGACTGGTCGAAGGTCGGCGTGGTGCAGGCCTGGGGCGACGAGGAGCGCTTCGGCAACCAGGACACCGACGGCTCGCGCAGCTTGCGCCACTTCTTCCAGCACTTCCGCCACGCGGGCGCGGCGGCCAAGCTGATGCTGATCCAGGCGGCGGCCAAGCAGTGGAACGTGCCGGCCTCCGAGGTGACGGCCGAGAACCACGTGCTGACGCATGCCAAGTCGAAGCGCACGCTCGGCTACGGCGACGTCGCGGCGATCGCGGCGGAGCTGCCCGTGCCGGCCCGCGAGAGCGTGGTGCTGAAGGACCCCAAGGCCTTCCGCTACATCGGCAAGGGCCAGATCGGCATCATCGACAACCGCGACATCACCACCGGCAAGGCGGTCTACGGCCTCGACACGAAGCGCGAGGGCATGCTGTACGCGCTGGTCGCGCGCCCGGCGGTCTACGGCGGCAAGGTCGTGAGCTTCGACGATACCGAGACCCGGAAGGTCCCCGGCGTCGTGAAGGTGTTCAAGATCGACGGCGGCGAGATCCCCTCGGAGTTCATGCCGCTCGGCGGCGTCGCGGTGGTGGCCAAGAACACCTGGGCGGCGATGAAGGGCCGCGAGGCGCTGAAGATCGTCTGGGACGACGGCCCGAACGCCGGCTACGACACCGACGCGTTCCGCACCGAGCTCGAGAAGGCGGCGCGCGCGCCCGGCAAGGTCGTGCGCAACCAGGGCGACGTCGACGGGGCGATGGCCAAGGCCAAGACCAAGCTGACGGCCGACTACTTCGTGCCCCACCTTGTCCAGGCTCCGATGGAGCCGCCGGCCGCGGTGGCGCAGGTGAAGGACGGCGCGTGCGAGGCCTGGGCCTGCACGCAAGGGCCGCAGGCGGCGCACGACCGGCTGGTCAAGGCGCTGGGGCTTCCCGCCGACAAGGTCCGGGTGAACGTGACGCTGCTCGGCGGCGGCTTCGGCCGCAAGTCGAAGCCCGACTACGTGGTCGAGGCCGCGCTCTGCTCGCGCGAGGTCGGCGGCGCGCCGGTGAAGCTCACCTGGACCCGTGAGGACGACATCCACCACGGCTACTATCACACCATCTCGGCCGAGCACCTCGAAGCGGGCCTGGACGACAAGGGCATGCCGGTGGCTTGGCTCCACCGCTCGGCGGCGCCGACGATCGGCTCGATCTTCGCGCCCGATCCGAAGCACGAGCTGCCGTTCGAGCTCGGCATGGGCCTGGTCAACACGCCGTTCGCGGTGCCGAACATCCGGCTGGAGAACCCGGAGGCGGCCGCCCACGTGCGGATCGGCTGGTTCCGCTCGGTCTCGAACATCCCGCACGCCTTCGCGATCCAGTCGTTCGTCGCCGAGCTGGCGCACGCGGCGGGGCGCGACGCGAAGGACTACCTGCTCGACCTGATCGGGCCGGCGCGCAAGATCGATCCCACCTCGATCGGCGATGTCTGGAACCACGGCGAGGATCCCAAGCTCTACCCGATCGATACCGGGCGCCTGCGCCGGGTGATCGAGACGGCGGCCGGCGGCGCCGGCTGGGGCCGCAAGCTCGAGAAGGGCCGGGGCCTCGGGATCGCGGGGCATTACAGCTTCGTCACCCACACCGCGGTCGCGGCGGAGGTCGAGGTCGACCCGAAGGGCGGCGTGAAGGTCGTCGCGGTCGACATCGCGATCGATTGCGGGCCGCAGGTGAACCCGGAGCGCATCCGCTCGCAGATGGAAGGCGCCGTGGTGATGGGGATGGGCCTCGCGCTCACCTCCGAGATCACCTTCAAGAACGGCCGGGCGCAGCAGAACAACTTCGACGGCTACGAGATCATCCGGATCGACGCCGCGCCGAAGGTGATCCGCGTGCACCTCGTCAACTCGGGCACCTGGGACGGGCCGCTCGGCGGCGTCGGCGAGCCCGGCGTTCCGCCGGTGGCGCCGGCGATCGCCAACGCGGTGTTCGCGGCCACCGGCCGCCGCGTGCGGCAGCTGCCGATCCGCGACCAGCTCAGCGCCTGAGCCAAGGAAGCCGCGCCGCCCGCCGGCGCGGCGACGGACCGGACGACCGAGGGGCCCCTCTTCCACCGGAAGAGCGGGCCCCTCGGCATTTTGCGAAAAGCTCCGTGTCCGAGGCTTCTGTTTTCCCGCGACGTCGCGTTTCGACGGAGCCTTGCCGGTGGATGCCGCGTTTCCGTCACGGAGCCACCGGGATCGTCCTGTCGGTCCCTCTCGGCTCCCAACCACCGGAGATCTCATTCGATGACGCGTCCTGCGTACCTCGCCACCCTGCTCGCCGTGTCCGCGCTCGCGGCGCCCGGCCTGATTGGGCCGGCTTCGGCCTCGCCCTGCTCGGATCGGATCGCCGGGCTGGAGAAGCGGGTGAAGGCGGAGTCGACCGAGGCGATCTCGGCCTCGACCAGCGGCCAGGGCGCCGCGGCCAAGCGCGGCGGCGAAGGCGTGACCGGCACGGAAGGCAACGCGCCCGGCCAGTCGCCGCAGGCCCCGCCGGAGAAGTCGGCCGAGGCCGGAAAGGGCGGCGACGCCGCCCAGCAGGCCAAGGTGGCGCTCGACGAGGCCCGCACCGCCGACGGCAAGGGCGACGCCAAGGCCTGCGAGGCGGCGTTGACCCGCGCCGAGGCGCAGCTCAAGGCGGCGCCGTAAGCACGAGCCTCCGCCGGATGCGCGAGCCTCCGCCGTCGTCCGTCGGATGCGGGGGCCGGTGGAGGCTCGGTTGGGTTCGCGCGCCGGATCGGAAGGACCTATGGGGGGCGGAGCCGGTCGGGCGCGGACGTGCGGCGGGCTGAAAAAAACCGTTTGCGGCGACGACGCCGGCGGCGGTGAAACGGTTTGCGAAACGGTCGGTCGCGGCGAAACGATCGTGGGTCGGGGGCGGAGACCGTGTCCTCGCCCCGCGGAGGCTTCGTCAGGCCATCGCGTCGAAGGCTAAGCGGGCGGAGGCGGCGCCGAGGGCGTGCGCGTTGCCGTTGAGCCCGGCGCAGAGGTCGTCGATCTCGGCGACGTCGAGGGCCTCGCCGGTCTCGGCGGCGATGGCGTCGATGAGGTGATCCTGGCGGGGGTCGAACGGATGACCCTGCATCCGGTAGAACTGGTAATAGCGCAGGGCCGCCAGGACGGTGTCGCGCTCGCGGGCCGTGACCGTGAAGTTCTGCATGGGCTTTTGGCTCCCGTGTGGCTTCATCGAACGCCGGTACGTGCCGCGGCAACCGCACCAAGCTTGTCCATTGTACGCACAGCGCCGTGAGCGTCCATGTCTTGACACGGCGATCCTGCGTGATTCGGCCGAGAAAGTCCGATTGCGCGCAAGCGGATATTGAGTTTCCGAACGCAATTCCCGTGGTTTTTCAAACCTGTGCGGTCGCAGCCTGCGTTATTCTGCAGGTGTTCCTGCGCCATTGCATCGGATCACGATGTGAGAGTGGCGAGGAAGGCCGGCACCGTCTCGCTGGCCGGGCCGTAGCGGGCCTCGTCGAACGCGTTCGCGTTGTCGGAGGGCTCGGCGTTCAGCTCGCAGGTCGGGATGTTCCGCGCCTGCGCCAGCCGCACGTAGCCGGCCGCCGGGTAGACCGCCCCCGAGGTGCCGATCGCGACGAACAGGTCCGCCGCCGACAGCGCCGCCTGGATCGCGTCGAGATGGTGGGGCATCTCGCCGAACCACACCACGTCGGGCCGCGACGTGCCGACCGCCGAGCATAGCGGGCAGGCATCGGCGACGTCGAGGTCGCCGGGACAGGGAAAGGTGCCGGCGCAGGCGGTGCAGCGGCCCTTCAGCAGCTCGCCATGCATGTGGACGACGGCACGCGAGCCCGCCCGCTCGTGCAGGTCGTCGACGTTCTGGGTGCACAGGAACAGCCGCCCGCCGCGCTCCGCCAGCGCCGCCTCGGCCTGCGCGAGCGCGACGTGGGCCGGGTTCGGCGCGGCCGCGACCGCCCCGCGCCGGCGCAGGTTGTAGAAGTCCAGGACGGTGCCGGGGTCGGCCGCGAAGGCCTCGGGCGTCGCGAGCCGCATCGGATCGAACCGCGCCCACATCCCGCCGCGGTCGCGGAACGGGCCGAGCCCGCTCTCGGCCGAGACGCCGGCTCCGGTGAGGACGAAGACGGTCTTCGGAAAGGGCGCACGCAGGGGCATGGGCGCGAGCCTACACCCGCCCGGCGCCGACCGCCCATCGGAATTCGGCGCCGGGCAGGTCGAAGCTGCGGGCCGGCGCGGCGAGGCTCGGCGGAGGGGCCGGCGCGCCGTCCCGCCGGGCGATGCGGCCCGAGCCGATCAGCCGAGCTATACCGCGCCGATGCGCATCCTCGGCCGCCTTCTCCTCGGCTCCCTCGCCCTGCTCCTCGCGATCCCGAGCGGCGGCGCGATCCTGCTCATGGCGCTCGTGCTCGATCCGGTGGCGAGCGTCTGGCTGACGAAAGGCGCGCTCGCCGGGCTCGATGCCGGCCTGTCGGACCTCGCCGCCGGCCTGCCGCCGGATAGCTTCGCGTGGGTCCTCGCGGGGCTGGCGAAGGCGTCCTTCGTGCTGCTCGCGGTGCCGCCGGCCCTGGTGGCGCTGGTCGGCGAGACCCTGCGCTGGCGCGGCCTGCTCTGGTACGGCGCTGGGTGCGGCCTGATCACCGCCGCCCTGCCCTGGCTCGCGCGCGGGGCCGTGCACCCCGGCGGCACGGCGCTCGCGGCGGAGGCGCGGGTCACCGCGATCCTGTTCCTCGCCGGCGCCGGTGCCGGGCTCGTGTACTGGCTGATCGCCGGGCGAAGCGCCGGGCGGCCCCCGACGCGGGCGTGACGTTTCCGCGACACGGGCGCGCTTCGGGGCGGCCCGGCGGGATGCTTCGGATGCGTCGAACCGTCGAACCCCGGTCGGCCCGCGCAGGATCCCCCTGGCGGCGACGAGGGACGAACGATGATCGCACGCCGCCCGTGGACGACCCGGACCGCCCTCGCCCTGCTCGCGGCCCTCCTGCCCGGCGGCCCCGCCTGGGCCGGCTCGGCGGCGCAGCCGGGCCAGACCGTCGGCCTGCCGGCGGGGGCGCAACTGCCGGTCGGGTTCTATTTCGTGAACCTGTCGAGCTTCGGCGTCCGCGACACGCGGCCCCTGGACTCGGAATCGAACGTCAACCTGCCGACCTTCGCCTGGGCGACGCCGTGGACGATCGCCGACGCGCGGCTGCAGTTCTTCGTCACGCAGCCGGTGGTCGCCTCGAGCGGGCGCGGCGCGCCCTACCAGAGCGGCGTCGGGCAGCCGCTGCTCGCGGCGCAGCTCGCCTGGGACCTCGGAAACGACCTCGGGTTCAGCTACCTGTTCGGCGGCTACCTGCCGATCGAGACCCGCTTCCTGACGCAGTCGGCCTCGATCACCCAGCGCTTCGCGGTCAGCTACACCGGCAACGGCTGGAACCTGACCGCCAACCTGCTGCACGGGATCTTCATCGACGACCGCTCGCCCACGGGCACGCTCTACCCGGACTACCTCAACCTCGACCTCACCGCGACGAGGAAGCTCGGCCAGTGGCAGGTCGGCGCCGTGGCCTTCGGCTCGACCGACCTGCCGACCGGGGTCGGCAGCGACCGGCCCCAGGGGCAGATCGCGGTGGGCGGCCTCGTCGGCTACAATTTCGGCCCGGTGAACCTGCAGGCCTACCTCACGCGCGACGTGGTCGAGCGCAACTACGGCGGCCGGGAGACCCGCGGCTGGCTGCGCGCGATCGTGCCGCTCTACCAGGACAAGGGCGAGGTGGAGCCGAACCGCACGCTGGTGACGTGGCGCCAGGGCGAATGACCGGCGCCTGCCGGACGGTCGCGGCCGTGCTATCGGGAAGCGAATGAGATCGATCCGCGCCGCCCTCGCCGTTCTCCTCATGCTGGGCGGCCCCGCCCTCCCGCAGGGCTCGGGGCCGCCGATCCCCTCCGACGACGCACGGATGCTGCCGGTGCAGGCCGCGCACGGCATGGTCGCGAGCCAGGAGGCGCGGGCGACGCGGATCGGCGTCGACATCCTCAAGCGCGGCGGCAACGCGGTCGACGCCGCGGTCGCGGTCGGCTTCGCGCTGGCGGTGACCCTGCCGCAGGCGGGCAACCTCGGCGGCGGCGGCTTCATGCTGGTGCACCTGGCGGACCGGCACGAGACCGTGGCGATCGACTACCGCGAGACCGCGCCGCAGGCCGCCACCGCCGACATGTTCCTGGCGCCCGGCGGCGAGCCGGACCGCGCCGCCTCGCGGCGCAGCGGCAAGGCCGTCGGCGTGCCGGGCACGGTGCGGGGCCTGGCGGAGGCGCACCGCCTCTACGGATCGGGAAAGCTGTCCCTCGCCGAGCTGATCGCGCCGGCCGAGGCCCTGGCCCGCGCCGGCATCCCGGTCACCGGCGGCCTCGCCGATTCCCTGCCGCGGTCGGCCGGCCTCCTCGGGCGCTGGCCCTCGACCCGCCGGATCTTCTTCCGCGGCGACGTCCCCCTGCCCCGCGGCGACAGCCTCGTGCAGGCGGACCTCGCCGACACGCTGCGCGCCGTCGCCGAGGGTGGCCCGGACGCGTTCTATGCCGGCCCGATCGCCGGGCGGATCGCGGCGGCGGTGCGCGCGGCCGGCGGCCCGATGACGGAGGCCGATCTCGCCGCCTACCGGCCGGTGGTCCGCCAGCCCGTGCGCGGGACCTATCGCGGCTACGAGGTGGTCTCGATGCCGCCGCCCTCGTCCGGCGGCGTCCACCTGATCGAGATCCTGAACATCCTCGAGGGCTTCGACCTCGCCGCGATGGGTGCGGGCAGCGCCGCCGCGATCCACACCCTGGCCGAGGCGATGAAGCCGGCTTACGCCGACCGGGCGACCTGGCTCGGCGACCCGGACCGGGTCCGCGTGCCGGTGCAGGGCCTCACCGCCAAATCCTACGCGGCGCGGCTGCGGCGGGCGATCGACCCAGAGGGGGCACGGCCCGCCGACAGCATCGCGGCCGGCGACCCGTTGCCGCCCGAGCCCGACCAGACCACGCACTTCTCGGTGGTCGATGCCGCGGGCAACGCGGTGGCCAACACCTACACCCTGAACTTCTCCTACGGGATCGGGCTGGTGGCCGAGGGCACCGGCGTGCTGCTCAACAACGAGATGGACGACTTCTCCGCCAAGGCCGGCACCCCGAACGCCTACGGGCTCGTCGGCGGCGACGCCAACGCGGTGGCGCCGGGCGCCCGGCCGCTCTCCTCGATGACGCCGACCTTCTTGTTCCGGGACGGGCAGCTCTACCTCGTCACCGGCAGCCCCGGCGGCAGCCGCATCATCACCACCGTGCTCGACGTGATCGTCAACCTGATCGACTTCCGCATGAACCTCGCCGAGGCCGTCGACGCGCCGCGCATCCACCACCAGTGGAAGCCCGACGTGCTGCGGGTCGAGCAGGGCCTGTCGCCCGACACCCTTGCCCTCCTGCGGGGGCGGGGGCACGACGTCAGGGTCGGGTCGAGTTCGGGCTCGGCCAACTCGATCCTGCGCAGCGGCGGCCTGCTCTCGGGCGCCGCTGACCCGCGCCAGCGCGACACGCTCGCCGAAGGGTATTGAGGTGGGGCCGGGGACAACCTCAAGCGTCACGCCCGATGCGCCCTTGGCCCTGGCCGCACCCCCGCGCTAAAGGACGAGCGTAACAGAAGGTCCCGATGCTCGCCGTCCGCTCCCTCGCGTTCAATCTCTGCTTCTACGCCGCCACGACGCTGATCGCGTTCGGCGGGTTGCCGACGCTGGTCTCGGGGCGGGCGGTGATGCGGCTGGCGCGGTTCTGGGGGCGGGTGACGCTGTGGCTGCTGCGCGTGGTCGCCGGCACGCGGGTGGAGTTCCGCGGGCTGGAGAACATCCCGTCCGGCGCGATGCTGGTCGGGGCCAAGCACCAGTCGGCGCTCGAGACCCTGGCCCTGTGCACGGTGTTTCCCGAATTCGCCTACGTGCTGAAGCGCGAGCTGCTGTTCATCCCGCTGATCGGCTGGTTCCTGTCGCGCAGCGGCATGGTGGCGATCGACCGGTCGAAGGGCGCGCGCGCCATGAGCCTGATGAACGCGGCCGCCGCCGACGCGATCGCGCAGGGGCGCCAGCTCATCGTCTTCCCCGAGGGCACCCGGACGGCGCCCGGCGCGGCCCCGGCCTACAAGCAGGGCCTGTCCCACCTCTACGCCGCGCTCTCCGTGCCGTGCCTGCCGGTGGCGCTGAACACCGGGCTGTACTGGCCGCGCCGCAGCTTCGTCCGCCGCCCGGGCACCACGGTGATCGAGTTCCTGCCGCCGATCCCGCCCGGGCTGGCACGCGCCGCCTTCCTCGACCTCGTCGAGGACCGCATCGAGACCGCCTCGAAGGCCCTGCTCGCGGCCGGCCTCGCCGACCTCGGGCAGGCCGCCCGCACGGTCCCGGAGCCGCGCCGCGAAACCTCGCGTCCAGCCTGACCCGCGCGCCCGATTCGTGCGCGCGGAGAACCGTCGGGACGTTGCGAATCGGCCTGCGAATTCCCATTTCCTTCGAACGAGACGAATCGCTTGACGGGCGCGCGATGCCCGATCTAGGTTGGAACAAATGGCGAACAAGAGAGCCTTGTCCTGGTCGGCCGCCCTGCGCGACCTGAAGGACGAGCGGACACGGAGACAGGACGTGCGGGAAGAGCGCTTGAGGACCACCGCGGGCCTTCGCGGCACCCCCGCCCTGGCGCTCAGCGCCTGGCGCGGACGTTCCGGCCGGCGCTACGTCGTCGGCGTCCACGACCTCAGCGCGCCCGAGCTCGACGAGATGGGCGAGGCGGTGGTGATCGCGGTCCGCCGCGATCCCGCCGGCATCGCCGAGCTGGTCGCGGTGTCGGCCTCCGGCGAGAGCCCCCGCGAGCGCCTGCACCGGACCTGGCTCGCCCGCGCCCGGAAGGGCGGCGCGACCGAGATGCACGTGCATCGGCTCGCCGAGGACGAGGCCGAGCGCAAGGCCATCGTCGACGATCTTTCGATGGAGAGCGCGGACCCGGCGCACGCCTGATATCCCTCCGCTCGATCAGGGCGGTCGGCATATCCGGCAGGCCCGCGCGGGATCGAAAGTCGAATCCGCCGGTCCGGCGAGGTGATGCGGATTTGGATCACGCCGCCCACGCCCCAGTTTCGCCCCGAGCCTCCCCTCATGCCTTGTGCGGCATGGACGATCGCGGATGAACCCGCGACGGGGCGAGAGCGCGGAGCGAACGATGCAGGATCCGGTACGGCAAGATCCTTCGGGGCAAGCCCCGGCCGAGCCCGCCGCGATCCCGCCCAAGGCGCCGCGTTCCCGGCGCGGCCTGTTCCTCCCCTACATCCTGCTGCTGACGCTGGTGCTGCTGTGGTCGGCGGGCTGGGTCTACCTCCGCGGCCGCGCCGCCACCGAGATGGACGGCTGGGTCGCCCGCGAGGCCGCGGCCGGACGGACCTGGACCTGCGCCGACCGGTCGATCACCGGCTATCCGTTCCGGATCGAGCTGCGCTGCGCCTCGGTCAGCCTCGCGCGTGCCGATGGCCGCTTCCGGCTGGGTCCGCTGACCGCGGTGACGCAGGTCTACCAACCCCGGCACGTGCTGATGCTCGCCGAGGGCCCGTTTCACGTGGAACAGGGCGACCTCGTCGGCGACGCGACCTGGACGATGCTGGAAGGCAGCTTCCACGGCGCGTCGGACGGGTTCGTGCGCGCCTCGCTCGTGGTCGACGGGCCTTCGGTGACGGTCGCCGGCGCGGCGCCCGATCCGATCGCCGTCTCCGCCCGCCACCTCGAGCTGCATGCGCGGCCGACGCCGGGACGATTCGATTCGGACGGCGCGGTCGACCTCAGCCTGCGCCTGTCGCAGGCCCTGGCGCCGATGGCGGATGCGCTGATCGGCAACGCCGATCCCGCCGACCTCACCCTCGACGCCACGGTCAACCGGGCGGCGATGCTCGGCACCGGCACGGTGGCGCGCGAGCTCGAACGCTGGCGCCAGGCCGACGGCAGCCTCGACGTCGCCGGGCTGTCGCTGGCCAAGGGTGCGCGCCGCCTGCAGGCCAAGGGCAATCTCGGGATCGACCAGGATCATCGCGTCGAGGGCCAGCTGGACCTGCGGGCCGCCGGGGTCGAGGCGCTGGTCGCGTCGGTCGTCGGGCAGCGCTTCGGCGCCGATCGCGGCGCGCTCATCGGCAACCTCGTCGGCGGACTGCTCGGGCTTAGGCGCCAGCCCGAGGGCGAGCCGGGGGGCGACGTGCCGCTCAAGCCGCTGCCGCCGCTGCGCCTCGCCGACGGCCGGATGATGTTCGGGCCGATCGCGATCCCGAACGTGCGGCTGCAGCCGTTGTACTGATCCGGCCGTGCCGGTCCCCGGGCGTCGAGGGTGGAGCAGACTGCGCCGCCCGGACCCTGCCGGCCATACGCAAAACAGCGTATATGCTGCAACGCAACCGAGCCCCTAGCGTGCGCTCCACGATCCGCGGCCGTTCCATGAGCCGCCGGACGCGAGATGCGAGGCGTGAGGCACGATGGCTGACGGGGATCACGATCTGGATCGGGGCATGGACCGCGGCTTGCGCTCGCCCCTGCGGCGCAAGCTGCTGATGGGGCTGGCGGCCGCGCCCGCCCTTTCGCTCCTGCCGCGCACCGCGTTCGCGGCGGGGCCTGCCACCTCGGCGGTCAGCACCACCGGCCTCGCCGTCACCGACACCGAGGTGACCTGCGGCATCCTCCACTCGATCACCGGCACCATGGCGATCTCGGAGACCGGCGCCCAGCAGGCCGAGAAGCTCGCCATCGCGCAGATCAACGAGGCCGGCGGCATCCTCGGCCGCAAGATCAAGATCATCCAGGAGGACGGCGCCTCCGACTGGCCGACCTTCGCCGAGAAGGCCAAGAAGCTCCTCGTCAACGACAAGTGCGCGGCGGTGATGGGCTGCTGGACCTCGGCCTCGCGCAAGGCGGTGCTGCCGGTGTTCGAGCAGTACAACGGCCTCCTGTACTACCCGACCTTCTACGAGGGCCTGGAGCAGTCCAAGAACGTGTTCTACACCGGCCAGGAGGCGACGCAGCAGATCCTCGCCGGCCTCGACTGGGTGCACAAGGAGAAGGGCGGCGACACGTTCTTCTTCGTCGGCTCGGACTACATCTGGCCGCGCACCTCGAACAAGATCGCCCGCAAGCACGTCGAGAACGTGCTCAAGGGCAAGGTCGTCGGCGAGGAATACTTCCCGCTCGGTCACACGCAGTTCAACTCGGTGATCAACAAGATCAAGCTCACCAAGCCGAAGGTCATCTTCACCGACGTGGTCGGCGGCTCGAACGTGGCGTTCTACAAGCAGCTCAAGGCGTCCGGCATCGACCTCTCGAAGCAGGTGCTGCTGACGATCTCGGTCACCGAGGACGAGATCGACGGCATCGGCGGCGACAACATCGCCGGCGCGTACTCGTGCATGAAGTACTTCCAGTCGATCGAGAACGAGAACAACAAGAAGTTCGTCGCCGACTTCAAGAAGATGTGGGGCGAGAAGACCGTCATCGGCGACGTCACCCAGGCCGCCTATCTCGGGCCCTACCTGTGGAAGATGGCCTGCGAGAAGGCCGGCTCGTTCGACGTCGACAAGGTCGTCGCCGCCTCGCCCGATCTCGAGTTCAAGGGCGCCCCCGAGGGCTACGTCCGGATCGACCCGAACCACCACCTGTGGTCGAAGACCCGGGTCGGCAAGGCCAAGACCGACGGCCAGTTCGAGATCGTCTACACCAGCCCCGAGTTGATCAAGCCCGACCCGTTCCCGAAGGGCTACCAGTAGGCCGCATGCGCGCGCCGCCGATGCGGCGCGCAATTTGCAGACGGCCTTTCGACGATCCCCCATTCCCCGCATAATCCTGAGGCGCCCGCGACGGCGGGCCTCGAAGGAGGGCTCCAAGGATCGCCGAGCGCGCCGGAGGGCTCCCTCGAGGCCTCCGCTTCGCTCCGGCACCTCAGGATGAGGTGGGCGGGTGGGAGACGGCGATCGCGCAAGGCGGCGGGCCACGGCCCTCCGGCATTCCCGACGGCTCGGAGCGCACGGATGTTCGGTGACTATTCCCTCGGCGATCTCGGCGCGATCTTCGCGATGCAGGGCTTCGCCGGCCTGATCCTGTTCTCGGTCTACGTGCTGATGGCGCTCGGGCTGGCGATCATCTTCGGGCAGATGGGCGTGATCAACATGGCGCACGGGGAGTTCATGATCCTCGGCGCGTACATGACCTACCTGTGCTCGGCCTTCTTCCAGACCTACCTGCCGGCGCTGTTCCCGGCATACTTCTTCCTGGCGATGATCCTCGCCTTCTGCGCCTCCGGGGCGCTGGGAATGCTGGTGGAGTGGGCGCTGATCCGCCACCTCTACAAGCGCCCGCTCGACACGCTGCTCGCCACCTGGGGCCTGTCGCTGATCCTGCAGCAGGCCTACCGCTCGATCTTCGGCGCGCGCGAGGTCGGCGTCGAGCTGCCGAGCTGGCTGATCGGCTCGGTGCAGGTCACCGATTCGATCGAGATCCCGATCAACGGCCTGTTCGTGATGGCGGTCACCACGCTGATCACGGTCGGCGTCGCGCTGCTGATCTACCGCTCGCGCTTCGGCCAGCAGGTCCGCGCGGTGATGGCCAACCGCCCGATGGCGGGCGCCGTCGGCATCGATACCGAGAAGATCGACCGCTACACGTTCGGCCTCGGCTGCGGCATCGCGGGCGTGGCCGGCTCGGCCTTCACGATGATCGGCTCGACCGGGCCGACCTCGGGCCAGCTCTACATCGTCGACACCTTCCTGATCGTGGTCTTCGGCGGGGCGGCCTCCCTGCTCGGCACCATCGCCTCGGCGTTCTCGATCTCCCAGACCCAGTCGACGCTGGAGTTCTTCCTCTCCGGGTCGATGGCCAAGGTGCTCACCCTGCTCGCGGTGGTCGGCATCCTGATGCTGCGGCCGCAGGGCCTGTTCACCCTCAAGGTCCGGCGCTGAGGATTTCGACGATGAAGAACCCCGTCCAGACCCTGACGAAGTCCGTCACCGTGAACGACAACCCGTTCATGAAGCCGATCGAGTGGCTGAGCCTCGCTGTGCTGGCTTTGGTGCTGCTCGTCGTGCTGCCGAGCCTGCTCGACGCCTTCCGGCTCAACCTGGTTGGCAAGTACCTCACCTACGCCTTCGTCGCCCTCGGCCTCGTCATCTGCTGGGGCTATGCCGGCATCCTGTCGCTCGGCCAGGGCTGCTTCTTCGGCCTCGGCGGCTACTGCATGGCGATGTACCTGAAGCTCGAGGCGTCCAGCGTCGAGAACACGAAGATCCAGTCGACACCGGGCATCCCCGACTTCATGGACTGGAACCAGATCACGGCGCTGCCGTGGTTCTGGAAGCCGTTCCAGAGCCTGCCGCTGACCTTGATCCTCGTCGTCGCGGTGCCGGTGCTGTTCGCCTTCGTGATCTCGGCGGCGTTGTTCAAGCGCCGGGTCGGGGGCACCTACTTCGCCATCATCACCCAGGCGATCGCCGCGATCCTGACGATCCTGATCGTCGGGCAGCAGGGCTACACCGGCGGCATCAACGGCATCACCGACCTGCGCACGCTGCACGGCTGGGACATCCGCACCGACGGCGCCCACACCATCCTCTACTTCGTCAACGGCGGCCTGCTGATCGGCTGCATCCTGATCGCGCAGTTCGTGAAGAAGTCGAAGCTCGGGCGCATACTGGTCGCGATGCGGGACAAGGAGGACCGGGTGCGGTTCTCCGGCTACTCGGTCGCCGGGTTCAAGGTCTTCGCCTTCTGCCTCGCCGCCGCCTTCGCGGCGATCGGCGGCGCGATGTTCACCCTCCAGGTCGGGTTCATGTCGCCGTCCTTCGTCGGCATCGTGCCCTCGATCGAGATGGTGATCTACGCCGCCGTCGGCGGGCGGATGTCGCTGTTCGGCGCGGTCTGGGGCACGCTGCTCGTCAACTGGGCCAAGACCAGCTTCTCGGAATCCTTCCCCGACCTGTGGCTGTTCGGCCTCGGCGCGCTGTTCATCGCCGTGGTGCTGGCCTTCCCGAACGGTCTCGCCGGCATCTGGCGCGAGCACGTCGAGCCGCGCCTGACGCGCCGGGTGAAGGGTCTGCGCGCCCCGCCCCCCGCGATCGTCCCCCACGGCGCACCGGCCGAGTGAGAACAGCATGAACGCCGCGATCCTCCCGGGCTCCGTCATCGGCGCCAACCCGAACGCCCCCGAATACCTGCTGGCGGTCGACGCGCTCACCGTCTCCTTCGACGGGTTCAAGGCGGTCAACGACGTCTCGTTCTACGTCGACCCCAACGAGATCCGGGTGATCATCGGCCCGAACGGCGCCGGCAAGACCACGGTGCTCGACCTGATCTGCGGGCGCACGCGCGCCAGCGCCGGGTCGATCAAGTACAAGGGCCAGGAGCTGACCAAGCTCACCGAGAGCGCGATCGTCCAGGCCGGCGTCGGGCGCAAGTTCCAGACCCCGTCGATCTACGACGACCTGACCGTGTTCGAGAACCTGGAGATCTCGTTCCCGCGCGGGCGCTCGGTGTTCGGGGCCCTGACCTTCAAGCGCGACGCGCAGGTCCGTGAGCGCATCCACGAGATCGCCGAGACGATCTTCCTGAAGGACCAGCTGCTGGAGCGGGCCGAGTTCCTCAGCCACGGCCAGAAGCAGTGGCTCGAGATCGGCATGCTGCTGATCCAGGACCCGGAGCTGCTGATGCTCGACGAGCCGGTGGCCGGGATGAGCGTCGGCGAGCGCATCAAGACCGCCGAGCTGCTGAACCAGATCATCGTCGGCCGCTCGGTGCTGGTGATCGAGCACGACATGAAGTTCGTCGAGGACATCGCCCACCGGGTCACCGTGCTGCACCAGGGCAAGGTCCTGTCGGAGGGCTCGATGGAGCGGGTCAAGAACGATCCGAAGGTCATCGAAGTGTATCTGGGACACTGAGCATCATGCTGCAGACCGCGCATCCCCCCCTGGCCAAGGCCCCTCCGCTCACCACGCTCCCCTCGGCCGCGCCGATCTTAAGCGTCGAGGACCTGCACGCCGCCTACGGCCAGAGCGAGGTGCTGCACGGGCTGAACTTCCAGGTCGCGCCCGGCGAGATCGTCGCGGTGATGGGCCGCAACGGCATGGGCAAGACCACGCTGATGAAGACCCTGATGGGGATCGTGCCGGTGAAGGCCGGCTCGATCCGCGTCGACGGCACCGAGATCGGCGCCCTCAAGAGCCACGCCCGGGTCGCCAAGGGCCTCGCCTACGTGCCGCAGGGCCGGATAATCTTCTCGACCATGACGGTGCAAGAGAACATCGAGACCGGGCTCACCGTCACCGGCGCCCGCAAGGTGCCGCAGGACCTCTACGAGATGTTCCCGGTGCTGCTCGAGATGAAGGGACGGCGCGGCGGCAATCTGTCGGGCGGCCAGCAGCAGCAGCTCGCCATCGCCCGCGCGCTCGCGAGCAAGCCGAAGGTGCTGCTCCTCGACGAGCCGACCGAGGGCATCCAGCCGTCGATCATTCGCGAGATGGGCCGGACCCTGAAGAAGATCCGCGACGCGCGCGGCCTGTCGATCGTCGTCTCCGAGCAGGTCCTGAGCTTCGCCCTCGACGTCGCTGACCGGGTGCTCGTCATGGAGAACGGCGAGATCGTGCACGAATCGCTGCGCGCCGACATCGACGAGGCCCAGGTCGCCCGCTTCCTCTCGGTCTGAACGAGGACATCATGGCCGATTACGAGATCTTCGAGCTCGGCGACCACGTTCTCCAATGCGGCAAGACGCTGCGCGACGCCAAGCTCGCGTTCAAGGCCTTCGGCACGCTGAACGCGGCGCGCGACAACGCCATCGTTTACCCGACCTGGTATTCCGGCCAGCACACCGAGAACGAGTGGCTGATCGGGCCGGGCAAGGCGCTCGACCCCGAGAAGTACTTCATCATCATCCCGAACATGTTCGGCAACGGGCTCTCGTCCTCGCCGAGCAACACGCCGGCCCCCTGGAACGGGCCGCGCTTCCCCAACGTCACCGCCTACGACAACGTCCGCGCGCAGCACCGGCTCGTCACCGAGCATTTCGGCATCGATAAGCTGGTGCTGGTGACCGGGTGGTCGATGGGAGCGCTCCAGACCTACCATTGGGGCGCGCTCTATCCCGACATGGTCCCGCGCATCCTGCCGTTTCAGGGCTCGGCCAAGTGCTCGCGGCACAACTTCGTCTTCCTCGAAGGCGCCAAGGCCGCGCTCCAGGCCGACGCCGCCTTCGCCGAGGGCTGGTACGCGAGCCCGCCGAACAAGGGGCTGCGCGCCTTCGGCCGGGTCTATGCCGGCTGGGGCCTGTCGCAGACCTTCTACCGGATCGAGGCCGACAAGACCCACATGGGCTACGCCTCCCTCGAGGACTTCCTCGTCGGGTTCTGGGAGGGGCTGTTCTACACGCGCGACGCCAACGACCTGCTCGCGATGCTGTGGACCTGGCAGAACGGCGACATCGGCGCCAACGACACCTTCCACGGGGACACTAAGGCGGCGCTTCGCGCGATCACCGCCAAGGCGATCCTGATGCCGGCCTCGACCGACCTGTACTTCCCGCCCGAGGACAACCGCATCGAGGCGGAGTCGATGCCGAACGCGGAGCTGCGCGTCATCGACACCTGGTGGGGCCACTTCGCCGGCGGCCCCGGCACCAGCCCCGACGACATCAAGACCCTCGACGACGCGCTCAAAGAGCTGCTCGCGAGCTGAACGGTTTCGGCCGGTGCGCCGGCCGGGCGGGGATGCGCCAAGCCCCGGATTTTCGAACAACAGGGAGCACAGTCGAGACATGCCCGAGACGCTGATCAAGGTCGACCTGACGCAATCGGCCTACGACAACGACATGGTGCACAACCGCTGGCACCCGGACATCCCGATGGTCGCGACGGTGAAGCCCGGCGACGACTTCATCGTCGAGACCTACGACTGGACCGGCGGCTTCATCAAGAACAACGATTCCGCCGACGACGTCCGCGACATCGACCTGTCGATCGTCCACTTCCTCTCCGGCCCGATCGGCGTCGAGGGCGCCGAGCCCGGCGACCTGCTCGTGGTCGACCTCCTCGACATCGGCGCCAAGCCCGAGAGCCAGTGGGGCTTCAACGGCTTCTTCTCGAAAAACAACGGCGGCGGCTTCCTCGACGAGCACTTCCCCCAGGCGCAGAAGTCGATCTGGGACTTCGAGGGCATGTTCACCAAGTCGCGCCACATCCCCGGCGTGCGCTTCCCCGGCCTGATCCACCCGGGGCTGATCGGCTGCCTGCCCGACCCGAAGATGCTGGAGACCTGGAACACCCGCGAGAAGGCGCTGTTCGACACCGACCCGAACCGCGTGCCGGCGCTGGCCACCCTGCCCTTCGCGCCGACCGCCCACATGGGCCGGCTCAAGGGCGAGGCGAAGGACAAGGCGGCGGCCGCCGGCGCCCGCACGGTGCCGGGGCGCGAGCACGGCGGCAATTGCGACATCAAGGACCTGTCGCGCGGCTCGAAGATCTACTTCCCGGTCTACGTGCCCGGCGCCGGCCTCTCGATGGGCGACCTGCACTTCAGCCAGGGCGACGGCGAGATCACCTTCTGCGGCGCGATCGAGATGGCGGGCTGGGTCCACCTCAAGGTCAGCCTGATCAAGGACGGCATGGCCAAGTACGGGATCAAGAACCCGATCTTCAAGCCGTCGCCGATCACCCCGAAGTTCGACGACCACCTGATCTTCGAGGGCGTCTCGGTCGACGAGCACGGCAAGCAGCACTACCTCGACGTGACGGTGGCCTACCGCCAGGCCTGCCTCAACGCGATCGAGTACCTCAAGAAGTTCGGCTACTCGGGCGCGCAGGCCTACTCGATCCTCGGCACCGCGCCGGTCCAGGGCCACATCTCCGGCGTCGTCGACATCCCGAACGCCTGCGCGACCTTGTGGATTCCGACCAAGATCTTCGAGTTCGACATCAATCCCACTGCTGCCGGGCCGACGAAGTTCCTCGACGGCTCGATCCAGATGCCGCTCTCGCCGGATCTGTAGTCTTCGGGTCTGCCGCGCCTTCCGGGCGGCAGACCGCGTGCACCCTGCCTGAAAGCGCTCGAATGCCCGTCTACGATTACGCTTGCGAGGCCTGCGGGCCGTTCACGGTGCTGCGCCCGATGGCGCAGTTCAGGGACCCGCACGACTGTCCCGATTGCGGGGCGGCGTGCGGGCGCGCCTTCCTCACCGCGCCGAACCTCGCCTCCATGGATGCGGGCCGGCGCAAGGCCTTCGCCACCAACGAGCGCAGCGCGCACGCGCCCCGCAAGTCGTCCGCGCACGGGGCCGGCTGCGGCTGCTGCAGCGGGACCAAGGCGAAGTCCAACCCCACGGCCGCCAAGAGCTTTCCGAACGCGCGGCCGTGGATGATCAGCCACTAGGCTGCAGCTCACCCTCCCCCTCTCGCGGGGGAGGCAAGAACCCAAGCCAGGAGGAACCCACGCCATGATGCACGGAGACATCTCGTCCAGCGCCGACAGCGTCGGCGTCGCGGTGGTGAACTACAAGATGCCCCGCCTCCACACCAAGGCCGAGGTCTTGGAGAACGCGAGCAAGATCGGCGACATGATCGTCGGGATGAAGGCCGGCCTGCCGGGCCTCGACCTGGTGATCTTCCCCGAATACTCGACCCACGGGATCATGTACGACGCGGGCGAGATGTACGAGACCGCCTCCACCGTGCCGGGGGCGGAGACCGAGATCTTCGCCGCCGCCTGCCGGAAGGCCAAGGTCTGGGGCGTGTTCTCGCTCACCGGCGAGCGCCACGAGGAGCACCCGAACAAGGCGCCCTACAACACGCTCATCCTGATGAACGACCAGGGCGAGATCGTGCAGAAGTACCGCAAGATCATGCCCTGGACGCCGATCGAGGGCTGGTACCCGGGCGACCGCACCTACGTCTCGGAGGGGCCGAAGGGCCTGATGATCAGCCTGATCATCTGCGACGACGGCAACTATCCCGAGATCTGGCGCGACTGCGCGATGCGCGGGGCCGAGCTCATCATCCGCTGCCAGGGCTACATGTACCCGGCCAAGGAGCAGCAGATCCTGATGTCGAAGGCGATGGCCTTCGCCAACAACACCTACGTGGCGGTGGCCAACGCGGCCGGCTTCGACGGGGTCTACAGCTACTTCGGCCACTCCGCGATCGTCGGCTTCGACGGGCGCACCCTCGGCGAGTGCGGCGAGGAGGAGATGGGCATCCAGTACGCGGCGCTGTCGAAGTTCCTGATCCGCGACTTCCGTGCGCACGGGCAGTCGGAGAACCACCTCTTCAAGCTGCTGCACCGCGGCTACACCGGGATGATCAACTCGAAGGAGAACCGGCACGGGCTGTCGGAATGCCCCTACGACTTCTACCGCCGCTGGATCGAGGACCCCGACGCCACCCGCGACGCGGTGCGCGCCATCACCCGGCAGGGCGTCGGCACCGAGGAATGCCCGATCGACGGCATCCCCTTCGTCGGCAAGGGCGAGGGTCCGCCGGACCCGCGCTGAGACGCGGCCCACCGCGCGGTTCCGCCGGCCCGGGAGGCCGGGCGGGGCCGCGCGGGTGACAGGACGTCGTCCCTATCGGAACGGCCCATCGCCCGACACGTTGACCGGCGCTTGCCTAGCGCACATCAGGTCGGAACAGGGGCGGATCGGGAAGATCATGAACGGTGAGTCGAAGCCGGCCGGTGCGGGCGGTCAGGACAGCGAGCCGGGAGCGCCCATGGTCAGCGCGGAGTTCCGGCGCTTCGCCGACGACGTTCCGCTGATGATGTGGCGCTCGGACCATCTCGGCCACGCGATCCATCACAACGAATGCTGGCTCCAGTTCACCGGGCGGCCGCTGGAGGAGGAGCTCGGCGCCGGCTGGCGCACGGGGCTCCACCCGGACGACTTCGAGCGCCACGCGCGCATCGTCTCGGCCGCGTTCACGGCGCGGGAGCCGTTCACCGTGGAGTTCCGCCTGCGGCGCCACGACGGGGCCTATCGCTGGCTGCTCGACACCGCCCGGCCGCTGACCGAGGACGGCGAGTTCCGCGGCTATCTCGGCTCGTGCTTCGACATCACCGACCGCAAGCATGCCGAGGTGCATATCGAGGAGGCGCTGCAGGAGAAGGAGACACTGCTCGCCGAGGTCTACCACCGGGTCCGCAACAACCTCCAGGTGATGGTCAGCCTGATCGGGCTCTACGGCCGCGCGGCGCCCGAGCCCTGCCGCGGCAGCTTCGAGGCGCTGGGCCAGCGGGTGCGGGCGATCGCGCTGGTGCAGCAGCACCTGCACGAGGCGCCGCACATCGCCTCGATCGACCTGCGCGACTACCTGCACCGGCTCGCCTCCGGCCTCGGCCAGCTGCGTCGGGCCGGCCGCATCGGCGTCCATCTCGGCGGCGCCGGCACCAGCTTGGTCGAGCCGCGCACCGCCAACGCTCTCGGCATGATCGTCGCCGAGATCGTCGCCGAATGCCTCGATGCCACCGCCGAGAGCGTCGCCTGCGCGATCGCCATCGACATCGACGCGGCCCCCGGTGCACCGGTGCGTCTCTCGATCGTCTCCGGCGCCGGCGACCAGGCGGAGTCGGGTCGGCCGAACATCCCGAAGCTGGGGCCGCGGCTGATCGCGGCCTACGCCGCCCAGGCCGAGATCGCGGTCACCGGCGTCGCGACCGCCGAGGATCCGCTGCGGCTGCAGCTGCCGGAGGCGCGGGTCGAGGACCCGGCCTGAGCGGGCGTCGCGATTCGCATCGGCCGGGGCGGCGACCTATATCCGGGATATCCCGCGCCCCCCGACACGAAACCGGCCGAGCATGCTGCCTCCGATCGAGACCATCGTCGAGAACTTCGAATTCATCGACGACTGGGAAGAACGCTACCGCTACCTGATCGAGCTCGGCCGCACCCTGCCGCCGGCCGACCCGGCCCTGCATGCCGAGTCGAACAAGGTGCTCGGCTGCGCCAGCCAGGTCTGGATCGACCTGAACGTCGACGCCTCGGGCGACGTGCCGCGCCTGCACCTGCGCGGCGACAGCGACGCCCACATCGTGCGCGGCCTCGTCGCGCTGATGGTGGCGCTGTTCAACGGCAAGACCCCGCGCGAGGCGGCCGACACCGACGCCTTCGCGCTCTACACCAAGCTCGGCCTCGGCGAGCACCTGACGCCGCAGCGCTCGAACGGGGTCCGCGCCATGGCGGACCGCATCCATCGCGACGCGGTCCGCCTCGCCGCCTGAGCGCGCGGGGCTTACGCCCGGTCCCGCCACAGCCGCATCCGGGCGTGGTCGGGCCCGACCGCCTCGCGCTGCAGGCCGTAATGCTCGGCGAGGCGCCCGAGGGCGATCTTCGCCACCACCTTGGCGGAGCGCGCCGGCCAGCGGCGCTCCTCCTCGATCCGCTCGAGCCCCTTCACGTGGCCGCACAGGTCGATCAGCAGGCCCGACAGGTCGTGGCCGACCGCGGCCATCGCCCGCTCCACCCGGGCACGGGCCGCCATCATCGCATCCGAGGCGCCGGCGGCGTCGCGCGGGCCGGAACCGTCGACGCGGATCGCGCTCCAGTCGATGCCCATTCGTGGCATCATCAGGCCCGTGGTGATGTCGCGGCGCAGACGCTCGCCGGCCTCGAACGAGGCCCGGTCGAGGAGGGGCGCCCCGTCCCGGCCGCGCCGCCGCACCATCCAGGCGATCGGACTCTCGGCGGCGTCGCGCAGGCGTCGCTCCGCCCCCTCGCCCTCCACCACGAGGTCGAGATGCTGGCCGCGGAACGCTTCGCCGGCCGGGGCGTCGCCGCGCCTGAGGCGGGCACGGCCGGCCGGCGCCAGCAGGATGCGGCCGCGCGGACCCGGCTCGCGGTGGGCGAGGTCCGCGGCCAGCAGGCGCTCGCCCGACGCCGCGGGAAAGCGCCCGCCGCCGAGCGAGACGCCGCCGCCGCACCGCACGATCAGCATCGCATCCTCGACCGGGTCCGGGAAGGCGTAGGCGCCCTCGGGCGCGAGCGCCGCGAGCAGCCGCTCGCCGGCGCGCCCGAGCGCGGCCTCCGCGCGCGGCACGGCCACGGGGCGGGCGGTCCGGGCCTGAGGAGTTTTGTTCATGTTTTGTTCCCAACGCGAACGATCTTCGTCACGGCGAAGGAAACAGGAGAGTCTTGAAAATCGTCCTAGATCAAGACTTGACGGCCCGCGCGCTGTGGAGCGTCACGCAGCTCACGCCGTGGGTTGGGTCGGCGGATGCTTCAGCACCTCGGCGATCTCGTCCTCGGACTTGCCGCGAACGTCGTAGCCCATCGCGGCGAGCCGCTCGACCAGCCCGTCGCTGTCGGCCGCGGACCGGGCGGCCCACTCCGCCAGGACGTCGTTCGCCTTGTCGAGGTCGTCGGTGGGGATCTTGGGATCGCTCATCGGAACAGACCGCTCACGGGACAGGACTGAGGCAGTGCAAGGTTCGTTCCTCTGGCAGCGCGAGCGAAGCCGGGTGCGCCCCGGCTTCGCCTCCGGCCGCCTCAGGCGGCTTCGTCGTAGTTGCCGTTGCGGGTCTGGCCGAGGCCGATCGCCTTGGCGAGGTCTGAGCGGGCCTTGGCGTAGTTCGGTGCGACCATCGGGTAATCCGGCGGCAGGCCCCACTTGGCGCGGTACTGCTCGGGGCTCATGTCGTACTTGGCGCGCAGGTGGCGCTTGAGCGACTTGAAGGTCCGGCCGTCCTCCAGGCAGATGATGTGGTCCGCGGTGACGGACTTCTTCACCGGCACGGCCGGCGTCAGCGGACCGGCGGGGGCGGCCGCCTCGACCTGCCCGCCCGCGACCTGCACCAGCGAAGCGTGGACGCGGCCGATCAGCTGCGCCAGCTCGCCCGGGGGGACCGGATTGTTGCTGACGTAAGCCGACACGATGTCGGCGGCGAGTTCCACGTAATCGACCGTGGTGTCTGTGTCGTTCATGTTCGGCGATGTCCCCTGGACGCTGAGGCAGTCGACGCGTCCCGAGCGGCGCGGACCATCGGCCCCGACGTCTCGTGGTGCGATGCGGGCATTCCCGCAACAATGGTCGTCCTGCCCGCAAGTGCTGAGTGAAATGCGGCGACCCCTTTCGCCACGACATCTCAATAGGATATTTGCAGATCGGCCGCAAGTTGCTCGACGGCAGCTTGGATACGCAACGTCAACTATCCGGAAGAATATTTCAGCTTGCCGACATCGCTGAAACAGATGCCTACTCAAGGGCGAAGTGCTGGCGGCGAGTTTCGCTACCTCTGATTGCGCCTCCCTCGGCGGACGCCACGCCGCCGCCCGCCACCGAGAGCCTCGCGGCGAAAGCTGTCAAGCCAAGTCCTCGCCAAGTCCTCGTCCGCATCAAGCCCTCGTCCTCGCCAAGCCCTCGTCCTGGTCAAACCCTGGCGCGGCCGCGCTCGGCCCGGGCACCCCGTCCGCGCGATGCCCCGCCCGGCCAACACCATCCGATCGCGAGCGTTTCGACGCCGGGTCTTGTCCGGGAACGGGCCGCACGGCACATGCGCAGGCTCGAAGATTCTCCACGGGAAATTTCAGATGGCGTTCGAAACGGCTCACGTCCCGCCCGCATCCGACGCACCGAAGGCGCCGCGCCGGCCGCACAGCTACGTCGTCCATGGCCGCACCATCACCGATGACTACGCCTGGTTGAAGGCCGAGAACTGGCAGGATGTCCTCAAGGACCCGGCAGCCCTGCCCGCGGACATCGCGGACTACTTGAAGTCCGAGAACGACTACGCGCAGGTTGCGCTCGCCGACGCGGCGCCGCTGCGCAGGACCCTGGTCGCCGAGATGCGCGGCCGCATCCGCGAGGACGACAGCGGCGTGCCGACCCCGGATGGGCCGTTCGCCTATTACAACCGCCACCGCGACGGCGGCCAGCACCCGCTGATCTGTCGCCGGCCGACCGGTTCCGTCGACGACGCGGGGGCTGAAGAGATTCTGATCGACGGCGACGAGGAGGGCGCGGGCCAGGCGTTCTTCGAGATCGCCGGGGCCGCCCATTCCGACGACCACGCCCGCCTGGCCTGGGGCGCAGACACCAAGGGCTCGGAGCTCCACACCATCCGCGTACGCGACCTCGCCACCGGGACCGACGCGCCGGACCGGGTCGAGGCGACCTCCGGCGAGGCGGTGTGGTCGGCCGACGGCATGGGCTTCTGGTACGTGGCGGTCGACGCCAACCACCGGCCGGCACGGGTGATGTACCACCGCCTCGGCGCGGACCAGGCCGACGACCTCCCGGTCTACACCGAGCGCGATTCCGGGTTCTTCGTCCATATCGGGGCGACGCAGTCGGGCGGCTACCTCACCATCACCGCGAGCGACCACGAGACCTCGGAGGTCCACCTCCTGGACCGCGCCGCGCCGGACGGGCGCCTGCGCGTGGTGCAGCCGCGCGAGCCGCTGCTGATCTACTCGGTCGAGCATCGCGGGACGGATCTCTACATCCTCACCAACGCCGACGGCGCCGAGGACTTCAAGATCGTCACCGCCCCGGTGGCCGACCCGGGCCGGGCGCACTGGACCGACCTCGTGCCGCACCGCGCCGGCACCATGATCCGCCACCTGCACGTGCTCGCGGCGCATCTGGTCCGCCTCGAGGTGGAGAACGCCCGCCCGCGGATCATCGTGCGCGACCTCGCGACCCGCGAGGAGCATGCGGTGGCGTTCGCCGAGGAGGCCTACTCGCTCGGCCTCCAGCCCGGCTACGCGTTCGAGACGGCGACGATCCGGTTCGCCTACTCGTCCATGACGACGCCGACGGAGACCTGGGACTACGATTGCGCCACCCGCGCCCGGCTCCTGCGCAAGCGCCAGACCATCCCGAGCGGGCACGCGCCGGAGGATTACGTCACCCGGCGCCTGTTCGCGACCGCCGCCGACGGCGAGCAGGTCCCGATCTCGCTGCTGCACCGGCGCGACCTCGTCCTCGACGGGTCGGCGCCGCTGCTGCTCTACGGCTACGGCGCCTACGGCACGCTGATGCCGGCGGCGTTCCGCACCAACCTGCTGAGCCTGGTCGACCGCGGCTTCGTCTACGCCATCGCCCACATCCGCGGCGGCACCGAGAAGGGCTGGCGCTGGTACCTCGACGGCAAGCGCGAAAAGAAGCCCAACACCTTCTCAGACTTCGTCGCCTGCGCCCGGGCGCTGATCGCCGCGAACTACACGTCGGAGAAGCGGATCGTCGCGCATGGCGGCAGCGCCGGCGGCATGCTGATGGGGGCGGTGGCCAACCTCGCCCCCGAGCTGTTCGCCGGCATCGTCGCCGACGTGCCCTTCGTCGACGTGCTCAACACCATGCTCGACGCCGAGCTGCCGCTGACCCCGCCGGAATGGCCGGAATGGGGAAACCCCGCCGAGAGCGAGGCGGCGTTCCGGACGATCCTGTCGTACTCGCCCTACGACAACGTCGCGGCCAAGGCCTATCCGGCGATCCTGGCGCTCGGCGGCCTCACCGATCCGCGCGTGACCTACTGGGAGCCCGCGAAATGGGTGGCGCGCCTGCGCGCGACCATGACCGGCGGCGGCCCGGTCTTGCTGCGCACCAACATGGAGGCCGGCCACGGCGGCGCCGCCGGCCGCTTCGACCGCCTCGAAGAGGTGGCGCTGATCTACGGCTTCGCGCTGGCGGCGGTGGGGAAGGCTTGAGGGGACGCGGGGTGGCGCCGCCGAGATAGGAACACGCCCTCCCCCTACTGCGGCGGAGGACCCGCATCACGGCTGGGCGGGCGGCGGGCGGATGTCGAGCGGGCGCTCGGCCGGCGGCGGTTCGGCGGTCTCGGCGCGGGCGCGGCG
>NZ_VRUU01000060.1 GCF_008039875.1 Methylobacterium sp. WL119 | reverse complement strand
CGTACTGCGCGTCGGCCTCGATGCCGATCACGACGCCCGAGCCCGGGGTGAACTGGTAGTTGTAGCCGACCTGGCCACCGCCGGTGAAGCCGTCGTTGCCGCGGCTGCCGCCGAAGGCGAGCACGCCGCCGGTGTTGCCGCCGGCCGGGCCGGCGAAGATCGCGTTGCCGGGCGAGACGCCGACGACGGTGGCGCCGCGGCGATCGCTGGCATCGAAGCCGTAGCCGGCGTTGATACCGAAGTAGGCGCCCGTCCAGGTGAACACCGGAACCGGGGTGAACACCGGCGGCGGAGCGCGACGCGGAAGGTCGGCGGCGGACGCGACGGCGGTGAGGCCGGCGAGAACGGTGGTGGCGAGGAGAAGGCTCTTCATTTTTTTCCAGGTCCTGGTTGGCAAAGCCGAGTTTGTTCTAAGCCGGGTTGCCCGCTCGGTCTGTCGCTTTCCTGCAACAAGCTCGCTCAGATGACCCGGAAGCGGTCAACGAAAGATGAAGGTTACGCCCGGCTTACGCGATGTCGTTCGCAGGTGTGTCTTGGCGCACATGGTCCGGCAGGAAAGATCAGGGTTCGCCCCACGCCTCGTTCTGTTGTCCGGGATTCACGATCGATTTACCGAAGACCGGAGCCGTGCTTATCATATGTCATGACCGTGCTCGGGCGGTGGCATTTTATTTCCTCCCTCGGAAGCCGTTGCGGCCGTAAGGCGAAGATTAACCATGAGCCTTCACCGTCGATCTCCGCGAGGGGCCGGAATTCGGCGGAAAGGTGCGCGATGAGCGAAGACATCGGGTCGGCGAAGTCGCACGGCATCCTGCGCTGGACGATCCAGACCACCGGCGTCGCCGCGATCGTCGCCCTCGCGGCAGCCCATCACTTCGCGCGGGCCGATCGGAACGCCGAGCCGACCCGTATGGCTCAGGCGACGTCGAGGGGGACGATCGCCGATCCGGAGACGACCGGCTCGATCGCGCAGGGCGTTCGCGCCGTGAGGCTCGATCCCTGCAACCTCCCCTCGGGCATGCGTGGCCTCCGCCCATAAGGGGCAGTCTTCGCGGCTTTCGGAGGGGGAAACCCCGGCTCGTCCGGGTGCATCAGATTGACAAGTGGTTGCAAGGGCCTAAGTGTCCCGCGCACTCGCAGGCGCGGCGGGCCGTCGACCCGACCGGCCGTCGCTGCCGTCGCCGCGACGATGTCCTCCGCGCCGGCCCTGCCCGACCCCGCGCGCAACGGTTCTCAAAAGATTATGTCATTTGCCGATCTCGGATTGAGCGACAAGGTCCTCCAGGCCGTCACCGCCGCCGGCTATACGGAACCGACGCCGATCCAGAGCCAGGCGATCCCGCACGTGCTCGCCCGGCGCGACGTCCTGGGCATCGCGCAGACCGGCACCGGCAAGACGGCCGCGTTCACCCTGCCGATGCTGACCATGCTCGAGAACGGGCGGGCGCGGGCGCGGATGCCGCGGACGCTGATCCTCGAGCCGACCCGCGAGCTGGCGGCGCAGGTGGTCGAGAATTTCGATCGCTATGGCACCAACCACAAGCTCAACGTCGCCCTGATCATCGGCGGCGTCTCCTTCGCCGACCAGGACGCCAAGCTGACCCGGGGCACCGACGTGCTGATCGCGACGCCGGGGCGCCTGCTCGACCATTTCGAGCGCGGCAAGCTGCTGCTCAGCGGCGTCGAGCTCCTGGTCATCGACGAGGCCGACCGCATGCTCGACATGGGGTTCATCCCCGACATCGAGCGCATCGTGAAGATGGTGCCGTTCACCCGCCAGACGCTGTTCTTCTCCGCGACCATGCCGCCGGAGATCGAGCGGCTCGCCGACATCTTCCTGCACAATCCCGAGCGGATCGAGGTGGCGCGCGCCGCCTCCACCGCCTCGACCATCGTGCAGCGTCTGGTCGCGACCTCGTCGGACGGCAGCGCCAAGCGCGAGCGCCTGCGCAAGCTGATCCGCGGCGAGGCCGACCTGAAGAACGGCATCATCTTCTGCAACCGCAAGCGCGACGTCGCGCTGCTGCAGAAGTCGCTGGTGAGCCACGGCTTCGATGCCGCCGCGCTTCATGGCGACATGGACCAGCGCTCGCGCACCACCGCCCTCGATGCCTTCCGCGGCGGCGAGACGGCCTTGCTGGTCGCGAGCGACGTCGCGGCGCGCGGCCTCGACATCCCCGCGGTGAGCCATGTCTTCAACTTCGACGTTCCGAACCATCCCGAGGATTACGTCCACCGCATCGGCCGCACCGGCCGCGCCGGCCGCTCGGGGGCGGCCTTCACCCTGGTCAGCCGCAGCGACGACCGCTCGCTCCAGGCGATCGAGTCGCTGATCGGGCAGCCGATCCCGTGGATGGACGGGGACCTCGACACCGCCGCGCCGAGCCAGGAAGGCACCGACGAGGGCGAGACGCGCACCCGCCATCGCGGACGCGCCGGCGATTCCGCGCGACGCGGCCGAAAGGTCCCCGCCGAGGCCGAGGCGCCGCGGGAGGCGCGGTCGTCGCGTGGACGGAGGGATTCCGTCAAGACGGAGCCTTCCGCCAACCTAGAGTCCGACTCGGTCGCGGAGACCTCGCCTCGGCGCGAGCCTCAGCGGCGACCGGACGAGGCGCGGCGGGAGGCACCGCGCCGTCCGGCAGCCGAGGCGCGTCCGCGCCCCGAGCGAACTCCCGCCCCCGCGGCTCGCCCTCCGCAGGAGCGGTCGCGCGACGAGCGCGGCTATGGGCGCCGCCGCGACGAGGACGGCGATACGCCCGTCGGTCTCGGCGAGCACGTTCCGGCCTTCATGCTGCGGCCGGCGGTGATCAAGAAGCAGGATTGAGCCGCAGATCGCGACCTCGGCCTTAACCCTCCGTCCACGCTCCTTAAGGTAGCTTGCGGCGTCCGACCCGAACGCCGACGCGACGGGGCGGCGATGGACGATGGGGATCGGATGAGCGAAGGGCTTTATGCCGACCGCGATCGCAGCTTCGCCCTGGCGCGCCGCGCCCAGGAGCTGATGCGCGATTACGGGCCCTCGGCGACACCGCGGGCCTACGCTGTCTGGTACACCTACGTCTCCGGCGATCAGCCGCTGATGAACGACGCGATCAAGCGTCTCACCGCGACGAACGCGGGATTGTCCGCCTCGGACGTCGACGATCTCTACGACAGCTATCTCGGCGGCTCGCGCTACGTCACGGCCGCCGGAGAGACCGGCGCGACGATGCTGACCGAGATCGAGGGCGTCATGGAGATGCTCGACCTCTCGCTCGGCTCGGCCGCGCAGTACGGCGAGTCGTTGCGCGCTCTGAGCCACGACCTCTCCGTCTCGACGCTGAACCGAGCGCGCCTGCGCGAGATCGTGGCCACCCTGGTCGCGACGACGCGGGAAGTCGCCTCGAACAACCGGACCCTCGAGGCGCGGATGCGGGAAAGCCGCACCGAGGTCGAATCCCTGCGCGAGAAGCTCGAGGCGACGCGGATCGAGAGCCTGACGGATCCCCTGACCGGGCTGGCGAACCGCAAGCATTTCGAGGAGATGCTGCACAAGGCGCTCGATCGCGCCTCGCTCGGCACGTCCTCGAGCCTCGTCGTGCTCGATATCGATTTCTTCAAGCGCTTCAACGACCTCTACGGCCACCTCACCGGCGATCAGGTGCTGCGCCTGGTCGCCGTCGTCATGCGGGAAAGCGTCGAGAAGGGCGCGATGCTCGCCCGTTTCGGCGGCGAGGAGTTCGGCATCCTGCTGCCCGGCACGAACCGGGAAACGGCCTACGCCATCGCGGAGAAAGTCCGAACCAGCGTGATGGGCCGGGAGCTGATCAAGCGCTCGACCGGGGAATCGCTCGGGAAGGTCACGATCTCGCTCGGCGTGGCGTGCTACCGCCGCGGCGACACGCCGGTCTCGTTGCTGGAGCGTGCGGACCTGTGCATGTTCGCCGCCAAGCGCGCTGGCCGCAACCGCACACTCGACGATGCGACCACGGCGGACCTCGTCGCCGCGGTCGCCTGATCGCGGGTTCAGGCCGAGGCGAGCAGCCGCTCCGGGCCGACCGGCGTGATCGCGACGGACTCGCCGCAGCCGCAGGCCGAGGTCTGGTTCGGGTTGTTGAAGACGAACTGCGAGGCGAGCTTGCTGGACTGGAAGTCCATCTGCGTGCCGAGCAGGAACAGCAGCGCCTTCGGATCGACGAAGACCTTCACGCCGCGATCCTCGACCATGTCCTCGCCGGGCTTGCGATCCTCGGCATATTCCATCGTGTAGGACATCCCGGCGCAGCCGCCGTTCTTCACGCCGACCCGCAGGCCCGCGATCGGCCGGTCGGCGTCGGCGATGATCGCCTTGATGCGGTCGGCTGCCGCATCCGTCAGCGACATGACCTTGAAACTCGTGGACATCGGTGTCTCTCCGGCAGCCGGGTTCAAGGCCCGGGCGGTTGAGGGTGCGCGTACGGTCTTAAGATAAGGATCGCGCGGAGCACGGTCCATACCGCTCGGTGACGCTCACCACATGTCGAGGGCGACGCGGGCCTCGTCGGACATGCGGCTCTGATCCCACGGCGGATCGAACACCATCGTCACCGCGCAGGATTGGACGCCCGGGACCTTGGCGACCGCATCCTCGACCCAGCCCGGCATCTCGCCGGCGACCGGGCAGCCCGGAGCCGTCAGCGTCATGTCGATCGCGACCTTGCGGTCGTCGTCGATGTCGACCTTGTAGATCAGGCCGAGCTCGTAGATGTCGGCTGGGATCTCGGGATCGTAGACCGACTTCAGCGCGGCCACGATATCGTCGGTCAGCCGGTCGAGCTCGGCGGGCGGCACGCCCTCGGCTCCAGCGACCTTCGGCGTGTTGGCGCCTCCGGTGATCGTCGCGTCGCTGCTCATGTCCATCTCCTCATCGGGCCGCCGCGGCGGGGCGGCGACCCAGTCCAAACGCTCAGGCGAACATCATCTCGGCGCGGGCGAGCGCCTCGGCCAGCACGTCGATCTCGGCCTGGGTGTTGTACATCCCGAACGAGGCGCGGCAGGTCGAGGTGACGCCGAAGCGGGTGAGCAGCGGCATCGCGCAATGCGTGCCGGCCCGGACCGCGACGCCCGAACGGTCGATCACCGTCGCGATGTCGTGGGCATGGGCGCCCTTCATCTCGAAGGCGATGACGCCGCCCTTGCCCTTCGCGGTTCCGATCTGCCGGATCGCATTCATCGCGCCGAGCCGTTCCTGGGCATAGGCGGTGAGCGCGGCCTCGTGCGCCGCGATCTTGTCGCGCCCGACCGACATCATGAACTCCAGCGCCGCGCCGAGGCCGACGGCCTCGACGATCGCCGGCGTGCCCGCCTCGAACCGATGCGGCGGATCGTTGTAGGTGATCGCCTCCTGGCTGACCGTGCGGATCATTTCACCGCCGCCCTGGTAGGGCGGCAGGCACTCCAGCCATTCCTTCTTGCCGTAAAGTACGCCGATACCGGTCGGGCCGTAGACCTTGTGACCGGTGAAGACGAAGAAGTCGCAATCGAGCGCCCGCACGTCGACCGGCTGATGCACCGCGCTCTGCGCGCCGTCGAGCAGCACCGGCACGCCGTGGGCGTGGGCGATGCGGACGATCTCGGCCGCCGGCGTGACCGTGCCCAGCACGTTCGACATCTGCGTGATCGCGACCATCTTGGTGCGCGGCGTGAACAGCTTCTCGTAGTCCTCGACGAGGAAGTTGCCCTCGTCGTCGACCGGCGCCCACTTGATGACGGCCCCGCGGCGTTCGCGCAGGAAGTGCCAGGGCACGATGTTGGAATGGTGCTCCATGATCGAGAGGATGATCTCGTCCCCCTCCCCGATCATCCCGGCCCAGCCCATCGACGCGGCCACGAGGTTGTAGGCCTCGGTGGCGTTGCGGGTGAAGATGATCTCGTCCGTCGACGCGGCATTCAGGAACTGCCGCGTGGTCTCGCGGGCACCCTCGAACCCCTCGGTCGCGGCGTTGGCCATGAAGTGCAGGCCGCGATGGACGTTGGCGTAGCCGGTCTCCATGCACGCGACCATCGCGTCGATCACCGCGCGCGGCTTCTGCGACGAGGCGGCGTTGTCGAGGTAGACCAGCGGCTTGCCGTAGACTTTTTCCGACAGGATCGGAAATTGCGCCCGGATCGCCTCGACGTCGTAGGTAGGCTGGCGGAGAGGAGCGTTCATGGTGTCGGCCTCGAACCGGCGGTCTTTCGCAAGCATCGCCCCTCCAACCTGCAGCCTCGTCCAGAGGTGCCGAAGCGAAGCGGAGGCCTCGACGGAGGTCTCCAGAGATAGTGCGACCCCTCGTCCCCTCCTTCGAGGCCCACCGATGTGGGCGCCTCAGGATGAAGTTCTGGGAGGGATCGCGGTCACATCACCCATTTTCCAGGATGCACGCGACCGGGGCCGATCACCCCCGCGAGGCCAGCCAAGCCTCGATCTCGCCGATGAGCGCCGCGCGGGCGCCCTCGTGCGTGACCGACTCCACCGCTTCGCCGACGAAGGCCTGCACCAGCAGGCTCTCGGCGATCGGCTTCGGCAGGCCGCGGGCCATGAGGTAGAACAGCAGGTCCTGGTCCGGGGCGCCGCAGGTGGCTCCGTGGCCGCAGGCGACGTCGTCGGCGAAGATCTCGAGTTCCGGCTTGTTCATCATCTGCCCCTCGTCGGAGAGGAGCAGGCAATCGGACTTCATCTTGCCGTCGGTCTTCTGCGCGATCTGGCGGACGATGATCTTGCCCTGGAACACGCCGGTGGCGTCGCCGTCGATCACCGTCTTGAACATCTCGCGGCCGACGCCGCCGACCGCCGCATGGTCGGCCAGCAGCGTCGAGTCGGCGAGCTGCCCGTCGCCGAGCATCGCCGCGCCGTTGACGACCGCGTTCACGTTCTCGCCGGCCACGTGCATGTAGATCTGGTGGCGCGACAGCACGGCGCCGGTGACGAGGTTCACCGTTTCCAGCCTCGACTCGTCGTCGAGCCGCACGCTGATGGTCGAGAGCGCGATCGCCTTGTCGCCCTCGCGGTTGATTCGCGCGTGCCGGAAGGCGGCATGCTTGCCGACATGGACGTCGAGGGCGTCGTTCGGCTGGTAGGTCAGCCCGTTCGGGCCCTCGTGCGTCTCGAGCAAGGTGAACTCGGCGCCGTCGGCGACCTCGACCAGAACGCGCGTCGCGGTGGAGAAGCCCTCCGCCCCGGCGCCGACGAAGCGCAGGTGCAGCGGGGTCTCGACCTTGGCGCCGGCCTCCACCGAGATCAGCGCGCCGTCGGCAAGGAAGGCGGTGTTCAGCTGATAGATCGGGTTCTCGCGGGCCTGCGCCACCGGCGCAAGGTTCTTCAGGCGCGCATCGCCCCGGCTCAGGGCCTCGTTCAGCGGCGATACCGAGACGCCGGCGGGCACGCGATCGAGATCGGACAGCTCGCGGATCAGGTGGCCGTTGACGAAGGTCAGTCGCACCGCCTCGATTGCCGAGAACGCGGTCGCGGAGGCGACGGCAGACGTGGCGAGGTCGAGCGCCGGCGTCTCGGCCGGCGGCGCGGCTTCCTGCATCGCGGCACGCAGGTCGGTGTACTTGAACGCCTCGACGCGGCGGCTCGGCAGGCCGGCGGCCTCGAAGAAGCGGAACGCCTCCTCGCGGGAGATCGCGGTTTCGCTGCCGAACCCCTTGCGGGCGGTCTCAAACAGGGTCGAAAGACCGGTCTCGGCGCTGGTGCGGAGATTGGCGATGTCGGCCATGGGCTTACGCAGCCTCGTTGGTGCGGTACTCGGCGTAGCCGGAGGCCTCGAGTTCCTTGGCGAGCTCCTTGCCGCCGGTCTTCACGATCAGGCCCTTCGACATGACGTGCACGGTGTCGGGCACGATGTAGTCGAGCAGGCGCTGGTAGTGGGTGATGACCAGGAACGAGCGGCCCTGCGCGCGCAGGGCGTTGACGCCCTCGGAGACGATGCGCAACGCGTCGATGTCGAGGCCGGAATCCGTCTCGTCGAGCACGCAGAACTTCGGCTGCAGCAGCGCCATCTGCAGGATCTCCATGCGCTTCTTCTCGCCGCCGGAGAACCCGACGTTGAGGGCGCGGCGGAGCATGTCTTTGTTAATCTCGAGCTTCTCGGCCGCCGCGTTGACCTGGCGGATGAAGTCCGGGGTCGCGATCTCGGCCTCGCCGCGGGCGCGGCGCTGGGCGTTGAGGCAGGCCTTGAGGAAGGTCATCGTGCCGACGCCCGGAATCTCCAGCGGATACTGGAAGGCGAGGAACACGCCGGCCGCGGCGCGCTCGTCCGCGCCCATCTCCAGCACGTTCTGGCCGTCGAGCAGGATCTCGCCGTCGAGGACCTCGTAGTCCTCCTTGCCGGCGATGACGTAGGAGAGCGTCGACTTGCCGGAGCCGTTCGGACCCATGATCGCGGCGACCTCGCCGTCGTTCACGGTGAGGTTCAGGCCGTTGAGGATGCGGTTGTCCTCGATCTGCACGACGAGGTTCTTGATTTCGAGCATGTTCGCGTAGTCCCGAAGATGGTGTGCGACGGTATCGCCCTGCGGTCCCGTCAGAGAAATTTTTGAAGCGCTGCGATCACGGCGACGGCGGCCGCGATGATCGCCCCGAGCTTCACGTTTATTCGGAGTTCGAGTTCGCGCAGCGAACCGTCGATCCCCGCCTTCAACGCCTTGAGGTCCAACCTCAGCGTCTTCTCCATATCCGCCAAATCCGCCTTGGTCGCGGAATCGGCGATGATCATGTCGCGTGCCGGTTCACCGCGCGACGGCCTGCTCGCGTCCGACACCCACCTGTTCAAGTGGGTGAACTGCAGGGTGTCGAACGCGAAGGCCATGGCGTGTTGCCTACCCCACCGAGCCTTCGAGGCTGATCGAGATCAGCTTCTGAGCCTCGACGGCGAACTCCATCGGCAACTGCTGCAGCACGTCGCGGACGAAGCCGTTGACGATGAGCGCGGTCGCCTCCTCCTCGGAAAGGCCGCGCTGCAGGCAGTAGAACTTCTGGTCCTCGGAGATCTTCGAGGTGGTGGCCTCGTGCTCGAACACCGCGGACGCGTTCTTCGACTCGATATAGGGCACGGTGTGCGCCCCGCACTGGTCGCCGATCAGCAGGCTGTCGCAATTGGTGAAGTTGCGCGCGTTCGAGGCCTTCTTGTGCGCCGAGACGAGGCCGCGATAGGTGTTCTGCGAGCGGCCCGCCGAGATGCCCTTCGAGATGATCCGGCTGGTGGTGTTCTTTCCCAGATGGATCATCTTGGTGCCGGAATCGACTTGCTGCATGCCGTTCGACACCGCGATCGAGTAGAACTCGCCGCGGGAATTGTCGCCGCGCAGGATGCAGGACGGGTACTTCCAGGTGATCGCCGAGCCGGTCTCGACCTGCGTCCACGAGATCTTCGAGTTGTCGCCGCGGCAATCGCCGCGCTTGGTCACGAAGTTGTAGATGCCGCCCTTGCCTTCGTTGTCGCCCGGGTACCAGTTCTGGACGGTCGAGTACTTGATCTCGGCGTCCTCCAGGGCGATGAGCTCGACCACCGCGGCGTGCAGCTGGTTGTCGTCGCGCTTCGGGGCGGTGCAGCCCTCGAGATACGAGACGTAGGAGCCCTTGTCGGCGATGATCAGCGTGCGCTCGAACTGGCCGGTGTCGCGCTCGTTGATGCGGAAGTAGGTCGACAGCTCCATCGGGCAGCGCACGCCCGGCGGGATGTAGACGAACGAGCCGTCCGAGAAGACGGCCGAGTTCAGCGTCGCGAAGAAGTTGTCGGTCACCGGCACGACCGAGCCGAGGTACTTCCTGACGAGGTCCGGGTACTCACGGATCGCCTCCGAGATCGGCATGAAGATCACGCCGGCCTTCGACAGCTCGGCCTTGAACGTCGTCGCGACCGAGACCGAGTCGAACACGGCGTCCACGGCGACGCGGCGCTCGGGGGCGATGCCCTCCAGCACCTCGACCTCGCGGAGCGGGATGCCGAGCTTCTCGTAGGTCTTCAGGATCTCGGGGTCGATCTCGTCGAGCGACATCGCCGCCGGACGCTTCGGCGCGGCGTAGTAGTAGATGTTGTTGTAGTCGACCTTGTCGTAGGCGACGCGGGCCCAGTCCGGCTCCTGCATGGTCTGCCAGCGCTTGTAGGCGTCGAGCCGCCAAGCGAGCATCCACTCCGGCTCGTCCTTCTTGGCCGAGATGAAGCGCACCACATCCTCGGAGATGCCCTTCTCGGACTTCTCCATCTCGATGGTGGTCTCGAAGCCGTACTTGTACTGGTCGAGGTCGATCGAGCGGACCCGATCGATGGTTTCCTGCACGGCAGGCATCAGCGTCTCCTAAGCATCGCCGGTTTCAAGGACCGGAGGCTTCCATGTGAGATGGCGTCGGCGCGGCGCTCAGGCCGCAAGCCCTCGTCGTCTATATAGGGTCTCGACGATTCGTTCGAAGGCACCGAGGAAGCGCGCAGTGTCGCCCTCCCCCGTATTCCAGCCGAGGCTGACGCGTAGCGCCCCCGCGGCCAGCGCAGGGCTCACGCCCATCGCCGCCAGGACCGGCGACCGCGCCACCTTGCCCGACGCGCAGGCCGATCCCGACGACACCGCCACGCCGGCGAGATCGAAGGCGATCAAGGCGGTCGGTGCATCGAGCCCCGGCACCGCGAAGCACAGGGTGTTCGGCAACCGCTCGGCGTCACGGCCGAACACCACCCCGTCCGGCGCGCGGGCCAGCACCGCCTCCTCCAGCGCGTCGCGCAGCTGCGCGACGCGCTGGGATTCCGTATCCAGCGCGAGGCGGGCGATCTCCGCCGCCTCGCCCATCCCGACGAGCCCGGGAAGGTTCTCGGTGCCGCAGCGCAGCCGCGCCTCCTGGCCGCCGCCGCGGACGAAGGCCGCGTCGAGCTGCGCGTCGTCCCGCAGCACCAGCGCGCCGACGCCCTTCGGCGCCGAGAACTTGTGCCCGGACAGGGTCAGCGCATCGAGCCCGAGCGCAGCGAAATCGACCGGGATCTTGCCGACCGCCTGCACCGCGTCGCTGTGCACGAGGGTGCGGCCGTGCCGCCTCGCCAGGGCCACGACGGCGGCGATCGGCTGCATCACGCCGGTCTCGTTGTTGGCCGCGTGAACCGAGACGAGCACGTCCCGGTCGCGAAGGGCGTCGAGCCGCGCCGCCAGCGCATCGAGGTCGAGCACGCCGGAAGCCAGGACCGGAAGCGCCTCGACGGCGTCGGCCGGGAAGCGGTGGCCGGCGGTGACGCAGGGGTGCTCGGTCGCGCCGATCAGAAGCCGCGTCGGTGCGGCGCTCCCCCGCCGGCGGAGCGCGCCGGACAGGACGGCGTTGGCCGCCTCGGTGCCGCCACTGGTGAAGGTGACCTGAGACGCCGCGGCACCGACGAGGCGGGCAAGCTTGTCGCGGGCATCCTCGAGCATCGCCCGCGCCGCACGCCCCTCGGCATGGACGGAGGACGGGTTGCCGGGCAGCGCCAGCGCCCGCACGACCGCGTGCGACACCGCCGGACGGACCGGAGACGTGGCGTTGTGGTCGAGATAGGCGCGGTCCGCTGTCATCCGTTCTCCAACTGGCGAAAGATGCGACATTTCCTTGCTTTGGCACCGGGTCGGCGTGCTAAGCCGCGCCGTCGACACGGTTTCGGACCGCCGAACGGCGTTTCCAGGCTGGTCGGGGAAGACCCCGCTGCCGCGCTGTTTAGAACAGTTCTAATCGCCTAGAATTATTCTAAGAGCGCTTTTACGTCGGGCGCGGGGCGAGTCAAGGCGGTCGCGCGACCGCGCAGGTCGAGGCGTACACGGCCATCCGGGCAGGCGGACTCGCCCGGCATGGCCACAGGAGTCGAGGATACTATGCCCGAGGTCATCTTCACCGGTCCCGCCGGCCGACTGGAGGGTCGCTATCAGGCCCCCAAGAAGCGGGGCGCGCCGATCGCGATCGTGCTGCATCCGCACCCCCAGTTCGGCGGCACGATGAACAATCAGATCGTGTACAACCTCTTCTACACGTTCGCCAATCGCGGCTTCGCGGCCCTGCGCTTCAACTTCCGCGGCGTCGGCCGCAGCCAGGGCGCCTTCGACCACGGCTCGGGCGAGCTGTCGGACGCCGCCGCCGCGCTCGACTGGGTGCAGTCGGTCAACCCCGAGGCCAAGTCCTGCTGGATCGCCGGTGTCTCGTTCGGCTCGTGGATCGGGATGCAGCTGCTGATGCGCCGCCCCGAGATCGAGGGCTTCATCTCGATCGCCGCGATGGCCAACCGCTACGATTTCACTTTCCTCGCGCCCTGCCCCTCCTCCGGCCTGTTCGTGCACGGCTCCGAGGATCGCGTGGCCCCGGCCCGCGAGGTCATGCCGGTGATCGAAAAGGTGAAGACCCAGAAGGGCGTCATCATCGAGCACCAGATGGTCGAGGGCGCCAACCACTTCTTCGACGGGCGCGTCGACGAGCTGACCCAGACGGTCGACACCTACCTCGACAAGCGCCTCGGCAAGAAGGACGAGGTGGCCTGAGGCCACTTCGTTCGAGCGGGCCTCGCAGCGGGCAGGCGCCGAACGGGCGGCCTGCCCTTTTTCCCGCCTCGCGCCCGCAACCGGATCACGCCACCGCGCGATCGGCCGGTGCGGTCAGCACCACCGGCACGGCCGGTGCGCCTTCCCATTCCGAATGCGCCGGGATCGATTCGCCCTTCATCACGATGGTGAGGGGCCGAAGCCGCGCGTAGTCGCCGACCTTGGTGTCGTAGAGCACCGTCGAGAATGCGCCGACCGAGACGCCGCGGCCGATCACGACGCGGCCGACCTTCATGATTCGGTCCTCGTAGAGGTGGGTCTGCAGGGCGGCGGTGCGGTTGATGGTGGCGAAGTCGCCGATCGTCACGCAGTCGAACTCGGTGATGTCGGTGGTGAGCATGCACACGCCCTCGCCGACCTTCACCCCGAACAGACGCAGCGCCCAGGGCAGGAACGGCGTGCCCTGGAGATGCTCCAGCAGCACCTTGCCGGCCAAGCCCCAATAGGCGACCGCGATGGCCTCGGTGCGCATCGCCCACCACGACCACATCGGCCGCATGCCGGGCTGATAGACGCCCATCAGCGCCCACTTCATGCCGATGACGGCGGCTGACTGGATCAGCGCGATCGCGACGCTGACCGTGACGAAGCTGACGGCGAGCCCGCTCCAGTCGCGCTCGAGGATCGCCGGGTAGAAGTACCAGTCGATCGCGGTGATCGCGAGGGTGATGTACAGCATCGGCGAGAACGAGGTCGCGAACGCCTCGAACACGCCGCGGCGGAGCTTGACCAGCGTGCCCGGCTCGTAGGTCTGAGCCAGCGTTCCGACGTCGACGCGCTGGCGCGACGGCAGCTTGATCGGCGGCGAGCCGAACCAGGTGTCGCCCGGCGCCATCTCCTCGTTGGCCGGCGGCTTCGACTTGATGCCGATCAGCACGTCGTCGGGGATGTCGGCGCCCGGCGGCACCACCGCGTCGTTGCCGACGAACACCCGCGCGCCCGTGCGGGCCGGCTGGAGATGCATCCAGCCGCGGCGGATCTCCTCTTCGCCGTAGACCACCTCGTCGGCGATGAAGTTGCGGCTGCCGACCTCGGCGAGGTCGTGGCGGCTGCCGAGGTTGGTCGAGATCTCGGCGCCCTCCCCCATGCGCGCGCCCATCAGGCGGTACCACGCCCGCATGTAGACGGTGGCGAACAGCGAGGAGAGCGTCTCCAGCGTCACCTCGGCGGCGAGTGCCACCGACCACTTGCGCAGGTAGAAGCCGGACCAGATCGAGTAGGTGCCCGAGCGCCGCCGCGGCAGCACCAGCCAGCGGATGCCGGCGATGAGCAGAACCGTGCCGGCGGTCATCAGCATGGCGGTGGGCCATGTCAGCAGCGGCAGGTACCAGTGGTAGTCGATGTCGGTGATGTCGGAGAGCGAGTCCGAGATCTGGTCGAAGATGAAGAACGCCGGGAAGATCGGCAGCAGGCCGACGGCGGGGATCGCGCCGAGCAGCAGGAGGTAGATCGCCCCGAAGCCGGCCCGGCGCCGGGCCGAGGCCGGGGCCTGCTCCGGAAGCTCCGCGACGTCGGCCATCCCGACCTTTCGTCCGGGCGAGCCGTCCCAGCGCTCTGCGGCGCCGATGCGCGTGCCGGCCGGAACGGTGGTGAGGTCGGCGATCTCGGCGTTGTCGGCGATCACCGTGTCGTGGCTGAGGACGCAGGAGGTGCCGACCGCCACGTCCCGGCCGATCTCGACCCGTCCGATCACCAGCTCGTTGCCGACGATCTCGGCGTTGGCGACGACGAGGCGGCCGCCGAGCGACGCGCCGTCGCCGATCGAGAGCAGGTCCGGGGCACCGATCTCGATGTCGGAGATCAGGGTGTCGCGGCCGACCTTCGCGCCCATCAGGCGGAGGTAGACGGCGATCGCGGGCGAGCCCTGCAGCCACTTGACGTGGACCAGCGGCGCCAGGCGCTGCGCCAGCCACCAGCGGAAATAATACGCGCCCCAGAGCGGGTAGCGGCCGGGTTTCGTACGGCCGAGGACGAGCCACTTGGCCGCGACCGCGATGGTCGCCGTCACCGCGTTGATCGCCACGTAGACGAGGAGCAGCACGCCGAGCTCGCCGAAGAAGCCGAGGCCGCCGCCGGTGAGCAGCAGGTAGGTGACGAAGATGCCGAGCCATTGCGCGGTCGCGAGCGCGATCACGAACGGCAGGGCCACCGCCTGGGCGAGCCCGCACAGCGCGCGGCGCCGGAGCGGCGGCGGCACGAAGGCGAGGTCGCGGATCGCGGTCTCGATGCCGGCGCCGCCGGTGCGGGCGATCAGCGCGTCCGAGATCCGGCGCAGGGTGCGCTCGCGGTAGACGTCCTGCAGCGTGATGCCGGCGAGCGCCGGGGCCTCGCGCACGGCTCCGACGAAGCGGGCGGCGAGCAGCGAATGGCCGCCGAGGTCGGCGAAGAAGTCGCCCTCGAGCGCGATCGGCTGGTTGCCGAAGACCTGCTTGGCGGCGGCCAGCAGCGCCGCCTCGGTCTGGTTCTCCGGGGGCTCCTGCTCGCCGTCGGCATCGACGATGGTGAGCGTCGCGACGCGAAGCGCCTTGCGGTCGACCTTGCCGGAGGTGAGGCGCGGCAGAACCTCGGCCGCCTCGAAATGGCCGGGCACCATGTAGGGCGGCATCTGCTCGGCCAGCGTCCGGCGCAAAGCCGCGCGGTCGAGGTCGTGGCCGCGGTCTGGCACGATGAACGCGACCAGCCGGTCGACGCCGTCGTCGTTGCGCAGCACCACCGCGGCCTGGGCGATCCCGGGCTGGGCCTGGATCCGCGACTCGATCTCGCCGAGCTCGACGCGGAAGCCGCGGATCTTGACCTGGTCGTCGATGCGGCCGTGGAACAGGATGTTGCCGCCGGCGTCGAGCGAGACCGCGTCGCCCGAGCGGTAGAGCAGCGGGTCGGCGCCGTCCGAGGCGTAGGGGTTGGCGATGAACTTGTCCGCGGTCAGCTCCGGCCGCTGCAGGTAGCCCTTCGCGACGCCGGGGCCGCCGATCAGCAGCTCGCCCGGCTCGCCGCGCCCGAGCAGGCGCAGGTCCTCGCCGGCGACGTAGACCGAGTAGTTCGCGATCGGGCCGCCGATGGTCACCGGCACGCCCGGGCGCATCTCGGCGGCGGTCGCGACCACCGTAGCCTCGGTCGGCCCGTAGGTGTTGAACAGCTTTCGCGAAGGCGTCGCCCAGCGTGCGACCAGCGGCTCGGGAAGCGCCTCGCCGCCGAGCAGGATCAGCCGCACGCTCGGCAGGTCTGCGGTGATCATCGCCAGCAGCGTCGGCACGGTGTCGATCACAGTGACCCCGGCCTCGGCGATGATCCGGGGCAGCGACTCGACGTCGCCCATCATCGCCGGGCTCGCGACGAACAGCGTCGCGCCGACGAGGTACGGGACCCAGATCTCCTCCATCGAGAGGTCGAAGGCGACCGAAGCGCCCTGGAAGACCACGTCGTCCGGCGCCATCCCGTAGAGCGCGTTTCCGGAGCGCAGGAAGTGGCAGATGTTGGCGTGGCTGATGACGATGCCCTTCGGCACGCCGGTCGAGCCGGAGGTGTAGATCAGGTAGGCGGGATGCTGCGGCGTCAGGCCGCCGGCGCGAAGGTCCGGCGTCGCCGCGTCCGCGGGCGTGCCGGCGAGCAGCGCATCGAGCGTCAGGGCCGGCGCGACCTCGGGCGCGCCCGGGGCCAGCGCCTCGGAGACCAGCAGGGCCTTCGCAGCGGCGTCGCCGAGGCAGACCGCGACCCGGTCGGCCGGCGCCTCGGCGTCGAACGGCAGCCAGGCGGCGCCGGACAGCGTGATCCCGATCTGGGCGGTGAGCAGGTCCGGCCCGCGCGCCATCCACAGGCCGACCACGTCGCCCGGTCCGATCCCGCGATGGGCGAGAGCCGCCGCGATCCGTCCGGCGCGGGCGAAGACCTCGGCATAGGTGAGATGCGGGTGCCGGCCCGACGCGTCCTTGGCGGCGCCGTCGATCAGCGCCGGATGGTCCGGCCGTGCCCGCGCGGTCTCGGCGAAGATCTCGCCAAGAACCTCGTCGCGGATCAGGTCGGGACGCACCGGGCCGCGCAGCACGGCCCGGTCGGACGGGGTCGCCGCGGGGTGCCGGTCCACTTCGGGCCGGATCATCTCGCCGAGGCTACTCATCGCATGCTCCGCTGCCAGCTCCGGGCGGAGCTGGGTTCCCGTCTGTCTCGCATGCGCACCCGGCCGGCGATCGGAGCGCGTTCCTGACGCGGGATCGTGCCGTTATCGAGGCAGTCCGCCGATCGGGTCGAGGCCGTGCGAACCGGACCCGAGACCTCGCTGTATACCGGACCTTTGAACGGGGCTTGAACGGTCGGCGACAAACCTCAGGCCCAGCGCCATCCGGCCGCGTCCACGACGAGCACCGAGCCCTGGCGGACGGCGATCCGCGGGGCGGCCTTAATGTCGAGGTGGCCGAGCGCCACCAGCATCGCGCGGGCGACGCCGCCATGGGCGACCACGACGGTGGCCGGCGCCAGGTCGGAAAAGACCGGCGCGACGCGCTCGGTCAGCATCGCGTAGCTCTCGGCGCCGGTGCCCGAGGGGCGATAGCCCCAGCGGTCGCGGTCGCGCGCGCCGGCGCCGCCGGGATCGCGGCGGCGGATCTCGGCCCAGGTCTGCCCTTCCCACGCCCCGAAATGGATCTCCATCAGCCGGGGATCGCTGCGGTACTCGGTCGACGCGAGGCCGAGGCGGTCGCGCAGGATCTCCATGGTGCGACGCGTGCGGCTCAGGGGGCTCGCGATGAAGTCGGCCTCGGCGAGCCGGTCGCCCGCGAGCGCCGCGAGCCGGTCCGCGGCGTCCGCCGCCTGCCCCTGCCCGACGGCGTTGAGGCCGATGTCGCGCTGCCCCTGCAAGCGCCCCTCGGCGTTCCAGTCGGTCTGCCCGTGCCGGATGAAGTAGATCGTCGGGATGGGCCTCACGCTCCGGCGGTTCCGGTCGGCGCCCTCACCGGTCGCGTCCTGAGCGAAGGTCTCGCGGCGGCTGCGCGGGCGGGTTCATGAGCGTGGCGTCCATCGGGCATGGCGGTCTGAAGGGATCGGGTCGCCCTCGGATGCAAGGCGGGTGCCCGATCTAGGCCGGGACGCGATCGGTCGGTAGAAGGTCTGTCCATGAGCAAGAAGCACCGCAAGACGGATCGGCGCCAGAAGGCGGGGACAGCCGGTGTGACAAAGTCGCCGGACCGTTCCGTCGAGGATGCCCGGCGCAAGGCGCCTTCCTCTTCTCTCTGGGCGGCCGCGACGGCCGAGATCGCAGGCATCGCGCCCGCGCTGATCGATGCGCACGGTCCCGCCTCCGTCGCGGCGGCCGACGGCATCGTCACCGTCGTGCCGGGCAGCCGGTTCGATCTCGCGAAGGTCGACGCCGACGCCGACGGCGGCTTCGACAAGGACTGGGCGAAGGCGGCGCTCGCCACCGAGCGCACGCGGATCCAGGCGCTTCAGGAAAAGCTCTACGCCGAGCGGCAGCGCAGCCTGCTCGTGGTGTTCCAGGCGATCGACACCGGCGGAAAGGACGGCACGATCCGCGCGGTTCTGGAAGGCGTGAACCCGCAAGGCTGCACGGTCGCCTCGTTCAAGGTGCCGTCGACCGAGGAGCGCGAGCACGACTTCCTGTGGCGCTACCACCAGCGCACGCCCGGGCGCGGGATGATCGGCGTGTTCAACCGCAGCCACTACGAGGATGTGCTGGTCGTGCGCGTGAAGGGCCTGGTGCCGGAGCCGGTCTGGCAGGCGCGCTACGGCTTGATCAACGACTTCGAGCGCCTGCTCACCGAATCCGGGACCCACATCCTGAAATTCTTCCTGCACATCTCGAAGGACGAGCAGAAGCAGCGCCTGGAAGCGCGGATCGCGAACCCGGACAAGCACTGGAAGTTCGATCCGGCCGACCTGGTCGAGCGCAAGTCCTGGGATGCCTATCAGGCGGCGTTCTCGGACGCGCTGACCCGATGCTCGACGCCGCATGCGCCCTGGCACGTGGTGCCGGCCAACCGGAAGTGGTTCCGCAACCTCGTCATCGCCCGCACCATCGCCGACACGCTGGACGCGATGGACCCGCAGTTCCCGGAAGCAGTGGCGGGCATCGCGGATCTGGTCGTGCCGGACTGACGGCGCCGCGAGGCACGGTTCGGGATGGTGTTTCCCGATTATCCGAAGCGGATCTTCGAAGCCTCCGAGCTCTCCGATGGGATGCTCCGGTTCCTCGCCCTCGCGGGAGCCCTGCTCGCCTACCGGCTTCCGCCTTTCGTCGCCCTGAACGAGCCCGAGGCGAGCCTGCACCCTGACCTGCTGGCTCCCCTCGCTCGCATGATCGTCAAGGCGGATGAACGCACGCAGGTCTGGCTCGTGACCCATTCCGAACGGCTTGCCGACGCAGTCCTCGACGAGCGGGGCACGAAGCCCCACCGCGTGATCAAGCGCCAGGGCGCGACCTGGATCGCGGGGCTGAAGCTGTCGGGGAATTTCGAGGACGGTGATTGACGCCGGCCTTCGCCGGCGCGCCCGCCCTCAATCCTTGTCGAGGCTCAGGTCCGGCGCCTCGGGGTTCTTCATGCCGACCACGTGGTAGCCGGCGTCGACGTGCAGGATCTCGCCGGTCATGCCGCGGGACATGTCGGAGATCAGGTAGGCGGCGGTCTCGCCGACCTCGCCGATCGTCACCGTGCGCCGCAGGGGGGCGTTGTACTCGTTCCACTTCAGAATGTAGCGGAAGTCGCCGATGCCGGAGGCGGCGAGCGTCTTGATCGGGCCGGCCGAGATCGCGTTGACGCGGATGTTCGAGGGGCCGAGATCGGCGGCGAGGTAGCGCACCGAGGCTTCGAGCGCGGCCTTGGCGACGCCCATGACGTTGTAGTGCGGCATCCACTTCTCGGCGCCGTAATAGGTCAGCGTCAGGAGCGAGCCGCCGTTCGGCATGATCTTCTCGGCGCGCTGCGCGACGGCCGTGAACGAGTAGCACGAGATCATGAGCGACTTGGTGAAGTTCGCCTCGGTCGTCTCGACGTAGCGCCCGGTCAGCTCGTCCTTGTCCGAGAAGGCGATGCAGTGGACGACGAAATCGATGCCCTCGGGGAAGATCTCGGCGGTCGCCGCGAACACCGCGTCGATCGAGGCCGGGTCGGTGACGTCGCAATGGCCGACGACGTGGGCGTCGAGCTCGCGCGCCAAGGGCTCGACGCGCTTCTTCAGGGCGTCACCCTGGTAGGTGAAGGCCAGCTTGGCACCGTGGGCATGCGCGCTCTTGGCGATGCCCCAGGCGATCGAGCGGTTGTTGGCGACGCCGAGCACGAGGCCGCGCTTGCCCGCGAGCAGGTTGCTGCCCGGCGCGGCGTCCCTGCCCGCGCCCTGCTCGTCCGTTGCGTCGAAAGCCGCCATGCCACACCCGAAAATTCGCTTCGGCACCCGGGACTCCCGGCCGCCCCGCTCGACGAGGCGGCGGTCTCGCGCCGGAGGCATCCTTAGCGGAGGCGCGTCGGGGACGGAAGTCCGCCGGATCGGCGCGATACGCCGCCGGCTACTCGGCCCGCGCGGTGCGCCGGCTCCTCACGAACTCGGCCAGGGCCGCGTCGTCCGCGGGCAGCTGGATCGCGGTGACGGCGAGCAGGTCGCCGCGGGTGCCGTCCTTCTTCGGCAGGCCCTTGCCGCGGAGGCGGAAGGTGCGGCCGGACGAGGTCATCGGCGGCATCTTCATCTCGACGGCGCCGGTCAGGGTCGGCACGCGGATCGCGCCGCCGAGCACCGCATCCTCGAGCGGCAGGTCGACGGTGGCGCGCAGGTCCGCGCCCTCGACGGTGAAGCGGGCATGCGGGAGCACCCGGATCGTCAGAAGCGCATCGCCCGGCTCGGAGCGCGGGCCGCCGGGCGAGCCGAGGCCGCGCAGGCGGATCGTCTGCCCGTCCACGACGCCCTTGGGGATCATCACGTCGAACTCGCGGCCGCCCGGCAGGCCGACCCGCAGCTTCTCCTCGCTGCCGATCTGCTCGAGGGTGACGCCGAGCTCGGCCGCCACGTCCTCGCCGCGGGTGGGCGGGCGCTGGCCCGGCCCGGCGCCGCCGGCGCGGAACGCCTCGCCGAACAGGTGCGAGAAGATGTCCTCCCCGACGCCCCCCGCCGGGCCGCCGCGGCCGCGGGCCGCGTTGTTGAAGTCGAACCCGCCGGCGCGGCCGCCGCCGAAGCCCTCGAACCCGGTCGCGCGCGGCTTGCCGTCGGCGTCGATCTCGCCACGGTCGAACTGGCGGCGCTTCTCCGGCTCGCCGAGGATCTCGTAGGCGGCGTTCGCCTCGGCGAAGCGATCCTTCGCCTTCGCGTCCTTGTTGGTGTCCGGATGGTAGGTCTTGGCGAGCTTGCGGTAGGCCTTCTTGATCTCGGCCTCGCCGGCGCCCTTGGGGACGCCCAGCACCTCGTAGGGATTGCGCATCGGTCTCTTGAACTTCGTGGTTTCGCGCCGGCTGTGGAGCAGCGGCCATCCAGGCCGCATGTGGGCGGCCTGTTGCTCTCGCGCAACGTAGGGGCGACGAGACTCGGCGCAAGCGCGGCCGGCGTCAACCCGAACGCGTCACGCGGCCGAGCCGCCTCGCATCGTTCGCGCTCAGCTCGTCTTGCCCGATCCGGCCTTGCCGGTGCGGATGCGCTTGAGTTCCCACTCGCCGCCGGACGGCTTGCAACCGGTGCCGCGCACGAAGCGGTTGTTCCCGGGAGCAATCACGCTGGCGAGGAAATCGCGGCAGATCAGGTCGTGGGCGACGTAGGGCAGCCCGGTCGGGTTGATCGTGCCGCGCAGGCTGGTCTCGGGGTTGTCCCACTTCACCGGCTTGCCGTTGCCCTGCGGGTCGAGAGCGACCGAGAGCGCGGCGTAGGCGCGGCGCCAATCCTCCTCGCCCAGGTCCGAGCCGAAGCTCGTCGGGCGCCGGCTGATGCTGCCGGTGACGATCGGCTCGTCGGCGACGGTCTCCGCCCTGGCCTCGGGATTGGCATCCGCCCGGAAGATCAGGAGCGGCTGGCTGCAGCCGCAGAGCATCGACGCGAGACCCGCGGCCAGTGCCACCGGCGGGAGCCGCCCAGCCCGCGCTTCCCCCCGCGGCATCGCCGCAGCCCCTTCCTTCTTGTCGCGACGACGCATTACACCTGAACCCGAGACCCTGAACCCAAGACGAGATGGCGCGTAAGTGTGCTCCAACGTCGGTGCCCCCCGACCCGGATCTCACAACGGAGGATTAAGTCGTGGACGCGTTAAAGATCGATGAGTCGGGCGGGCGCGATGCGGTCCCGGATGCCGCCGACTTCACCCTGAGCGACGATCCGTTCGGCCTGTTCGCCGCCTGGATGGCCGAGGCGACGGCGTCCGAGCCCGAGGACGCCAACGCGATCGCGCTGGCCACCACAGGCGCGGACGGCCTGCCGGACGTGCGGATGGTGCTGCTGAAGGGCTTCGACGAGCGCGGCTTCGTCTTCTACACCAACGTCGAATCGGCCAAGGGCGAGGAGCTCGCCGCCAACCCGCAGGCCGCCTTCGTGCTGCACTGGAAGAGCCTGCGCCGGCAGATCCGCGTCCGCGGTCCGGTGTCGCGAGTGACGCCCGAGGAGGCGGACGCCTACTTCGCCAGTCGCCACCGCGACAGCCGGCTCGGCGCCATCGCCAGCCGTCAGTCGCGCCCGCTCGCAGGCCGCGACGCGCTGATGGCGGAGGTGGCGGAGCTGTCGGCCCGCTACGAGGACGGGCCGGTGCCGCGGCCGGAGAACTGGACCGGGTTCCGGATCGCCCCGGTGGCGATGGAGTTCTGGCGCAACGGCGACTATCGCCTGCACGACCGCGTCCGGTTCACCTGCAACGGCAAGGGCTGGGACCGGTCGCGCCTCTATCCCTGAGAAGCCGCTACGGGATCAGGGGCGGCAGCGGCGGCGCGACGCCTTCCGGCAGGGCGGTGCGGGCGACGTTCATCGTCATCGCGAGCAGGGCGTAATAGCCGTTGATCCCGGTGAGATCGATCGCGCCCTGCTCGCCGTAGAGCGCGACCAGGGCCGCGTAAGTCGGGTCGCTCACCGCCTTGTTGCGCTGGAGCTCGGTCGAGAACGCGTAGACCGCGGCTTCCTCGGCCGACATGCCCTCCGGCCGCCGGCCTTCCGCGATCGCCTGCGCCACGTCCGCGTCGACGCCGGCCTTCAGCGCGATCGGATGGTGGATCTGCCACTCGATCTGCTGGCTCCACTCGCGGGCGACGATCAGGATGGCGAACTCGCTGATCCTGAGCGGCAGAACGCTGTCGTAGCGCAGGTACAGGCCCATGTCGCTCGCGCGCAGCATCAGGTCGGGGCTGCGCAGCAGCGGCACGAACGGGCCGAAGACCGGCGTCTTGCGCGCTGCGAAGAACGCGTCCGACGCCGCGAGCTGCGCCGGGGTGAGCCGATCCGCGGAAATGGCGGGCATGCGATCGGTGGGGCGGGCCGTGGTCGGCATGAGGGGGCGATCCGGTGCGAGGGGCTGCGGAGCCCCGGTGATCCCGCCGCATCGGTGCCCCGTCAAGCGTCCCCGCCGGTGTTGCGACGCGGCGAAGTCCCTGGATTTTCGGGCCGGCTGCGCTTAGACCTTGGGCTCAGCGCGGCGGCCCGCCGGGGTGCCCCGGCGCCGACCCCGATCGGAAGCGAGGCACGGCCTTGGCCATACCCGGAAACGAACGCCGTCGCGTCATGCTGCTCACCGGGGCGAGCCGGGGCATCGGCCACGCCACCGTCAAGCGCTTCTCCGCGGCGGGATGGCGGGTGATCACCTGCTCGCGCCACGCCTTTCCCGAGAACTGCCCGTGGGAGATGGGCCCGGAGGACCACCTCCAGGTCGACCTCGCCGACGCCGAGGATACCGTGCGCGGGGTCCGCGAGGTCGCCGAGCGGCTGTCGATCGAGGGCGGGCTGCTCCACGCGCTGGTCAACAATGCCGGCATCTCGCCGAAGGGGCCGAACGGCGAGCGCCTCGGCGCCCTGCCGACCGACTTCGCGACCTGGCAGCGGGTGTTCCAGGTGAACTTCTTCGCGCCCGTGCTGCTCGCCCAGGGCCTGCGCGACGAACTCGCCCGCGCCAAGGGGTCGATCGTCAACGTCACCTCGATCGCCGGGTCGCGCGTCCACCCGTTCGCGGGCGCGGCCTACGGCACCTCGAAGTCGGCGCTGGCCGGCCTGACCCGCGAGATGGCCGCCGATTTCGGGCCGCTGGGCGTGCGCGTCAACGCGATCTCGCCCGGCGAGATCGACACCGCGATCCTGTCGCCCGGAACCGACAAGCTGGTCGAGCAGATCCCGCAGCGCCGCCTCGGCACGCCCGACGAGGTCGCCAAGGCGATCTACTTCCTGTGCACCGAGGCCTCGTCCTACGTGAACGGCGCTGAGCTTCACATCAACGGCGGGCAGCATGTCTGACCGGCTGTCCCGCTGGTTGCTCCTCGTCGTTCTCGCCGCCACGCCCGCCGCCGCCGAGCCGGCGGTCACGATCCTCGATCTGCCGTTCCAGGCGACCGCGATGCGCGGGCCGCGGAGCGAGGTCGCCGTCGCGGTGGCGACGTCCGGGCTGATCCCGCTCGCCCGGCCGACGGCGGCGCCGGCCGCGCCGGACGTCGGCGAGGAGGAGAGCGCGCCCCTCGTCGTGGTCTGGGGCAAGGAGGGCGGCGCGGCCCTGAGCCTCGTCGACGGTGCGATCAGGTCGACGCTGCTCGGTGCCGAGGCGATCGACGGACTGACGGCAGCCGAGACGCCGCGCGGGGCCGTTCCGGGCCCCCGCCGTACGCTGTCGGGTGCGGCCTCCGCCTACCCGACCGGGGTCACCCGCGCGATCGGCGCCGCCCCCTCGGCGGCGGGCCTCACCATCCGCGAGCGCCAGCCGGTGGCGATGGGCGGCGATCCGAAGCCGGTGCCGGTCTCGACCGTGACGGTCGCCGCCGGCCCGGACGCGACCTTCGCCCTCGCGAGGCCGCGCGCCGTGCGCCTCGCCGGACGCCAGGCCTTCGTCGTGGCGACGCTCCACGGCGGCGATGCGTCGGGTCTGGCCCTCGTCACCCGCGCCGGCATCGGCGACTGGGCCGTCACCGCCCGGACGCCGTTCCAGGACGGCGCTCCGCTGCGGATCGCCGCCGTCGCCGACTTCGCCGGGACCGGATCGCCGCAGGTCGCCGCGGTTCTCGCGAAGGGCGGGCGCCTCCAGCTCTGGACGCCGGCCGTCGACGCCTTCACCCCCGCCGGCGAGGCGCCGGGCTACGCCTCCGGCCCGGGCGACGTCGATCTCGCCGCCGCGGTTGAGGGCGAAGGCAGCGCGCAGGCGGACCTCGCTCTGCCCGTCGCCGACAATTCGGCCATCGCCCTGGTCTCGCTGAAGGGCGGCATCAGGGAGCGCGCGCGGATCGCGCTGCCCGCCCCCGCCGCCTACGGCGTCGCCGCGCTCGGGCGCGGGACGAAGGTGCGCATCCTCGTCGGCCTGTCCGACGGACGCGTCGCGGTCGTCGCGCCGGATGGGACGAAGCCGTGAGCGAGGCCGATGCGCGATTGTTTCCCATGCGCCCCTTCGTCGGCGCGTCGATCGCGGTGATCCGCGGCGACCGGGTGCTGCTGGCGGCGCGCGCCAATGCGCCGATGCGCGGCGTCTGGACCCTCCCCGGCGGGCTGGTCGAAGCCGGCGAGGCGATCGCCGACGCCGCCCTGCGCGAGCTCAAGGAGGAGGTCGGTCTCGACGCCGAGATGATCGGCGTCCTGCCGCCGACCGAGATCATCCAGCGCGAGCCCGACGGTCGCGTGCGCCATCACTACGTCGTCTACCCCCATGCGGCCCTCTGGATCGGCGGCGAGCCGGAGGCCGGCCCCGAAGCCCTCGCCGTCCGCTGGGCGACGCGCGACGAGATCGCCGACCTCGAAACGACGCCGGGTCTCGCCGACACGTTGGCGGACGCCTTCGCGAAGGTCGCCGCCCGTCGACCCGGGGACCGCCCGTGATCGGCAAGCCGTCCTTCCTGCACCTCATCCTGCCGGTCCTCGCGGTCGGCGCCGGCTTCACCGTTTCCGCGCACGCTCCGGCGCTTGCGCAGCAGCGCCCCCCGGCGCGGCAAGCCCCGAAGCCTGCCGAGAAGGAGCCGCCCCCGCCGCCCCCGGAGCAGGCCGCACCCTACGACCGCGACCTCACGCGGCTGTCCGAGATCATCGGATCGCTGGCCTTCCTGCGCGAGCTGTGCGCGGGTGCCGACGCCGCCGAGTGGCCGAACCGGATGAAGGCGCTGATCGAGGCCGAGGGCGTCACGCCCGGGCGGCGCGACCGCCTCGCCGGGGCGTACAACCGCGGCTACCGCGGCTACGCCTCCACCTACCGCGTCTGCACGCCGGCCGCGCACGAGGCGGCGGGCCGCTTCGTCGCCGAGGGGGAGCGCCTGTCGCACGCGCTGGCCGGCCGTTTCGGCGGTTGATGCAAACCGGCCACACGGCAGAAGCATCCGGGGAAACCGTCGTATTCGACCATCCGCGTTAACCGCTTCGCAATTCCCGGCTGGTCGCGGACCCGTGAGCCGCCTATCATCCTTTCCGTACGCCGGGCCTCCAGCCCGCGCGCAACGGATACGACGCGCCATGCAGAACAGCACTCAGACCGCCCCGTTCGAAGCCGACGTGGACGAGAAGCGCGCCGCCCTGGGCTACGTGTCCGAGGCGTTCGCCGAGGGCTGCCTCGACGGTCTCGACGGCGACTGCATGGCTCAGGCGGCCCTGTTCGCCGCCTTCCAGGAACTGGTCATGACCTACGGCGAGGAGGCGACCGCCCGCTACGCCGAGGGATTCCCCGAGCGCATCCGCGGCGGCGCCTTCACCACCGCGCTCCAGCACTGATCCCGATGCTGCGGCTGGCGCGGGCTCAGGCCCGTGCCAGCGCCTCCTCGAAGGTCACGGCCTCGCCGCGCGACGGCGCGGTCAGCACACCGTCCCACATCACGCGGGCCCCGCGCACCACCGTCCCCACCGGCCATCCGGTCACGGTCTTGCCGTCGTAGGGCGTCCAGGCGCTCTTCGAGGCGATCCAGGCATTGCGGATCGTCTCGCGGCGCTTGAGGTCGACCACCGTCACGTCGGCGTCGTAGCCGATCGCGAGCCGCCCCTTGCGTGCGATGCCGAACAGGCGCTTCGGCCCGGCGCTCGTCAGGTCGACGAAGCGCTCGAGCGACAGCCGTCCGGCCGCGACGTGGTCGAGCATGATCGGCACCAGCGTCTGCACCCCGGTCATCCCCGACGGCGAGTCCGGATAGGGCTTGGCCTTCTCGTCGAGCTGGTGCGGCGCGTGATCCGAGCCGAGGATGTCGGCGACGCCCTGCCCGAGACCCCACCAGATCCTTCGGCGATGCGCATCGCCGCGGACCGGCGGGTTCATCTGCACGAGCGTGCCGAGCCGCGCATAGGCCTCGTCGCCGTCGAGGGTGAGGTGATGCGGCGTCACCTCGATGCTCGCCACGTCCTTGTGGTCGGCGAGGTAGTCCATCTCGTCGCCGGTCGAGATGTGCAGGATGTGGATGCGGGCGCCGGTCTCCCGCGCCAAGGCCACCAGCCGCCGCGTCGCCGCCATCGCCACCTCCGGCGAGCGCCAGACCGGGTGCGAGGACGGGTCGCCGGGGACGCGGAGATCCTTGCGCGCGCGCAGCATCGGCTCGTCCTCGGAGTGGAAGGCGGCGCGGCGGCGGATCGCCGTGAGGATGGCGCGCACGCCCGCATCGTCCTCGACCAGCAGCGACCCGGTCGAGGACCCGACGAACACCTTGATGCCGGCGGCGCCGGGCAGCCGCTCCAATTCGGCGAGCTGCGCCACGTTCTCGTGGGTGCCGCCGACCCAGAAAGCGAAATCGCAATGCATCCGGTGATGCGCGCGGGCCACCTTGTCGGCGAGCGCGTCCGCGCTGGTGGTGAGCGGGTTGGTGTTCGGCATCTCGAACACGGCGGTGACGCCGCCCATCACGGCCGCCCGCGAGCCGGATTCGAGATCTTCCTTGTGGTCGAGGCCGGGCTCTCGGAAATGCACCTGGGTGTCGATCACGCCGGGCAGCAGGTGCAGGCCGGCGCAATCCTGCCGCTCGGCACTGGCTGCCTGCGCGAGGTCGCCGATCGCCGCGATGCGCCCGCCGCGGATGCCGAGGTCGGCAAGGTGCGTGCCGTCCTGGTTCACCACCGTGCCGCCGGAGAGGACGAGGTCGAAGGGCTGGTCCATCGGGGATGCCATCGGAAACGCCTTGGTTGAGGCTGGGTCCCCGGCGGCTTATGTCACGCCTCATCCTCGCGCAATCGCGCGGCCTGGAAGGCCCGATCGGGCCGAGTGAGGACTTGCCATGCCGATTGCCCTGCTGCCGGACCGCGCCCTCGTCACCGTGACCGGGCCGGACGCCACCGCCCTGCTCCAGGGCGTGATCACATGCAACGTCGAGACGCTGGGCGAGGCGGAGGCGCGCCTCGGCGCCCTGCTGACGCCGCAGGGCAAGATCCAGTTCGACTTCCTGATCTCGCGGATCGCCGACGGGTACCGCCTAGACGTGCCGGCCGAACAGGCTGCGGCGCTCGCCAAGCGCCTGACCCTCTATCGCCTGCGCGCCAAGGTCGAGATCGCGGTTGATCCGACCATCGCCATCGCCGCATCCTGGGACGGCGCCACCACTGCCGTCGAGGTCGACGCCGTGGCCGACGCCCGGGCCGAAGGCCTCGGCGCGCGGCTCTACGCGGCGGCGGGCGCCTTCTCCGCGGACGCGTCCGAAGCGGAGTACCACGCTCACCGCATCGCGCTCGGGATCCCCGAGAGCGGGCGCGACTTCCCGTTCAGCGACGCCTTCCCGCACGAGGCGCTGATGGACCAGCTCGGCGGCGTCGACTTCCGCAAGGGCTGCTACGTCGGCCAGGAGGTGGTCTCGCGGATGCAGCACCGCGGCACAGCCCGCACCCGCATGCTGCCCGCCACCTATCCCGCGGGCGAGGCGGCCGCGCCCGGCTCCGAGATCACCGCCGGCGCCAAGGTGCTCGGCGTGACGGGGAGCCGTGCCGCCGGGCGCGGCCTCGCGATGCTGCGCCTCGACCGCCTCGCCGGCGCGATCGCGGCAGGCGAGCCGCTGCGCGCCGACGGCAAGGTGCTGACCGTGGAGCGCCCGGCCTTCGCCAGCTTCGCGATGCCGGACGTCGCGGCGGGCTGAACTGAATGACCGAGGCATCGCATCCGGTCGAAGGCCTCGTCCGCCATCCCGATGGCTGCGCCCGGTGCTGGTGGGCGGGGCTCGATCCGCTCTACGTCGCCTATCACGACGGCGAATGGGGCGTGCCCGAGCACGACGGCCGCGCGCTCTACGAGAAGCTGATTCTCGACGGCTTCCAGGCCGGGCTGTCGTGGATCACGATCCTGCGCCGGCGCGACGGCTTCCGCCGCGCCTTCGCCGCGTTCGATCCAGAGGCCATCGCGCGCTTCACCGAGGCCGACGTGGAGCGGCTGATGCAGGACACCGGCATCATCCGCAACCGCGCCAAGATCGTCGGCACCGTCGCCGGCGCCCGCGCCTGGCTGCGGATCGAGGAGCGCGGCCCCGGTTTCTCGCGCTTCCTGTGGGATCACCTGCCGGACGGCCGGCCGATCCAGGGCAGCGCGCGGACCCGCAGCGAGATCCGGACCGAGACCGACGTGTCGCGGCGGATCGCCAAGGCGCTGAAGGCCGAAGGCTTCGCCTTCTGCGGCCCGGTGATCGTCCACGCCTTCATGCAGGCGGTCGGCATGGTCAACGATCACCTCGTCGGCTGCCATCGCCACGCGCCCTGCGCCGCGCTGGCGGAGCCGGGCCGTTGAGCGCGCTGCAGCCGCGGGCGTGGCAGCGGATGCTGTCGGGCCGCCGGCTCGACCTGCTCGACCCCTCCCCCCTCGACATCGAGGTGGCCGACATCGCCCACGGGCTCGCCCGCGTCGCCCGCTGGAACGGGCAGACCGCGGGGCCGCACGTCTTCTCGGTGGCGCAGCACTCGCTGCTGGTCGAGGCGGTCGGCCTGCATCTCACGCCCGGGTGCACGCCTGCACAGGGCCTCGAGCTGCTGCTGCACGATGCACCGGAATACGTCGTCGGCGACATCATCTCGCCGTTGAAGGCCGCGATCGGCGATTCCTACAAGGGCGTCGAGCGCCGCCTGCTCGCTGCGATCCGCCGGCGCTTCGGGCTCGAGGCGCCGAACCCGGCCTTCGCCCGCCTGGTCAAGCGTGCGGACCGGGTGGCGGCGCATGCCGAGGCGGTGCAGCTCGCCGGATTCGCGCCGGACGAGGCGACGCGCTACTTCGGGCGGCACGAGACCCTGCCCGAGCCGGTCCTCGCCCTGCTCGACCCCTGGCCGACCGCGCAGGCGCAGGCCCGTTATCTCGACCGTTTCGCCGAGCTCGCGAAATCCTGACACCCGACCCAGAACCCGGACCCGAGATGCCGACGCTGCACGTCTGCCCCCTGTCGCGCCTGCCCGAGACCATCGCGGCGACTGGGGCGAGCCACGTCCTGACGCTGCTCAACCTGCCCTCGGCGCCGGAGCGGCCGGCGACGATCGCCGAGGGCTGCCACGCGGTGGTCGGCGTCAGCGACATCGCGGTCGCGACGGACGGGTACGTTCTCCCGGCCGAGGACCACGTGCGCGCCATCCTCGACTTCGTCGCGGCGTGGCCGCGCGAGAAGCCGATGGTGATCCACTGCTACGCCGGCATCAGCCGCTCGACCGCCGCGGCCTACATCGCCGCCTGCGCCCTCGATCCCGCCCGCGACGAGGCCGAGGCCGCCGCGGCGTTACGCCTCGCCTCGCCGTCGGCGACGCCGAACCGCCTGTTCGTCGAGATCGCCGACCGGCTGCTCGGCCGCGACGGCCGGATGGTCTCGGCCGTCACCGCGATCGGCCGCGGGGCGGACGCCTTCGAGGGCACGCCGTTTCGTTTCGAGCTCGGCTGACCGGTCGAGCCCACCGGCATACCGGTGTGGCGCAAACGTCGCCGCCGGCTGGAAAAACCGCGTGTCTCCGCCCGCCGCGAAGGCACGTGGGGTTGTGGCGGTCGCCGCCTCCGCCTTAGAACCGCACCAAAGGATCCTGTAGGGATGACCGAAAGCCGACCCGACGCGACCGCGATCGCCGCCGACACGCCCTTCGAGAAGGCCCTGGAGCAGCTCGAGGACATCGTCCGCCGCCTGGAGAAGGGCGACGTGGCGCTGGACGAATCGGTGACGATCTACGAGCGCGGCGAGGCGCTGAAGCGCCACTGCGAGATGCTGCTGAAGCGGGCCGAGGCCCGCATCCAGCGCATCACCCTGACACCCGACGGGCGCGCCGAAGGCGTCGCACCCCTGGACGTCGATTGAGATGCGCCGTGCTCGAGCACCGCAGCCTCGTTCGGCGTTCGAGATCGATATGAGGCCGAACCCGTGACGCAGACCCCCTCGATGCCGGCCCCCTCGATTTTGGACGGTTTGTCCGAGACGTCCGCGTTGCGGTTGCTTCCGGAGAGCGATCTCCGGGCGGTGGCGGACGCGGTTCGCTCGGAGATGATCGAGGCCGTGTCGGTGACGGGCGGTC
>NZ_VRUU01000005.1 GCF_008039875.1 Methylobacterium sp. WL119 | reverse complement strand
ACTCCCCTTTGCGCAATGCGTCCCAGAACGCGTGATAGGCCGGCGCGTCGCGCTCTGCCGGCGTGACGAGCTTGCGGTGGTTCTGGCCCTTCAGTTCCGCCAGCGTGTAGCCAACGAGGCCGAGGAAATTCGCATTGGCATCGAGGATCGTGCCATCGGGGGCGAACGCGATGCGGGCGCGCGAGCGGTCGATGGCCTCGAACAGCGCACGGAAAGAGCTATCGAACAAGCGCACCAACAGACTCCCAACCGGAGGGTCTACGACCTCTTCGACTTGAATTGTAATTCTGCCGTAAATTATAGATTAATTTCTCGATCAAACTGCCTATTTGTCGCATATGCGGGATATTTTTTACAATCTAGAAACCGCCCGGAAACACCCGAAGTATGGTAAGGGCCCTTGTAGAATTTGCCCTTTCGAGCGTATAGGGCTCTTCCACCCCGTCCCTTGCATACTTCAAGTTGGCTGCGTTCCATCAGTCGACTTCTGCGCCCCTGAGACATCAGCGCCCCGGCGCCCTATCGAGAGCGCCAAGCCGACCGCCGCACGACAGCGTCTGCCGCCAACTCCCACCCGGAAGCGGAACGGCAGAAATCCATCCGACCCGGCCTAAAATCGCCGTCGATCAGGCTGCTACAAAGCGGACCTTCCGAGCGTCTGAGAAGGGTTGTAAGCGGGCGCGGTGGCGATGTCCGCTTCGGCCAGTTCCCGCCCGCGAGCGGACCGACTGGGAACCGCCCACTCCGGCCGTAGGACATCGTGCACCAAGCTGGCCGGAAGCGGACGTTACAGGGCGCTGCATAGGGTGGGCAGCCAACCTGAGTCCTTCGCTTCGAAGCGGACGTTCCGCCTCCGACCCAGGCGTCGGGACCACCGCTAGCGCTTACCGAAAGCATCCGTCAGTCTGTCGTCTGGGAGCTTCGGCCGTCTCGCAGACCGTCGTGCTATCAGGGCCGGGTAGGCTGGAGGCCCGGCACCGCCGCGAGGAGCGAGCGGGTGTAGGCGTGATCCGGCTGCTGGAAGAGGTCGGCCGTGGGCCGCATCTCCACGATGGCACCGCGATGCATCACGGCGATGCGGTCGCAGATCTTGGCGGCAACGCGCAGGTCGTGGGTGATGAACAGCATCGCGAGGTTCAGGCGCTGCTTGAGGTCTTCCAGCAGGTCGAGCACCTGCGCCTGGACCGAGACGTCGAGGGCCGAAACCGCCTCGTCGGCCACGAGCACGTCGGGCTCCATGGCGAGCGCCCGGGCGATGCCGATGCGCTGGCGCTGGCCGCCGGAGAAGGCGTTGGGGTAACGCTCGGCCGCGCTCGCCGAGAGGCCGACGAGGTCGAGGAGCTCGCGAGCCCGGGCGCGGGCCTCCCGCCGGGGCGTGCCGTGCGCGATCGGGCCTGCCGTGATGATCTGCTCGACGGTGCGGCGTGGGTTCAGGGATGCGAACGGGTCCTGGAAGATCATCTGGATGCGCCGGCGCTCGTCACGCAGCGAGCGCGGCGCCAACGCCGTGTAGTCGAGGCTGCCGAGGCGCACCGTGCCCCGGTCCGGCTCGATCAGCCGGATCGCGAGGCGCGCGGTGGTGGACTTTCCGGAGCCGGATTCGCCGACGAGGCCGAGGGTCTCCCCGCGGCGGACGTCGAAGGCCACCTCCTTGACCGCCGCGACCACGCGCGGCTTGCCGAACAGGCCGGCGCGCGTGGCGTAGGTCTTGGTCAGCCCGATGGCCGAGAGGGCGAGGGGCTCGGCCTCGCGGGAGGCGCGCGCCGGCGGCACCAGGCTCGGCACCGCCGCGAGCAGGGCCTGGGTGTAGGGGTGCTGCGGATGCTGAAGGACGGTCTCGGCGCTGCCCTGCTCCACCAGTCGCCCGCGCTGGAGCACGGCGACATGGTCGGCGATGTCCGCCACCACGCCGAAATCGTGGGTGATGAACAGGACGCTCATGCCGCGCCGCCGCTGCAGGTCGCGGATCAGCTGGAGGATCTGGGCCTGGGTGGTGACGTCGAGCGCCGTGGTCGGCTCGTCGGCGACGAGGATCGAGGGCTCGAGGGCGAGCGCCATGGCGATCATCGCGCGCTGGCGCTGGCCGCCGGAGAGCTGGTGCGGGTAGGCGCGCACGATCTGCCCCGGATCGGGCAGGCCGACCTCGGTGGCGAGCGCGACGGCCCGGGCCCTGCGCTCGGCCGGCGTCAGGAGGGCGTGCGCCTCGAACATCTCGGCGATCTGGTCGCCGATGCGCATGACCGGGTTGAGGGCCGTCATCGGTTCCTGAAACACCATGGCGATGCGGCGACCGCGAAGGCTGCGCCAGCCGCGCTCGTCCAGGGTGAGCAGGTCTCGCCCCTCGAACAGGATCTCCCCGCCGACCGGCTTCAGCGCGCGGGGCAGGAGGCCGGTGAGCGCGTAGGCGCTCATCGACTTGCCCGAGCCCGACTCGCCGACGACGCAGAGGATCTTGCCCGGCATCAGGTCGAGGGAGAGGTCCTCGACCGCGTGGGGACGGTCCGAGCCCTTCGGCAGCGCCAGGGTGAGATTCCGGATACGGACGACGGGCTCGCTCATGCTCAGGCTCCCTTGAGGGCTTCGCGCCGGGCGAGCACCGCCGGCCCGGTCGCGGCGAGGTCCCAGTAAAGGCCCGCCATCAGCATCAGGGCCTCTCGCGAGGGCGGCCCGAGCAAGTGCTCGTCGGGGCCGTGCTGGAGGCAGGCCGGGTAGGAATGCGGCACCCACAGGGTCGGCAGGCCGAGGATCTCGGAAAAGGCGTCGTTGGGCAGCGAGCCGCCGAGGTTCGGCAGCAGGGCCGGCCGCTTGCCCGTGCTCTCGGCGATCGAGGTTAGCGCCCAGTCGACCCACGGGTCCTCGACGGGGAGCCGGGTGGCGCGGAACACCTCCGTGCGCGCGGCACGGACCTCGACCATCGGGTAGCCGTGGGCGTCGAGATGAGCGCGCAGAGCGGGCAGGATGCCTTCCCAGTCGGTGCCGACGACGAAGCGAAGCTGCAGCGTGGCCTTGGCAGTGGGCGGCACGGCGTTGAGCGGTCCGTCCGGGTCGCCGGTCTTGAAGGCCAGCACCTCGAGGGTGTTCCAGCCGAACACGCGCTCGGCCGCGGTCAGTCCCGGCTCACCCCAATCCGCGTCGATCTTCGGCGCGGTCGGATCGGTGCCCACAGTGATGTCGGCCAGCGCCGCCCGCACGTTGACGGGGAGCCCCGGTGGCCGAAGGGCGTCGAGAAGGATTTTGCCGCGTCCGTCGACGAGGGTCGCGATGGCGTTGGCCAGCACCGTGCCGGGGTTGCGCAGCAGGCCGCCCCAGTTACCGGAATGGTGGCTGCCCTCACGCAGGTCCAGCACCATCTCGAAGGTGTAACCGCCGCGCGAGCCCAGGAAGACCGTCGGCCGCTCGGCGCTGACGCGGGGCCCGTCCGAGGCGATGAGCACGTCGGCCTTGAGCGCCGCGGCCTCGGCGCGGCAGAGGTCGCGCAGGCCCGGCGAGCCGGCTTCCTCGCCCATCTCGATCAGCAGCTTGGTGTTGAAGCCGAGGCGCCCGTCGCGCGCCGCCATCACCGCCGCCAGCGCGCCGAGGTTGAGGATGTGCTGGCCCTTGTTGTCGGCGGTGCCGCGGCCGTACCAGCGCTCGCCCTCGATGGTCACGGTCCAGGGGTCGAGGCCGTCGCGCCACTGCTCGGGATAGCCCCGCACGGTGTCGCCGTGGCCGTAGATCAGCACCGTGGGCAGCCCGTCGCCCTCGTGGCGCTCGGCGATGAGGAACGGGCCGTGGACGCCGTCCGGGTTGTCGAGGATGCGGCTGGTGAAGCCGAGCGGCGCGATCCGCGGCACCAGGAAGTCGGTGAGGTAAGCCTTCAGCTTCGGCAGCTGCCCCGAGGTCTGGCTCTCGGTCGGGCGGGCGACGGCGTCCTGCAGCACGCTGAGGAAGCCGCCCTCGTCGTAGTGGCGCGCGGCGCGCGCGATCGCGTCGTGTCGGGACATGGGCTCACTCGATCTCGGTGCGGTGGGGTTTTTTGCGGGGCAAGGGGGGCTCAGCGCCGCCCCTCGGGGGCGGTGACGTCGCGGATGCCGTCGCCGAGCAGGTTGATCGCCAGGACGAGGACCAGGAGCGCGACGCCCGGGATGGTGATCACCCAGGGCTGGAAGAACATGTACGGCTTCCCCTCGGCGATCATCAGGCCCCAGGACGGCAGCGGCGGCTGCACGCCGAGGCCGAGGAAGGACAGGGCGGCCTCGAGCAGGATGGCGTGCGCCATCTCCAGGGTCGCCACCACGATGAGCGCGTTGAGGATGTTCGGCAGCACCTCCTGGAACAGGATGCGGGCCGGGGAGAAGCCCGTGGCGCGGGCCGCGGCGATGAAATCCTGGTCGCGGATCTGCCGGGTCGCCGCGCGGGTGACCACGGCGAAACGGTCCCAGAGCAGGAAGCCGAGCACCAGCACCACCACCTTCAGCGAGCCGCCGACGAGGGAGGCCATGGCAAGCGCGACCAGCACCACCGGCATGGCCAGCCGCGTGGTCACGACGTAGCTCACCACCGCGTCGACCCGGCCGCCGAAATAGCCGGCGCAGATGCCGAGCGTCGTGCCGATCACGCCCGAGATGGCGGCCGCCGCGATCCCGATCAGCAGGGAGATCTGGCTGCCGTAGATCAGGCGGCTGAGGTAGTCGCGCCCGAGCTTGTCGGTGCCGAGCACGTGGTCCCACGTGCCCTTCGTCTGCCAGATCGGCGGGATCAGGCGCCGCGAGACGTCCTGGGCGTAGGGATCGTGGGGCGCGATCAGCGGGGCGGCGAGCGCGCAGAGCAGGATGGTCCCGAGGATGCCGGCACCGATCACAAAGCCGCCGTGGCGGAGACCGCGCCGAAGCGCCAGGGCGGTGGGCGAGCGGGCGGCGGGCAGCGCCGCCGGCCTGTCGGCCGGGAGGGCCGCCGGCGTCTCGGGCAAACCGGCGCTGAGCGGGGAGGCGGATGGCTGGAGGGTCATTGGCGCAGCCGGGGATCGAGGAAGGCGTTCAGGAGGTCGGCGGCCAGCGTCAGGGCGATGTAGATCATCGCCAGGACCAGCACGATCGCCTGCACCACCGGGAAGTCGTTGCGGGCGATGGATTCCCAGGCAAGCTGGCCGAGCCCCTGGAGCGAGAACACCGCCTCGATCACGATCGAGCCGCCGAGCATGAAGCCGAACTGGACGGCGGCGAGCGCGATCACCGGGATGACGGCGTTGCGCAGCGCATGCCGGATCAGGATCTTTCGCGGCGGCAGACCTTTGGCGCGGGCGGTCCTGACATAGTCCGAGGCCAGCACTTCGAGCATGCCGTTGCGGGTCAGCCGCATCACCGCCGGCATGGCGTAGTAACCGAGCGCGATCGCCGGCAGCACGAAGTGCTTCCAGGTCGTGTTGCCGGAGACCGGCAGCCAGCGCAGGTTCACCGAAAAGATCATGATCAGGGTCAGGCCGAACCAGAAGCTCGGCATGGCCTGGCCCAGCACCGAGACCGAGAGGGCGGCCCGGTCGATCCAGGTGTCGCGCCGGACCGCGGCGAGCACCCCGAGGGGGATGGCCACGAAGAGCGCCACGGCCAGGGCCACCACGCCGAGGAACAGGGTGATCGGCAGGCGGGCAGCGAGCAGGTCGATCACGCTCTCGCGGAAGTAGAACGAGTTGCCGAAATCGAGCCGGATCGCCCGGCCCGCCCAGGCGGCGAACTGAGCCAGAAGGGGCTGGTCGAGCCCGTACTGGACCCGGATCGCCTCGACCTGGACGGAGGTCGCCTCCGGCCCCGCGATCGCGGTGGCCAGGTCCCCGGACATGTGCAGCAGCATGAAGCTCGCCACCGACACCGTCACGGCGACCGCCAGGGCCACCAGACTTCGTTGGATCATGAATCGCAGCATGGTCCGGCTCCCTCGGTCGGTCGGCGGTCGGTCGGCTTCAGGCGCCGGCCGTCACTTCCATTGCGCCGCGTAGAAGCGCGGCAGCTCGTCGGGCTGCGCCGTGAAGGTCAGGTCCGACGTGAAGGCGTAGTTCGTCGAGTACGAGAACAGCGGCAGGGCGTAGGCCTGGCCGGCGATGCGCTTGAGCGCTTCGGCGTACTTGACCTTCCGCACCGCAGGGTCGGTCGCCCCGTCCCCGGCTTGGAGAGCCGCGATAGTCTCGGGGTCCTTGGTCAGATCCTCGTCGCCGCCGCGGAAGTAGACGCCCGTGAAGGCCGAGACGTCGAGGACCGAGAACGACCCCCAGGTCTGGAAGGCGATAGAGACCTTGCCGCCGCGGATGAGGTCGCGGAGCGCCGCGTAGCGCAGGTAGTTCAGCCGGGCGATGATGCCGACGGCGCGCAGGTAGCCGATCACGGCCTCGGCGTAGTCGCGCTCGCGGTAGGCGCCGAGATCGATCTCGAAGCCGTTCGGATAGCCCGCCTCCTTGAGGAGCGCCTTGGCCTTGGCCGGATCGTAGCTGTAACGCGGCACGCCCTCGTCGGTGCAGCCGAACTGGTCGATGAAGCAGGCCGCGTTCATCACCCGGCTCCCGCCGCGCACGAGGTTGTCCACCATGGCCTTGCGGTCGACGGCGTACGAGATCGCCTGCCGGACGCGGGGATCCTTCAGGGGCGAGTTCTCCTTGGCCCGGCCGAGAGTGTCGAACTGCAGAAAGCCGACCCGCATGGTTTCGGCGCTGAGGACCGAGACGTTGGGGGCGCCCTTCAGCTGGTCGGCCTGATCGCTCGGCACGCGCCAGATCCAGTCGATGCCGCCGGTGACGAGCTCGGCCATGCGGCTGTCGGCGTCGGGGATGACGCGGAACTCGAGCTTGCCGATCTTGGCCGCGCCGATCGGGCTGCCGGGCCAATACTTGGCGAAGCGCTCCATCTTGACGCCGCGCCCGTTCTCGACCGCGGTGATGCGGTAGGGGCCGGTGCCGACCGGCGCCTTAGCGAAGCCGTCGAGGCCGACGCGCCTGAAATAGGTCGCCGGGAAGATCGGGGTCGGCCCGGCGAGGTATTCGAGCGCCGCCGGGAAGGCCGCCTTCAAATGGATGCGGACCGTGTGGGCGTCGACGACCTCCGTCGACTTCATCCAGTCGACGTTCTGCTTCGTCACCGTGCGGGCTTCCGGCGTCAGCACGTAGTTGAAGGTGAAGGCCACGTCTTCCGGGCCGAAGGCGTCGCCGTTGTGGAAGGTCACGCCCTCACGCAGGGTCAGTTCCAGGGTGACGGGATCGACCCACCGCCAAGAGGTGGCCAGCATCGGCTGGTAGGTGCCGGTCTTCGGGTCGCGGTAGATCAGGGTGTCCCAGACGTTGCGGGCCAGGATGACGCCCTCGCGGGCGCTGTTGTGGTAGGGGCTGACGTTTTCCGGCTCGGTGTCGGAGGCGTAGACTAGGGTGTCATTCGCCTTGCCGGCAACGGCCGGGACACTGGCGGCCAGCATCAGCAGGGTGAGCGCGGCGCGTGCCGTGGAGCCGTGTCTCGCCATGATCCCGCTCGCCATGATGTCGGTCCTTTTCGCCCGTCCGCGCGGTCGGCCTCGTGCCGGCCGCCTCGGCATGCCGCTTTTTTCATCGTGCCATGGTGTTGTGCAATTGGCATCGCAACAAGTAGAATTTCGCGATTGCTGCCGTGCCGTTTCGGCAATCGACAGGTTTCCATGAACATTTCGGGCCTCCGCTACCTCTTGGCCGTCGCCAGAACCGGGTCGATCGCCGCGGCGTCGACGCACTTGAACATCGCGGCATCGGCGATCAGCCGGCAGATCTCCAACCTCGAGAGCGAACTCGGCTGCGTCCTCTTCGAGCGGCGCCCGCGCGGCATGGTGCTGAGCCCGGCCGGGGAGCTGCTAGCGGAACACGCGCGCCAGACCCTCCTGCGCGCCGAGCAGGTCGCGGCTGACATCCAGGAATTGCAGGGCCTCGCGCGCGGCTTCATCCGCGTCGCCACCTCGGAGGGCTTCGCCCTCGATCTGCTGCCCAACGCGATCGCGGAGTTCCACGCCGCCCATCCGGGCATCCGCTTCGAGGTGCAGATGTTGCCCCCCGCCCAGGTCACGCACGTCGTGGCGGCGGGCGACGCCGACATCGGCATCACCTTCGCGCTCGCCCCCTCGAGCCTGGTCGCGGTCGCCTACGACAACGCCGTCGAGATGGTGGCGCTCAGTGCCCCCGATCATCCCCTGGCGCGCCGACCCGCGATCCGGCTCGCGGACCTGAAGGCCTACCCGATCGCGGTGCCGACCCTCGACACCACCGCTCGCCGGGTTTTCGACGCGGCCTGCCTCGCGGAGGGCATCACCATCGAGCCGACGCTCACGGCCAACATCCTTTCCGCCCTGCTGCCCTTCGTCCGGCGGACGAAGGGGCTCGCGCTGATGTCGGCCCTCACGGTGCAGACGCCGGTGCGCCTCGGCGAGCTCGTCTGCATCCCGGTGCATGCGCGGATGAGCCTGATGCGGGGCATCCAGGTCCAGGTGATGCGCGACCGCAAGCTGCCGCACGCCGTCCAGGCCTTCCTGCGCCGGCTCGTCGCCGCGCTGCCGCCGACGGAGCCCGGCGGCGTCTGACATCGGTCGGCCGGTCCGGCGCAAGTCGGCTCAGCCGTTTCGGAAGGTGTAGCTGTAGCCGTTGAGCGCCGGGGCGCCGCCCAGATGGGCGTAGAGCACCTTCGCGCCCTTGGGGAAGAAGCCGTTCCGCACGAGGTCGATCATCCCCTGCATCGACTTCCCCTCGTAGACGGGGTCGGTGATCATGCCCTCCAGCCGGGCCGAGAGGCGGATCGCGTCCACCGTCTCCTTCGAGGGCACGCCGTAGACCGGGTAGGCGTAGTCCTCGTTGAGCACGATGTCGTCCTCTGCGATCGCCGGCGCGCCGACGAGGGCGGCGGTGTTTTTTGCGATCTCCAGCACCTGAGCTTTGGTCTGGGCGGGCGTGCAGGACGCGTCGATGCCGATGACGTTGCGGGCGCGCCCGTCGGCGGCAAAGCCCACCACCATGCCGGCATGGGTCGAGCCGGTGACGGTGCAGACCACGATGTAGTCGAAACGCAGGCCCATCTCAGCCTCCTGGGCGCGGACCTCCTCGGCGAAGCCGATGTAGCCGAGGCCGCCGAACTTGTGCACCGAGGCGCCGGCGGGGATCGCGTAGGGCTTGCCGCCCTTGGCCTTCACGTCCTCCAGGGCCCTGGTCCAGCTCTCGCGGATGCCGATGTCGAAGCCGTCGTCGACGAGCTGCGTCTCGGCGCCCATGATGCGGGACAGCATGATGTTGCCGACCCGGTCGTAGACGGCATCCTCGTGCGGGACCCAGGCCTCCTGGATCAGCCGGCACTTCATGCCGATCTTGGCGGCGACCGCCGCGACCATGCGGGTGTGGTTCGACTGCACGCCGCCGATCGAGACCAGGGTGTCGGCCCCACTCGCGATGGCGTCGGGCACGATGTACTCGAGCTTGCGCAGCTTGTTGCCGCCGTAGGCGAGGCCCGAATTGCAATCCTCGCGCTTGGCGTAGATCAGCACGTCGCCGCCGAGATGGGCCGTTAGCCGCGGCAGGTGCTCGATCGGGCTCGGGCCGAAGGTCAGGGGATAACGCTCGAACTTCGACAGCATGGGCGACGTCCTTTGTTGGTCAGCCCGAAAAAGCTAGCAAAGTCGGTGCGGAAGGTGCTCTCGAAATGCGCCGTTGTTTCCTATTGCGATGAGACGACCGGCGGTCTTAGCCGAAAGATCGTTGCGCCATCACCCATTGGAATGGAAGGATCGTTCATAAGCGCTCGGCGAGGGCGAACGAGCCGGGAGCTTCGCCGACGGCTTTATGATGGGCGGCCGCATGGGCGATGCCGTCCGGGCCCGGTGGACGAGGCCAGCCGCCCGGCCGCCGATTCGTCCCCGGCCGGCTCGGCACGCCGGCCCGGGCGATCCGAGCCGATTTCCGTCACAGGACACCGCCCGTATGAGCGCCGCCTGCACGCCCCCGCTCGATCTCCCCAATGCCGTGCGGGATGCCAAACCCACGGTCTGGCGCAACCCGCGCCTGGGCCGAGCCGCCGAGATCCTGCCGGGCCTGGCCTTCGGCCTCGCGGACGTCGCGGCGGCCGAGGCGCGCTGGCGCCGCTTCGATCCGCTCCTCGCCCGGCTGTTTCCCGAACTGGCGACCGGCCGGATCGATTCGGCTCTCCTGCCGCTCTCCGCCGACTTGGCCGCCCTGGTGTCGGGACGCCCGGGGGCCTCGGCTTGGGTGAAGGCCGATCACGACCTCCCGATCACCGGCTGCATCAAGGCGCGGGGCGGCGTCTACGAGGTGCTGGTCGAGGCCGAGCGGCTCGGCCTCGCGGCGGGCTGGCTGTCGGGCGCGCCCTCCTATGCCCGCCTCGCCGACCCGGATGTCCGGGCGGCCTTCGGCGCCCACACGATCGCGGTGGGAAGCACCGGCAACCTCGGGTTCAGCGTCGGGGTGATCGCCCGCGCCCTCGGCTTCCAGGTCGAGGTGCACATGTCCCACGACGCCAAGGCGTGAAAGAAGCGCCGCCTGCGCGACCTCGGCGCCCGGGTGGTGGAGCATGCGGGCGATTACGGCCGCGCCGTCGCCGTCGCGCGGGTCGCCTTCGAAGGCCGCGCCGACGCGCACTTCGTCGATGACGAGAGTTCGAAGGACCTGTTCCTCGGCTACGCGGCGGCGGCCTTCGACCTGCAACGCCAGCTCGAGGCGGCGGGCGTGAGCGTGGACGCGGCCCATCCCCTGTGCGTCTACCTCCCCCTGCGGCGTCGGCGGCGCCCCGGGCGGCGTCACCCTCGGCCTGAAGCTGCTCTACGGCGACGCCGTGCGCTGCGTCTTCGTCGAGCCCGTCGCCGCGCCCTGCATGCTCGTGCAACTCGCCGCAGGCTCGGCGCGGTCGGTGAGCGTCTACGAGATCGGCCTCGACAACCGGACCGCGGCGGACGGCCTGGCCGTGGCCGCCGCCTCGATGCTGGTGGCCGGCACCGTCGTCGCCCTCGTCGAGGCCGTGGTGACGGTGAGCGACGCCGACCTGTTCGCCTGGCTGCGCGATCTCTGGGACCGGGCGGGCTTGCGCCTCGAGCCGTCGGCGGCGGCGGCCTTCGCGGCGGTGGGACCGGCTTGCGGCGTCCTGCCGGACGTCGCCCACGCCACCCACGTCGTCTGGACCACCGGCGGGGCGCTGCTGCCGGAGGCCGAGTTCCAGGCCGCCCTCGCGCAAGCGGCCAGAAATCGAGCCGCGGAGGCTGAGTGCTCAATCCAATGAAGGCCTGTCGTTCAATAGGCTGCGGCGCCGGCACCATACGGCAGACGTCATAACGTACCAGGGCGGCCGTTCGTCCGTTTTCGTGAGAATATCGCCAACCGTGGTCCGACCGCCCCCACCGAGGCAGTGTGGGAACGCGGTGTGCTGTGTTGAATTGGGGCGGCGATGGCGCACGATGCGCCGCGTGCCCTCACGCCCGCAAGGCGGTGAGGAGCGGTCCGGTGCCGAGGATCGCCATCACCCGCTTCAGATTGTGGGCCAAGACCTTCAGGCTCATCTCGGTTGAGGCGTTCTTTAGCCTGTGCATCCGGAAGTGGGTCGCCCCCATCCAGCCTTTCAGCGTCCCGAACACCTGCTCGACCGTCTGCCGACGCGTACGCATCGCGTGACGATCCTCGTCGAGCCGGTGCTGCACGGCTTTCAGGACCGCCTCGTCCCCCCAGCACGTCACCCGTCACTCCTTGGCCGGCGTGCTCCTCGCGCTTCGGTGAAGAAGCCCGATACTGCACCTAGGCGCCGGCCCCGCCGTTCACCGCGCGACGGTGTTGAGGTCGCCGCGAGGCGTTCCGTTGGGCACCGCACGTCGGTCGGTCCGTCGGCCCTCCGCAGCCGACGATGAATCAGAGATCCGCGCGGGGCGCACAGCATCACCGTCGGTGGGTATTCCTATTCGTGATGCAATCTGAGGGTATTAAGGACTCGGGTCCCCGACGACTCGTTCCGCGTCCACTGGCCGGCAGCTTCATGGGTCCATTCGAGCGGCACTGGCTCGGCGGCGGCGACGGGCCGAGGAAGGTTCGGGCAGCGGTCATCATCGACACGTTGTTCAGCGCTATATCGTTGTCATAAAATGATCTTTTTGACGGCGAGAGCGCCGTCGGCAGCGTGTGATCGTCCGGGCCGCGGCAGCTCAGCGTCGGTGCATTCGACGTCGACACACCGCCAACGCCGACCTCGGCCGCGTTACAAATGCGGGGGCGTGTTGATATATTTCCTAGGTCGGTCATTGCCCGGCCGTATATGGCTAATAGTTCTTAATACGCATGAAAAAAAGCAGCTTCAAAAGCTGCCCTCGATGCAGCGAGACCATGTCCCCCTGCGTCGGGTTCGTCTGGGAGGCGGGCCGATCGATGTCGAGACCAATGAAAAACATCCTGTGCAACCAAGAGATGTTGCCCCTGGCCGAGACTGTCGACCAGGCGACGCGTCGCGTTGCGGGTGGTGCACGCCTTTCGTGGGACGCGCCGCCGCATCCGGCCCGATGCGATCGGCCATCCGTGCGACCGAGGATCATCCTCCTCTCACGCGACCTAGCCTGATCTCATTCGCGAAAAAATCGTCCGCGCCGATGCATCGCGCGTCGTTCGAAGGCTGAAGCGGTCAGCGCGGCGCGCGTTGCTGGCGCGCCTCGCTGCAAGCGTCGCCGCGATCGCGGCGGATGCCCGCACGGCACCTGCCTCAAGACAATCAACAACGACAATCAGACTGGGGAGAAAGCATCATGGCCGTCTATGGCAGCCTCAAGGGGCACACGTTCTTCGACACGAACGGCAACGGCACGCAGGAATACGGTGAGGGCAACCTGTTCAGCGGGTTCCCGGTCGGCCTGTACAGCGCGGACGGCAGGACCCTGATCGCGACGACCTTGACCGACGCCGACGGCAACTACGATTTCGGCCAGCGCCCCGACGGCACCTACGCGATCCGCTTCGGCAGCGGCGGCGGCTTCCGGGGCGACCAGGCCACGATGACCGCGGACGGCGCCAGCTGGATCACCAACGTCACTGTCGGCCGCGGCGCCACCACCACGGTCGACCAGGGCTTCCACGTCGGCGCCGGCGGCACGATCGGCGGCACGGTCGGGACCGACCGCGATGGCGACGGGCAGGTGACGGCAGGCGAGGGCCAGGGTGGCGTCATCGTCCGCGCCTTCGACGGCGTCGGGAACCTCGTCGGAAGCACGAGCACCGACGCCGACGGCCATTACGGCTTCTCGGGGCTCGCCGGCGCCTACACCGTGAAGGTGGTCAACCCGCCGGGTCAGACCGTTGTCGGAAGCGCCTACAAGGCGGTCGCGACCTCGGTCGCCTCGGGGTCCGACGGCAACAGCTTCGTCCTGGCGGCCGCGCCGACGCTCGCGCCGTCCGCCGGCAGCGGCAGCGTCGGCGGCCACACCTTCTTCGACACGGATGCCGACGGCAGCCAGCAAGCCGGCGAGTACAGCCTCGGCGCCGGCTTCCCGATCGACCTCTATAATGCGGCCGGAACGGTCCTCTACGGCAGCACCGCCACCGACGCGAACGGCAACTTCGTCTTCGCCAACCTCGCCGACGGAACCTACGCGCTGCGGTACCACACCAGTGGCGGCTTCCACGGCGACCAGGGCATCACCACCGCCGACGGCTTCAACTGGCAGGCCGTCTCCGTCGATCACGGCGCGCCGACCCTCGTGAGCCAGGGGTTCAACCTGGCCCCCGCGGGCAGCATCAACGGCATCGTCTACGCGGATTCCAACGGCAACGGGCGGATCGACACCAGCGACGGCGGACAGACCGGCGCCGTCGTCACGCTGTACGACGCGAGCGGGCACGCGATCCAGACCACGACGACGGGCCCGAACGGCGCCTGGGCCTTTCTCGGCCTGGGCGGCGGGCAATACACGGTCACGTTCGATCCCGGTCTCGGGAACGCCGTCGTCGACGCGCTCGCGAGCGTCTCGCGGACGGTCGTGAACGGCACCGCCGTCAACTACGAGCACACCCTCGTCACCGGAGCTGCGAAGGTCGCGGCCGGCCTATCGGGCACCGTGTTCGCCGACGCCAACGGCAACGGGCGCTTCGATGCCGGCGAGGCCGGCGTCGCCGGCGCGCACGTCGCGGTGATGGACGGCGGCGGCTACGTCGTCGCGACCCTGACCGCCGATCCGAACGGCCACTACACCCTGCCGGACCCCTATGCCGGGCAGAACTACCGCGTCGTCGTCAGCCCGCCCGCCGGCTTCGCCAGCGAGGACGCCCGCGGCGTCTCGGGCCTGGCGCTCGTCCCGGGCCAGGCCCTGGACCATGTCGACCTCGCCGTCGTCGCGGCCATCCCGCCGGCCACCGTGGTTCCGCCCACGGTCAGCAAGGTCATTAACGTCGTCGTGCGCGGCCAATCCAACACCTACTACCCCACGGTCGAGGGGCAGATCGAGGTGATGCGCCAGGAGATCCAGAAGCTGCTCGGCTTCGACGGCATCAACCAGCGCGTGAACGTCGTCGCGACGAGCAACGATCCGAACAAAGCCGACACCGAGATCGGCGGAACCTCGCTGACGGCCGACTGGCTCCATCCCAACGGAACCGACTGGTCCTCGACCTATCTCGAGCGCGGCTATCTCAGCGCGATCAACCAGCTGCCGGCCACCGACCGCGGCGCGCCGACCGCGATCGTGATGCTCCACAACGAGTGGGACAGCAACTTCACCACCGGGCTTACGGCCGACCGCTGGATGAGCGCCATGCGCTACGAGGCCGGCCTCGCCCGCGCCGTCCTCGGGCTGAGCGCCAACGACGCGCCCTACCTGTTCGTCTCGCCGATCCCCTTCGCCGCCGGCGCGCCGCAGCAGCCCCTGCAGAATCAGGCGATCGCGGTCGGGCAGGCCGAGCTCAGCGCCGACGCGGCGTTCAACGCGAAGGTGGTCACGCTGCAGAGCAGCGACGTGACCATGGATCACGACGGCGCCAACGGCGGGTTCCACCTCAATACGCAGGACCAGCAGGCGCTCTACGGCCGCGCCGCCCTCGGCCTGGCCCAGCAGTTCGCGGCATCGGCGATGCCGGGCTCGCCGATCAGCCTGGCCAACGGCAACATCGACAATCTCGGGCCGCAGGTCACCCAGGTCTCGGCGGTGGCCGGGCACGCCAACCAGCTCCTCGTCACCCTGGCCTTCGATCAGGCCGCGAGCCTGCAGGGGCTCGACGGCGTGGCCGCCTCGGGCACCGGTTGGTCCGTTCGCGCGGGCTACGACGACGCGACCGCGGAGGCCAACGGCACCGCCGCCCAGATCGTCGACGCCAACCACCTGCTGCTGACCTTCGACACCGCGGTGCCGGCCGGCGAGCGGCTGTTCTACAGCTGGGGCAGCCTGCGCCTGCAGCAGAACAACGGCCCGGGCAACGGCAACGCGATCTACGACAACAACGGGCTGCCGCTCTCCGTCGATCCGCACGGCCTGCCGATCGGCTACGTCGCCGCCGGGGGCCCGGCGATCACCGGCACGGTCGCCAACCAGACCACCGCGCAGGCCGCGATGAGCCCGTTCGCGACGACGACCCTCGCCGACTCCAACCTCGGCGCCACCGACACCCTGCGGATCACCATGACCGGGGCCGGCGGCACGCTGTCCGGCGCCGGGCTCGTCGCCACCAACGACGGCGCCTACATCCTGTCCGGCTCGGCCGCGACCATCACCGCGGCCCTGCACGCGCTCACCTTCGCGCCCACGGTCGGCCAGCCCGGCACGACGGCCTTCACCCTGCAGGCGATCTCGAACGCCTACCCGACCGCCGCCACCGACAGCACGACCTCGGTGGTGATCAAGGCGCCCGGCATCACGACGGCGCTGGCACAGGACACCGGCACGTCGGCGATCGACGGCATCACGGCGAACGCCACGGTCAGCGGCGTCACCAATGCGGGCGCGACGGTGACGTTGGTCGACGAAGCCGGCCGCACGGTCGGCCGCGCGACCGCCGATGCGAACGGGCAATACACCATCGCCCCGGCCGGGCTCGCCGACGGCGTCCACACGTTGACGGCGACGGAAACTTATCTCGGCGTCGCGGCGGGCTCCGCACGTGTCGGCCTCGTCCTGGACCGTGCCGCGCCGGGCACGCCCGGGCTCGCGCTCGCCCACGACACCGGCGCGTCGGCGAGCGACCGGATCACCTCGGACGCATCGCTCACCGTGAAGGCAACGGAGACAGGCGGAAAGCTGAGCTACGTCGTCGACGGCAGCGCGGTCGCGGCCTACGACCCGAGCGCGCTGAAGGACGGCGCCCATACGGTCTCGGTGACCCAGTCGGACGCCGCCGGAAACGTCTCCGCCGCCCGCACGGTCGGCTTCACCCTCGACCACACCGCGCCGGTTGCGCCGACGATCGCGCTCGCCCACGATACCGGCTTCTCCTCGACCGATCGGATCACCGCCGACGCGACCCTCAAGGTCACGCCGGCCGAGGCCGGCGGCAAGCTGAGCTACGTCGTCGACGGCAGCGCGGTCGCCGCCTACAACCCGAGCACGCTCAAGGACGGCGCCCACACCGTCTCCGTCGTGCAGACCGATGCCGCCGGCAACGCCTCCGTCGCCGGGTCCCTCGGCTTCGTGCTGGATCACGTCGCTCCGACCCTGAAAGCCGACACCGCCTCCGGCACCGGCTTCGCGGCGGCGCTCGCCGGCAACGTGCTGGCCAACGACACCGGCGCAGCTGGGCTCCACCTGGTGGCGGTGCAGTTCGGCAACGGGCCGTCCCACGCCGTTTCGGCCTCGGGCACGGTCCAGGCCTTCGACCCGAGCGGCACGCTCACCGTCTCGGCCGACGGCAGCTACAGCTACCAGCCGACGAAGGTCGGCCACGCGGTGTACACCGAGACGGTGGCGGATGCGGCCGGCAACACCGGCCAGACCACGCTGACGCTGAACGTCGCCAAGGCGGCGATCCCGTCGTCGCTGAGCTTCGGCTTCGCGCTGACCGAGGCGCACTTCGACTTCCGCGACGGTCACGCCCTGATGACGACGCCGAACGGCATCGTCACCGACCTGACCGGCGTCGCCACCATCGCCTTCACCGACGGGACCGTGCGGGAGAAGGACGGGTCGCCCCTGGTCGACGACCTGTACTACGACGCGAACAACCTTGACGTCTGGCGCGCCCACATCGATCCGGACACGCATTACGCGCAGTACGGATGGCACGAGGGCCGCGACCCGAACGCCTCCTTCTCGACCAACGCCTACCTGGCGGCCAATCCGAAGCTCGGTCCCGCCGGCGTGAACCCGCTGACGCACTACGACGTGCGCGGGTGGCTGGACGGTCGCAGCCCCGGCGCGGACTTCTCGGCCGAGGCCTACCTGGCCGCGAACCCGGACGTGGCCGCCGCGAAGATTGATCCGCTCAAGCACTACCTCGCGACCGGACAGGCGGAGGGCCGCGCCGCGTTCCCCGGGCTGACCATCGCCAACGGCACGGGCGACCATCTCTACGGCGACTTCGACGCGACCTACTATCTCGCCCACAACCTCGACGTGGCGGCCGCCGCACGGTCGCAGAGCGGGTCGGCGGATTCGTTCGCCTTCACGCACTACCTCACCACCGGCGCGCATCAGGGCCGCGACCCGAACGCCTACTTCTCGACCGACGGCTACCTCGCCGCCAACCCCGACGTCGCCGCCTCCGGGACCAATCCGCTGCTGCACTACGAGCAGACCGGCTGGTTCGCGGGACGCGACCCGAGCACGGCCTTCCACACCGACGCCTACCTCGCCGCGAACTCGGACGTGGCGGCTCTCGGCATGGATCCGCTCCACCACTACCTGCAGTTCGGCATGGCGGAAGGGCGCCATCTCGCCTGAAGCGCGCCGCGCCGGTGCGCCGCCTCGACGGGACGCACCGGCGCTCTCCGGCCGGCGAAGAAACCGGCTCGGCGCGAAAGCGTGCACCGGGGCCAGGGTGCTCTCCGTCAGCCGCAATGTGCGAATCGGGGCAGGCTTGCGCGGCGACCCCGACGGCGGGTCAGGCGAACAGCCCGACGAGCGCGTAGCACCCCGCCGCGATCAGCGCGGCGGCGGGCATCGTCAGCACCCAGGCGATGACGATGTTGCCGGCCACGCCCCAGCGCACCGCCGAGGTGCGGCGGGCGGCACCGACGCCGACGATGGCTCCGGTGATGGTGTGGGTGGTCGAGACCGGCACGCCGAGCCAGGTCGCGGCAAACAGCGTGATCGCCCCGCCGGTCTCGGCGCAGAACCCCTGCATCGGGTTCAGGCGGGTGATGCGCGAGCCCATGGTATGGACGATGCGCCAGCCGCCGAGCAGCGTCCCGAGCGCCATCGCGCCCTGGCAGGCGAGCACGACCCAGAGCGGGATGTAGAACTCGGATCCGAGCAGCCCCTGCGAGTAGAGCAGCACCGCGATGATGCCCATGGTCTTCTGGGCGTCGTTGCCGCCGTGCCCGAGGGAGTAGAGCGAGGCGGAGAGGAACTGCATCACCCGGAATGTGCGGTCGACTGCGAACGGCGTCGCGCGCACGAAGCTCCAGGAGACGGCGAGCACCAGCAGCAGCGCCAGCAGGAAGCCGAGCAGCGGCGACAGCACGATCGCGGCGATGGTCTTGCCGAGGCCGGCCCACACGATCACCGGCGGCCCGGCCTTGGCGAGGCCCGCGCCGACGAGCCCGCCGACGAGGGCGTGCGAGGAGCTCGACGGGATGCCGAGCACCCAGGTGGCGACGTTCCAGGCGATCGCGCCGATCAGCGCGGCGAAGATCACCGGCGCGTCGACGATGCTGGCGTCGACGATGCCGGTCCCGAGCGTCTGCGCCACGTGGAGGCCGAAGAACAGGAAAGCGATGAAGTTGAAGAACGCCGCCCAGATCACGGCGTAGCGCGGCCGCAGCACCCGCGTCGAGACGATGGTGGCGATCGAGTTGGCCGCATCGTGCAGGCCGTTGAGGAAGTCGAAGACCAGCGCGACGGCGATCAGTCCGACGAGCCAGGGCAGCGCGAGCGCGGTGATCGTCATCCTCAGACGTTCTCGATGACGATGCCGCTGATCTCGTTGGCGACGTCCTCGAACCGGTCGACCACGCTCTCGAGGCTGCCGTAGATCTCGCGTCCGATCAGGTAGCGCATCGGGTCGGTGTGGCCGTGGGCCTGGTACAGCGCCTTGAGGCCCTGGTCGTGCAGCTCGTCGGAGCGGCCCTCGACGCGGGTGATCTCCTCGGTGAGGGCGGAGAGCCGCGTGGCGTGGGTGCCGATCGCGCTCAGCAGCGGGACGGCCTCGGCGGTGAGGCGGGCCGCCTGCACCACCGTGTCGCCCATCTCGCGCATCAGCGGCTCGAAGGTGCGGATCTCGTAAAGCTCGATGGTCTTCACGGTCTTCTGCATCTGGTCGATGGCGTCGTCCATCGACTGGATCAGGTCCTTGATGTCGCCGCGGTCGAACGGGGTGATGAAGCTGCGGCGCACCGCGAGCAGCACCTCGCCGGTGATCGCGTCGGCCTCCGCCTCGCGCGCCACGATCGTGCGGCCGAACTCCGGCACGGCATCGCCGCCCTGGAGCAGGCCGTGAAGGGCGTCGGCTCCGGCGACCAACGTCTCGGCGTGGCGCGCGAACAGATCGAAGAACCGATCCTCGCGCGGCATCAGCGCCCGGAACCATCCCAGCATCGCGGCGATACCCCTCGGCGCCCGACCGTCGACGCGCCGCTTCCGGTCCCTCGTGGCACGCTTTGCGGCTCGGCGCGAGGGCGGGCGCGTGAAAGGCTCGACCGATCATGCCGAAGCGTATCGGACGGCGCTACACCACCTTCCTCGTCGCGGTGACCGCGGACGCGGCCACAAGCACGGTGCCGGCTTCGGTCTACGCGGTGATGGCGCGACGCCCGGACGAGGCGTTGGAGATCGTGCGCGCGCAGGCCGACGGGAGCGACGAGGTCGTCGTGGTCGGGTCGCTGTCGAGCCGCATGGCGAAGGCGATCCGGCTGTCGGCGGGCGAGATGCGCGCGATCTGAACGGCGAGCCCGCGCATCGCCGCGACGGCGCCCGGCCGGGATCGTCGGATCCCGGGGACGGCATCGGATCGGGCCCGCACGGTGGTCGCCGCGGCAGCCCGATCCGGTTCGGCCCATCCATGCGCCCTCGGCGCCGACGTCGGACGCGAGGGCGGTCGAGGTTCAGCGGATCACTCCGCCGCCTGCTGCAGCCGCAGGCGCTGGTTCTGGCCGATGGTCCGGGAGATCACCGAGCGGCGGGCGCTGTAGCTCGCCGAGACCAGGGGGTAGTCGATCGGGAGGCCCCACTTGCTGCGGTAGGCCTCCGGCGACAGGCCGCGGAGCGTCAGGTGCCGGCGCAACGCCTTGTAGGGCTTGCCGTCCTCGAAGCTGATGATCGAATCCTGGCGGATCGAGGCGCGGATCTGGGCGTCGGTCGGCCGGGCGAGCACCGGCTTCGGCGGCGTCTGCAGGCCGGTGATCGAGCCGTGGACCGTCCGGATGAGGTCCGGCAAGCCGGCGGCCGGCACCGAGTTTCGGGCGACGTAGGCGGCGAGGATCTTCGCGGCGAGATCGATGGGGTCTGAGGTGGTCTGCACGGTCGTGTCCTTCCGAATTCAATCTGGTGGGTGCGCCGGGGCGCGAAGTCGTCGAAACCAGGATGCTTCAGCGGTCGATCGCTCTAGAGGGACGCGGCGGGAGGAGCCGCTGCCGAACGATTATGCGCCTGCGCGCTCAAAACACAACTTATGCGCGATCCATTCAGTGAGTTAAATCTACTTAGAATTGATTAACGCGCTCAAGCGGGTTGCAAATGCACGCACGTAGCGCGCTCCGGTCGACCATTTCGCTCACGGAGACAATCCCTTAGGCGAACCCTAAATCGTCCGCCGATCGCGTGAATCGCTATGCACTTTCTAGTTGTATGCCTCACGCTTCCGCCCGGTGCGACGCCCTCGACGAGGCATCGGGCCTTTACCGGTCCGGCGACCTCGCCGAGAACGGGCGGCGGAGGATCGCATCATGGAAGTCCTGGTCGTCGGTGCGGGCGTCGTCGGCCTCGCGACAGCGCGCGCCCTGGCGCTGCGGGGGCACGAGGTCGTCGTCGCGGAGGCGGCGGAGGCGGTCGGCACCGGCGTGTCCGCGCGCAACTCCGAGGTGATCCACGGCGGGATGTACTATCCGGCGGGCTCCCTGCGGGCGAAGCACTGCGTTGACGGCGCGCGCCGGCTCTACGCGCTCTGCGAAAGCCACGGCATCGCCCACCGCGCCTGCGGCAAGCTCATCGTCGCCACGACGGAGGCCGAGGCGGAGACGATCGCCGCGATCCGGGATCGCGGCGTCGCCAACGGCGTCGAAGGACTCGATCTGCTCGACGCCGCCCAGGCCCGACGCCTGGAGCCGAACCTCGCCTGCACCGCAGCGCTTTTGTCGCCGCGGACGGGAATCGTCGACAGCCACGGCCTGATGCTGGCGCTGCAGGGCGACCTCGAGGATCGCGGCGGCGCGATCGCCCTGCACACCCCCGTCACCGGCCTAGCGCGCCGCGACGGACGTTGGGCGGCGGCGTTCGGCGGTGCGAGCCCCGGCGACTATCCGTGCGACGCGGTGGTCAACGCGGCGAGCCTCGACGCACAGGCCCTGGCCGCGCAGACCGAGGGCTACCCGGCCGAGCGGGTACCGCGCCGCGTGCTGGCGCGCGGCAACTACTTCGGCTTCACGGGAAAGCCCGCGTTCTCCCGGCTGATCTATCCGTCACCGGTCGAGGGCGGCCTCGGCACCCATCTCACCCTCGATCTCGCCGGGCGGATGCGCTTCGGCCCCGACGTCGAGTGGATCGAGGCGGTCGACTACCGGGTCGATCCGGCGCGCGGCGACGCCTTCTACGCGGCGATCCGGCGCTACTGGCCCGGCCTGCCCGACGGCGCGCTGGTCCCCGATTACGCCGGCATCCGCCCGAAGCTCACCGGCCCGGGCGAGCCGGCCGCCGACTTCGTGATCGACGGGCCGGCCGAGCACGGCCTGCCGGGCCTCGTTCACCTGTTCGGAATCGAGAGCCCGGGCCTGACCGCCAGCCTGTCCCTGGCCGAGGCGGTGGCCGACCGCCTCGGCGCGTGACAGCGCGCTCTCAGGACAGGATCCGCAGCGCCAGCGGCACGAAGATCGCGGTGAGGAAGGCGTTCAACCCCATGGCGATGCCGGCGAAGGTGCCGGCGACCTCGCTCACCTGGAACGCCCGCGCGGTGCCGACGCCGTGGGCGGCGAGCCCAACCGCGAAACCGCGGGCGCGCATGTCGCGGATGCCCAAGGCCTGCATCAGCGGCGTCACGAGGATCGCCCCGGTGATGCCGGTCAGCATCACCAGCACCGCCGTCAGCGTCGGGTCGCCGCCGAGCGCTTCCGAGATGCCCATCGCCACCCCCGACGTGACCGATTTCGGGCTGAGCGAGACGATGACGGGCTCCGGGATGCCGAGGAGGCGCGCCAGCACGATCGCGCTGCCGAGCGCCACCGTGCAGCCGGCGACGAGGGCGGCGAGCATGGGCAGGAGCGCCCGCATCACCGTGGCGCGGTGCTCGTACAGCGGCATCGCCAGCACCACCGTCGCCGGCCCGAGCAGGAAGTGGACGAACTGCGCGCCGTCGAAGTAGGTGGCGTAGGGCGTGCCGGTCAGGGTCAGCACCGTGCCGGTGATCGCGATGGCGATGAGCACCGGGTTCGCCACCGGGTGGCGCCCGCTCGCGGCCGAGATCCGGTCCGCCACGAGGTAGGCGGCCAGCGTCACCGTCAGCCACAGCAGCGGCGTGCGCGCGAGGTAGACCCAGACCGCGAACTCGCCGCTCACCGGTCGCCCCCGATCCGCGCCGTCAGCCGCGCGACCCAGAGGAACACCAGAACCGTGGCGACGAGCGCCGCCACGGTCGAGACCACGACCACGATCGCGAGGCGAAGCCCCTGCGCCTGCACCACGTCGAGGCGCCCGACGATTCCGGCGCCGGCCGGAACGAACATCAGCGACAGGTTCGCGAGCAGCCCGCGGGCCGTGTTCTCCAACGTCCCGTCGGTCAGCGGCTTCGGCAGGACCCGCGCCAGGTGCAGCGCGCGCCGGTCGCGCAGCACCAGGAAGCCCAGCATCAGGGCCATGCCGAGGACCGGGCCGGGGAGGGGCAGCCCGGCGCTGCGGGCAAGCACCTCGCCGAGGAGCTGCGCCAGCAGGATCAGGGTCAGGCTCGCGATCATCGATCGCCGCCGCTCAGGCCGGATCGGCGGCGATGCCGGGGATGCCCTCGCCGCGCGCCCGCGCGATCCCGGCCTCGTCGAAGCCGAGGAGCTTGCCGAGCCGCCAGACCAGCGCCTCCTCGAACTCGTCGACGTGGCCGTCGGCGGCGGCGACGGACCACGCCATCGCCAGGATGCGCCCGCGCTCGCCGGCATCGGCCTCGTGCGGCAGCATCTCGACGAGGCTCGCCACGTCGCGGGTCTCGGAATCGAAGGCGGCGGCCCGGGCGATCAGGGCGTCGGCGGCCTCGGCGCTCTCGGCGTAGCGCCCGCGCACCAGACGCGCGAGGCGGTCCGATTCCGCCGGCGCGAGGATGCCGTCGGCCCGGGCCACGTGGACGAGGAGCGCGGTGGCGGCCAGGTGGGTGTCGTCGCCCGGCGTCTCGTGCGCGGCGACCCCAAGGGCCTCGGCGGCATAGGCCCGCAGGCGTGCGATCAGCGACATGGCGATGTTCCCGCGACCGGCGCGCCCGGTGCGGTGGGACCCTTCCCGCCGCATCCGCCCCCGTCAAGGACGCGAAGCCCAGCCCCGACGCTTCCCCGCGCCGCCGTGTCCCGCCTGCATCGCCGCCGGCCTCGCGAACGGTGCCGCCTTGCCAACGGCAGACCGGACGGCTATGCACCGTTGCCTCGGCGATCGCACCCTGCGACCGCGGACGGATGCCGCTTTAGCTCAGCTGGTAGAGCACCTCATTCGTAATGAGGGGGTCGGGGGTTCGAATCCCTCAAGCGGCACCAACACTTAGCCCTCTGCTTGCTTACCGGAAATGATGACCGGTAAGCACATAGTAAGCAGACTGGGCAACTGCCTTCCTAGCGACATGCCTTCAATCACCTGTGGCCCCTATAACCCACGGGCTTTAGGATCAGGTGCAACCATCCAGGTCAGCGCCATGCGAACCATCATCCTCACGCTTGCGATCGCGATCGCACCCGTCCCGGCGTTCGCCATATGCGCATGTGTCTGCGTTCAGGGCACCGCTGTAGGTCGTTGCTCGTCAACGGTCGAAAACGTGCCAATCTGCCAGAAGCTTTGCATGCCATCCGTGTCTGCAGGTTCGGTTTCTGAGCCTTCTATCACGCTGCCAGGAGCGCCCGTGCGCCGGGTGGATCCCATCCAGGTCAATGAGCAGAACGAGCAGCTCAGATCGCAAGGCATCACTCCTAAAGATGCTCAGACCTTAGCTCGGTGAGCCGCGGCTCGGACCGCAGTGCCGATGCTAGGCCGACTTTAGGATTCGACCATGGCAGACCCCACCACCGGCGACCTCATCAAAGCCAAGACGATCGCCTCCGACGAGGTGAACGACGCGGTCGACGTGTTCATGCGCGACCCGACGGTGAGCCTGTTCCGGTTCGCGAGCGGCCACACGGTCGATCCGTCCGCCGCGGTGAAGGACCACGAGCCGTCGCGGAAGGCGGTCGCCGAGCCCGGCGCGTCCGAGTCCTTTCGGCGCGGCATGGTGCGGACCGCGATCCTGCTGGCTCGGCCGGTGGCGGCGTGAGGCGCGACCTCATCCTGCCTCCGCTCCGGCGTACGTCCGCTGACGCCGAGGCTTTCGCGTGCGCGGTTCATGCCGATCAAATCGACAAGGCAGGAGACCCCTACGTCGACCATCTTTGGCGCGTCGCGGCGCGCACCACTGCGAAGGCCTCAGGTCTGCCAGGCTATTTGAACGACATGATGGTCAGCGAGATGCTTCAGATCGCATGGCTTCACGATGTGATTGAGGACACGCCATATCGGCAGCAGGATCTCTTTCGCGAGGGTTTCTCCACGGAGGTTGTGTTCGGGGTCTTGGCGCTGACGAAGCACACCGGTGTGCGGTACGACGAGGCGATCCGCGATCTTTGCCAGGACGCGCCACTTGCCGTGCTGCTCGTGAAGCTCTCCGACAATGAGGACAACGCGGATCTCGATCGGCTGGCTCAGCTCGACGCAGGGACGCAGGCACGGTTGCTTGCGAAGTACGAGCCATCCATGGCGATGCTGAACGAGGCCGTACGGGCGAAGGGTTGGCGTGGTTGAGCGACGACCCGTTCCACGAAGCCGTCGAAGCCCTTCGCGCGATCGGCATGTACGTCGAGCCGACCGGGGACGACCTAAGCTTGTGGCTGGTAAATGGTGAGGAGATGAGCGACGCGGGGCTGTTGAAGCTCGCTGCGCTTCTAGGCCTGGTCTCGGGCTCGGCGACGATCCAGTGAAGGGCGTTCCGAGGCACCTCCGCAATCCGCGCCGCTGGTACAACGCCGACGGCATCGAGCAGCCGCCGGCCACGATCGCGAACAGCAAGGCGAATGGCGCGCGTGGGCTGCTGGTGTTCTGCGAGTGCGGGCACAGCGGAGCCATGTCTTTCGCCGGCCTGCCGGACGACTTCCCCGTACCGGATGTCGCGCTGCGGCTGGTGTGCTCGGCCTGTAAGCGGAAGGACCGGATCAGCACCCGGCCCGACTTCACGGGCGTGCACACCGGGGCGGGGCCGAAGCTGCGGTCGGTAGAGTAGGCACGAGAAGCCCCGCGTGGCAGACCCGAGCCAGGTGGTTCAGTGCCGGAACGACCACGCCTGGCGTAAAAGCTATGCAACCCGTGGTGCTGCTAAGAAACAATCGAGATAACGAACCCGTGATAAGTCGGCCCCGAATGCACGCATGTCGGAAAGCAAAGTGACCACAGGCGACACGTATGAGGTTAATCCGAACCTCGTCTGGCAGACCCTTCAGCCTCGCGAGATGCGCTGGCGCAGCTTAAACCAGCGCCCGGCCATCGCCTGGTTCACCGGGCTGTCGGGGGCGGGCAAGTCGAGCATCGCCAACGCCGTCGACCGCTCGCTCACCAAGGCGGGGCGGCACGCCATGGTGCTCGACGGCGACAACCTGCGCCACGGCCTTAACCGGGACCTCGGGTTCACCGCGGCCGATCGCGCCGAGAACATCCGGCGGGCGGCCGAGACCGCGCGCCTGATGGCGGAGGCGGGACTGGTGGTGATCGTGTCGCTGATCTCGCCGTTCCGCGCCGAGCGCGCGACGGCGCGGCAGATCGCGGGCGACATCCCGTTCCTGGAGGTCTTCATCGACACCTCACTGGCGGTGTGCGAGGCGCGCGACCCGAAGGGCCTGTACGACAGGGCGCGGGCCGGCGCGATCCCGAACTTCACGGGGATCTCGGCGCCCTACGAGGTGCCTACAGCGCCTGATCTGGTGATTTGCACACAAGGCTTTTCCGTTGTAGATTCGGCGGCAAAGCTGCTGTCGGATCTGCTGGTACTTACCACTGCACGTTGAGCCGAAAATTCGATAAATTGCATTTACCGCCACGCGAATGTGATCGTAGGCTCGTCCGCTACTGGCCTATTAAGGCTTGCCGCTCAATTAACTACGGGCGTACCTATCCTCGGTCACAGCCCAAGTGGTAGCTCGCCGATGGCTCAGCCACGACTCTTCCGTCAACGCTTCCAGGTCGGTCAACGGCTTTTGTTAATGGATTTGAACACCTCTGGGCTTGTCGTCGCTGCGTGGCCAGTTCACGAGGGATCAGAAGTCGAAGTTCTCCTCGACCACCTTATCGAATCAGGGCCCTGCACAGTAAGGCGGTTTTTCCCTGCTCAGGTGGTAAATCAGATCAGCGCTGATTGATATTTCGTGGCGGCCAGAAGAGCGTAATCATCACATTAAGCCATCGACGAAATTCACAGCTCGCCCCGGGTGGCAGCAGAGCCTGTCCACCGCCTTGCGCCACCTAGCCAGGGCCCCTATCCCCGCCGGCCCACATCCGGCGAGACCCATGGCATCACCCGCACCGATTCGACCCGTGCCTTCCGACGTCCAGGCCTGGCGCGATGCGCTCGAGGCTATGAAGCCGACGGTGCCGCCCTGTCCCGGCTTCTCGGCGCAGCGCTGGCAAGAGATGCGCGAGGCCGCGATCGACTTCCTCGACCGGTTTGCCGAGGACGTCATCGCTCATGGCTGGACAGCCACCGACCTCTTCGGCGTGCACCCGACCGTCGGCGTCGTCCGCGTCGACTACTGCGGCGGGCTGATGATCAACGCCCGCCGCGTCGAGGCGATCGGCGACATCTGGATCCGGTACGGGAATCAGACCTTTCGGCGGGATCGGCCGGGGCGACCGGTTGGCGTGCCGGTTTGGGAGGCGGCGCGGTAGGGGGCGGACAGGAAAAAGCCCGCTCCGGTGGTGACGGGCGGGCTGGGGTATTTCGTTGCGTTTAAGGGCTCCTACCGTCCTGGCATGCGCCGTATCTGGTCGATGTTCTCGTTCGACAGGTCGGTATATAGGCCCCGCTTAGGAGACTCGGGCTGGGCTTTTTGTGAGACCGCTTGCTGCTGTGTTCCCGGGTTGACTTCAGTCTTGAGACCGGCAAGCCCTTTTCGATTGGCGAAGTCGTTCCGGACCGTATCCTGATAAGGGGGCGTGTTCCCACATCCCTCGCAAATTGAGGTCGTCCAGGACTGCCAAAGACCATTTGTTTTCTCGTCGACGGAGGCCGCGCGCTCACGATGGGCCGACGCGAGCTGCACGGGATCAAGGTCGCCCACCTGCTTTGGGGTCGGTGCGGTTCGAAGCTCGTTCAACTGCACGTCGTTTTTGGTCTTATCGGCTACCGTGCTGTCGGCAGACTGAGCAAGTGCAACACCGCCAAAACAAACAAATGTTAAAGCACTAATCATCTGGCGCATGGGAGCCTCCTTTTGGCGGCAACTCTGCTTAACGGGACATGTTCAAAAAATATCAAGGAATACCTAACCCGTCTTTCGATCAATCAAACACAACAATCAAATGATATTTCTGTTAGATCGAAACGCCTTGGATCGATAGGCTTAATCAGACCCCGAAGACACGAAAAAGCCCCGCACGGCTGGTGCCGGTGGGGCTAAAGTTGATCTCGGGTAGGAATGAGCGTGAAACAGAATTGCCCCACGCCGTGACCCTGAGCGATCGATGTGCCAACGCGACGACGCCCGTCGCCGGCTCTTTGATTCAGATTGCCGGCTCGGTCCCTGTCGCCTTCTGCAACTCGACGCGGCCCTTCGAGAAGCCATCCAGCCAGGCGAACCGGAGCCCGAACACCGAGGGCTCGTATGGACAGTCGCACGCGGAGCTCTTCTCGATTTTGCCAGCCTCCCAACCGAGCCGCATTGCTTCGGCGTCGTCGTTCTTCGTGCTGCCGTCCATCAGCTTCTCCCGTAATCTGGAATGCTACCCCTGCTGCCTTCCGAACCAGTTCCTCAAGACAAATACGTTCATCCTAACCGCAGGTTTCCCCGCTAACCGCTGGCGCGCGGAGGCTCGCTAAGCGAGTGTGCCAGCCGAGATCGCAGGGGAAGCCGCGATGCGGATGGAGAAGCTCAACCTAACCGACGAACCGGACCCCGAGATCCGCGAGATCGTCGAGGGCTTTCACCGCTGGTATGATTGCGCCTCACTGGCGGAGCAGATCGCCTGGCATCGGACACGAGCTGTCCGGACCTGCCGGAACAACCGCAAGATCCTGAGGCTGTGGGGCGATCCAGTGCTTCAGGGCTATGCCGGCTCGGCGCTGCGGCGCGCGCAGATCCGGCTCCTGCGAATTCGGATATGGCGGGCGACCGGGGTGTATCCGGGCGAGGGGTAGTGCAGGTACGAAAAAGCCCGGCGCAGCGGGTGCTGGCCGGGCCGAGGTTGTGGATACCGAAGCTAGAGGAGAGCGAAAGCCCGGCGGCCCTAGATCTCTGGCATACCAAACGACGAAGCTCGGGAGCAAGCCGTGGGAGAGGTTACGTCCACGGGGGAAGCCGGCGCTCATCCTCAGTCCGCGCTATACTTAGACATGATCAGATCGTTTCATCCTCTCCCAACCGGCGAAAGGAGCGAAACCGCGGGTCCTCGTAGTCGCCCATAATCCGGCGGCAGTCGTAGTTCAGGAACCGAGCATCGTCTTGCGATGTAGGGCCTTCAGCTTTGGTTCCGCAGGTGGTCAGGTACCGTTCACCGCATGCTGAGCAACGAAAGAAGCTGCCGTGTAAGGCCCGTATGGGATGAGCGCTCATTCTAGAAACATGCCACCCAGCGCCATCAGCTCCAAGTCCGTCTCGCTGCCGGCCGGGATGAGGCGGGAGTAGAACAAGGCCGAGGGAGCCTCATCCCTTGGGGCAGGAGCTCACTGAGCCGGTCCGCAGGCGATCTCGAATGGCGTGAGCGCCGGGCGCCGAGGGTGTTAACAGTTGTCAACGCGAGGTCAGGTCGCGATGTGCGCCGCCGCCATGATGACCTTCACGAGCAGGCCGACCGCACCGATGAGCACAGCCGAGGTGAGGCCCCAGCCGATCTTGCGCAGGCCGGCGACCTCGCCCTTGATCTCCGTGGCCGATTTCTCGATCTTCCGCTCGATCTCCTCGCGAGTCATGAACGACGCGATGTCCTTCTGGTAGGCGACTCCATCCAGCCGGCGGCTGATCGCCTCGAGCTTCTCGTCCATGCGGGTCACCTGCGCTCGCGTTTCGTCGATTTGGTCGCCGTTGGCCTCGCTCCGAGCCAGCAGCTGTCCGAGCAGGTTCGCGATATGCCGGTCCTGCATCGTGTCCCCCCGGGCGGCTCGATCCAGCAGCCCTTCGCCCAGCCCCGGCGGCACCGGCGGCTGAATGGCGGCCCCGAGCTCGGAGCCGATGTGCTCCAGCGCCGAACGGCGTAGGGCGGTGGGATCGTGGCGGCGCGTACGACGCGCCCTCTTCGGTTCGGCGGTGTCGGACATCGTGCAGCCCCGAGTGAGGCGCGCCGGTGTTCCGGTCGCGCGGTGATCCCTCCCCCTGCTGCGGGGGAGGTTGAAGCGCTACCGCTTCGAGAAGATACGCCCGACCGCGGCCTGGACGCCGGCGACGCCGATCACGGACGCGACGATCATCTGCTCCATCGCGTCGTAGGGCGTCGGCAGCTTCGCGACCTGCCAGTTGAATAGGAACGTCGAGTCGAGGACGATCGCGCCGAAGTGGAGCATGCAGAGCCCGAACGCCGTCGGGATCATCCAGGCGGACCACGGCGAGAGGCGCTGCGCCGCGCGTTCTGCCTCGATGGCCTTGCGCTCCTCGACGTACGCGACGAGCTGCGCCTGCGCGACGGTCGTGTCGGCCGTCACGTTCTGGCCGTTGGTCAGAACCGTGTTGTCGGACCGCTTACCGAGGTAGTCGAGCAGCTTCCCAGCGATGCCGGGCAGGCCGAGGATGAACGAGGCGAGGAGGCCCATCAGCGTGGCCCTCCGGCGTCCGGGCCACCCTGCGGCCGCATCGGCGGTGTGGTGGTGTAAGCCCGCAGAACGATGCCAACGAGGAAGCAGCCGGCGACGATCGCCTTCGCCGTTCCCTCGGGCGCGCCCATGTCAAGCAGCAGCTGCCGGAAGTCGATCGCGTGGAGCGCGTCGAGCAGCGTCACCAGGAACGCCGGCGTGAAAAAGATGAACGTGCGCCAGCCCCGGAGACGACGCCAGATCACCTGTATGCGGCGGGCATTACGAGCGATCATGGTCAGGCAGCCTTTGGGTGAGAGAGCAGGGCGTGCACGCGCGACCAGAACCCCGGGGCGGGCGCAAAGCTCGGCGCAGAAGAAAGCCCGCCGGTGAGGGCGGGCTGGGGCAGGGCAGGAGTCGTCGGAGCGGGGCTGGCCGCCCGGGGCGGAGCGACGATGGGCGGCGGCCCGGCCCCGAGCGCTCCCGGCATCCGTGCCGCCGTCAGCGGCATCCCGCCGGCGACCAGCGCCGCCTCGAACCGCTCCGCGTAGCCCGCGATTGCCGCCGCCTTGTCCGTCCCGTTCACGGTCCGGCGGGCCCCGACGTAGTCGCACCGGTTGCCGGCGATGAAGTCCTCGAGCGCCCGGCCGGTGAAGTCGCCCTTGATGGACACGCCGCGCGTCACGCCCTCGATCAGGATCCAGGCCGACACGGCCGGGTCGAGCGCCAGGTCCGGGTTGCCGGCGAGGTCGAGCCCGAGCAGCTTGCCCATCGCGGCGTAGTTATCCTCGAAGGTCAGCTGCACGTCGCCACGGCCGTAGAACGAGAGCCCGCGCGCGTTCGGCAGGGCGTAGTTTCGGCTGATCTTGCCTGACGCGAACAGGGCGGCTACCGCCCGGCGCGCGGCCGCATCCGAGGTCGCGAACCCCTCCCGCACCGGCATCATCCGTCGGCCGGTCTCGTGGAAGCTCGTGGCCAGGATGTAGGCGAGGTGGCGCCGGTCGAGCAGCAGGGCGTGCAGCAGGAAGGCGTCGAGCAGCCGGCCCACGCCGTCCACCTGCGCCTGCGTCATCGACCCGAACAGCGGGCGGATCGCAGCGAAGAACAGGGCGCGATCCAGGCGCGCGAACGCCCCCGCGTCGGTGGACGAGGCCATGGTCGTCTCCACGAAGATGAAGGATCAGCGGCGGCGAGGCGCCGGGCAGATGCGGGCCGGGATGCCCTCGACATCGACGGCGACGGAGACCGGGTGATGGCGGCGAACGGCGATGCCCGAGATCTCGATCTCACCGCCGATCAGCCTTAAAGAGTCCGCGGCGGGAACGCTGGACGGGTCAACGATACCGGCCGAAACCGCCCCCAGCCACCAGACGGGCAGGGCATCTGCCATGGCGGAAGTAGCCAGCGTGCTGAGCAGCGCGACCGCTGCGAGGAGGCGGCTCATCAGTGCATGGTCCACACGTCGCCGCGGCAATAGACCGGCGTCGAGATCGACCCGCCGCCAACCGGCGCGGCGCCATACGTCAGCGTCGTTGCGTCGGAGACCGCGGCGTAGCTCCCCTGTGCCGCCGCGTTGCAGGTCGGCAGGGAGGCGACAGGATAGACCGGGAACTTCACCGGCACGGCGAACGTGGCCGAGGCGGCGACATAGAGACCCTTGGCGACGCTGAGGAGGCTCTGGGTCACCACCTGACCGAGACCCTGCGCCTGGAGCACGAGGCCGGGGTTCGCATCCGAGCCGAATGCCTGGATCGTCGGGAACTGCCCGGCGGCGGCCGGCGTGATGGTGATGCCGTTGGCGGCGGCCGTGCCGCTAATCGCCAGACCGCCGGCGCCGGTCGCCGCGTACCGAACCGCCTGTGCGGTGCCGGCCGAGTCGCGATAGTTCAGGTAGTTCTGGATGCCGCCGACGTTGGAGCCGGTCAGCGACAGCGCTCCCGTCAGATAGCCGATTTGCGCGGACGCATCGCCGACGACGAAGGCGTGGCTCCACGTACGGGTGCCGGGTGCGCTCGCGTTCAGGTGGCTGACCGTGATGCCATCGGAGTAGGCCGGTTGAGAGATCGACGATCCGATGATCGAGATGCCCTGGACCGTCGTGTTCGGGCTCGTGACGGACGGGTTAATCTCGATACCGATCAGCCGCTTGCCGCCCCCGCTCGTGACGACGCCGTTCGCTCCGGCATCGATCATCGTGACGTTGGCGCCCCAGCAAGGGCCGTTTTCTGCGACCTGTGCGCAGGTCGTGAAAATGCCGGCGGCGTCCCGCGTCGAGTTGTTGCGGACGTAGCCCCCGAACGCGGAGGTGGTCTGCGCCGTCGCATCCGGCATCACGACGATCGATGACCGAACGCCGTCATGGGTGAAGTACGAGGGCGGCTGCTGGGGACCGAGGATGTCACCCGCCGCGACGGCGGTATTCTGAAACACCATCCCGCCGTGCGAAAACTTGGGCGAGACGATGAGTGATTCGAGGACCGTGCTCGTCACGGAACTGGGATTCGCTGGGGATTGCGGCCCGGGCAGCCGGCCGTCCGATCCAAGGGTCGCGATCCCGCCTGCGGCTCCGCGCGTTCCGAGCGCCTGCGCTACGCCGGACATGACCCCACGCACCGTCGACATGTACGACCGGGCAGAAGCCCCGTCCTGCGCCGGGATCGCCGGGTCGACCACCGCATTCCGGTCCGGATCGGTGCTCCAGGAGAAGGCGCTACCCGGCGCGGTCTGGGATGCGGCGGGGCCGCTCGCGACAGCGACAAGGGCAAGGGCGGCGAGGAGCGCATTGCGCACAAGCATGGGCGTGATCCAGGATTGCTGAGGCGGGTTCAGGCCTTGATCGCCCAGACGATGACCGCGCCTGGCGGCATGTTCGGGTGCGCTGCGCCGGAGCCGGCGGCGTCGATCGTCAGGGTGTGGGTATGGTCGGCGACGACGTTGATCGCGTGCGCATGCTGGCCGTCGGCGAGGATGCCGTGAGCGTGGTCCCCGACGGCAGCGATCGTCACGCCGTGGCTGTGGTCGCCTGACGCTGCTGTCGTGAAGTCGTGGGTGTGGGCACCGGCTCCGTCGGTTGCGCCGCCCGCATTGTTGCTGCCGTTCGGCTCGAGATCCGTGACGACGCGGTTCGTGCCGCCGCTGCCAGCGGTTCCGATGCTGTAGGTGATCGGGTGTCCGTGCGTGCCGGCAGACGCGGTCGTGCCGGTATGTGCATGGGAGCCAGCGGTCACGGTCGAACCGCCGTGCGTATGGTTTCCGGCCGCCGTCGTTGCACCGCCGTGGGAGTGCTGCCCCGCCGCTACGACCGAGCCACCGTGATCGTGCGCGCCCGCCGCCGCTGCCGCCCCGGTGTGGGTATGGCTTGCCAGCTGCGCTGCAGACAGCGCGATCGCTTCCGCACCGCCGATCGATCCGACGGTGGGGTTGATGCCACCAGCGCCGGTCAGGAGACCCGCGTTGATGTCCGCCCCGAACAACGTACGGCCTTGGAAGTTCGGCAGGTTGAACGTGGTCGATCCGTCGCCGACGCCCCAGGTCGTTCCGATCGCGCCGAAGAGGGCGGCATACACCCCGCGCGAGATCGGCGACCCGACGCACGGCAGCCACCCCGGGGGGACGGCTGCAGCGGACGCGAAAGCCTTGATCGAGCCGGCCTGTTCGATGAACGGAGCTACGACCGTGACGACGGTGGTCCCGGGATGCCACCGAACCCGGTAGACCTGCCCGACCTGGATATCGCCCGGTGCGAGCTCGGCGCCGCCCGGCCTGCGCATCGGCTTTGGCCCGGCAGCGTCCGGCTGGAACGTGCACGGGCCGGGGTTGGCGGCATCCGGTGTCCAGGCCAGGTCGAACGCTTGAGCGTAGTCGGCCGACGTGAACCCTTGCTCTGTGGCGAGGCTGTACGCGCCGGACGCGCCCCCGGTCGCGCCGAGAATGCCCGAGTTGTCGTCACGCCAGCAGGCCAACGCGGCCATCAGCGCACGCGCCGAGTTGTTCACGGTCCCGGCCGGCTGCCCCTCCTGCCAGAGGATCGGGGGGGCGCCGACATCGTTCGACGCGGCGTCGGTGGAGAAGTCTTTCAGGCCCGTCATGGCGGCTCCTGGCGGCGCGCACGGGTCCGGCTCCGACGACGCGAGCGCGTCCGGATCGGGTGGTGCAGCGGTTGGGGTGGATCAGCGCGAGCGGGCGCCGGGGAGCATGGCGAAGAAGCGCGAAGCGTCGAACGGTTGGGCCGCCGGGCGATGCGGCTGCAGCATCTGCGGTGCGGCCGATGCGGCGGCCGATTGCGCGACCGGCGAGGCCGCTGCCTGCCCGCCGCCGTTCAGCGCCTTCAGCAGGCCGGCGACGTCGACGCTGTCGTCCTTCGCGGGCGCCTGCATCGTGGCGCCAGCGGCGGGCGTGACGGAATCGGCGGTACCGGACGCGACGGGGCCGGCGAGACCGAAAGCGCCGGCAGCGGGCGTTGGCGCTGCACCGCCGGGCATCGACGGCGTGAAGTCGCCGCCGAGGAAGGCCGCGGCCTTCGCCTCGTGCCCGGCCATCTGCCCGTTGACCTTGTCGGCGACGGTCCCGGGCGCGCCACCGTTGCCGGCGTCGCTCTTGTCATAGAGCCCCGGGTGCCCGGCGTTGATGGTCGAGTAGAGGTCAAGGCGCCCCATCCCGGGCTTGAAGCCGCGGTCGGTCAGGTACGCTTCGACCGCCGGCAGCTGCTCCTCGAAGCTCTGGTCCTGACTCGCGCCGTAGGCCTTCTGCTCGGCCGGGCCGAACTGGATCAGGCCGATATGCCGGTTGCCGGCTCCGCCCCGAACGCTCGGATCGAGCTTGCCGCCGGTCTCGTAGGACATGACGGTCGCGTAATCGAGCGGGTTGGCACCGATGCGCTGGGCCGACACGATGAGCGCCGCGGCGCGAGGATCTGCGGCCATGCGGTGCTCCGGAAACGCGAAAGGCCGCCCATCTCGGAGCGGCCTTGTCTGCCGGCGCGCAGGGCGCCTGACGGTGGCTTATTCAGGCGGATTGCCCGTCGGGTCAAGGGTAATACAGGGGGCAGCTTGCCCACCGATTTAATAGCGCTATGAAAAGCGATGACGACGCATTTGGATCGCCGACCAAGGGGCAGGCCGCGGCTCGATACCGCTGCCGTGAACGTCCGCATGCCCGCGCCGATGATCGACGCGCTGGATGCTTTCATGCGCGCCAAGACAGCGAATGAGCCTTTAGCGTCGCGGCCTGACGCTGTTCGTTACGCGCTACGCGATTGGCTTACAGGCCAGGGCCTGCTCCCGAACCGAGAAGATCCAGAGGGGGCGAACTGATGGCTTTTCCAAATTTGTTCGACCCGCCAGACATCGAAAAGCTCTCATACTCCGATGTAACGAGCTATCTTGAAGAAAAATCCGGTGGGGAATTCATATGTGAAATTTGTAAAAGTCAAAGCTGGTTCATAGGACCACTTGATGAACAAATTTATGGTGCAATCGACGTAAAGTCCAGCGACCAAGAAATTACTAGTAACAACATTAAAGTTATGATTGTCGAGTGTCAAACCTGCGCCAACGTAAAATTCATTCGACGCGCTGCGATAGTTAAATGGATAAAAGAAAAAAATTTAGGGAGGGAGTAACTGTATGGCTGAAAGGCGAAAGACGAGCTATTCGCAGTTAGCATCGTCGTCCAGCCGCAGTGCGATTGCTGTCGATCGTGCAGTCATAGGTGGGGCTATGAATACCGGAGACGGGGGAGGCCCAGAAGATCCTATGGGACCGCGCGTTAAAGCTCTCGAAGACGGTCAGAAGGCGATCCTCGACAAGCTGGACGCTATCTCAAGGTCCATCGGCGACGGCCGTTTGGAGAACGAGAAGCGGTTCAGTGGGATGTCGGATCGATTCGGCGCCGTCGATACGGTACTGGCGAAACTCGAAACGCGTCTCGATCACACTGCTGACGCGGCCGGGTTGGCGCGGATGCATGGAGAACTGACCGGCAAGATGGAGAATGTCTCTGGCCGCGTAACGAGCATCCCGACCACGTGGCAGACGGTGGCGATCATTGTCGGCATGTTGGGCGGCATCAGCGCGATCGCGTTCGCGATCTCCAAGCTCATGCACTGATCACTATGCCCCGCTGGCTCGCCGTTCCCGCCACGCTCCTCGCAGCGATCATCATTTCTGCGATGGTCGGCGCGCTATCCAACCGCTGGGAAGCGGTCAACTTCTCGAAGGATTCGATGGGCTGGGACACCTTCTATCTCCTGGACAGGCTGACCGGTAGCATGCAGCGTTGTGCGATCCCGACCGGCCCCAACGGCGAGGGAAGCATCCACGCGGTCTGCACGAAGGTGCTGTGATGCATCGCGTCGTGGCCTTCGTCCTGTTCACCGCCGTCATGCTGGCAATCGGCTGGGTGCTGAAGCTCGTTGTGCCGGGCTTCAATCGTTGGCTGACCGACTCCGTCGGTGAGTGCGGCTCAATCGCCTTCATCGTGGCGATATTCGTCGTTGCGGCGGTCGTCGGCTACTGGCCTCGCAACGAGGCCGGCCGGATGCGCCCCTTCCTACCGCGCCGTCGCTGACTGATTCACGACCGGCCGCTGGCCGTCGTTCGCCAGGCGCAGCAGCCGCGCCGTGAAGAGCTCGGCGTTCTTCGAGCCGGGCGGCGACTTCGAGAGAGCCCGCAGGTCCGGAAGCGCCTTCGGATCGTAGATCAGCCGCGCGATCGCCTCGCCGTTCCCCATCATCCGAGCATGGGTCACCGCATCGCTGATGCCGTGCTTCAGGCCGACCACACCGCCGCCGAGCGCCCCGCTAAGGCCGCCGACGGTGGCGCCCGCCGTCGCGCCGGACGCTGCGCTCGCGATCGCCTGTCCGACCGGGGTGTTGCCGCTGGCGAGTTGCTTCTGGATCGCCTGGTTGAACGCGGTATCCGAGCCCTTCTGCGGCCTGTAGCCGGTCGCCTCGAGGGTCGTCAGCAGCCGGTCGACCGCAGCCGCGCGCATCTCGCCGTCGGGCAGGACGCGCAGGACCGCTTCGAGGTTGTGGCGCTGCTGGGGGTTGCCGCGTACCGCTGAGGCGAAGCCCGCGCCGCCGTATTGCGCCGCGATGCCCTTCACCTGCTGGGTCGATTCATTGAACAGCGTCTCGAGGTAGATCCGCGTCAGGTCACGCGCGGCCGCCGGGTTGTTGCGGGCCACCGCCGTCATCGCCGCGGCGATCTCATGGTGGTTCGCGCCCTGCGGCACCTGCGGGAACAGCACGTTGACGGCGCGGCGGACGTCGTCGGTCTGGGCGAGCTGCCCGAGCGGGCTCTTCTCGACGCGAGCGAGCCCGTCGCGGGCGCGCACCACGTCGTCGAGGCGATGGTAGACGTCCGGCATCTCCGTCAGCACGTCGACGTGCTCGCGCAGCGCCTGGTTCAGGGCGTCCGGATTGATCGTGCCGCGCCGGTCGGTCGCCGCGTCGAGGATGCGGGTCGCGACATGGCCCTCGTAGGCCTGGCGCGCGGCCGGCGTCGCATTCGCCAGGAACTCGCGTGCGGCCGAGGCGCCCTGCAGATGGCTCGGTACCTGCTCGGTCGGCGTCGCCATCCGGCCGGTGGTCGGATCGCGCTGGACCACGCGCCCGAGCGGGGTGTTGCCGGTGAACGGCTCCAGAGGCCGACTGTTCGCGGCGAAGTTGGCGTCGGCCGTCGCGACCTCGGGGACGGCCTTCAGCTGCCGGTCGAGCGCCTGCCGAGGGATCGTGAGGTCACGCACCTTCGTCGCGTCGCCGACCTCCTGCGCCTGCCGGATCGCGAAGTCGTTGCGCTCGCGGGCGTGCAGCAGGCCCTCGACGCTCATGTCGGGCTGGCCGTCCGCGCTAATCAGGTCGCGTCGGACGTTGCCGAGCGCCCCCCGCACGTCGCTCTTGGCGGTGCGGGCTTGCCCGGCGACCGCATCAAGCGCCGGCATCGGGTTCACCTGCCCGAATCGGACGTCCGGGATCTCCTCGGTGATGGTCGGCGTCTTTGTGTAGGGCTCGAGCGGCCCCTTCATCTTGCCGACGACCGCTTCGTAGGCTTCGACCGGATCAGCGCCGCCGTCGCGCATCAGCGTGCCGAGGACGCGGTCGCGGATGTCCGGATGCACGCTCGCCGGATCGACGCCGACGCGGGTCAGGTCCTCGTTCAGGCGGCTCTCGGCGAGGTCGCGGGCGTGGCTGAAGTCGTCGGCGATCTGCCCGGCCTTCAGCCGCTCGCCGAGCGGCGCCCGCTCCTGCCCGATCGGGTACGACGGCACGCCGCGGCGCTCGTTCGTGAGCTTGCGCATCAGCTCGCCGCGGATGTCCCGTGCCATGCCACCGTCGGCGTCCGGCCGCAGGTAGCCCGCCTCCATCAGCTTCACGCGCCAGAAGCTGTCGAGCGGCTTGCCGCCCTCTCGCGCCACCGTGCCGGCGCCGGGGATGTTGAACCGGTGGAAGTCCTGGCTGCGCAGATCGCTCGTGAGGTCGAGGCCGCCGTTGCGCGCGATGAAGCGGGCGAGGCTCTCACCCTGCGCATCAGCCTCGGTGGCCGCGCCGCGGACCGGTGCCGGGTCAGCCGGGCGGGGAGCATCGGCCTCGAACTGTGGCCGGCTGTAGGTCGGCTGGATCACGACCGGCTCGCCGGGGCGCTCCACCGTGACCGTGCGCTCGATGCCGGCATTCTCCGGCGCAGCGCGCGCGGCGGCATAATCGCGATCGGCCTGCAGCGACCGGACGGCCTCGCGTGCGTCGGCGACGTTGCGCATCTCCGGCTGGATCGTGCGGCCGGCCTGATCCGGCGTGACGCGCGGGCCGACGGCGGCGCGGGCCTGATCCAGGGCTACGCCCTCGGGGGTCTGTCGGACGCCGGCGCGCGCCGCCGACTGGACGTCGAGCCCGACGGCCGACGGCGCCACGTTCTCCGGCGCGATCTGGTCGAATAGCGCACGGGACACGTTGTCGATCGACGCGGGCCGGCCGGCATAGACCTCGGAGGCGATCCGCCCGCCCTCGCCGCCGGAGTTCGCCGCGACGCGGGAGAGCTGCGAAACGCGCCCGGCCCGTCCGTCGGTGGCGCGGTTCAGCGCCTCGTCGAGGGGGATTTCGACGCCGCCGCCCGGAAGCGCGCGCGAGCTGTCACGGATCGCCTGCGCCGAGGCTAGTTCGGATTCGGATATCCCGTGCGTCGCTTCCCGCAGGAGGTGCATCCCGGGATCGCCACCCCGCATCGCGGTGACAGCCTTGCCGACGAGGCGCCCAGCGATAGGACCGGCCGCGCCAAGGCCCGCGCCAATCAAGGCGCCATCCTTGGTCGCAGGCAGGTCGCCATCGTTCCGGACGGCCGCATCGGCACCACCCAGTACGCCCCCGCTAAGAAGCGAGGCGCCCGTGCGAGCTGCCAACCCGCCGGCACCCGCGCCGAACGCGGCGGGCGCGACGGCAACTAGCGGAAGCGTGCCGACGACACCGCCCGCCAGCTGGCCCGCCATGTCGGCGATCGGGTGCTCGGCCGCCGTGGCGCGTCCGAAATTCTCCACGTTGCGCAGCTCGTCGCTGTACTTCGTGTCGTGCTGGAGCGCGCGCACGCCGGCGACGGCCTTGTTCACGCCAGCGGTGAGGTACGGGCCGACCACCGGCACGCCGTCGATGATCCCGCGCCCGACGGCAGCAACATCATCGCCGGCCACGCCGGAGGAGGGCGCGTCCGTGAAGCTGGCGTGCAGCTTCATCAGGTCGGCGTCCGACATCTTGGAGAGATCTGCCGTCGGCGCCGCGCCGGGCGCCGGCTTCGGCTCCGGCGTGGCGTGGTAGAGCCGCATCAGCTCGTCGTCGGAGAGCTTCGACAGGTCGCTCAACGCATCATCCCCCGGCGACGCAGTTCGGTCTCGACGGCGGACCGGTCGGGGGCCGTGGGCTTGTACTGGTAGATCTCGGGCTGCTCGACCTTGAAGAACCCGGCACGCTGGGCCGTCTCGGGCGTCGCGAACCGATCCACGCTGCTGTTGTGGTGCTCGATCGTCTTCTTGGCGAGGATCTCCTGCGCCTCGATGCCGGCCCGCAGCGCGGCCTCGACGCTGGAGCGGTCGCCCGACGAGATCGTCTTGCCGAGTTGAAGGTCCATGTTCGTCGTGTGGCCGGACTGCGAGATCGCCTTGGCGAGCTCGGCGCTCTTCTGGGTCGCGGCCTGGTCGAAGAGCTGCGACTGCGTCACGTAGCTGTCCGGGATGCCGAGGATCTGCGCCGTGATCGCTCGCGCCTTGGTGCGCCAGTCCGCGCCCGCGCCCGACACGATGCCGTTGTCGAGGGCTTCCTTCTGCCGGTTGATCGCCGCGATGGTGCCGACGGCACCCTCGGCCTTCGCCCGGCTCTCGGTGATGGCCTTCACGGCAGCCGCGTCGAGCTCGGTGTTGGCCTTCTGCGGCAGCTGGTTCGTGCCCTGCGTCAGGGAGACGTGCGGCGCGCCCTTCTCGTCGTAGTAGCCCGGCGTGCCGGCCGGCGTGTTCGGCGGCGCCTGGACTACCTGCCCATCCGGGCCCGGTGCGCCCCAGATCCGCGTGCCGCCGGTCGCCGGGGCGACGGTGGTGACCGCAGCGGCGTTCGGCTCGCCAATCTGGCTCTTGTTCACCGCAGCGATCGAGCCGTCGGGGCGCGTCACGATCTGCACATCGTCCTTCGACCCCGCCGCCGTACCCTCGGCCTGCGCCTGCGCGCGCGCCTTCACGATGGCCGGATCGTTCTCGCGCCCGTGGTTCGGGTCGCGCAGGATCTTGAGCGCCTCGGTGACCTGGCCGCCGTTCGAGCCTGCTGCGATCGCCTCGGCATCGGACAGGGTGGGGAAGGCGCGCTTGATGATCGCCGCGTTGCCGCCGAGCGCGGCCGTCTCCTGCGCGATTTTACGCTGCTTGAGGGAGAGGTCGGCCTTCGCGAGATCCGTGACGGCGCGGTCCTTCGAGGCCCGCTGCATGTTGTCAAAGCCGGCCGCCGCGCCGGCGCCGAAGCCGTGCTTGCTCATCAGGCCGGACCCGAAGGCCATCATCTGATCGCCGACCCCCGCATCGCCGAGGCGGCCGAGGATGGCGCCGATGCCGGGGCCTTCCTTCTCCGGCACCGCCGGCGCACCGGCCGGCGCTTGGCCCTGCGCGGGGACGGCACCGACAGCGGGCATGTCGGCCTGCGACGGCGCGCCGAGGCCGAGCGCACGCTGCGGCGGCAGGGGCACCGTCATCGGCGCCGGCGCGTCGTCGACTTCGGGTGCGGGAGCGTGGGCGGCGACGCGCGAGGCCGGCGCTGGTGCGGAGCGCGGCGCGACCGGATCGGGGAAGCTGAAGGACGGCGGAAGGCCGGTGAGGCTCTGCGGTGCCGGGGCCAGTCTGGCCGGAGCGTTCTCGAGCGACGGGGCCGGCGCGCTGGCAGCCACGGCGGCCGCCTGTTCGTCGGGGCGCAGCGCGGACGGATCGCCCGCCGGCGCCGTCGCGCGGACGGCCGGCGGGATCACGAAGCCGTCGGGGCCGTGCTGCGTCAGGAACGAGACCGGGGCCGCATCCTCTGCCGGCATGTCGGCGCGCGGGTCGGCGCCCTGCTGGCGCATCAGCCGCGCGATGTCCTCGGGCGACAGGTTGAAGCCGAACAGAGCAGGGCCAGCGGACATAGGCGGGGTTCCTTGGGAGGGGGCGGCCTGCGCGTCGGAGCGGGCGGCGAGCGCGGCGACGCCGACGCCGGCCCCCGACGGGCCGCCGGAGTAGAGAAGCTGGTCGGGCGCGTAGAACGAGCGGACCCGGCCCGGCGTCAGGGCGACGACCTGGTCACCGCCGTTGCTCTCGCTCAGGCCGCGCAGGACCGCGGTGTCGAGACCCTGTTCGCGAGCGCGCTGGATCGCCGCCGAAGTCGCGCCGTAGCCCCATTGCACCTGCGGGACCTCGGTCGCCGGGTAGCCGAGCTCGGCGAGCTGCGCGTTCAGATCGCGGGCGATCCGGAACTCGTCGAGCATCCGGGCATGGCGCTCGTCGAAAACCGAGCCGGCGCGTGCGACCACGTCGGGGTCGGCGCCGTTGCTCTTCGCGTCCTGGATGAACGCGTCCCGCGCCCGTGCGACGAAGGTCGGGTCGTTCTCGAACAGGGCCGGGAGGTCGAAGACGTCGGTCTTGCCCGGATCGACGGTCGTGCGGATCACGCGGGGACCGGCTGCATCCGGGCCGGACGACGAGCGCGCCGAGGCGTAATGGTTGGCCTCCCCTGCAGCCGGCGACAGGAACACGGCGCCGGTCTCGCCCTCGGGCGTGTGCGGACGCGAGGATGCCGCGAGGTGCGGGTTGAAGCGCGCGAAATCCTCCGGCGCCGCGGTGCCGTGGAACAGGTCCCACGACTTCGCCGTCGGGTCGACGCGGGCGATCGGCCGGGCGATCGGCTCCGCATCCTTCATGCCGGCGGCCAGTCCCGCCTCGAGCGCCGCGAACGGGTCGACCTCGTGCGTCGCGGCGCCGCCGAACATCCGCAGCGCGCCCTTCGGCACCCCGAACGGCAGCGATCCCGTCATCGCGGTGCCGGCGAGGTCGGCGACGCGCCGCCCCTCGTCCGCGCTCATCATCGTGGGCTGGGTCTGGACATCTCCGCGCCAGGCATCGCGAGGCAACGTGAGGGCCGACGCGATGCTCTGCGGGGCGTCGGCGATCAGCCCCGGTACCGCCGGCGTCAGCCGCCCGTCGTCATCCCGCCCGATCGGCAGGACCGCGGACCGCTGGACCACCTCGCCGGTAGGCGCCGATGTGACGACCGCGTTACCGGTCTCGGGATCGATCACGGACCGGCGCAGGCCCGAAAGCACGCCGGGCGGCAAGAAGCCGAAGGGGGCGGGAGAGGATGCCACGGAACCGCCCTCAGATCAGGCCGGCCTTGCCGAGCGCGGAGGCCGAATTGGCGGCAGCGCCGCCGGCGCCGATCAGCCCGCCCATCAGCTGCTGGAAGAAGCTCGCCTGCGGGATCTTCTGGACCGTCGTGCCGCTCGTCGTGCCGCCGAGGCCGGCGATGGGATCGACGACGCTCGAGGCGAGCCCGAGCTGCTTCCACGGCGCGGCCTGCTGCTCGTCGAAGACGGTCTGATCCGACGTGAGCTGATCTTGCCGGGCCGCATCCTGGATCGCACCGACCTGCGCGAGGGTCTGCCCGGGTGCGGTGAGGGCAGTCTGGTTCGCCCCCTCGGCGCCGATCGCCGCGAGGCCCGCCGCGCGGTCGCCCTGCGCGGCCGAGAGGAGCGCACCCTGCTGGCCGAGCGTGCGGTCGGCGTTCGAGCCCTGGAGCGAGGCGAGCGTCGAGGCGCCGGTGAGCCCGGCCTGATCGGCGGAGAGCGAGAGGCCGGCACCGGTGGCGGCGAGCCCCGCGTTGCCCTGATTGATACCCACGAGGCCCTGGTAGACGCCCGTCGCGGTACTGGCGCGCGCGTTCTCCGCGCTGTCGATCGCGCCGGCGGCCGCGGCCTGCCGGTCGCGCTCGGTCGAGTAATCCTGGTAGCGCAGGCCAAGGTCGGCATTCTGGGCCGCCTCCGCCGTGGCGCCGGCGAACCGGCCGGAGCCATACCGACCCGAGGCTGCGAACTTCTGCCCGACGGTCGAGGCGGCGCTGGTCGTCGCCTTGTCGATCATCGCCTGCAGGTACGGGTTGCCCCCCGACAGGTACTTCCCGTCGGCGACGTCCTGAAGCGAGCGCTCGGTCTGCGTCCCGCCGGTGGCGAGATTGCTCGCGAGACCGGACAATGGCGAGGCGTCGGTCGCGTAGTCGCCGCCGGCCAGCGCCGCCCCGGTGGTCCGGGCGATGCTGTTCGGATCGGCGAGGCGCGCCGCGGCGGACGAGACGCCCGACGTGTCGACGTTGGTGTTGACGCCCCCGAGACCGGCGACCGCCGCCTGCGTCGCCGGGGTCGAGCCGCCCGAGCCGAGCAAGCCTCCGAGGTAGCTGTTGCCGGCCGCTGCGGTGCCGGTGCCGGCGGCCGCGCCCGTCTTCATCGCATCGAGGCCGTCGAGCGTGTCGGACCCGAGCCCGGCCACACGCTGCCCGGTGTAGACCTGCGATCCGACGCCCGAGTTCAGCGCCGTGGTGGCACCGCCGAGGATCTGCTGGAGCGCGGGCTGTGCCGGATCCCACGGGTCAGACTTGGTGTTCTGCGTCGTGGTCTGGGTCTTGGTGCCGCCGCCCATGTCAGTGCCTCAGCGTCTTCGAGAAGTGGGTGCCGGCGGAGCAGCGGGTGGCGACGTAGCTCGAGTGCAGCCGGCCCCAGGCCGGGCGGCCGATGAATTCAACCTGCGCGCATCCGACCCGAGCAGCGCCAGCCTCGATTTCGTGGATGGTGGACGCCAAGGCGCGTGCGCCGCCGCTTCCGCCGAGGGCGAGGATCCAGCAGGCTCGCTGCCCGCTCCGGTGATCCCGCACCTGCGTCACGCCGGCGGCGACCGGCCGCCCGCCGTCGACGATCAGGATCAACGCGGCCTCGTCGCGCTCGAGCGCGGCGTGGAGGTCGGCGACGGTGAGGTCGCAGCCGGGCCTTGCGCAGGCCTGCGCCAGCCACGGCTCCGCCACCGCCCAGGCTCGCGCGAGGTCGGTGCGGTCGATCGGCTGCAGGTGCATCAGGGCCGCCGGATCTCGTAGCGGAACGTGCGGTCGGCGGCGTCCGAAGCGTCGTGCCCCCAGGTGAACGAGCCGCGCGCGGTCGCCTTCAGCCAGATCGTCGTCGCCGCGGCGGAGGCCGAGGTCGGGATCGGCGCGACCAGCGCGCCCTCGGTGCAGCGGGAATCGGCGACGACCGTCTCGACGGCCCCGGGCGCCAGCGTCACGCCGGATGCGCCGAGCGCATTGGAGCCGCCCTGCGCGAGGTCGCCCAGCGCCTGCGCGAACTTGGCCAGATCGCGCTCGGACTTGCCCGGGACGATCATCGCGAGCCCTCGACGGTCACGTCCGGCTCGATGCCGGAAGCGTAGGACCAGGCGGTGCCGGCCGGAATGCGGATGCGCGCGCGGTGATACCGACCCGAGGCGCGGCACGGGGCGAAACGCTCGAAATTCGGGGCGGTCTCCGGGCGGTAGCGGACGACGTCGGCCTGCCGCGTGGTCTCGCGCGTCCCGACCTGCGCGCGCCAGTCATCGGCATCGCTGTCGAGTCGCACGCCGCGCACGAAGGCGCGGTTGGGCCGAGACAGCATCGCGTCCGGCGTCTCGACGTGCGCCTCGAGCGCCGGGCCATTCAGCAGCGCCAGGCGGTTGTCGAGCGTCACCAGCCCGAGCGCAGGCGCGCCGCCGGCATAGGAGGGATCGTCGAGCGGCTTCTGGCCCGCGTCGTCCAGGGAGCCGGGGATGTTGTCGATCGAGGTCGCGGGCGTTGCCGCCACGAGGCCGAACCGCACCGGCAGGTCGATGTACGTCCAGCGGTCGAGCAGCCAGTCGTAGAGCAGGACCTGATCGAGGAGCGTCGGATCGGAGCCCGAGGCCATCTTCGAGCGGTAGGCGAACAGGACCCGCGGCCCGGTCGCGTCGCGGATCACCACGGTGCTCGCAACGGCGTTCGGATCGACCCGATCGAAAAAGAAGCGGTTCACGCGCTCGGCGCCGATCGTCGACGACGCGCCGCCGGTGAAGACGTAGAACCCGTCGCGGTCGAGAAAGAACACCCGCGGCCCGACCTTGGTCAGCGACCAGGGCGCGACCGAGCCGCGATTCTCCTCGAGGATCGAAAAGTCGAACACCTCGGTCGAGTTCGGCACGAACACCATGCGGCGGATCGTGCGCTCCTGGAAGACGATGCCGAACTCGCCGCCGGCGAAGCCCGTGACCGCGCCGCCGTCGGGGAAGAGCTGAATGTCGCCCTCGTGGCCGTTGGCGAGCCCGAGCGGCCAGGAATCGATATTGCCGAGGTCGGACCACTGGACGGCGTTCGGATCGGAGGCGAGGCCGGCCAGCACCAGGAACTCGCCGACGACGCCGCAATGGCGGGCCCGGGGCGGCATGCCGCCGAGATCCGCGAAGGCCTTACCGATGTCGATGTCGATCGCCTGCGGGCGGCCGCCGAGCGCCACGGCGACCAGGCGCGTCCCGTAGACGGCGAACGACCAATAGTCGCCCGGCGGTACGGAGTAGGTTGCGCCGTCCTTCGACACGTCGTCCCAGCCCGAGGTGCCGAGGTTGAACTTGTAGAGCTTGGTGCCGGTGCCGGCGAAGTAGACCGGGAAGCCGAAGCCGGGCGAGTTCACCTCAATGGCGCCGCGGCAGTCGGCCGGCAGGGGCAGGGAGATGGGGGCCGGTGACAGGCACGGCCCATAGCCATCGGCGCGCGGCAGCACGTTGGTGGCCACGCTCGATACCGAGGCGTCGACCGAGGCGATGTCGGGCGCGAACGGCGCGAGCTTCACCACCGCCATGTCAGAGGTTCCAGGCCTGGATCTGCCCGGTCGACGCGATCCCGTTCGCACGGGCGCGCAGCGTCCCGAACGCCTCGGTGAACGCGACCTGCATCGCGGCGGCGAGGCCCGCATCTTTCAGGACGTGCAGCGCGAGGTGCCACTTCGCCCGCGCCGAGATCATGTCGCGGGCTTCGTCGAACCACGCGCTCGGCGTGTCGTCCTCAGCCGGAATGTCGAGCTTCACGTGCGCCGACAGCCGGATCGTCCAGGCATCGCACGGCACCGGCCAGAGCCGGAGCGTGCTGTCGAAGTAGGAGTAGGCGCAGGGCTGGGCTTCGCTCGCCGGCTGGTCGGCGCTCTCGACCCACGTCTCCGCGACACGGTTGAGGTCGCAGACCTGATCGCCGTCGACGAGCACGACGCTGCCGATCGCGTAGAGACCGGGGATCGCGGGCGCGTCGCCCTTCCCGTAGACGTCGGCGCCCGGGATCGTCTGGAAGGTCAGGATGCGCTCGTTGAACGCGAACCGCTCAGGCTGGAAGTGCCGGACGGCGGCCGCGATTCCGCGCCGGATCTGCGGCTCGAGGTCGGGCCTGTCGAGATCGTCCATGATCTCCACGACCAGGTCGCCGAGCGTCGATGCCGTCATCGGGGCGCGTCTCCGGATCGGAAGGGGGCGACGGCGGAGCGCTGGGCTCCGCCGTCGGTTCGAGATCGGCGACGCGGGCGGCGCATAGCGCCCACGCCATGACGCTCATCAGGCGACCGGACGCGGCGCGACGTATTCGAACACGATGTCGGCCACGCCCGCCGTCGGCGCGGCGCCGGTCGGGGCGTAGGAGACGTACGGCACCGTGTCGGCGGGCAGCTGCGCGAGGGCGGTCGCGGTGTCGGGGCGCTTCACGCCGACGGCGCCGGCGTTGGCGTCGGCCGCCGCGACGAGGTCGTTGCCGCCGGGCGTCGAGCCGACGACGAGCGGGTTGGTCGTTGCGGCGTTGAAGGCCTGGCTCACGATGATGGTCGTGCGGGTGATGATCGCGCCCATCGGGAAGGCGTTCTTCATCGGCAGGCCGGCCACGAGGCCGATGTCGGAGAAGGTGACGCGCGAGCGGATCTCGCCGACCTGCCCGTGGAAGGTCGAGCGGACGGGCGGCTTGGTCGGGGTGACGTTGGTGGCCATGTCGGGCCCTCTCAGTGCTGGAAACGGCGGACGACGCGCAGGCGGCCGAAGCCGACCCGCGCGTCAGGGATCACGGGTCGGCGCGGATCAGCCGGCGTTGACGGCGTAGGTCGGGATGACGATCGCGGCGAAGTCGGCACCGTTGAAGGTCGTCTTCTTCAGGCCCCAGATCGCCCAGGCCGAGACCTCGAGCTCGCGCTTGTGGTCGTAGAGCTCTTCGTTCCAGCGGTACTTCGTCGGGCCGCCGGACTTGCCGAAGGCGGCAGTCGCGGCCTGGGCACCCATCAGGACCGCGCGGCGCACGGTCGGGATGATGGTCTTGCCGTCGGCGGCGACGCCGAGGGTCACCTGCTGCGACTCGCGCAGGATGACCCTGTTGTACATGCCGACCGAGCCGTTGAAGATCGCGTTCTTGGTGATCTGGCCACCCTGAAGCGCGGCCTTCTTGATGTCGAACCACTGACCCGCGGCGGTGTTGCGGCGCAGCTGCGTCACCTGCGTCGGGTGGAGGTACATCACCCAGCACTCGTCCATGCCGTCGATGGTGATCGGGCGCATCTTCACGCCGCCGGCGTTGCCGCCGGTCTTGGCGATCTCGACCGCGGCGTCGATCTGGTCGAGCGTGAGGATGTCGCCGGCGACCAGCGCGCCGTCGTTGGCGCGGGCGTTCGGGCGGATGACGCGGGTCGCGGCGGTGACCACGTTGTTGCCGGTGAACTTCACGCCGCCCGAGCCGTCGACCTGGACGAAGTTCGCGGGGGTGTAGCCACAGACGTGGTTGAAGAACGTCACCGAGGTGCGCAGCTGGAACCAATCGACCAGGCCGTCCTTGGCCTCGTCGCGCAGGTTGAACGGCACGCGCTGGGAATCGATGGTGTTCTTCGAGCGGATGCCGACGACGTTGCCGAGCTCGTCGATGGTGATCGCGTCGGAGTTCGTGGTCAGCTGCTCGCCGTTACCCTCGGCGCGATCGGACGAGGTGAAGCCGTTGCCCGACAGCTGCATGCGCAGGCCGAAGGTGACCTTGTCGCCGGTGCCCTTTTGGGTCTCGGTCTTGACCTGGATCACGGACTTGGCGGACTCGCCGAACAGCGGGCCGATGTCGAGCGCCTTGGTGGCCTCGGTGGAGAGCTTCATCGACCAGAGCTTGGCGGCGAGCGCGTCGTTCAGGCCATAGGTGGTGGTACCCATCGGAGGGGGTCCTTCGGAGATCGGGGGAATGCGGGAAGGGGTTCGTGCTGCGCGTGACGCCGCGAGCGGACGAAGGCCGGGCCCCGGATGACCGTTGGGGACGGTGGTCGGACGGGCGCCGTACGTGGCGCGGACGAAGGCTCTGACGCGGCTGTGCGGATCGCGTGACGGGCGATCAGGCGAAGGTGACCGGACACACGAACGCGCCCCGCGAGATGGAGGGTGTGTTCAGGGCCGGTCGGTCGAAGGTGAAGGTCGCGACCGGGGCAGGGCGCCCGCACGTCTCGCGACGAATAGGGGAATGACGGGGTTCGCCCGCGGGGTCAAGCGGCTACTGAGCCAGCACGGTCGAAACCACCGGCGTCACCGGGGTGTAGGTCGTGCAGGACGACGTGATGACGACGGTGAGCCCAGCCGGGTAACGGTCGGGAATGTCCTGACGCCGGACGGCGTACCCCGCCGCCGCGACCGGAATGCATTCGAGCGGTCCGATGGTCGCCCCGGAAGCTGGTGCGGACCCACTGTTCAGCAGCGCGAGGAAACCCGCCGTCGAGCTCATCGTGATGCTGTAGCCGTAGAGGTTGGTCGAACCGCTCTTAACCGCGTAGGCGGTGGATGCGCTCGCGCCGGCCGGCGTGATACCGCTGGCGGTATCGGCGGTGGGCCGGAGAAGTGCGGGCTGTGTCACGCCCGAGCCATCAACGCGAAGGCCGCCCGCCGTTGTCAGGCTCAGGGCCTGCGTCGTCCCTGTCGCGTAGGACGGTGCGGCCGTCGTGACCGCAGCAGGCGTGGCGACGAGCAGGTTCGCGTTCGCCTGCTTCAGCTGGCCGATGACGGTATTGGCGTTGGCAGCATCGCCCGGCGCGCCGAGGGCCGCGATCTCCGAAGCTTGGTTCGCAGCGGTCGCCGCACCGTTCAGCGTGCCGAGATTGAACGTCGGCGTCGCAGCAAAGGCCGGCAGCGTGCCGGAGATGCCGAACGCGGTGTTGGCGATCGAGCCGATGCTGGCCGATCCCGCGCCGAGCACCCACGTCCCGCCCTGGTAGGCCAGCACCGGCCAGCGGTTGGCAGACGTGTCGGTCGCGGCCGGTCCCTGCGTGACCGTGCCACCGCTTCCGCCGGAGCCGCCCGTGCAGCCCGCCTTACAGGTCACGTTCAGCGGGTTCGCCGGCGTCCCGATCGGGGCGCCGTTGTCGTCGACGAGTTGGTTGGTCTCCATCGCCGTGCGCGCGAACTCGGCCGGCTGGAGCGCGACGATGAGAGCCGCGGCGAGGATCAGGCGACGCATCGGATCAGCCCCCCATCAGGGCGCGGACGCGGCCCGGGTTGGATTTTTCGAGCTTGGCGAAGTCCGCCTCGCTCATGCTGGCGAGCATCTCCAGCGTGATCTCCCCGGCCGGCGAGCCGCCGGCGGCCGAGAGCGACAGGGACGCCTCCTGGCCCTTGCTGATGCGCGCGGCGCGCTCGGCCGGGGTCTCGGCGGCGGCTGCCGGCATCGGGGTCGGCTCGGGCGCCTTCGGAGAGAACCCGCGGCCCTTGGCCATCTTCAGGATCAGCGCGGCCGGGGATACGCGCCGGGCGATCGCCGCCTGGACCAGCTGGAATTCCTCCTCGCGCGCGGTTTCGACGGCCTGCTGCTGGGTCAGGCCGGCGGCGAACTGCAGCTCGTTCACGCGACCCGAGAACAGGTGCTCGTAGGCGTCGGCGAAGGTCGGATCGGCGGCGACCGCGGTGCGGATGTCGGTCTGGTAGTGGCCGATGACGGTGTTGCGCTCGGCCTCGGCCTGACGCGCGGTCTCGGCCTGCTTCTGCGCCTCGGTCATCTGACTCTGGCCGGTGCGCACGGCTTCCAGCTGCTTCTCCAGGTGCTTCACGTAGCCGAAGATGTCCTCGGCGGGGTCCGGCACCTTCTCGGGCTCGGCGGCGGCGGCCGGCTGTGCGGCGGCGGCCGGCGCCGGGCGGTTCATCGCCTCCGACAGGATGCGGACCCGCTCGTCGACGCGGGCGTGGCGCTCCTGCAGCTCGGCGAACTGGCGCTCGACGGCCTTCCGGCGCTCGCGCTCCTGGTGGAACGCGCCGTGGCGGACGAACTTGCCCTTGTTCTCCTCGGGAGCGCCCTCTTCGTTCTCGGGGTCGATGACCTCGCCGGGGGCCGCAGCAGCGGGCTCGGCGGCCGCTGGAGCGACCGGCGCAGCGGCGGCCGGCTCGACGGCGCCCACGGGCTCTGGAGCGGCGTCACCGCCCTCGCGCATCGCGTCCCAGGCGGCCTGATCTTCGGTCGAGAAGGCGTCTTCGCCCATGCCTTCGGCGTGGTCGTTCATGTGGAACCTCGTGACGTGATGGAGACGGATGCCGGCGTGCGCCGCCGGCGGGCGTAAGGGGTCAGGCGGCGAAGCCGGCCTGTGCGGGCGCCTGAGGCGGCGCGGCCATCGCCGCGACCTTGGCGAAGCCGTCGAGGGTGTCGTGATGCGTCAGGCCCGCCTCGCGGCCGGCCTTGGCGTTCTTCAGGTTCGCGCCGGCCGTCATGTCCTGGATCTTGGCGAGCGCGGTCTGGACGGCGATCTGCTGGTGCTGCTGCTGTTCCGGCGACGGTTGCGCTGGCTGGGCGAGCAGCTCGCGCATCTTGGCGACGAACGAGTCGGGGAACGGCGAGTAGGGCAGGACCTCGAGCAGGACCTGCGGGGTGATCATGTCCTTGATGATCGGCAGGACGCTGGTGAAGGTCTGCCAGACGACCTGCTGCTGGTTCGGCGAGGACGGCGCGTCGTCGATCACCACGTCGTAGTCGCCGGCGGTCTTGTCCCGCAGCATCGGCACGATCCGCATCACGCCTTCGCCCATGATCCGAACCAAGCGTCCGTCCGAGAGGAAGGTCTGGATCATGTAGAGGCGCACCCGACCGATGTGCTTGCGCGCGCGCCGGAGGCTGTCGAACAGCGAGGCGAGGATCGTCATCGCGGCCTGCTTGCGCTGGTACTCCAGCACGCCGGCTTGGTCGTTCTGCTTCTGGCCGAGCAGCTCGAGGTTCACGCCCGAGGCGTCGCGGATCGAGCCAATGGCGAACTCCATCAGCTGGTAGTGGCCGGCCGGCAGGACCGGCAGCGGCTTTTCCTTCATGCGACTGCTTTGCAGGGTACCGTCCGTCACCCACGAAATGGCGCCGGGCTTGCCGTAGCTCGCCTCGAACGCGGCTTGGTCGGGCACCGCAGTCTTCTCCATCAGCAGGCCGCCCTTGGCTTGGCGGTTAAGCATGTCGAGGGTCTGCGAGAGCCACTTGTTCGCGAAGCGCTGCGGGTCGCGCATCGGGCGCACGATGCCGAACCACGAGTTCCGGTTCTGGTCGCGGTCGCCCGTGATGCAGGCGTAGGCGAAGCGGTCCCCGGCGGGCGAGGGCGTCTCCTTCAGGATCGTGTTGCCGAGGAAGGCGCGGCGGTAGACCCGCTTCGTGATGCGGCGGATGTCGACCTGCATCCCAAGCGCGGCGGCGCGCCGCTCGAGGACGTCGGCCTTGGCCGGCTCCATCTCCTGGCTCTCGCCCGTGGTCGGGTCGGTGACGATGGCGACGCGCTTGCGCTCCCACCAGGTCGCCTCGACGATGGTGACGCGCGAGGTGCCGTCAGAGACGTCGCCGGGGCGGTCGCTGCGTTTCTGGTCCGGCTGGATCTGGTGGTGCTGCTCTCCGTCGCGATCCTCGGCCCAGGCCGCGTCGAGGTCCTCGGGGTCGGCGTCCGGGAACAGCCCGCGCGCCTCGGCCATGTCCATGCTCTTGGCGCGGAACAGGCGGCGGGCGTCGACGAGGTTCCGCTTCGTCGCCGAGGCGTCCCAGATCATCTCGAGCGGGTTGACCCGGTCTTCGACGTAGTCGCCGTCCGGGTTGGTCTCGTAGTCGAGACGCATTTCGACCCAGCCCATGCCGCAGATCGCCGTGTCGACGAATGCGTCCGACTCCTCGTCCTCGGCCTCGGCCTCGTCGGCGAGGTAGCGCGAGCCCTCGGTCAGCAGCTCGTTCAGCGCGGCGTCGCCGACCTCCCGGGGCAGATACTGGATGTCGAGGCGGGCGTTCACCTCCGCGCCAGCCACCGCCTTGATGATCGGGAGGACGCGGTTGAACGTGATCGGCGGCCGGCCCTGCTCGCGCAGGGCGGCCTCGTCCTCGGAGGCCCACTGGTGGCCGGCGACCATGTCGAAGTCGATCCGCGCGTCGGCGCGCCAAGCCGAGGACGCATCGCGGTCGGTGCGGTACCACGCCTTCAGCTTGCGGAAGCGGGCCTCGCGGTCGAGGTCGGCCTGCTCCTCGGGCGAGCGCGCGTCGGCGCCGGCATCGTCGTCGATGTCGCTCATGCCGCCCATGCCGATCCTGAGGGTTGTGCCTCGCTGCGCCGGCGGCGCGCGTAGCGGTCGTTGGGGCCGTCCGGCGGAGCGTCGTCCTCGCGCGGCTCGGCGATGCCGACGGCGAAGTAGCGGAAGGCGTCGGAGCCGTGGCTGGCCCAGTCGTGCAGCGGGCTCTTCGAGAAGGCCTGCGTCTTCTCGTCGACCTCGTAGCGGTAGTTCCGCAGGGCCTGGAGCCCGTCGGCGCACCGCTCCTCGTCGAACCAGCACCGGGCGAAGATCTTGCGGGCCGCGTCGATGCCGGCCGCGACCGAGAGCTTCGGAGTAATCCGGACGCGATGCCCGGCCGCCCACATCTGCTGCTCGATCGTTCGCTCGGATGCGAGCAGCTCGTTCCGCGCGTCGTGCGGCAGCCAGTGCTCGCCGTAGACGTAGCCCGGGACGCCGTCCTTGCCCTCGGAGCGCGCCTTCAGCACATCGAGGTAGTGCTGGAGCGCGAAGCCGCGGTTTTCGTAGAAGTCGATCAGCCGGAACTCGAACCCGACGATCTGAGCGAACCAGATGCTCGTCTTGTCGGCTCGGCCCAGGTCCCAGAAGGTGTGGACCGGCTTCGACGGGTCGTAGGCGACCTTCGTGAAGCGGTTCTCACGAGCCGCGGCGAGGATCTCGTTCGCGTAGATCGCGCCGTCGAGGACCTGCTTGCAGTTGCCGCCCCAGACCGTCTCGTAGGCGATCGGGTCGCGCGCCTTGAGGTCGAGCGCCTCCTGCCGGAGCACGTCCGGGAACCACGGGTTGTCCTCCCAGCCGATCTTGACGACGCGCGCGCCGGTCGGCGGCTTCTTCACGAAGCGCTGGTAGGTCTCGTCGCCTTCGAGCTCGGTGTTGAAGCTGATCCAGATCTCCGAGCCTTCCTTGCGGATGGTCGGGATCAGCACGTCCCAGGAGGCCTTCGAGACAGTGCGGGCCTCTTCGACCCAGCACACGTCGACGCCCTCGGTCGACTTCACCGAGGCGACGTTGTGCCGGAGCCCCTTGAAGATGAATTCGGTGCCGTTCGCGCCGAGGATCCGCTTCTCCTGCGTGTCGTAGAAGCCGGAGAGGCCGAGGAGGTCGATTTGCTGGGCGAGCAGCGCGTGCGCCGATTCCGCGATCGAGTTCTGGAATTCGCGAGCGCAGAGCACCCGAAGCTTCCGCTGCGCGCCCATGATCACCAGGGCGCGGCCGAAGCCCCAGGACTTGGCGCCCCCGCGGCCGCCGTAAGCGATCTTGTAGCGTGCCGGCTCGAACAGGAAGTCGAGCTTCTCCGGAAACTCAACCTGCATGGACCGGCGGCGCCCGCACGAACGCGACCGTGATCCCGCCGTCGATCAGCGGCGAACCATCCTTGCCCGTGGCCTCGACCTGGCGCTTGTTCGTGAAGGCGTCGCCGCACTCTTTTGCGGCCTGCTCAAGCACCGAAGCCACGAAGGCCATGTTGCCCTGACGCTCGGCCTTCTCGGCGAGGCGCTGCAGCGTGCGGAGACGGACGGCCTTGTGCGAGATGCCGATCGTCGCCGTCTCGGCGAGGAACGCCGTGCGGGTCGCCTCGAAGATCTGACGGTAGCCGTCCGACAGGTTGGCCGCCGCCCGCTTGCCGGGATCGTAGGCTTCGACTGCCTGTCGGCTCACCTCGAGCCCGAATTCCTCTTTGACGGCCTTCGCCACCCCGGAGGGCGTATCGAAGCACGCAAGCTGTTGGACGATGAAGGTTTTTACCTCGTCGTTGAGCGTGGCCACGGCGCGAATCCTGTCAGGCGGAGGTCAAAGATCGGCCGCAGGTCCCGCAGGCGCCGGCGATGTCCGTCTCGCAGACGATCGGGGTGTGCCGGGCCGCCTCGACCAGCGCCGCGGTCTGGCCCGCCGCGTTGCCGACGCCGTAGCGCTCGACGATGCCGACGAACTCCTCGACGTCGTGGCCGCGGATGCCGAAGACGGGCCGGCCGGTCTGGCTGTTGAAGCGCGGCGCGCCCCAGCGGTCCTTCTTCTGGCCCGCGTGGTAGAGCTCGTGTTCGACCAGCGCGCAGAACGCGGCGTCGGAGCACTGGTCGGCGTAGTCGGCATGGAAGGTCAGCAGGAAGTCCGGGATCGACCCGAACCAGCCCGCGATCTGCATCGCCCACCGGGCCTTCGCCCAGCGGTTGCCGATGAAGGTCGCCTCCTCGCACATGCCGACGACGCCGTTGCCCTGGCGCTCGTTCGGGATCGAGCACCACAGGACGCCGAGGCTGGCATCGCGGAGGTGCGCGTGGTCCTCGTTCAGAAGCGGCGCGTCCTCGTCGATGAAGGTCGCGCGCATCCAGGCTTCGAGATCGACCGCGGGGGCGACCGGGTTCGCGGTGTCCGCGCCGGCCTGCCCGAGCAGGTCCGTCGGCGGGCGCGGGCGGGTGAGCATCAGCCGCGGCGCCGCTCGCACAGGATCTTGTGGCTCTCGCCGGGCTGCAGCGCCAAGTGCGTCGCGAGCAGCACGCCGACCTGCGCACATTCCGTCACCAGCGCGACGGGCTGGACGGCCATGTCGAGCGCCGTGTCACGCGAGCAGTCCGGGCCGGCGAGGTTGGCCGGACAGACCAGCGCGACGGCGAGGAAGCTGCGACCTTCGTCGGCGTGGGCTGGCGTGAACGCCCAGACCCAGCCCCAGCCGGCGGCGAGGATCAGCGCGACGCCGGCGGTGTGGCGGAAGCCGAGCACGTCGCGCATCAGTGCCTCGTCGGCGAGACGGGGAACACGTACCGCGCGGGGCGCGGCCGGGCGGGCGTCGCTGCCAGCGCAAGGCCGGCCAGGAACAGGAAGGCGCAGACGCGGGGCATGATCATGCTCTCGCAGATGTGGGCCGGCCCGGCCCGTTCTCGCCGCGCAGGGGCGCGCGGCCGTAGAGGTGGCGGGCGCGCCGCACCTGGTCGGCGCGAAGCCCGGCGAGGCGGCGGATGTCCGCAATCATGGGCACGGCGGCGGCACGGACCGCGGCGCGAGCCGCGTCGAGCTTCCGGTCGGTGACGACGATGTCCCGGAGCATTTCCGGGAGGCGGTCGAACTGCTCGGCGGTCATCACAGGCGGAACCTCTGCATGCTCGCGCGGCGGTGCTCACGCTGGTCGGAGGCCGTCCGGATTTCCTCGGCGAGGATCAGCGCGACCCGCTCCCGAAGCGGATTCGGCGCGATGCTCGCGTAGGCCTCGAAATCGATCGCGAGCCCTTCGGCTTCGGCGACGGAGCGACCGACGAGCGCCGCGACGCTCGCCTCCACCTGATCGATGAGGTCGGATGCGCGGCTCATACTCAGACCTTCTCGAAAGGATGTTCGGTGATCCGGGCCGAGCCGCCCGGCGTGAACTCGACGTGGAGCGTGTGCCGGGGCGCGCGGGTGGTGTTCGCGAGGATCGCGAGGGCGTCGACCCACTGCGCGGCGGTCGGGCGGCCGCGCTGGACGTTGAGCCCGGCGAGGGCGCGGGCGGTGGTCGCGGGGCTCACAGGAAGCTCCGGCCGGCGTTCTCGCGGAACAGCTCGCCGTCTTCCATGTAGCCCAGCGTCGTCTCGAGCTTCGCGTGGCGCATGTGCTTGGCCGTCAGCCGGAGGTCGGCCCCGTCGTCACCGGCCGACGTCGCGAATCCGCGGCGGGGCGAGTGGCCGCTGAAGGCCTCCGGGTCGAGCCCGGCCGTCGCACAGCGCGATTTCAGGATGCGGGCGAACTGCCCGGCGGTAAGGCGATCGGCGGAGAGACGACCGCGGTCGGCGCCGCGGAACACCGGACCGTCGGCGATACCCGAGATCTCGAGCCAGGCGGCGACGGCCGCGGGGATCTTCAGCTTGCCGTCGAGGATCGCGACCGAGCGGCCCATGCCCTGCTGATCGGTCTTGCTCTTGCCGATCCGGACGAGGAGCCCGCGGCGGTGGCGTTCCAGATTGGCGACGTCGAGCGCGACGAGCTCGGACCGGCGGAGCGCAGCGCCGAAGCACAGCAGGATCAGCGCGCGGTCGCGATGGCTCGCGAGGTCCGTTCCGCGGATGCGCTTCACGACCTTCGCCACCAGGTCGGCGGTGAGGGCCTGTTGCTTGTCCGGGCGGCGGCCGAGGGTGTTGCGGATGCCGGTCAGGATCGACCGGACCTCCTCGAGCGCCGTCGGCGCGGTGTGGCCGGCGGCGCGGTGCACGGCGGCGATGGCGGCGGCCCGGCGATCGATCGTCGAGACCGAGCGGCCGAGGCCGGCGAGATGGGTCAGGTAGCGCCCGACCGTGCGGCCCGATGCGGGCAGGGTGGCGTCGCCATGTTCGGCGCACCAGCCGAGGAAGTCGCGCCAGTCGGCGGCGTAGGCGCGGCGGGTGGCGGCCGACTTTGAGGCTGCAGCGAACCCGGCCGCGGCCTGGTCGAGCGCATCAGGAAGGGTCGCCGCATCCGTCGCCGGACGCACGATAACTGCGCCTCCGGCCATGCCGAAAACCCCGGTTTGGATGCACGAGAAGGGCGATTATCGTGCAGCCGCTCCGAGCGGCCGAACGATGGGATGGACCTCTTTTTTCGACCCCGCGTTAGGCCGCCAAGGTGAGGTCCGATGTCCTGGTCGAAGGTGCTGCTCGTTGCCCTACTGATCGACGCGACATCGATCGCCGAGACCCACGCTCAGGGGATGGCTTTGACGGTTCCGCGAGCCCCGGTTCCAGCCGCCGAACTTGCGCAAACGCCGCCCAAACGAGGGCCATTTGAGCCCACGAACGAGAGGCCGGTCCCGGCTGGTCGGCTTCCAAATCAGAAAATCGGCCCGAAGCGCGAACCTCGCACGGTCCACGACATCTGCATCGGTTGCTGACGGCGCTGCTCAGCCTCGCGCCGCGACCCGCTTCTGGGGCGTGCGATCCCGGATCACGACCTGGACCGAGCGCGCGCCGAGACGGCGGGTGCCGGGCTGGATCGAGAGCGGCGGCGGTGTGCCGATCGCGCGGACGAGGTCGGCGAGCAGCCGGTCCATGCGCCGGCAGTGATCGTCCTTGGCCTCGAGGTATTCGGCCTGGTCGCCGAAACGGGTGCGGCGCCCGAAGTCCCGGGCGGCGGCACGCATCTCGTTGGCAATCTGGATCGCGCTCATCGTGGAACCGATCATGGCACGGAACTGCGCTCACGTCTCCGAGGAGAACGCCTAAGCTGTTGAGCGGGTTCGCTGAAGAAGGGCGCCGGGCTTTCCACCTAGCTCGTCGCCCCGCCGGGCGATCGGGACCGTTATCAGGTCGGCTCCAGGCGGCACCTGTGCGCCATGCCTACCGTTCGGCGTGCGCTACACCGAACATCCGCCAGCCCCCTCGCGGTCCGAGGAGTGGTCACGGCTCTGGGGAAGGCGGGGCCCCGGCGACCCGTCCCGAGACCGCGGCAGCGACGGTGCCATCAGGCCCCTAGTGTGCTGGGGTAGTTTCGGTCTGACATGGAAACGCCCGGCGGCTTGTGAGCCCCGGGCGCATGTCTTCCGACGGTGGTGATCTCGCCTGTTTCGCCCGTCGGGTCAAGCATCTATTGTGCCCACCTACAAGCTTGGGTGCCATCCATGAATTTCGATGCTTACAGAAAAAACTGGCTACTGCTCGCGGCGGGCGCTTCCGCGAGCGTGACTTTAGGTCTTGCTATAGCCGACAAAACTGCGTCAGCAACAGTAGTTGCTGGATTTACTATCGCTTTAATATTCGTTCACAATCTACCTCTGTTAGAGAGCTTAAAAGGCTGGGGAGTCGAGGCCAAATTAAGAGAGCGAGCAGTTGAAGAAAAACTCGGTCGAGCCGAAGAAATGCTGGCAAGAATGGACGAGATATCTTCGGTGATTGGCCTTACAACATTGAATTGGGTTTTGTACGTAGGAATGATTGCATCGCCCGACTGGAATGAAAAAAGCGGCATAATCCGCAACATTAGGAAGCTTTACAAGGATCGGGAAATACCTGCAGAAGTTGCGGCAGTTGAACAAAAGATTATTCAAAGAGCGGGATGGCGTCTCGCCAATGCTTTCAACGAAGTTTTGATGAATAGATACGGAACGACCCCCAAACGCCTGCGCCTCATTGGTGAAGGCATCGATTGGAAAATAATAGAGTCCGAAGCCGCATTAAGATCAGAGCTGTATAGTTTGCGCGACAGCTTTGGCGCGCCCCAAAGCGATTTGGAAAAGATAGAACGTGGAATTGCTTTAGCAATTCAAAGCTTTTCAAAGATACTCGTTTTTGAAGAAGCCCCTCTTGATGTCGAAACGGGCGTTGCGCCGTCTTTGTATGAGGCAATGTTTGAAGAAAAATCACCGGAGAACTTACATTGATTTCGCAGTGCGCAAGCGCGGGTGTTCGCCGTCCGCCTGTCTTCCTTCACTTTGACGCCCCAAGTCTTTCGTCAGCGGGTGAACACCACCTCCCGCGCTCGCGCAGCATACTGATCGTCCGGCACCGGCCGCCCCGCCCCGGTCGCGGTGTGCTGACTCTCCACCAGGCCTTCGAGCAGGAGCCGGAAGTGCCCCGCGATCTGGGCCGCGCCTCGCTCCCCAGCCTTGCCGCGGGCGGCGGCGTAGGTCGCGAAGGTCTGGCCCTCGGAGAGGATGGCCCGGAGGAACCGGACACCAACCGCGCCGATCGCGCGCTCGAGGTGCCCGACGAATTTCTTGACCTTCTCGGCGTCCTCGATCGCGAAGATGATCTGCAGCTCGTGGGCGATGGTCTGATCGCGCGACCCGCCCGGGTTCCATCCGCCCGATCCGAGCTTCGCGCCCGAACCCCGCTCGAACACCGCCTGGATCATGCGGCCGACGAGGAACTGCGATTCCGTGATCCGGCCGGCGCTGTGCTCGGTTGCCAGCACGTCGACGCGGCGGTTGACCTGGCCGGTGCGGAATGAGCCCGGCGCGTAGGGATCGGCGATCGACGCCTCGCCGACCTCGATGTTCACGTCGCGGGCGGTGAGCGGGCCGAGCCGCCCGTTCTTCGCGCGGCGGCGTTCGGCAGTGGTGGTGGCGATCCGGATGGTGCGGGTGGTGCTGGACGACTGGCTGGCCGACGCGGTCACGGTTGCGTTCCCCTATGGCGCGGCGTCGTTGCCGGGCCCGTATTTTGGGGGTCGGACCAAATTGGCACAGTGGTCAAGGGCGATTGCATTCAGTTCTTGACGCACCCAGCGAGCACCAGAGAGACGGCAGCCTCCCTGTCCGACCGACAACGATCCGAACCAAGCATGCGGCCTCGTCGGTGATAGCAGCGTCGATCGAAAGCAAGAGGAGATGGGATGTCCGAACCGCCGCGGGATAAGGAGAGCGAAACTCCAAAGTGGCTTTGGGGTTGGTGGCTGCCGATCGCGGTCGCGGTGATTGTAACCCCGATGTTCCATTACTTCGGCAAGCCCCTACCCATGTTTGCCGGATGGGCTCCTGGGGCGCTTACGCTCCTTGCACAGGCACTAACGGTGGCGGTGATCGCATTGGTCCTCCTGATCCGGTTTCTGGTTCTCAAATGGAGGGGCTGATGGTTGGCTCCCCGCTCTTCTCGGACGTTTAGGGAGAGGTTCAGCCAACGTGCCGAGGCAGCTACAGCGCACAATCCGCCGTGCACATCACGAGGAAGATCTGTGCGAGCGCGAGGTCGACGTGCCGCTGCGCCGAGGTGCGGTTCCAGCCCCGCAGCCGGCAGGCCTCGCGGAATGCGCCGTCGTCGGACTGTGCGCGAGACCAGGCCTTCAGCTGCTCCCGGTGCTCCCGGTCCGGCACGTGCCGCTCGACGAGGCGCCGCATCCGCACGTCGGACGGCGCTTCACCGAGGCCCGGCATCGGCGGCTTGTCCGTGAGGCCTGAGATCACCCACGCCGCGACTTGGCGATGGCTGTACCGCGGCGGGTAGGCCAGGGCTCGCGGCCCCGGCGTTGGTGTGTTCGTCACGCATGCCGGCCTCTCCCGGCGGTTCGATCAGGGCGGAACTACTCGGCAGCCTGAAGGACCGGCGCACCGCGCCCGACCTGGATCGCCTGCGAGATTGCCGAGCGACGCGCGGAGTAGTCCGCCGACGTCATCGGATAGTCGATCGGCAGGCCGTGCTTCCGGCGGTAATCCGCAGGCGACAGCCCCCGCAGCGTCAGGTGCCGGCGCAGGGCCTTGTAGGGCTTGCCGTCCTCGAAGCTCACGAGCGCGTCCGGCCGGATGGAGGCGCGGATCTGCGCCTCGGTCGGCTTGGCGGGCGCGGGAGCCGCCGCGGGTTGCCCCAGGCCGGCCAGCGCCCCGTGAATCGTCCGGAGCATGCCCGGCAGCTCGGAGGCCTGGACGTGGTTCCGGGAGACGTAGGCGGCCGCGATCTGGGCGGTGGTGCTGGTGAGGTCGATCGGCTGGGCTTGGCTCGACATGGTGACGTCCTCTCCGGGCAGGAGAGAACGACCTTTCCCGATCAGTCCTGCCCGGACCTGTTCAGGAAGGTATTGGGGGTTTCTGGGGGTTTCTGGGGTTATTTTAGTACACCTACGCATCCTCGGCTGCGTGCGCGCGTATAGGGGCCGGAAAAAACCCCAGAAACCCCACAAAACCCCACCGGTGCGGACGCGCGTCATTCCTCGCCCGTCCCGTCCCAGACGCGGATCTTCGACAGCGCGAAGCGATTGCCGCGTTTCTCGTCCGCCCGCAGGTCGAGCCGCATCTGGCCGACCACGCGCCCGTGCATCTTCACGAGGCGCCGCCCTAGGCGCTTGCTCGACACGACAGGCCCGTCGCCGGCGATGCGCAGCAGCAGGTCGCGGAACTCGGGCCTCAGGAAGCCACCTCCGGTGTCCTTCTCGATGGCCGTGTCGATGACCTGGCTCGCCGTGTAGAAGGACGCCTCCGCGAGGTTGTCGCGCCAGTGGGCGAGCAGGCTCCGGATCTCCAGCAGCTCCGGATCCTCGTCGCGCATGGTCTCCATGCTCGCCGCCGGATCGGCCTCGCCGAGCCACATCAGGGCCGAGCGCACCGTGTCGGACCAGACGCCATAGCTCCCGAGCGGCACGCATCGCTTCGGGAAGCCGGCGACGCGATAGGCGCGCGCGATGGTGAGCGCCGCGGCAACGTACTTCCCGCGGTCCTCGATCACGCGCTGGATCGGATCGAATTCGAACTCGCGCGTCTCCGGTCGCTCCACGCCGGCGTCGAGCGTGCAGAGCACCGTCCGCCGCGTCATGTCGCCGACCAGCACCAGGTTGTTGCCGGTGGCGAATACCATTGACCGGCACTCGATCTCCGGCGCCTCGCTCGTCCCGAGCTTGCGGACGCGAACCAAGGGCCGCTCCGTCATCTGGCAGAGCAGGTCGCCGCCGAGCTCGCCGTTGACGTTGTCGATGGAGATCACCGAGACGGCGTTCAGGAGCAGGGCGCCCAGGCGCTTCTCGGTCTCCTCCTCCGTCTTGCCGACGGCGATCACGGGGCAGGGCCGGCCGAGCGCGATCGCCGAGAACAGGTCGACCATCAGGCTTTTGCCGGTGCCGGCGGTGTGCGCCCGGATGCCGTGCGCAGGCGCCGTCGGCAGTCCAGGTCGCAGCACCGAGGTGATGATCCCGGACAGCGCGACCGCGCGATCTACGGGTCCGACGAAGGGGAAGCCGGACAGCAGGTCGAGCAGCAGCTTCAAAGCCGCTTCCACATCGGCGCGGGTCGGTCGCTCCGGCAGGGGGCCGAGCGTGAAGCCCTCGTCGAGCATGACGAACAGGCGCGTCTCCGGATCATACCCGGGCTCAGACAGCAGCGTGCCGTCGGCGCGCAGCGTCGGCGTGGTGATGATCCCGGCGAGCGGCGGGAGGCGCCACTGCCCCTGCCGGGCCAGCATCGTCTCGGCCACCACCGGCGGTACGTCCATGTTCACGAAGGACTGCCGGCGCTCGTCCCAGCGCTGGAATCGCATCGTCTGCCCGAGGATGTCCGCGAGCGACGCTTTGCAGAGCGGGCGCAGGTGCGCGACGCGGGCGAGTTGCCCGCTGGTCGACGGCAGCAGCTCCGACACGGGGCGGACGAGCGCCCCGGCCCGGGTGAAGACGGGCGCACCCGCCTCGATCAGTGTCTCCTCGGCCTCGTCGACGACACGCGGCATCTCCGCCGCCATCACCTGGACGACGGGCAGGTCCCGGCCCCAGCGCGAGCGGGCGAGGTCCGCCGCCTCGCGGTTGAGCTTCTTCGTTTCGCGTTGGCCGTGGTGAAGCGTGACGACCTCGTTCATGCGGCTACCGACCGGATCGAGGACGTCGGCACGGTGATCCGCGGCAGGCGCACGCGCTCAAGCATCGCCTTGAGCTTCGCCCCGTGCGCGATGTCCGCGGCCTGGATCGACCCGGCCTCGAGCAGATCCGGCCGCGCGAGGCGCTCGTCGACCACGACGACACCGCGGCGGGACCCAGCGAGCCAGGTCAGCGGATCGGGAAACACGATAAGCGGATCGTCCGCCGTCGCCGGGCAGGGGTGTTCCAGCCCGAGGAGGCCGGTGCGCCCGAGCCAAGTCGCGACGCGGCCGGTGCGCGGGTGCCACGCGACGACGTCGAGCGGCGCGCCGCCGGCGTCGCGGGCGAGCAGCGTGTAGGCGACGACCCGCTCCACGTCCTCGCCCTGCAGATGGCGCAGGAACTCGAAGCGGCGGCCGCGCATGAAGGCGACGCGGTCGCGCAGCAGCACGTCGAATCGATGGGCCGGGCCCCAGGCCGTCAGGCAGCCGGTCAGGCCCTGGCCGCGCAGCCAGTCGAGGTCGACGGCGCGCAGCGGCGAGCCTCGCACCTGCTCGCGTTCGGGATCTACAGAGCGCCGGGCCGTCATGCGCGCTCCTCCCGAAACCGGGACTTCCGCGACAGCGCCGGCTCCTCGATCAGGTGCACGCGGTCGAGGTTCGCGAAGTGGTGCGCAGCGATCGCGATCAGCTGTCGGAGGTCTGCCGCCTCCACCCGGCGCGCTGCACCGGAGGCGTTCGTCAGACGGTCAAGAAGGGCGGCACGCTCGTCGGCGTCCCGCGCATAGCCATCGACGCGCAGCAGCACCGCGTCGAGGTCGTGAAAGCGATCGACCATGTCGCGCTCGGCGCGCGCCTGGTCGGCGATCCAGTCCGGAAAGGCTTCGCTCATGGCGCTACGCCGCCTGGCGGTGGTCGGTGGTGAACAGGTCGGCCGGCGCGCCCGTCTGGGCGCCGGCGGCGATGGCGGCCCGCGCAGTGCGGTCCTGGATTGGGGTCGGCGCCGGCCCGCGGCCGCGCGGCATGTCGGCGGGCTTCTCCAACCGCCAGCGACCGGCCTCGCGGACGAGGCGGCAGCCGAGCGCGGACCACACCAGCAGGCGCTGGACGGCGGGCGGATGGTGGGCGATGGCGCGAGCGTCGAGCATCAGAAGTCCTCGACCTCCCAGCCGCCGCCGTGCTTCTTCGCTAGGACGCGGATCGCCAGGAACCGCAGCGGGTACATTTCGGCTGCGACCTTGATCTTGACCCGCGCGTCGTCGCTCCAGTGGCCCTTGACCTCGTGGCACTCCATCGCGCCGTCGCCGCGCATCACGGCGAAGTCGGGCGTGTAGAAGCACCCGTCGGCGAGCCGGAACTTGAGGCCCTCGAACCGGTACCAGGCGACCTCACCGGCAGCCTTCAGCCCCTCAAGGTGCCGCGCGTACGCGGCCTCGGTCTTGTTCATCTCGCCGGTCTTGAGGCGTCCGAGCGCGAGAACGGACGCCCCCAGGCCGGCCTTCCGGGGCAGCACGGGGGCGTTCATGGTCAGGCGGCTTCCGTCTCGCGGATCTGACGGCGCGTGCGACGCGCGGTCTTGGGGGCGGCCTCCGGCGCGGGCTCCTGCGTCTCGGCGCTGTCGGCCGGGGCCCCGGCCCCGCCGTCTGCAGCATCCTCCGGCCCGAGATAGACCTTGCCCTTCTTCTCGATGATCTTCGACGCGAGGTCCGCCCGTTCCTCCTCGGTGTAGGCGGTCAGGTCGAAGGTCAGCCCGATCAGCTCGGGGGCCGCTTCGATCATGCGGAGCGTCGCAGCGTAAGACACGCCCTCGGCCTCAAGCGCCGTCTCGTCCACGCCCTCGTCCTCGCCGAGCGGCATCGCCCGCTGGTCGGGCTCGGCCCGCGCAGCGCGGCGCTGCCCGAAGAACTCGCCGACCTCGGTCAGAACCAGGATCGCGGAACCGCCCTTGTGCTCGGCCAGCCGCATCATGTTGTCGACCGTGAACGGGGCGTTCGCCGTCAGCTCGATCCCGCCGTCACCGAACTTGCCCTTGGTGGCGATCCGCACATCGAGGTGCGTAAAGCCCTGATGCGCGACGACAGTCATCGCCCGCCGGACGACCGTCTCGGCCAGCTTCTGGATGGCCTCGATCCGCCACTGCTGATCCTTCTCGGACAGCTGCGACCAAGGAATCTGCATGCCCCTCACCTGAGTGAGCAGCACGTCGCGGACGTCGCCGGACAAGGTTTCGGCCGCGAGCTGCGCGACGGCGGCGGCTTGCAGTGAGGTGTGTGCCGTGTTTTCCATGGTGCTCTCCATGCGGGCCCATCGCCCGCGTTCAGGGGGACCGCCCGGCGCCATGCTCCCCAGCAGGCCGGGCGGTTTTCGTACTGGGTAAGGTCAAGCTGCGGCGGGCGGCTTCTCGGTCTCCGTCGCCGGCGCCTCGGCAGTCGCTTCGGAGGTCGAGCCTGTGGCTGCGCCGGCGGCCGGAGCCGCATCGGTTCCGGGCAGCGTCGCCCCGGTCTGGCCCGTCGTCGTCACCAGAGCCGACAGGTGCTCGCCGAGGCCCTCGAGCGAAGCGTCGGCCGCCGTCGTGTTGATGCCCTTGTCCGCGGCCAGCTTGGCGACGGTCTCGCCGATCGCCTTCACCGAGACGGCGGTGGCCGCAGCGAGGGCGGCGGTCTGCATCGTCACCGTGGCGCTGAGCTTCACGTCCGAGGCGAGGGTGTCGATGGTCTGTTGCAGGCTCATGAGCTGGATCCGGATGCCGGCGAGGGGAGCCTGATCGGACGGCCGGCGGCGTCCGAACGGGAAGAAGGATTCGAGGAAGGCGCTGCGCACCGCCGTCAGGCCGCGGCAGGCGGCGTCGGAGCGGTCCCGCCGATCTCCGCGCGCAGGGCGGCGATCTCATCGCGCAGCGGCGCGACGGCGGATTCGATCTCGGCCGTGATGTGGTCCGCCAAATCCTTCTCGGCGGCCGCGAAGCGCTCGCGAGTCTCGGGGAACGCGCTCTTCAGGAGATCGAAAAAGGCGGACACGGGGTTGCGCATAGGGGCTCTCCTCGGGGTGACGGCGGAAGGTCAGGGATGCGGGCGGCCGTGCGGCAGACCGGCGTCGCGCCGTGGCACGCGCGGCTCCTCGACGACGGGCGTGCGGACCGGCGCGCGGGCGGGCTCGACGAGGTTCGCGTCGAGCGGCACTGCATCCCGCCAGAAAATCTCGGCCGGGCAGTGCGAGAGGTAGCCGTCGACGTACCGGACGAGCATGTCGCCGACGGCGGGCTGGCGCGCCGAGAAGCCCTCCGTCACCGGCACCGAGCGTTGCCCGCCGTTCGGCAGATCGACCGTGACCCACGTCGGACCAACGGCGGCGATCGGGTACGCCTCGACGCGCTTCACGGTCTCGAAGTTCGGGGCGAAGGGCGCCATCGATCAGGCCGCCTGGTTCGAGGCCGCCGACAGCTGCTCGCGCAGCAGGTAGGCCTCGAAGGCCCAGATCTGCCGGAAGGCGTCGTCGTAGGCGTAGCGCTCGCCGGCGGCCTGGTCGTAGTTCTCCGGCGAGACGCAGGCCGACTTGCCGACGAAGGTGAAGCCGCTCACCATCTCGATGATGCAGATCGTCAGCACGCCCGAGCGGAAGAAGTCCGCGCTGGCGATCTTGGCCTTGATCGCGTCCGCGGTGACACGCGGGGCGGTGGAGGCCTCGACGATGGCGTCCGCCTCGCCGCGGGTGATGGCCGGCGTGCCGCTACCGTCGGGAGCAGCAGAGGCGACGGCGTAGGTCGCCTGGAACACCGAGTCCCGGCACGGGTAGATCTCGCCCTCGACGCCGCGGATGATCCAGTCGCCGGGTCGCGCGATCATCACGCCCTCGGTCGTGAAGATGTGCACGTCGTCGTCCAGGCGAAATATCGCGCCGGGCTCGTGCGGATCCTTCTGAAGCGCTTCGCTGATCCAAGCGGGCGCGCCCCCGACGATGGAGGTGCCGGCCCAGAGTATCGCTTCCACGGTGACTGGCTTCTTCGTGTAGTGGCCCATGCTCGTGCTCCTGGAGGGTGAGCCGAGCGACGCCGCGCGCCGCCCGGTGGTGCGGGATCAGGCGGCGGGGACGACCATCCAGTCGTCGGCGAGCATGTCCGTCTGCGAGGCGAGCCAAGGGACGAAGTCAGCCTGCACGGTGCGCATGCAGATGAAGGGCAGCAGGGCATACTGCTCGGGAGCCGGGCCGACGTTTCCGCTCCAGGTCGTGACCAGCGAGAGCCACATGCCCTTGCCGTTCCACCCGGCGCGGGCGACGCGCAGGCCAGCCTTCAGGGCCTGGATCGCGTCGCCGAACGGCGCCACGCCCTGCTTGAGCGCCTCGTTCGCCGCGAACCCGCGCAGCTGCTCGCCACCATCCACCATCGTCACTCTCCCTCGTTCAGCGCCCGCCACAGCGGCAGGTCGTTCAGGCTCGGATCCGCCGCTGCCGGCACACCCGGCGCAGCAGACGAGCGGACCAGTGTGGATGCGGCCGACCGTCCTGGACGGCGCGCAGTTGCGCCCGCAGCCGGCGCCCGTCCCGACGCTCCACGAGCAGCCGGGCGATGGCTCGAAACAGCCGCATGGAGTTCCTCCCGGAGCAGGGCGTTGTTGGCGGCGGCGTCGTCCGCGGCGGCCTCGATGCTGGTGCAGAGCCGCCGGTAGGCGGCTGTGACGCTGAGCGCGTCGCGCAGGCGGATCGCGACGTCGGGCGAGCGGCCGACGACCTTACGGACCCAGGTGTCGGACTTGCCGACCATGCCGCCGAGCGCCTCGTAGGCACCCATGGTGGATAGGCCGTCGGCGCGTAGCTTCGCGACGAGCGCGACGACCTGCGGCCGGATCAGGCCGGCTTCGGCTTCGGCGGTCATCATCGGCCGACGCCCCTTGTTCTTTGACCACATTCGATCAGCCCCGCGTGCTTCAAGAGGATCGAAGCAACGGGAGCCGCGACGTGCAGCAGAGGAAAGACAAACGCGGCGGTGACACGAGCACGATCGACGGCCGGGAAGCTGAGGCGATCACGCGAGACGAGAACACGACCCGACGGGGCCGGCAGGCGTTGGCGCGCCTGATCCGGATGCACGGCGGGAAGGTCCAAAGAGGACGCGCGCCCGACGACAGGTCGGAACGAACGGGCGCGCGATCGGCCGGTGAGCCCGGCGCGATAGGGGACGGCCACGGTCACGACAGCGACCTCGCAATGAAACAGCAGGCCGCTGCGAGCGCGTCGATCACGCCGACGCCGACGAGATGCGCGGTGCCCCGCACGGCGGCGAGCGTGAAGCACGAGACCGACGCGGCGGCGAGCAGAAGAGCAAGGGCGCCGAACATGTCAGGCCACCCGCTCGATGGGAGCGAAGGCAACGACGTCGCCCCCGCCCACGAATTCAGTAACGGTCCCGCCCGAATTCGCGGTGACCACGATGCGAACCGAGTCGCCACGCTCCAAATGTTGGAGCACGGTCAGCAGATCAGGGTAGAGCGCCAGACGTTCGGCAAGCTCGCCCACCGCCGCGAGATTGGAAACCGCGACATGGAAGGTTTTCGCCCGTTGGAGCGCGTGGACGGCGCGCGGCCCCATCTCCAGGCATCGAGCCTGATGGGCGGCATCGCGCTCGCGCAGCACCGGCATGACCGTCTCGACGGCATAGGCGCATTGGGTGAGGTGAGCGCTCTGCGCCCCATCGGCCGACTGCATCGTGGTGAGCCCCAGGTCGGAGGGGGCCGCCACCGGATGGGCCGGCTGACCCTCCTGACGCTGGTCGGAGGCCGGGATACGCGGTGAAAGGGTTGGGACGCCTGCTGTGACGATGGGTTCGGCAGCGCAGGCGTCCCGCCGCACCCGGCCGACCAGGCCGTTGGTGGTGCGGATCTCGGAATGGGGGAGGGGCGCGCTTATCAGGCGCGACCACAGACGGGCAGGAAATGCAGCGCGAGCTCCCCGCTCGCCGTTGTCAGGAACAGCGTCTCGAAGTGCCGGTAGCCGTGAGAGTCGAAGAGGACGGTCAGGATCGAACCGTCGTCACGCCACCGGGCGCGCACCCGAAGACGGCAGACCGCGTCGACCGGAGCCCGGACTGGTGGTTCGGCGGGAACAGAGACGAGTAGGGCGAACGCGCTCATCGCACCGTGCTCCCCGGCATCAGCGGGAGCCCGGTCGCGCGAGCCGGCCGGTTCACCCGCGTGATCCGGATCGTGGCGCCCTTCCCGTAGGGGCCTTGCGAGCAGACGACGCCCTCGACGGGGATGCCCGTCGGACCCTCGGCGGTGAACGGCGTCGCATAGGTGTCGCGCTCGCCGCAGTTCGAGGTCCACCAGTGCGGGCGCTCGACGATGCGGACTTCGGAGTAGCCGGCGGCCTCGAGCACATCGCGCGACCCGTCGGGATCGGTGCAGCCGGCGAGCACGAGGAGGATGCCGAGCGCCACGCCGCGCGCGGTGAGCGTGCGGGGGCGGGTCATGCGCTGAGCTCGGTGAGCCCAGCGGGGAAGGAGCTCGTCCCGAAGAACTCGGGGCAGAGAAGCCGTCGGCTAATGCCGCACGCGCCTTCGATCTTGACCGCGAGGCGGGGTGAGCAGCGGCCCACCTTCTTCGCCTTGTTGATGGCGGCCTGTGAGACCTTGCAGGCCACGGCCAGCTTCGCTTCCGAGCCCTTGTCTCGGATTGCGGCTTCGATGAGGGGGCGTACGTCCGACATGGCCGGAAATATGAGTGCTTCGGTTGTTGGTTGTCAACAACCAGAATTCCCGAGCAGTTCCACAACCAAGGTTGTAGGATTGTTGGCGATGGCATGGCAGGACGAAATTCGAGAGGCTCGGCAGGCTAAGGGCCTGAGCCAAAAGGCGTTGGCGAACCTCGTCGGCGTCTCTCAGGCTGCCATCGCCAAGATCGAGACGAAAGACACCCAGACGACCGATCTGCTCGACAAGCTGTGCGAGGCGCTCGGCATCGACGCGGCAACCATGCCCGAGGAAGCGTTCGGGCGCGGTCGGGTCACCAGGCCGTCGATCGCGCAACCGTCACGCATCAGTGTGCCGGAATACGCGAAGGACCCGGCATATTGGGCCGCGGCCGCCGGCTTAATCGGGGATGTGCCCCTCTATGCGTCAGCTGAGGGTGGCGAAGGCGCGCTGATCATCGAGCGCGATCCGATCGGCAGTGCAAAGCGCCCGCCCCTTCTCCAAGGTGTGAAAGACGGTTACGCCATCTACCACGTCGGCGATTCAATGGTGCCTGAGTTCGAGCCGGGCGACACGCTGTTTGTGAACCCACGGCTTCCAGTGCTCGTGAACACATCGTGCGTCTTCTACAACACCAAAGCGGATGAGCCGCGCGCGATGGTGAAGCGCTTCCTTGGATCGACTGATGAGGAATGGCGCGTGAGGCAGTACAACCCCATGCGTGACTTCACTCTAGATCGCGCCGAATGGGGCCTCCGCCACCGTGTCGTGTCGAAGAATTTTCGATAGCGGTCAGAAAGGTAGGCTGTCCGGCCCCTCGCCGTCCATGTTCCCGTAGCTCACCAGCACCCGCGGTTCGTCGAAGTCGCCGCTTGAGATATCGCCAGTCCGCTCAAAAGCGATGACGGACGATTTTCGAGCTGACAGCCGTTCCGCAATGCGCCGTGCCGCAGCCTCGGTCCGAGCCTCCACGGGCGCGTCCATGCGAACCCCATCCCGTCCGCTGGTGAAGCTCTGGACGATGTAGAACGACTTCCGCGCAGGTTCCCGAGATCCCATGGCCGCCTCTAACCCTGAACACCATGGATGTGATGTTCCTGTTTTGTGCTACTCCTAGTCAACTGCGGTGGTTGCCTCCCACCTGTGGATAACCGCTGACAACCACGCGTGCTACTCGGGTAGTTGACAACCAACAACCTCGGTTATAACCTTTCTCCATCGCCGCTCACCGAGCCCGATGGAGCAAGACGATGCCCCTCTCCGAAATCCTGACCGTTCTCGCGTTCCCCGGTGCGGGCTGCATCGGCTGGCTCGTCGGCTACCACCTGCTCGGCGGCGCCCCAACCTTTGGGGAGGGCCGCTGACATGGCCGGCCTTCCCGCAACCGACGCCGACCGTCGCATCGGCGAACGCATCCAGTACGCTCGACAGGCGGCGCAGCTGACCCAGCGCGAGGTCGCCACCGCCGCCGGTGTCTCGGCCGCACAGCTGCAGAAGTACGAGAACGGCAAGAACCGCGTCAGCGCGAGCACGCTGCAGGTGATCGCCGACACCGTCGGCCGCCCGGTCGCCACCTTCTTCGACTGCCCGGCGCCGTGCCTGCCAAGCGTCGAGGGCTGCCGGACCTACCCGCCCGGCCTCGCCATCGTGGAGGCCGCCTGATGGCCGCCCCCAAGCTCCGCACCCCGGCCGACGCCACGATCAGCGCGCCGGCGCTGCCCGACGACCTCCGCCTCTCGACCGAGCGCTTCCGCGCAGACTGCCGCGCCCGGGAGGCCGCCTACCGCCTCGCCGAAGCCGACCGGGCCGTCGCGATGGCCGAGCACGGGCCGAGCCCGGCGTTCGCCGCCGCCGAGGCTGCAATGGCCGAGCACGCCGGCCGCTGGGCACAGGCCCGCCGCGACGCGCTCGCCGGCACCGACCTCATCCCCGCCCGTGACCGCAGCCCCAACCTGAAGGGCTTCCTCGCATGATCACCGAAGATCAGGCTCGCAAGAAATGGTGCCCGTTCAGTCGGGTCGCGCATAGCGCTGGCTTCGTAGGGGCGACGTCCTTCAATCGCATCCCGGGGACGCCTCCCTCGGCGGAATGCACCGGCTGCATCGCTTCCGACTGCATGGCCTGGATCGCGGCCGAGCAGACTTTCGACATCGCCAAGGATCGGTTCCTGATCCCGGGCGAAAGCTACAGCAGTCGCGATCCGAACTACGAGCAACGCCCGAACGGTAAGGGCTGGTGCGGCCACGTGCGGGGGCTCGACTGATGCCGTCCTTCACCGCGACCGACCCGCGCGACGCATCAGGCGACGCCTGCCTCGAGGTCGAGTTCACGATCGACCATCACGGCTCGGCCCCGCAGACCTACGGGCCGCCCGAAAACTGCGATCCGGGCGAAGCTCCCGAGATCACGATCGACGAGGCGCGGGACAGCACCGGCGCCGACGTCCTCTCGCTACTGACGCCCGATCAGTACGAAGCGATCGAGACCAAGATCCTCGAAGACTACGACTTCACCGCCCGCGACGAATACTACGACGGGGACTACTGATGAACCAGCACACGCCCATTCCGCCGCTGCCGAGCATTGCCGAGACCACCGGCCTCGCGTGCCGCCTCGTGGCGGCGACCGAGCGCGACAAGGACATCGCGACGATCGGCGAGCACCACGGTGCAAACCGGACGCTCGACCTCGACCTGATGAGCGACCTCTTTCGCGACTTCGGTTGGGCCATGCTCACCGACGAGGCGGCCTACTACCTGGCCAGCGCCTACGAGCGGCACGCCGAGCTGGCCGAGCGGATCAGCGTTGAGAACCGCGCGATCCGGGAGCGCCGGTCGTGAGCGCCGCGCCTCCCATCACGATCACCGCCGAGGAGCACGAGGAGCTGCGGTGCTTCGCCGAGCGCGTCGAGGCGACGTTCTGCATCATGCGCGCCGAGAACCGCACGCTCCGCCTGGCGCACGCTGGTATGCGCGACGCCCTCTACGACGTGCTCACCCTCCTTGGCGCCAGCCGCAACGAGGAGGCCTTCGACACCATCCGCGGCCTGATGACGGTCGCCGAGATCCACGCCCAGGAGATGCGGGTTTCGGCCCTGCCGGCGGGCGTGGCCGACCTCGCCGAGACGCGCCGCCGGCGGGTCGCGCCGCGGACGGACGGGAGGGCGCTGTGATCCTCACGCCCTTCTCCCAGGACGAGTTCGCCACGGTCCGCGCGGTCATGCGCGCCGGCCTCACCGACCTGCAGGTCCACCTGCTCGCCGCTCTCCGCGCCAACGCCCGGGGCGAGCCCGAGCACCGCGCCGACGGCTCGCTCTGGCGCGGCGTCACCCTCGCCGACGCCGACCTCGCCGGTGCCTCGCCCCGCCACTTCGCCGCCCTCCGCGCCGCCGGCCTGTTCGAGCCGGTCGGCATCGCGGGCGGCACCGTCCTGATCTCCCACGCCGCCGAGGTGCGCCCATGAGCCCCTACACCCGCGCCAATCTCACCCTGGCCCACAGGCGCAAGAGCCTCACCGCCCAGGGCGTGCGCCTACCGGTGCGCACCGGGGAGGGCGCCCTGCGCGCCCTCGTCGACGCCGACGGCAAGGTGTTCGCCGTGCTGATCCCGACCGGATCGGCCGCGTCCGACCACGCGCTCGCCGAGACCATCGCGACCGCCATCAACGCCGGCTGTGGCGTCCCGGCGCCCGACGTCGCCGCGCCACTCGACCCCCATCACGTCGCGGCCGTCCGCGCCGAGAGCCGCCAGCAGGCCGAGCGGATGAACCGCGGCCGCCTTCCCGACGCCGCGGAGTAGCCAGCTATGAAGATCGTTCAACTGCAGGCCGAGAACGTGAAGCGGCTCCGCGCCGTGTCGATCGAGCCCGACGGCAACATCGTCGAGATCACCGGGCGGAACGGGCAGGGCAAGAGCTCCGTCCTCGACGCGATCTGGTGGGCCCTCTCGGGCACCACGCACATCCAGGCGGTGCCGATCCGCAAGGGCGAGAACGAGGCCCGCATCCGGCTCGACCTCGGCGAGATCAAGGTCGTGCGCACCTTCAAGAAGCGCGAGGACGAGACCTTCGCCACGACTCTCGTCGTCGAGAGCGAGGAGGGCGCCCGCTACCCGTCGCCCCAAAAGATGCTCGACGCGCTCCTCGGCGCCTTGTCGTTCGATCCGCTGGCCTTCACCCGGATGGACGGCAAGGCGCAGATGGAGGCGCTGAAGCGCTTCGTCCCCGGCGTCGACTTCGCCGCGATCGAGAAGGCGAACAAAGAGGACTTCGACCGGCGCACCGCCTGGAACCGGGACGCGCGGACGCTCCGCTCGCAGGCCGCCGGCATCGAGATCCCGGCCGACGCTCCGGCCGAGCGTGTCGACGACGCGGCGCTCGTCGCGGAAATGGAGCGGGCCGGCGAGCAGAATGCGCTCATCGAGCGGCGGCGCGCCAACCGTGAGGCTGCTGCCGCCGAGGTAAAACGGCTGGACATCGAGGCCGAGCGCATCCGCGCTGAGATCGCGGCGCTTAACGACCGTCTGCGCGATGCCGAGGGATCCGCCGACCAGAAGCGCGGGCAGCTCGCCAACGCCGAGACCCTGCCGAAACAGATCGACACCGCCGCCCTGCGGGAGCGTATCGCCGACGCCGGCCGCGTCAACGCGCTGGTCGCCCGCCGCGAGGAGCGCGCCCGCATCGAAGCCCGCGCCGCGGAAGCCGAGGCCACGTCCGCCGCGCTGACGAAGGCGATGGACGAGCGCACCGCGGCCAAGCGCGAGGCGATCGCGAAGGCCGACCTGCCGGTGCCGGGAATCGAGTTCGGCGACGACGAGATCCTGCTGGACGGCGTGCCGTTCGACCAGGCGTCGAGCGCCGAGCAGCTGCGGACCTCCGTCGCGATCGCCATGGCCGCGAACCCGAAGCTCCGCGTGATCCGCGTCCAGGACGGCTCACTCCTCGACGAGGAAGCCATGCGGATCCTCGCCGAGATGGCCCAGGCCTCGGACTACCAGGTCTGGATCGAGGTCGTTCAGTCCGGCCGGTCGGCCGCCATCGTCATCGAAGACGGCGCGGTGCGCGGCACCATGCTCGTCGCAGCCGCGGAGTGACCACCATGGAAATGATCGCCAACGCCGGCCGGGCGCCGTCCTCGGTCCGTCTTTACACCGACCTCGGCCAGGGCACCGACGAGTGGCTCGCCGCCCGGTGCGGACTGCTCACCGCTTCCGAGATGAAGCTGATCGTCACGCCGACCTTCAAGGCGGCGAAGAACGAGAAGGAGCGCGCGCACCTCTACGAGCTGCTCGCCCAGCGCATCACGAAGCACGTCGAGCCGCGGTTCATCGGCGACGACATGCTGCGCGGCCAGGAGGACGAGTTCGAGGCACTGTCCATCTACGCCAAGCACCATGCGCCGACCGAGGCCGTCGGCTTCATCACCAACGACAAATGGGGCTTCACGCTCGGCTACTCGCCGGACGCGATCGTCGGCACCGACGGGCTCGTCGAGTGCAAGTCCCGGCGCCAGAAGTACCAGATCGAGACCTTCGTCGTGCACGTCGCCGAGGGTTCGATCCCGGCCGACTACCTGATCCAGATCCAGACCGGCCTCCTCGTGGCCGAGCGCGACTGGTGCGACCTCGTCTCGTACTCCGGCGGCCTGCCGATGGCGGTGATCCGCGCCTACCCCGACGAGAAGATCCAGGCCGCGATCGAGGAGGCCGCCGGCGACTTCGAGCGGCGCCTGGTGGAGGCCCACGACCGCTACCTCGACGCCATCGCCAAGTCGAAGGCCGTCCCGACCAAGCGCATCAACAGGGAGATCGTGGCGTGACAGACCTTTCGCAGACGATCGCCCCCAAGAGCGACCAGCTCAACGCCGACGACCTGATCGGCGGGCCGCGCACCATCACGGTCACGCGCGTCTCGGCGATGAAAGAGCCCGACCAGCCGATCGCGGTCTACTTCGAGGGTGACGGCGGCAAGCCGTACAAGCCCGGCAAGTCGATGCGGCGCGTCCTCGTCCGGGTCTGGGGCAACGACGGCGCGACCTACGTCGGCCGCCGCATGACGCTCTACCGCGACGACGCGGTGCAGTTCGGCGGCGCGGCCGTCGGTGGCATCCGCATCAGCCACATGTCGGACATCCCGAGCCCGATCACGATGGCGCTCACGGTCACCCGCGCGAGCCGCAAGCCGTTCACAGTGAAGCCGCTGCCGGCGGATCGCGGGCCGGCGCCGGAGCGGGGGCCAGCCGCACCGACCGGCGCCCCGAAGCCGACGCTGTTCGACGTCGCCCGCGGCAAAGCCCGCCTCGGTCGCGAGGCCTACGCGGCGTGGACCGAGCGCCTAACGCCCCGCCAAGTCGAGGCACTCGGCGAGATCCGGGCCGACCTCGACCGGCTGCTCGACGACGCCGACGCGCGCGACGAGGACACGTTCCCCGGCGACCTCCCGAACAGCGAGGCCGCGTGATGCCGGCCCGCCGTCTCACCGACGCCGAGATCGAGCGCATCGCCGAGATGCGCGAAGGGGGCGCGACCTACTCGGCGATCGCCGCCGCGATCGGTTGCTCGGAATCGACCGTCTACTGGAAATGCCTCGCCGCCGGCGCCGAACCGCCGAACCGCCGTCAGATCAAGAGCAAGGTGCTCGGGCCGCTCGTGGTCTCGCGCAACGGGTATCCCGTCCGCCGCTACACCGACGACGAGGATCGGCGCCTTCTCGCGCTTGAGGCCGAGGGGCGCAGCAACGCCGAGATCGGCCGGCTGACCGGTCGCCGGCCGCACACGGTCAAGGCGCGCCTGATGACGCTCGCCCGGCACGAAGCGCTCGCGGAGATGTCGGCATGAGCACCGCCCCGATCCTCCGCGTCCTCTCGCTCGGTGCTGGCGTGCAGTCGACGACGCTCGCGCTGCTGGCGGCCCATGGCGAAATCGGTCCGATGCCGGACTGCGCGATCTTCGCCGACACGGGCTGGGAGCCGGCCGCGGTGATGGAGCACCTACGCTGGCTTGCGTCCGGCAACGTGCTGCCGTTCCCCGTCCACATCGTGTCGGCCGGCAACCTCCGAGACGATCTGCTCAACCGCGGTTCCGGACGCGCGGGCCGCTTCGTCACCGTGCCGTTCTTCCTTCGGCGTACCGTGCCGGCGGGCACCGTCGTGCCGGTGTTTGACACGGATGGAGACGGCGAACTCGTCGAGGTTGGTCAGCGCACGACCACACGAGGGGAACATCTCGACGGCATCGGCCGCCGGCAGTGCACCTCACACTACAAGGTCGAGCCGATCCGCCGGAAGGTGCGCGAGCTGCTGGGCGCGGGGCCGCGCGATCCGATCCCGGCCGGTGCCGTCGAGAAGTGGATCGGCATCAGCCTCGACGAGGTGATCCGGGCCACGCCGTCCAAGGTACGGTTCGAGGTGAACCGCCATCCGTTACTCGAGCTTCGGATGAACCGCCGCGACTGTCTCGCGTGGTTGGACCGCAACGGCTACCCGCGTCCGCCGAAGTCGTCGTGCGAGGGCTGCCCCTTCCACGATCAGGACCAGTGGCGCGAGATCATGGCCGACCCGGCTCGCCGGGCGGACGTGGTCGAGGTGGACCGCGCCATCCGTGCGCCGATCGACCGGCCGGGCGTGCCAGCGATGCAGGCCGAGCAATTCATGCACCGGCAGCGCGTGCCGCTCGAGGACGTCGATTTCTCGACCGCCGCGGAGCGCGGCCAGGAGGAGTTCGGCTTCCTCCACGAGTGCGAAGGGATGTGCGGAGTATGAGCGAAGTTCTTAGTCTAGAACAAAGCCTTATCAGCGTCTTCCGTCGTTCGGTCCCTCAGCATTCGCAACCGGGAAATTTCTTTCTCCAGAAAATCACTGACGCGACGATATTCTTTATATTTTATCTGTCTTTCCAATTTTTCGTAACTCGGAAAGTCGGCTTTTATTTCATATTTACTTTGAAGTGTTCCATGCCAATGCATGTAAGACTCCCTCATCATGTTTATGACGCCACACAGGCCCAAGGTATCTTTCGTGATATTTTGGACTTCGTCGCGAATTTTGGAGGTATTTACATCTACGTCCACAGCATTGAATACAATTCTAGCACAGTCTTCAACTTTATCGATTATTCTAACCAGCTGTTCCTCTGTCTGAAAGGCGTTTTCACCGTAAATCTTTCTGGCTACGCCCAGGCCGACCTTTCGTATGTGCCGCGAAGCGTAAAGATGATCAATTTCATCCGGAGGAAGCGCCATATTTGCCGATACAGCATCCAAGAAATTCTTGAACGATGTATCGATTTCACCTACCCAAATACAAAGCTGTCGAAACTCCAATTGTATTTTTTCTACAACAGATATTCTCTCCCTGAGATCTGCAAGATAATTCGATGCAAATTGCACTCTCGCAAATTTAACTTGCTCGTCAAGCCTGTTTATTTGTTGCTTAACACCTACCCAAGTCACGGCCGCAGCGCCGACCGCCCCAAGCACACCAATCAAAGTCTGATAACGATTAAACCAGAATTCGAAGCAATTGAGTGCGCCATCTTTGGATGGCTCGGCGAGCATCTTGGCCACGTATGGAGCGCTGCAGAGACCGCCTTCAGACGTGCCCCAACTGAAGCCGAGCAGCAGGCCAAGCATCGCCAGCAGGAAGAGAGAGAAGCGCCAATCCATGCGCCGAACTCTGCATGGAAGCGTGGCCGCTGCGCAAGATCCAACGTTATAGAGGAACGCGTCCATGGCTGAGACCCACTGCATGTCACGGCATGGGCTTCATCGCTGGCTGTACCACAGCACTAGCGTCTCTCCCCGCTGGAAAAACTTAGGGTTCATTCTTTACGCCATCGACGGACCGACCCTCCAAAAACCCGAGGCTTCCAAGAAGCCGCTCCCAGAATTCGAGTGCTTCCAGGAAGACCAAATCGGCGGGACGGTCAGAGCCAGAGTACGAGATACGCAGTGTGAGTATTTGCTGCCCCTGCCGCAGATCGCCCGCTGCTTCAATGACCGCCGCCCACTCGCTCCTAGCGTGAAGCTTTTCATCCGGCTTTGCTGGATCGAAGTGCTTGGACGCCGTTGCGATGCGCCTACAAATATGAAGTGCGCCGCATTCCTGAGCTACGGATTGCTGAAATCGCTCAAGATTTTTTCGATCGTCCGCAGCTATAGAGAATCTGTAGTGTTCAGCCAGTGCGGACTTAGTGGAATCGTCGATGCTCAACCACGTCCAGTCAGTCAGATGCCAAGCCGTAACGGCAAAGTTGAAGGCTCGATAAGACATTGCATGCACCCACGGGAATTCGTCCGAAGTGGGGTGCAGGGCCTTCTGAAGCTCGCCGAACTCCCAGTAGAGTTTGCGGAAAAGATCTGTCGGATCTTTCAAAGAAAAGATTTCTTTTCGGCTGCCGGCTTTAGGTTTGGGTACACGCATGGGTAATTATACAAGTATTTCATGGACTGACAAATCGTGGAGCCCCTGGATCGGCTGCACGAAGATCAGCCCGGCGTGCGACGGCTGCTACGTCGCTCACCTGATGGACACCCGCCTCGGCCGCGTCGAGTGGGGCCCGCACGGCGAGCGCGCGCGGACCAGCGAGTCCTACTGGCGCAACCTTGCGAAATGGGACCGCGAGGCGAAGGCCGCCGGCAAGATCATCAGCGTGTTCCCGTCGCTCTGCGACGCGTGGGACAACGCGGCCGATCCCGGCATCCGGCGCGAGTGGTTCGCGGTGATGCGCGAGACGCCGAACCTCGTGCACTTGCTGCTGTCGAAGCGGCCGCAGAACGCGGTCGCGATGGCCGAGGCGGTCGGCGGGCTGCCGGACAACGCAGCGCTCGGCGCGACGTGCGAGAACCAAGAGGTCGCGAACCGGAACGTGCGGCACCTGCTCGACGCCGCGCGCGACCTGCGCCCAGTTTTCACCTTCGTCTCAGCCGAACCGCTGCTCGGCCCGATCGACTTCACGCGCATCGTCTACGGCACGGTCCGCGGCCACACGGTCATCCGCGACGCGCTGCAGGCGTCCGACATCGAGCGCATCGACTGGATCATCACCGGCGGTGAGACCGACCAGGGCGCGCACAAGGCCCGGCCGTCGCACCCGGACTGGTTCCGATCGATCCGCGACCAGTGCGCCAAGGCCGGAGTGCCGTACCACCACAAGCAGAACGGCGAGTGGCAGGACGGCAGCGCCTTCGGGCCCGCATTCGAGCGCACCGAGCACCGGATCATCTACCGCGACGGTGCGAGCGGGCCGCACACGCGCGACTTCTGCCTGCAGCGCGATCGCGAAGGCCTTCACGCTGGGCAGCATCCGACCGTCGTCTCACGCGTCGGCAAGAAGGCCGCCGGCCGCCTCCTCGACGGCGTCGAGCACAACGGGATGCCGGAGGCTAACGGCTGATGATCGCTAACAGGTTCAGGATGCAGTTCCACCCATCAATATTGTCGGATACGACGAGCAAGGTAGTGCTTTCATCGGATACCGCGATTCAGGTTTGCATCCTCTTGTCGGCGAGATTGTGCTTCCCGCCTCCTCGCACGCAGTTTCGCGAGCAGCTGATCTCGGAGACGTCCTTTCGGAAGAGCTTCAAGCCGGGTGATCTGCGTCGCAAAAGCTGCATCTTCGGGCGGATCTTCAAGACGCAAGGTAGCAAGGAAGCCTTCTGCATCAGCAATTGGATTAGTCGTCATCGATGGATCCAATTCAGCAAGAAATTAGGCGAACTCCGGCCAAACCGGGCAGAGCCCTTGGATGCTGCCTGCAAGGCTGGCATTTCACAAACACCCCATCGAAAGACCTTTTCTGATGGCTCCATTCCAACCGACGCACTCGACATCGTAGGGAGGGCCGCATGACCGATGCCGCACGCCATGTCGTGCCGTTCCAGGCGGCCGCCCGCGAGGTTGGGCTAAGTACGGCGACCCTTCGCCGGATCTGCAAGGACGGGCGCGGCCCGACGCTTCTTCGGCTTAGCGAGCGGCGCCTGGGCGTCCGCCGCGGCGATCTGGATGCGTGGCTCAAGACCCGCGAGATAGGTGCCGAGAAGGTCTAGGGCTTCGCGCTTCTCCGAGGCGTAAACCGCTCGGTTGTAGATGCCGGCGACACCCGCCTTGTGACCCGAGATGTGGTTCAAGACAGCCTCGACCACGTGCGGCAGCACCTTCAGCCGATCGGCCATCAGCGTCGCTGCGGTGCGTCGCAGGTCGTGAAGCCGCCAGCCTGTGACGCCCGCGCGCGCGTCGAGCGCCGCCTTCGCCCGCGAGAACCCCTGGAATCCTCCGTCGCCCTGACCGAACACGAGCGTCCGGCCCTCGATGTGCTCGGTGGCGGTGAGGATCTGCAGGGCAGGGGCCGACAGCGGGACGTCGTGATCCTGCCCGTTCTTCACGCGATGCGCCGGCAGCGACCAGAGCGCGCCGGCAAGGTCGACCTCGAGCCACGCCATGCCGGCAACCTCGTCGCGGCGCTGGCCCGTCAGCAGCAGCAGCCGCACGATCCGGCCGAAGTCGTCGTTCCGGCACGCGCCGAGCACCTTGGCGACCTCGTCCTCGGTGAGGATGCGGGCGCGCCGGACCTCGGGCGCCGGCTTCGGCACGCCGATCACCGGGTTGAGCTCGGCCGCTCCGGTCCCGACCAGCCACGCGAAGTGCGCCGAGAGGGCCGAGCGGGCGCGGTTCGCCGCGTGCGGGCCGGTCTCCCGACGGATCTCCGCCAAGCGATCGGCGATCTGCTGTCGGCCCACGGAATGAAGCGGCAGCCGATGCAGCGGGCGCCACACCGTCCGAAGGTAGCGAGACGCCTCGCTGAGATAGGCGGGTCGTAGCTTCGGAGCGACCGCCTCAAGATATGGCTCGACGCCGGCGCCAAAGGTGATCGCAGCGCGCGCCTTGGCCTTCACCTTCTCGGCGTGCGGATCCTCGCCGAGTTTCGCCCGTGCCAGGCGCTTGCCGGCGGCGCGGCGCGCATCGCTCGCAGTGAGGACGCCGACCTTGCCCAACGTCTCGCGCTTCGATTGCCCCAGCGCGTTCCGGTACTGCACGACCCAGGTCCGCGAGCCGCCCTTGCTGAGGCTCAGACCGAACCCAGGCAGGTCGTCGTCGAACACCACGAGCTTGTCGCGCCCGGCGGGGAGCACGACGGCCACCACGGTCTGGTTCGTGAGCCGCATCGCACCCCGGTAAGCACATGGTAAGCAGCGTGGCGGATGCCCACGCTCGCTCCCGCGCGCATGATGAGGTGTTACCCGTAGGCAAACCCTCTCGCGGTCAGCATTTTTGGAGGCTGGTAAGCAGTCCTGTCAACTGTTGCGAGCTATAACCCGTGTTTCGTAATGAGGGGGTCGGGGGTTCGAATCCCTCAAGCGGCACCATTTTGGTTGCGCTCTCCGCAACGGTCCTGAACACTTCAGCTCGAATCGACGTCTGCCGCTCGCGCAGCGGTGACCCTGTGCGCCCGATCGGCTCGACGTCGTTGGAGCGATCGCCTGGACCATGCGATCCCGCGGGGTGGCGTCACGCTGTCGCCTGGAGCCGATGCGGCGCTCGCGGCCCGCCCCTGGCGCAAGCTTGCAAGCTTGCCAAACGAGGACGCCGACGCTGGCGATCTGCTGTAGTTGCGGCAAGCTTTTTAATCCCGGCCGGTGCGTGCGCGGCGGCACGTCGAAAATGTAAGCGGCTCACCATCTCAGTCTCAAGCAGAGAGAAACGGACCCGGATCAGGGTTTGTCCTGCAGAGGAGCCGAGACGCCATCATGAAGACCCGTATCGCCGCCATCGCCGCCGCTACTATTCTTGGCGTCGCCACGATCTCGTCGGCAATGGCCTACGACCGTCCGGCGCGTTACACCGGTTTTGCGCCCTACGACGTCGAGACGACGGGTTCGTTCGACGGCTTCGATCAGCGGTTCGACCGCAATCCGGCTACCTGCCGGATGAGTTCCGCCGCCGAGGGCAATGCCAACCAGCAAAACTTCCCGGTGAAGCAGTACGGCCAGACCGCCGGCGGCAATCGCTGCTGATCGGCTGGCGGGCTTGGAGGTCGTCGCCGACGTCGTCCGTCGGGTCATTCCCCGCGGCGTGATCGCGACGGTCGTAACGCGCGGGCCGTCGTTGGTGAAAGGCGGCGCGCCCGAGCAGAGGGCCGAGATCCAGCGGCGGGGTGCGAGCCCTGCCGCTTTCTCATGCGTCCGAGGCGGATCGACCGGCTGAGGCTTGATCGCGGCTTTTCAACCGGGCGTTGGGGCGACATGGTCCGCGCCCGAGGTCCGAAACCCGCGCGAGCTGTCATGACCCTCTCCGATGCCGTCGCTCCGTTCCGCAGCCTCCTCGGCGAGGGTGGGGTGCTGACCGGCTCCGACACCGGGCGCTACACCCGGGACCAGCGCGACCTGATGCAGGGCGAGACGGCGGCCGTGCTGCGGCCGCGGTCGGTCGCCGAGGTGCAGGCGCTCGTGCGCCTCGCGAAGGCCGAGGGCTTCGGGCTCGTGCCGCAGGGCGGCAACACCGGCTACGTCGGCGGGGCGACGCCGCAAACCGGACGACGGCAGCTGGTCGTCAGCCTGGAGCGGATGACGCGGATCCGATCGGTCGATCCCCTCGATTTCTCGCTCGCCTGCGATGCCGGGGCGATCCTCGCCGACGCTCAGGCGGCCGCGGCCGCGCACGACCTCCTCCTGCCGCTGAGCCTCGGCGCGGAGGGAAGCTGCCGCCTCGGCGGCAACCTCGGAACCAATGCCGGCGGCCTACAGGTGCTGCGCTACGGCATGACCCGCGACCTGGTCCTCGGGCTGGAGGCGGTCCTGCCGGACGGGTCGCTGCTCTCCGACATGAAGCGGCTGCGCAAGAACAACATCGGCTACGACCTGAAGCAGCTCTTCGTTGGCGCCGAGGGCACGCTCGGCATCGTCACCGGGGTGGTGCTGAAGCTGTGGCCGGCGCAGAGCTTCCGCGCGACCGCGTGGCTGCAGCTCGCCGCCGGCGCGCCGATCTCGGAGATCGCCGCGTTCCTGCGCCGCGAGACCTCGGACCTGGTCTCGACCTTCGAACTGATCTCGGCCTCGTCGCTCGCTCTGGTCGCCGAGATGCGCGGCGCCGCGACCGGCTTCGCCACCGGAGCCGGCGGGGCGGTGCTGCTCGAGCTCTCGTCCTCGTCGCGTCACATCCCGCTCGACGACGTGCTGATGGCGGCCCTCGAAGCCCTGATGGAACGGGCATGGATCACCGATGCGGTGCTGGCGAGCTCCGAGGCGCAGCGCCGGGCGATGTGGACCGTGCGCGAGACCATCCCCGAGGGCGAGAAGCATGCCGGCGGCTCGGTCAAGCTCGACATCGCGGTGCCGGTCTCGCGGCTCGGCGCGTTCCTGGCCCGCGGCGGTGCGCTGGTGGCGGAGCGGATGCCGGGCGTGCGCCTGTCCTTCTACGGCCATGTCGGCGACGGCAACGTCCACTACAACCTGATGGTGCCGGCGGGCGAGGACCGCCTCGCCTTCACCCGCCGGGTCGAGGCGGGCATCGCACACGACCTCTACGCGGTGGCGATCGATCTCGGCGGCAGCTTCAGCGCCGAGTACGGCATCGGCCGGTTCAAGCGCGACCTGCTCCGCCGCTACGCCGACCCGACCCGGCTCGCCCTGATCGAGACCGTCAAGGCCGCCATCGACCCGGACGGGCTGATGAACGCCGGCGCCATGGCCGGACGCGACTAGCGACGCACGCGCGCCGGCTCCGTTCGGTCCGCCACTTCGACCGAAATCCGAGCTTGGCGTCCCGCCGAAATACATGCATATGCCTGCTTCGGGCGTGGGCGCTCCGAATCGGTCGAGGGTGTGATGATGGTCGCCAGTCCGTCCCCTGTGCTGTCCGGCGCGCTCGCCCGGGCGCTGGCGCGCCGCGGCGTGCATTATGGCTGGGTCTCGGCCGCGGTCACCTTCCTCACCATGCTGGTCACGGCCGGCGCGGTCGGGGCGCCCGGCGTGCTGATCCTGCCGCTGCAGACCGAATTCGGCTGGGACACCGCCTCGATCTCCTCGGCGCTGGCGATCCGCCTCGTGCTGTTCGGGTTGATGGGCCCCTTCGCCGCCGCCCTGATGAACCGCTACGGCCCGCGCCGGATCGTGCTGGCGGCATTGGCGCTGATCGCCTCGGGGTTGCTGGCCTCGCTCGCGATGACGCAGCTCTGGCAGCTGATCCTGCTCTGGGGCGTCGTGGTCGGCGTGGGCACCGGGCTGACCGCGCTGGTGCTCGGAGCGACGGTGGCCACGCGCTGGTTCTCGCATCGGCGCGGCCTCGTCGTCGGGCTGCTCACCGCGAGCTCGGCCACCGGCCAGCTGATCGTGCTGCCGATCCTCGCCGCGCTGACCGAGGCGCTCGGCTGGCGCGCCGCCCTGCTCACGGTCTGCAGCCTGCTCGGGCTGGCGGCCCTCTTCGTGTTCCTGTTGCTGCGCGACCGGCCGGAGGATGTCGGCCTGCTGCCCTACGGCGAGACGGCGGCGAATGCCGCCCCGCCGCGCGGGCCCGCCGTCGGCGCCATCGCGGCGCTTCGCGAGGCCGCGCGGACGCGGGTGTTCTGGGTGCTGTTCCTCACCTTCTTCATCTGCGGCGCGAGCACCAACGGGCTGATCCAGACCCACTTCATCCCGCTCTGCGCCGATTACGGCCTGCGCCCGGTCCAGGCGGCGAGCGTGCTCGCCGGCATGGGCGTGTTCGACTTCGTCGGCACGGTCGCCTCGGGCTGGCTGTCGGACCGCTACGACAACCGCTGGCTCCTGTTCTGGTACTACGGCCTGCGCGGGCTCTCGCTCCTGTGCCTGCCGTTCTCCGATTTCTCCTTCGCCGGGCTGTCGCTGTTCGCGGTGTTCTACGGCCTCGACTGGATCGCCACCGTGCCGCCGACGGTGAAGCTGGCGGCGCAGCGGTTCGGGCGCGAGCGCGCCAACGTGGTCTTCGGCTGGGTCTTCGCCGGGCACCAGCTCGGCGCAGCGACGGCAGCCTTCGGCGCCGGCCTCTCGCGGACCGAGCTGCAGAGCTACCTGCCGGCCTTCTTCGCCGCGGGCGCGCTGTGCCTCGTCGCCTCGGCGCTGATCCTCACGCTGAGCCCGCCGCGGCGGGAGGCGGTGCCGGGTGCGGTGCCGGCCGCCGGCTGAAACCGCGTGCCGGCGTCCGACCCATCGCGATCAGGCATCGAGCCCGATCGCTGGCGCCGCTTACGACCATGGCGCAGGTGACGGCTACACCGTCCGGTCGACGACCCGTCCCTGACCGGCCGGCACCGGGGGCGAAACGGCAACCGCCGTCTCCGCGACCAGCGCGGCGACGGCCTTCTGCGCGTCGATCTGCTGACGCGCGACGGCGGTGCCGATCGACTGAGACAGGGCACCGGCCTGGATCTGGACGGCTCGGGCGACGGGGCTGGTCATGGCGCATCATGACCCGGCGTCGGTGAAGGGCCGGTTATGCCGACGCTTCAGAAGTCTGTCCCGGCCGGAAAGAGATCGGTTCGGTCGACGGTCCGCCTGCGGTCCGAAGTCGACCGCCCGTCGCCGATGGCCCCCCGCACGCCGGCGAAGACCTCACATCGTGGCTCACGCGGTGGTGCTCGACGCGCCCCTAGGTTTTCGGCGGGTCCAGCATGACCCAGAGGCGGGTGATCCGCCCATCGACGACGTTCGCGACGTCCGCGCCGGTGACGACGACCGGCCCGTTCCGGGGGCCGCCTTTCCAGCGCAGGACGCCGAGCCCGTGATGCCCGACCGCGACGCCATCGGGCGCGAAGCGGAAGTCCGGCCCGAACCGCTCGAGAAGCTTGCCGGCGATCTCGGAGATCGCCGCACGGCCCACGACGACGGTCGTCGGCTCGTACATGACCGGGTCGGCGACGAAGAGCTCATCGAGGGCGCGCTCGCGCTCGGCGCCGTCGCGTTCGTTGAAGATGCGTTCGAGATTCGCGCGCAGCAGGCGGTCGTAGTCCGGCGCGTCCGGCGTCGTGGTCTCGTCCAGCACGGCTCATCCTCCGGCGGTGGCGATCTGCGCTAGGAGGGTATCGGCCCAGATGCCAGTTGAGAAGCCACGGATAGGCAAAGATTCTGGTGTCACGGCTTCATGGCGGCCGACGGTCCTGGTCTCGATCCTCGCGCGATCACCCGATCACGAGGCGGGTGCGCGGCCCGAGGCGGCGCAGGAGCCGGAGCAGGTCGGCGCGCTTGAGCGCGACGCAGCCCTCCGTCGGCGTGTAGCCCGGCCGGGCGATGTGCAGGAAGATCGCCGAGCCGCGGCCGGGGCGGATCGGGCCGCGGTTGTGGTCGAGGTCGATCACCACGTCGTAGAGACCGTCGTCGCGCCACATCCGTTCCGCGCTCACTCCCGGCGCGGGTAGGGCGATCGGCCGGTTGTAGCGGCGGTCGCGGACGTCGTCGCACCAGCCGTCGCCCGGCGCCGTCCGGCGTAAGGGGAGGGTGGTGGCAGGGCGAGGAAGATGGTCGGACCGATAGCTGCCGCCGCGCAGGCGGACGCGACCGCGCGGCGATCCGCCGTCGCCCTCGCGCTTCACCTGCACGATGCCGGCGCTTCCCAACGCGCAGGGGATGATGGCGTCGCCGGCCTGCAGCAGGCCCTTGCGCCGGTCGCCGACGCGCGGGTGCACGCGAAGCGTCGCCAGGGTGGTCGTCTTGCCGGGTCGGGAGCCGGTTCGGGGAGGGCGAGGTCGTTGAATCATGATGCTGCGCGAGAGTGATTCCAGGCTCGGCGTTCGGGGCCCCGATCGGCTCCGCCCGCCCGTGCCGGCCCCGTCCTGCGAGGCCCATACGGGCAGGATGTCACCGAAATGGTCGAATAATTGTGCACAAGGCAATTCCCCGCCGCGAAAAGCGCGTTATTCTAAGGCGACTACCCGGGTCGAAGAACCCTCGGGTTTTTGGAAGCGAGATCGCCCGCGCGCCGGAGTTCCGGGGCACGACTCGTTCCGGTCGTGCCCTGTCGAAGAGTTCCTCGGACGATGTCCAACGCCTACCGCCTTCTCATCTGCGACGACGACGCGATCCTGCGCGAGACCCTGACCGAGCAGCTCGACCTCTGCGAGGAGTTCACGGTGGTCGCCGAGGTCGATGCGGGCCGGGCCATCGCCCGCGTCGCCGCCGACCGGATCGATCTCGCGGTGATGGATGTCGGGCTGCCCGACATGGATGGGCGCGAGGCCGTCCGCCTGATGCGGAAGAACGGCTTCAAGGGGCCGGTCATCATGCTGACGGCGCAGGATTCCGAGGCCGACACCGTCGAGGGCCTCGAGGCGGGCGCCAACGACTACGTCACCAAGCCGTTCAAGTTCGCGATCCTGCTCGCCCGCATCCGCGCGCACCTGCGCAGCCACGAGGCGTCCGAGGACGCGGTCTTCCAGATCGGCCCCTACACCTTCAAGCCGGGCGCGAAGCTCCTGGTCGGCGAGCGCGGCTCCAAGCTGAAGCTGACCGAGAAGGAGACCGCGATCCTGCGCTTCCTCTATCGCGCCGGGCGCGAGGTGGTCGGCCGCGACACGCTGCTCGCCGAGGTCTGGGGCTACAACGCGCAGGTCACGACGCACACGCTCGAGACCCACATCTACCGGCTCCGGCAGAAGATCGAGCCGAATCCGGGGCTCGCCGCGATTCTCGTCACCGAGGGCGGCGGCTACAAGCTGCTGCCGTGATGCCGGCATGAGGGCCGCCCCGGTCGCCCTTCGGCGCGAGACCCTGGCGAGCCCGATCGGAACGCTCGTCCTCCTCACCGACGCGGACGGGCGGCTGCGGGTCGTCGACTTCGACGATTATCGCGACCGCATGGAAACGCTGCTCGAACGCGGCTACGGCCGCGGCGGCTGGTCGATCGCCGACAGCCCGCATCCGAGCGGGGCGCTGCGCGCGCTCGCGGACTACTTCGACGGCGACCTCACCGCCATCGACGCGATCGAGACGGTTACCGGCGGGACCGTGCTGCAGCGGGCGGTCTGGGCCGCGTTGCGCGCCGTGCCGCCCGGGACGACCGAGAGCTACGGCGCGCTCGCGGCGCGAATCGGGCATCCGCGCGCGGTGCGCCCGGTCGGCGCCGCCAACGGTGCGAACCCGATCTGCGTGGTGGTACCGTGCCACCGCGTCGTCGGCGCGAACGGCACGCTCACCGGTTACGGCGGCGGCCTGGAACGCAAGCGCTGGCTCCTCGACCACGAGGCCCGCCATGTCGGGCGCGGCGGCGTGGAGCGTCATGCCGACCTGTTCGGGGCGGCGCTGCTGCGTTGAGCCCGTTCCCCGTTACCGACGCTTCCGCTAAGGATCGCCGATCGGATGGGGAAGGACCGGCGCGGGTTGGGCATCGAAGACGACATCGCGATCCTCGCCGCCGCGCCGGTGTTCGAAGCCTTCGGGCGCGACGCCCTGCGCCTGCTCACCTTCGCCGCAGAGCGCCGGTCGCTGGATCCCGGCGAGCGGCTGTTCGCCCGCGGCGATCCTGCCGACGGCGGCTTCATCGTCCTGTCGGGCACGATCGCCCTCGAGCCGCGCGTGCCCGGCGGCGAGACGATCCTGGCCGGGCGCTCTGCGCTGATCGGGCGGCTCGCCCTGTTCGTCCGCGGCGAGCGGCCGAGCGAGGCCACCGCGCGCGACGCGGCGGAGGTCATGCGCATCACCCCGACGCTGATGCGTAGGGTGCTGGAGGAGTTCCCCGACGCCGCGGCCGCGATCCACGACGCGTTGGCCGAAGACCTGACCGGATTGAATCGGGGCTTCGACCGGGTCCGCGCCATGCTCGACGCGGATTGAGCGACCGGGCCACTGTGGCCGACCGTCACGATCGTGGCAGGACGGCGCGCGCGGCCTCCGTCACCGCGTTGACGCGGAAGTGGTGCAGCATGTGCCCGATGCCCGGCAGCCGCTCGTAACGGGCGCCGGGGATCACGCGGGCGGCCAGGGCGCCGTGGATCATCGGGTTGACCACGATGTCGGCATCGCCCGCCAGGATCCGCACCGGCACGCGGCAGGTCGCGTAGGCCGCCGCGCTCCGGCTCAGCGCCGCCCAGAGCGACAGCGCATCCTCCGCCTCGGCGACGATCTGGCCGGACCGCCCGGCGAACCCGAACGGGAACGCCTCGGCGAAGGCCTTCGGCATCGTCTGCGGCAGGAACATCGCGTTCCACAGCATCGGCAGAAGCGTCGGGTCGGCGGACGCCCCGAGAGCCCGCGACAGCACCGGGCCGGACACGGGGGCGGCGCGCGGGCCGAACAGCACCTGCTCGAGGCGAAGCTCGGGAAAGCAGACCGGGGCGAGCGCCACGATGCCGGCGACGTCGTCGGGGTAGAGCAGCCCGTAGGCCAGCGCGAAGGCGCCGCCGTAGGAATGCCCGACGATCACCGGGCGATGCAGCCCGAGCGATCGCACGGCCGTGTGGATCAGCTCGGCCTGGCGCCAAGGCGAGGCGTCGGTTCCGCGGGCGCGGGTGCTGCGTCCGTGCCCCGGCCGGTCGACGGCGACCACCCGGAAGTGCCGGGCGAGCGCCGGCACCGGACCGAGCCACATGTCCTCCAGCGTCATCAGGGTGCCGTGGATGGCGACGAGGTCCGGCCCGGCACCGGTCTCGGCATAGGCGATCGACCGCCCGTCCGGCAGGTCGACCATCTTGCGCGGGACGATGCGCTGGGTCTCGGGGGGAGGGCCGGGCAGGCCGGACGGGTCGAGCAGCAGGGCGGCCATCCTAGAGCGAGCGCCTGCGCCCGCGGGACGGATTGGCCGCCTTGCTGCCGATGCCCGTCAGCGCCAGCGCGGCGAGGCCGAGCCCGATCAGCCCCGCCGTCGCGGCGACCGGATGCAGGGTCGCCCGGGTGTAGGCGCTGGTGCGCATCACGTAGCCGGGCTGGGTGCCGCGGACCGCGCCCGCATGCTTCGGCGCATGCAATGCGCCGGCCGGGTCGCGCGGTGCCTCGCCGCGCTTCTGCATCGCGATGATCGCCGGCGCCAGCAGATCGTAGGCACCCGGCGCGAATTCCTTGCCGTCCACCATCAGCTTGCCGCCCCCGCCGACGATGATGTCGCGCTGCGGATGCACGGCGGCGTGCAGGATGGCGTTTGCGACCTCCTCGGGCGGGTAGATCGGCGGCGGCAGCATCGGCTCCCGGTCCATGTAGTTGCGCGCCCGCTGCGGCAGCGGCGTGTCGATCGAGGTCGGCTTGACCAGCGTCACCGAGACCGGCGCATCCTCGGCCAGCAGCTCCATGCGCAGGGCGTCGGTGAACCCCTTCACGGCGTGCTTGCTCGCCACGTACATGCCCTGGAACGGGAAGGCGAGGTCGGAGGCGACGCTGCCGAGATTGATCAGCGCACCGCCGCGGCGGCGCAGGTGCTCGACCGCGACGAGCGACCCGAACACCGTGCCCCAGAGGTTGGTCTGGATCAGGCGGAGGTTGTCCGCGTCGGACACCTCGCGCAGCGGCCCGTAGATGGTGAGGCCGGCGACGTTCACCCAGGTGTCGAAGCCGCCGAACGCGGCCACCGCGCGATCGGCCACGGCCTGGACCTCGGCCCGGTTCCCGACATCGCAGGCGACGGCGATCGCCCGGCCGCCGGACGCCTCTATTTCCGACCGCACGGTCTCGAGCACGTCGGCGCTGCGGGCCGCCAGCACCACGCGTGCGCCCCCGGCCGCGGCCCGGCGGGCGGTCGCGAGCCCGATGCCGCTCGACGCGCCGGTGACGACGACGACCTGATCGCGCAATGCCTTGTGTCTCATGCCGTCCCATCGCTCCACGCACCGGTCGGCACGGAGCCGCGGTCTTCAGGAGCTACCCGCGAAACCGTGAGATGTTGCCGAACGAGGCGCGATCCAGGCGCGTCCGTTGCACGCAGGCGTTCGAGTGCCCGAGCTGGCCGGCTCGGGTTCGAGCGGCTGCGGAAGCCCTGAGCCGGCGAGGCGATGTCGCGGGTGCTGCGCACGGGGATCCGTCTGCGGGACGGCGGCCGGACGCCGTCCCGCGCACCGGGACCGTCAGGTGACAGGGCGGTCGGCCGCTTGTAAGCACGGGCGCTCACGAAAACCCTGTCCGGAAGACCCATGTCCCACGCCGCCCTCGCCCAGACCATCGAAGCCGCCTGGGAGGACCGCGCCGGCATCGACACGAGCACGCGCGGCGCCGTTCGCGAGGCGGTCGAGGCGGCCCTCGCCCTGCTGGATTCCGGCGAGGCGCGCGTCGCCGAGAAGAGCGGCGACCAGGATTGGGTCGTCAACCAGTGGCTGAAGAAGGCGGTGCTGCTGTCCTTCCGCCTCAACGACATGGCGCCGATCTCCGGAGGCCCCGGCGAGGCGCCGTGGTGGGACAAGGTGCCCTCGAAGTTCGAGGGCTGGAGCGAGGCCGAGTTCCGCGCCGCGGGCTTCCGCGCCGTTCCCGGCTGCTTCGTCCGCCGCGGCTCGTTCATCGCGCCCGGCGCCGTGCTGATGCCGTCGTTCATCAATCTCGGGGCACGGGTCGGCAAGGGCACCATGGTCGACACCTGGGTGACGATCGGCTCCTGCGCCCAGGTCGGCGACAACTGCCACATCTCGGGCGGCGCCGGCATCGCCGGCGTGCTCGAGCCGCTGCAGGCCAACCCGGTGATCATTGAGGACAACTGCTTCATCGGCGCCCGCGCCGAGGTGGCCGAGGGCGTGATCGTCGGCGAGGGCAGCGTGCTGTCGATGGGCGTCTACATCGGCGCCTCGACCCGCATCGTCGACCGCACCACCGGCGAGGTCTTCTACGGCCGCGTGCCGCCCTATTCGGTGGTCGTCTCCGGCACGATGCCGGGCAAGGCGCTGCCGGACGGCTCGCCCGGACCGGGCCTGTACTGCGCCGTCATCGTCAAGCGCGTCGACGCCGGCACCCGCGCCAAGACCGCGATCAACGAGCTGCTGCGCACCTGATCCGAGCCGGGCCCGATCCGATGCGCGAGACCGCGACCCTCGACCTCACGGTGGCCGGCCGCTTGGTGCCGACGCCGTGCGATCGGATCGGGGCCGGCCCCGACGTGCTGCTGCTGCCGGCGCTCTCGACGATCGCGTCGCGAGCCGAGATGCGCGGCCTCGCCGACCAGCTCGCCTGGGACCATCGCTGCCTGATCCCGGACTGGCCCGGCTTCGGTGCGCATCCGCGGGCGCGGCTGCCGCTGAATCCGGCGACGTTCCACGCCTACCTCGACGCGCTGCTCGCGGCTGCACCCGGTCCCTACGCACTCGGCGTCGCCGCCGGCCACGCGGCGGGCTACCTGGTGGCCGCCGCCCGCCGGCATCCGACGGCGTTCGCCCGGCTCGTCCTGGTGGCGCCGACCTGGCGAGGCCCGCTCCCGACCGTGATGGGACCGGAGCGCCGGGGCCTGTTCACCGCGATCCGCCGCGCGGTCGAGACGCCGGGGCTGGGCGACGTCCTCTATGCCCTCAACATCCGGCCCAAGGTGACCGGCCGGATGATGCGCGCTCACGTCTACGGCGACGCGGCGCACGTCACCGACGCGCTGATCGCGGAGAAGACCGCGATCACCCGCCAGCGCGGCGCGCGCTTCGGCACGGCGGCCTTCGTCACCGGCGGGCTCGATCCGGTGCCGACGCGCGAGGCCTTCCTCGCCCTGTTCGGCGACGGCCTGCCGCCGATCCGGGTGCTGCGCCCGAGCCGCGCCCCGCGCCGGTCCGGCGCCGAGATGGACGCGCTCGTCGCGTCGGGCCGCGTCGAGGGCCGACCGGTGCCGGGCGCCCTCAGCCCGCACGAGGAATATCCGGCCGAGATCGCCGAGGCGATCCGCGCGGCCTGACGCGCCTCAGCTCCAGGCGTGAGAGGGGGGCGCCACCCCGTTGAGCGCGTGGTTGCCGACGATCGCCACCTTCCAGCGGACGGGGTCGTGCAGCGTGTGCGTCCGCGCGTTGCGCCAGTGCCGGTCGAGGTTGTGCTCGGCGAGCGTCGAGCGGGTGCCGCCGAGCTCGAACAGCTTGTTCGAGGCCGCGAGCGCGATCTCGGTGGTGAGCACCTTCGACTCGGCGACCGCGATCTTGGCGGCGTTCACCAGCCCTACATCATGGTCGACGAGCGCGGCGTCGATCGCGAGGCCGGCGCGGTCGAGGATCGCTTCGGCCGCGTGCAGGCGGATGGTGAGGTCGCCGACGGCCTGGATGGTGTAGGGGTCGTCGGAGGCCCGATCCTGACCGGCATCGATCCACGGCCGCGCCTTCTCGCGCACGAAGGCGATGGTGTCGTCGAGAGCCGCGCGGCCGATGCCGGCGTCGATCGCCGCCTGGATGATCTGGAAGATCGCCCCGTCGAGGCGCGGCAGCTCCTGATAGGCCTTCCAGGCCGGGACGAGGTGGCTCTTCTCCACCCGCACGGCCTCGATCAGCACCGTGCCGCTCGCCGTACCGCGCTGGCCGAAGGCCGACCAGTCGTCGATCACCGTCAGACCGGGCGCGTTGCGGTCGGCGATCGCGTACCAGGCGAGACCCGCATCGTCGACGGCGACGATCTGCACGAGGTGGGCGAGCAGCGCCCCGGTGGCGTAGAACTTCTGGCCCTGCACGATCACGTGGTCGCCGTGGTCGGTGAAGTCGGTGGCGAAGTCGGCGGCGCGCGCCGTGCCCTTCTCCGAGAACGAGTTGCCGAAGCGGGTGCCGCGCAGCACCTCGGCGAACAGGAGGGCCTGCTGCTCGGGGTCCGACACGGTGCGGATCGCGGCGACGATGCCGAGGTGGTTCTGCGCGATCTGCGCGATCGAAGGGTCGGCCGCGGCGACGATGGCGATCACCTGCGCCAGCGTCCGATACGACACCTCGGGGCCGCCGTGCTCGCGCGGAACGTTGATCGACCATAGGCCGCTCTGCGAGAACCGGTCGAGCTCCGCCAGCGGCCGGGCATGCGCGAGGTCGCGCTCCGACGCCCCCTCGCGGATCGAGGCGGCGAGCGCGTGGGCGACGCGGATCGCCTCGGCGTCGTCGCGGATGACGTGGGCGGCCTCGGATGGACGGGCCGGGCCCGGGACGCCGCGAGAGGACGCTGTTCCGGACAGCGCCTGGGTGCTGACGGCGATGTTCATCGATCTCTCCGAAGTTCGAGGGCGGTCGTCGGATACGCATCCGCCTCTTCCCGATCGCGCGGCGAGGGGATGCTCGGCATCGGCGCGCCTACGCCGCCTCGGCGCGCTCAGCGCGCTCGGCTTCGAGCGCGCGGACCCGCGGGATGATGTGCGCGCCGAAATACGCCACGTCCTCCTGGAAATGCAGGAAGGCCAGCAGCGCGAGATCGGTCCCGGCATCCTTGAGCGCGATGATGCGCTCGGCGATCTGGTCCGGCGTGCCGATCAGGTTGGTCTTGAAGCCGTCGTTGTACTGGACGAGGTCCTCGAAGGTCGATTTCGCCCAGTTGCCCTCGCCCTCGGGCGAAGCCCGGCCGGCGTTCTTCGCCTCGTGGCCGAAAGCCTTCACCGCATCCGGGTTGGCATGGTCGATGATCTCCTGCAGCACGGCGCGCGCCTCGGCCTCGGTGTCGCGCGCGATGACGAAGGCGTTCACGCCGACCTTGACCGCATGGCCGTTGGCGGCGGCCTTCGTCTGCAGGTCGGCGACCTGCGCCCGGATGCCCTCGGGGGTGTTGCCGTTAGTGAAGTACCAATCCGACACCCGCGCCGCCATGTCGCGCGCCGCCCGCGACGAGCCGCCCTGGAATATCTCCGGCGTCACCGCCGGCTTCGGCTTGAGGTTGTAATCGGTGTAGCGATAGAAATCGCCGCGGAACGTGTAGTTCTCCTGAGTCCAGATCCCGCGAAGCGCGGTGATGAACTCCTCGGAGCGCCGGTAGCGCTCGTCGTGGTCGAGCCACGGCTCGCCGATGGCGCGGAACTCGCCCGAGAACCAGCCCGAGACCACGTTGATCGCGATGCGGTTGTCGGTCAGCTCGCTGATCGTCGCGATCTGCTTGGCCGCGATGGTCGGGTTCCACGGCCCGGGCAGCAGCGCGGCGATGACCTTGAGCCTGGTCGTCACGGCGAGCAGCGCGTGGCTGAAGGCCACCGATTCGTGCTGGTACTCGGCGCCGTAGCCGGCGGTGAAGCGGATCTGCGTCAGCGCGTAGTCGAAGCCGGCATCCTCGGCGATCCGCGCGAGCTTGCGGTTGTAATCTCCGTCCCAGCTCGTGCGCTGCGGGATCGCGCTGATGACGAGCCCCCCGGAGACGTTCGGCACCCAGTAGGCGAAGCGGATCGGCTCTTCGGTCGCGTTGCGGTTTGTCATGGGATTGCGCCTCCTCGTCGGTCAGGCCTCCCGCAAGGGCGAAGAGCGATCGTCCCGCATGGTCGCGGATCGAAGATCGCATCGAGCAGCCGCTCGCCGTCGTGCCGATTTGCCTGTCCGTCAAGTATTTCCAAAGTCGATGCCGCCGTCAAAGGAAGCAACGCGCAATCTTTTGCCTGAATGAGCAAGAAATTTTCGTCGCCCGCCCTTCCGGGGAACGAAGCTTCCCCGAGCGGAGCGCAGCGGTCGGCGCACCACGCGAACGATCGTATCGGCGTTCTTCACAAAGAACGATGGTGGGCCGAGCTCGTGGAAGAGGTCGGTCGTTTCGTGGTGCACTAGGGGAAGGAGAACGAAAAACCCCCTCCCGGTCGCATCGGGCAACGATCACCTCAACCGGAGCGTTCTTTTGCAAGAACGTTTCATTGACCGCGTGCACCGCACGCCTCACCTTTGGGAGGACATCGCGGCACGGTCCGAACGGGTGGCGGCGCGGCCGTCCCGCGTCCGGACCGTGCCTTGCGCCACCTTCCTTTCGAGACGAGATCCGACGATGACGCGACCGAAACTCGTGGGCTTCAGCGCCAACCTTCAGCGCCCGTCCAAGACCCGCGCCCTGGTCGAGGCCGTGGCCGAGGCCGCCACCGTCGACGGCGGCCTCGACCTTCGGCTGTTCGATCTCGTCGATGCCGGCACCGGGCTCGGCGCGGCCTGGTCGCGGAATGCGCTGTCGCTTCCCGCCCGCCGGGTGATCGAGGCGATCGAGGGCGCCGACGCGCTGGTCGTCGGCTCGCCGGTCTACAAGGGCAGCTTCACCGGGCTGTTCAAGCACGTCTTCGACCTGATCGATCCGGCGGCCCTGGCCAACAAGCCGGTCGCGATCGTCGCCACCGGCGGCGGCGCCCGCCACGCGCTCGTCGTCGAGCATTCGTTCCGGCCGCTGTTCGGGTTCTTCGGCGCCCTGCAGGTGCCGACCACCGTCTACGGCTCCGATCCGGACTTCACCGACGGCCTCCCGACGGATGCGGGCGTGCGCGAACGGATCGCCCAGGCCGGCGCCCAGCTCGCGGCCCTGGTGCGCGCCGGGATCGCGGCGGAATCGTCCGCCCCCGTGGCGCTCGCCGCCGCGCGCTGAGACCCGCGATGATCGACCGCCGCCGCCTCGTCGCCACGGCCCTCGCCGCGGCGCTGCCCCTGACCCGTCCGGCGGTGGCCGCCGAGCCGGGCGTGCTGCGCATCGGCTACCAGAAGAACGGCATCCTCGTGGTCGCCAAGCAGCAGGGCGTGATCGAGGAGCGCCTGGCCAAGCTCGGCCATAGCGTGCGCTGGATCGAGTTCTCCTTCGGGCCGCCGCTACTCGAGGCCTTGTCCCTCGACGGCATCGATTTCGGCCAGACTGGCGACGCCCCGCCGATCTTCGCGCAGGCTGCCAAGTCGAGCCTGGTCTACGCCGCGGCGCAGGAGGCCGGCGGCTCGGGCTCGGGCATCCTGCTGCCCAAGGGCTCGACGATCCGGTCGCTGGCTGAGCTGAAGGGCAAGCGCGTCGCCTTCGCCAAGGCGTCGAGCGCCCACAACCTCACGGTCGCCGCGCTGGAGAAGGCGGGCCTCACCTACGCCGACATCGAGCCGGTGACGCTGGCGCCCGCCGACGCCGCGGCGGCGTTCTCGCGCGGCAGCATCGACGCCTGGACGATCTGGGACCCGTACTACGCCATCGCAGAGGGCGGCGACGGCGTCCGCGTGCTGGCGACGGCCAAGGAGATCGCGCGGCAGAACAACTTCTTCCTGGCGAGCCGCGCCTTCGCGGAGGGACGCGGCGCGGTGCTGGCCGAGGTGATCGACGTGCTCGGCGGCGTCGCGCGTTGGTGCGGCGACAATCGCGGCGAGGTCGCCGACCTGCTTTCGAAGGGCACCGGCGTGCCCCTCGCCGCCACCCGTCGCGCGGTCGACCGCACCGACTTCCTCATCGGCCCGATGAACGACCGCGTCGCCGCCGAGCAGCAGGTGATCGCCGACCGCTTCCACGCCCTGAAGCTGATTCCGAAGCCGATCCGCGTCGCCGACGCGGTCTGGATTCCACCCGCACGCAACGGCTGATCCGCGATGACCGACGACCTTCATCCCCAACGTGCCGCGCGTCTCGCCGCCGTCGACGGCTCGGTGCCGCTGCGACGCCGCACCCTGCTCTCGGCCGGCCTGGGCCTCGCGGCGGCGATCGCGCTACGCCCGGCCCGCGCTGCGTCCGCCGTCCGGATCGGCTACCAGAAATACGGGTCGCTGGTCCTGCTGAAGGGCCGCGGAACCCTCGAAAAGGCGCTCGCGCCCCTCGGCTACGAGGTCGCGTGGTCGGAGTTTCCCTCCGGTCCGCCGCTGCTCGAGGCGCTGAACGCCGGGGCGATCGACCTCGGCTCCGCCGGCGAGGCGCCGCCGATCTTCGCCCAGGCCGCCAACGCCGACCTGCGCTACGTCGGCACCGAACCGCCGGCCCCGCGGGGCGAAGCGATCCTGGTGCCGAAGGACAGCCCAATTCGCGCCGTCTCGGGTCTGCGTGGCAAGACCATCGCCTTGAACAAGGGCTCCAACGTCCACTTCCTCGTGGTGCGCGCCTTGGAGAAGGCCGGCATCGCCTACGATGCGGTCAGGCTCGTCTTCCTCTCGCCGGCCGACGCGAACGCCGCCTTCGTGCGCGGCTCGGTCGACGCCTGGGCGATCTGGGACCCCTATCTCGCCGCCGCCGAGCGCTCGACCGGTGCGCGCATCCTCGCCGACGGCACCGGGATCGCACCGAACCGCCAGTTCTACCTGTCGCGCCGCGTCTTCACCGAGGCGAGCCCGGACATCGTGTCCGCAATCCTGAAGGCGATCGCCGAGGTCGACACCTGGGCCGCCGGCAACGGCGGCACGGTCGCCTCCGAGCTTGCGCCCTCGGTCGGCATCCCGGCGCCGGTGCTCACGGTGGCGCTCGATCGCCTGTCCTACGGGGTCGCAGCCCTCGACGCGCAGACGATCGCCGACCAGCAGGCGGTGGCCGACGCCTTCCACGCCCTCGGCCTCCTGCCGAAACCGATCCGGGTCGCGGACGCCGTCTGGGCCCACCCGCAACGCAAGGCCGAGATCCGATGAGCGCCACCCCCTCCCGCATCCGCGACGCCGCCGTGCCCTGGCTGCTGCCGGTGGCGATCCTCGTCGGCTGGCAGGCGGCGGTCTCGGCCGGCTTGGTCTCGAACCGCTTCATGCCGGCGCCGCTCGACGTGATCCGCGCCGGGATCGCGGCCGGCCGCACCGGCGAGCTCTGGACCAATCTCGGCGTCAGCACGCTGCGCGCGCTCGCCGGCTTCGTGGTCGGCGGCGGCATCGGCTTCGGCCTCGGCCTCGCCAACGGGCTCTCGCGCCTGTCCGAGCGCCTGACCGACACCTCGGTTCAGATGGTGCGCAACGTACCCCACCTGTCGCTGATCCCGCTGGTGATCCTGTGGTTCGGCATCGGCGAGGAGGCCAAGCTGTTCCTGGTGGCGCTCGGCGTGTTCTTCCCGATCTACGCCAACACCCTGCACGGCATCCGCTCGGTCGATCCGGCCCTGGTCGAGATGGGCCGCGTCTACGGCATGTCGAACGCCGAGCTGTTTCGCCGCGTGGTGCTGCCGGGCGCGCTGCCGTCGATCTTCGTCGGCCTGCGTTACGCCCTCGGGATCATGTGGCTGACGCTCATCGTCGCCGAGACCATCTCGGCCTCCTCGGGCCTCGGCTACATGGCGATGCAGGCACGCGAGTTCATGCTGGTCGACGTCGTGGTGCTGGCGATCCTGATCTACGCCGCGCTCGGCAAGCTCGCCGACGCGCTGACGCGGCAGCTGGAGCGCAGCTGCCTCGCCTGGAACCCCGCCTACAGGAGCGCCTGATGCTGCTTGACGCCCAACTCCGCGACAAGCCGCCGGCGCGGGAACCGGACACCGGCGCGCCTGCGCTGTCCCAGGGGGAGAGGGTCGCGACGCTCTCGGGCAGCGCGCAACCTTCATCCCGATCCTCCCCCGACCGGGCGGGGGAGCAACGCGGCATCGCGGTCACCGTCCGCGACCTCCACAAGAGCTTCGACGGCAACGCCGTGATCGCGGGGCTCGACCTGTTCCTGCCCGCCGGCGGCTTCACGGCGGTGGTCGGCCGCTCCGGTTGCGGCAAGAGCACCCTGCTGCGCCTGATCCTCGGCCTCGAGACGCCGACCTCCGGGCGCATCGGCCTCGACGAGGCCGAGGCCGGCCCGCGCCGGTCTCAGCGGCCGCGGCGCATCATGTTCCAGGAGCCGCGGCTGCTGCCCTGGGCCCGCGTGGTCGACAACGTCGCCGTCGGCCTGTCCGGCACCGGCACCGGCACCAAGGCCGAGCGTCGGGCGCGTGCGCTCGCGGCCCTCGAGGAGGTCGGCTTGGCCGACAAGGACGGCGTCTGGCCCGCCACCCTGTCCGGCGGCCAGCGCCAGCGCGTAGCGCTCGCCCGGGCGCTGGTCAGCGGACCCGGCCTCCTGGCGCTCGACGAGCCGCTCGGCGCGCTCGACGCGCTCACCCGCATCGGCATGCAGGACCTAATCGAGCGGATCTGGCGGGCGCAGGGCTTCACCGCGCTCCTCGTGACCCACGACGTCGCCGAAGCCGTGGCGATGGCCGACCGCATCCTCGTCGTCGACGAGGGCCGCATCGCCCTCGATCTGCGGGTCGACGTGCCCCGGCCGCGCCGCCGCGGCGATCCCGACCTGGCGCGGCTCGAAGGCCGCATCCTCGAGCACCTGCTCGGCACGCCCTCGGCGGCCTGAGCCGACACGGAGACCTTTCGATGACCGCCTCGACCGACGGAAAGACCGACGTCCTCTGGTTCCTGCCGACGCACGGCGACGGCCGCTATCTCGGCGCGTCTGAGGGCGCGCGCGACGTGTCGCTGAGCTATCTCCGCCAGATCGCGCAGGGCGCCGACGCCCTCGGCTATTACGGCGTGCTGCTGCCCACCGGCCGCTCCTGCGAGGATTCCTGGGTGATCGCCTCGGCACTCGCGCCGCTGACGCAGCGCCTGCGCTTCCTCGTCGCCGTGCGTCCCGGCCTGATGGAGCCCTCGGCGGCCGCCCGCATGGCCTCGACGCTCGACCGGATCTCCGATGGGCGCCTGCTGATCAACGTCGTCACGGGCGGCGATCCGGTGGAGCTGCGCGGCGACGGCGTGTTCCTCGACCACGACGCGCGCTACGCGGTGACCGACGAGTTCCTTCACATCTGGCGCGGCCTGATGGCCGGCGAGACCGTCTCGTTCACGGGCAAGCACCTCTCGGCGGAGAACGGCCGGCTGATCTTCCCGCCGGTGCAGAAGCCCTATCCGCCGCTCTACTTCGGCGGCTCGTCGCCGGCCGGCATCGACGTGGCGGCCGAGCATTGCGACGTCTACCTTACCTGGGGCGAGCCGCCGGCCGGCGTCGCCGAGAAGATCGCGACCGCGAAGGCGGCCGCGGAGGCGCGCGGCAAGACCTTCTCCTACGGCATCCGCCTGCACGTCATCGTCCGCGAGACCGAGGGCGAGGCGTGGGCGGCGGCCGACCGCCTGATCTCGAAGCTCGACGACGCCACGATCGCCAAAGCGCAGGCCACGCTGAAGCGCCAGGATTCGGTCGGGCAGAGCCGGATGATGGCGCTGCACGGCGGAAGCCGGGACAAGCTTCAGGTCTCGCCGAACCTCTGGGCCGGCGTCGGGCTGGTGCGCGGCGGTGCCGGCACGGCGCTGGTCGGCTCGGCCGACCAGGTCGCCGACCGGATGAAGGAGTACATCGATCTCGGGATCGACCGCTTCATCCTCTCCGGCTACCCGCATCTCGAGGAGGCCTACCGCTTCGCCGAGCTCGTCTTCCCGAAGCTGCCGCTGCGCGCCACCACCGGCATCGGCCCCTCGAACGCCCGCAACGACGGCCCGTTCGGCGAGGTGATGGCCAACGACATCGTGCCGACGCGGCAGGTCGCGGCGCACTGAGAACCACGCCGGGAGGGGCCGGATCGCAGCGTCTCCGGCCTTCTCAAGCTCACCGCGCCATGCTATCCGGCGCGGATTGCGGGTGTAGCTCAATGGTAGAGCAGCAGCCTTCCAAGCTGAATACCCGGGTTCGATTCCCGGTACCCGCTCCACCCCTTCTGTAGATCATGCCGACGGTCGCGACGCCTGCCATTTACGGTTCGGGCGCTACCAGGTGACTGCGTTGAAGCGCTCGATCAGGCGCGGGCCGTCCCAGACCTCGATCACCCGGCCTTCGGCGAGCGCGAGCGCCTGCGCGATGGCTTCGTCGTCGCCGAATGCTGGCAACGGGTGAAGGCTCTTCGCGCCGTCGCGGGCGGTGATGACCGCGTGATAGCGCGGACCTGCGGGGGACGCCCTGCGGCTGCGGGCGATCGCGACCGGCGCCTGCAAGGTCTCGTCCTGAATCGCCTCGCTCACGCCCGTATCCCGCTTCTCGACCATCCGATGTGTTCTTGCTCGCGCATGGCCATGGACGACATCGTGTCGATCCGCGTCCGCACCCGCGAGCGCCGGCCTCGGCACGATGGCTCCGCGGCGGAAGAGATCGACGCGCCAACCGCGACGTGTTCGAATGACGGGCGAGCGCAACCGTCACGCTAAGTTGCCGGCGCAAGACCGACACCAACATGGGTTAAATTCGCCGGGCGTTCCGGGTGCGCGCCAGTGACCCGGACGACGCCGAGCGAGCGGTCCCGCCCAAGCATCGCTACGGCGAGCGATGCGAGCGCCTTCGGGGCGCAGACGGGTTCGTGACGGGTCCGGCCACCGTGTCGAGCCCGATGACGAGCGGGATCGAGCGATCGCCGATCGAGCAACCGCCGGCGGGGCCATGGCGCTGCAAGCGGACGGCTCGATCCTGGCGTAGCGCCGTCGCGAATGGCTCAGCCGAACCGTATGATCCGATATTCGTGGAGGCAGGGTGGGTAGGGCGTCGGCGATCGGCGCTGCGTTGAGGACGCCGGCGCATCCCGATCTTTCGATCCTCGATCCGATACGGCTGCCGTCGGCAGTTCGCGCTCGACGAACGTCTGCTCGATGGAGGCATGCATCGCCTCCGCCGCGGGCGAGGGATCGACGACTGAAACGGGTATCGCGTGCAGAAAACTTGGGGCGTGGGGCACCGTCCGTCGCCCGGTTCTCGGGGGCGACGGACGGGTCCGGATTCAGGCGGCGGCGATGGTCGCCTTGACGATCTTGTCGGGCGAGCGCGGCGGCTCGCCCTTGTTGATCGTGTCGACCACGTCCATGCCTTCGACGACCTTGCCCCAGACGGTGTACTGCTTGTCCAGGAAGCGGGCGTCGTCGAAGCAGATGAAGAACTGCGAGTTCGCCGAGTGCGGGAAGTTGGTGCGCGCCATCGAGCAGGTGCCGCGGGTGTGCGGCTCGGCGTTGAACTCGGCGTTCAGGTCGGGAAGGTCGGAGCCGCCCGAGCCGGTGCCGGTGGGATCGCCGGTCTGCGCCATGAAGCCGTCGATGACGCGGTGGAACGGCACGCCGTCGTAGAAGCCCTGGCCGGCGAGCGTCTTGATGCGCTCGACGTGGTTCGGCGCGAGGTCGGAGCGCAGCGCGACGACGACGCGGCCCTTGGTGGTCTCGAGGACGAGGTTTTCGGTGTCGGCCATGTCGGTCTCCAGGTTGTTCAGGGCGGGGGCGCTGCGCCTGGCTGCGGCGCGGCGGGGTGATCGGTGGCCGTCATCCGGGTCGGTTCGCGGTGACCTTCCGGTAGACGAAACGTAGGGCGACGGGACGCCCGGCGATCGCTCGGCCGAGGCCGGGCGTGATCTGGGCCGGCAGGCAACGGTTCAATCCGTCGATCGTCGCATGCACCAGGGTCGGGCGCGTCTTCGGACCGACGCCCCTCGCATACGTGATCCGCGGCGGCCCGAGCAAGCTTCCGTCGCGCCGGAGCGACAGCCGCGCGGTGATCTCGACGTTCGACGCATCCTCGAGGATGGCGGGCGGGCGCCAGCACGCCGCGAGGGCGGGATAGAGCTCGGCCAGGGTGTTCGGGCGCGGAACCGGCTTCACCGCGAGCGGGACGACGATCGTCGCCCGCAACGTCTGCGGCAGGCTCAGCGGATAGCCGGGGCCTTCGCCGTCGAACGCGTAGCCGTAGAACGGCTGGGCGCCCGCGGCGGCGGGCACGAGGGCGACGAGGAGGGTCGCCGACGCGCGGCGCAGGCCCCGCATCGCCGCTTACTTGGCCTTCTCGGCCAGCTGCATCTTGACGATCTTGTCCGGGTTCTGGACCGCGCCGCCAGCGGCGCCGGGCGCCGCCTTCTTGATCTTGTCGACGGCATCCATGCCGTCGGAGACGAGGCCGACCACGGTGTACTGGCCGTTCAGGAAGGAGGCATCGCCGAGACAGATGAAGAACTGCGAGTTGGCCGAGTTCGGATCTGACGAGCGCGCCATGCCGACGGTGCCGCGGCGGAACTGCGCCGAGGAGAACTCGGCCGGGATGTCGGGCAGGCTCGAGCCGCCGGTGCCGTTGCCCTTCGGGTCGCCGGTCTGGGCCATGAAGCCGTCCATCACCCGGTGGAACTTCAGGCCGTTGTAGAAGCCCTGGGCGATCAGAGTCTTGAGCTGCTTGACGTGCTTGGGCGCGATGTCCGGGCGCAGCTCGATCGTGACGCGGCTGTCCTTGGTGTCGAGGTAGACGGTGTTGGCGTCGGCGGCGCGGGCGGCGGAGGCCCCGAGCGTGAGGGAGAGCGCGAGCGCGAAAACGGCGTTGCGGCGGTTCATGGGGATCGTCTCCTTGAGAAGCGTTGGGGGCTCAGCTGCGGCTCGCGAAGCGGGCCGCGAGGCGTTCGGCCACTTGGGCCGGCACGAAGGGCGAGACGTTGCCGCCCATCGCGGCGATCTGCCGGACGAGCGTCGCGGTGATCGGGCGGACCTGGATCGAGGCCGGCAGGAACACGGTCTGGACTTCGGGCGCCATCGCGCCGTTCATGCCGGCAAGCTGCATCTCGTAGTCGAGATCGGTGCCGTCGCGCAGGCCGCGGATGAACAGGCTGGCGCCGCAGCGGCGCGCCGCCGTCACGGCGAGGTCGTCGAAGGTCGCGATCTCCAGCTCCGTCCCCTCGGCGGCGGCGAGCGGCGCGCAGGTCTCCGCGAGCAGCTCGGCCCGCGCCTCGGCGGAGAAGAGCGGGGCCTTGCCGGGATGGACGCCGATCGCGATCACGAGGCGCGGCACCAGCCGACAGGCTTGGCGGACGACGTCGAGATGGCCGTTGGTCACCGGATCGAAGGACCCGGCATAGAGCGCGGTGCGGTTCATGCCCGCAACGCCCTAGAGGATTTTCGTGACGAACGGAACCGCCGGCCCCGGCGAATGGACCGCCGGCCGGAAACGCGAGAAAGGGCGGAAGCGCTTCCGCTCCCACCCTTCCGGTCGATCTCGATCGATCCGGGCTGCCCGCAGCCCGGCGCAGATCCTAGTACGTGCCGAACTTGTAGTTGATGCCGGCGCGGGCGAGGCTGCCCTCGGTCGAGAGGCGCGAGATGTAGCCGATGCCCGGCGTGCCGGCGGGGCCGACATTGGCGACGAAGAGGTTGCGGCTCCCCAGGTCGTAGCGGAGGTACTCGCCCTTGATCGTGACCGCGCTGGCGCGGAAGAAGTTCAGGAACGACTCGGTCGGCAGCGCGTACTCGATGCCGCCGCCGTAGGCGTAGCCGGTCTCCATGCTGGAGCGGCGGGCGGCGTAGGTCACCGGAGCGCCGGTCTGGAACGTGACGGACTGGGTCACGTCGCCGTAGGCGAAGCCGCCGGTGCCGTACACGAACACCCGATCGAAGGCGTAGCCGATGCGGCCGCGCACGGTGCCGAGGTAGTTCAGCTCGGTGCGGTAGCTGTTGGTCAGGACGTTGGGGTTGAAGGCCGGGTTGAAGATCGTCTCGGTGCGGCGGCGCTGCAGGTCGGTGTACTGCGCGTCGGCCTCGATGCCGACGACGATGCCGGAGCCCGGGGTGAACTGGTAGTTGTAGCCGATCTGACCGCCGCCGGTGAAGCCGTCCTGCGGCAGCGGCACGCTCGAGCGGCGCAGGCCGCGGTCGACGTTGAGCTGCAGCGCGCCGATGCCGGCGGTGCGGACGTTGTCGCGCTCGGAGAAGGCGTAGCCGGCATTCGCGCCGAGGTAGAAGCCGGTCCAGGTGAAGACCGGGACGGGCGTGAACACCGGCGGCGGGGCCCGGCGCGGAAGGTCGGCGGCGCCGGCTGAGGCGGCGAGGGTCGCCGAGGCGACGGCGGCGAGGGCGAAGGACTTCAGCACGGGCGGCATCCGGGGTTGGGGACTGACGTTGCAGACCAGTAACCCCGCCGCCTCACCTTGAATATGACTTCGCGGCAACACTCGGAAACATCGTTAGTCCAGTCGCGACGATGCTTTCGTCAAATATATACGCTACGTTTATCCCGGAAAAATCATCCCACGCCGAGTATCATTTTTTCTAGCACGCGCGAAAAGCCGGTGCCGAAACCCTGCAGGACGGCTGGATCCGCCGCCCTGCAGGGCCTCCGCCTCACGCCGTCTCGTCGATGATCTCGCCGCCTTCGTCCTCGCCGGCGATGTGCTCGACGGAGACGACGCGCTCGTCCTTGGCGGTGTCGAACACGGTCACGCCCTGAGAGGCGCGGCCGACGACGCGGATGTCGTCCACCGGCACGCGGATGAGCTGGCCGGCATTGGTCACCAGCATGATCTGGTCCGCCGCCTCGACCGGGAAGGAGGCGACGAGGTTGCCGTTGCGGGGGTTGACCTCCATCGCCTTGATGCCCTTTCCGCCGCGTCCCGAGGTCCGGTACTCGAACGACGAGGTCCGCTTGCCGTAGCCGCGCTCGGCCAGCGTCAGAACGAACTGCTGGTTGGCGCCCATCTCGGCGTAGCGCTCCTGCGACAGCAGCGGCGCATCGGTGGCAGCCTCCTCGGCATCGGCGTCGCCGGCCTCGGGTGCGGTGTCGCCGATGACGGCGCGCTGCATCTTCAGGAAGCCGACGCGCTCCTCGGGCGTCGCGTCGAAGCTGTTGAGGATCGTCATCGAGATGACGCGATCGCCCTTGCCGAGGCTGATGCCGCGGACGCCGGTGGAATCGCGGCCCTTGAAGACGCGGACGTCCTCGACGGGGAAGCGGATGCACTGGCCGAGCGCGGTGGTCAGCAGCACGTTCTGCTCGGGGCGGCAGATCTCGACGTGGACGATGTGGTCGCCCGGATCGAGCTTCATCGCGATCTTGCCGTTGCGGTTCACCTGCACGAAGTCGGACAGCTTGTTGCGCCGGACGCCGCCGGACGCGGTCGCGAACATCACGTCCAGCGTGTCCCAGGACGATTCGTCCTCGGGCAGCGGCATGATCGTGGTGATGCGCTCGGCCTGGTCCTGCAGCTGCAGAATGTTGACGAGCGCCTTGCCGCGGGCGTTCGGCGCCGCCATCGGCAGGCGCCAGACCTTCTCCTTGTAGGCCTGGCCCTGGCTGGAGAAGAACAGCACCGGCGTATGCGTGCTCGCCACGAACAGGCGGGTGACGAAATCCTCCTCGCGGGTGGACATGCCGGAGCGGCCCTTGCCGCCGCGGCGCTGGGCCCGATAGGTCGAGAGCGGCACGCGCTTGACGTAGCCGGCATGGGACACGGTGACGACCATGTCCTCGCGCTGGATCAGGTCCTCGTCGTCGACGCTCGAATCGTAGTCGAGGATCACCGTCCGCCGCGGAGTCGCGAACTGGGTCCGCACCTCAGCGAACTCGTCCTTGACGATGGTCTGGATGCGCTGGCGCGAGCGCAGGATGTCGAGGTAGTCGGCGATCTCGTCGGCGAGCGACTTCAGCTCGTCGCCGACCTCGTCGCGGCCGAGCGCGGTCAGGCGCTGCAGGCGCAGGTCGAGGATCGCGCGGGCCTGCACCTCCGAGAGGCGGTAGGTGCCGTCGTCCGCCACCCGGTGGCGCGGGTCGTCGACCAGGGCGATCAGCGGGGCGATGTCGTGGGCCGGCCAGTCGCGGGCCATCAGCGCCTCGCGCGCCGAGTTCGGGTCGGGCGAGGTGCGGATCAGCCGGATCACCTCGTCGATGTTGGCGACCGCGATCGCGAGGCCGCACAGCACGTGGGCGCGCTCGCGCGCCTTGTTCAGCAAGAACTTGGTGCGGCGGGAGACGACCTCCTCGCGGAAGTCGATGAAGGCCTGGAGCAGGTCCTTCAGGTTCATCAGCTCGGGGCGGCCGCCGTTCAGCGCCACCATGTTGCAGCCGAACGAGGATTGCAGCGGCGTGAAGCGGTAGAGCTGGTTCAGCACCACCTCCGCCATCGCGTCGCGCTTGATCTCGACGACGATGCGCATGCCGTCGCGATCGGACTCGTCGCGCAGGTCCGAGATGCCCTCGACGCGCTTCTCCTTGACCAGCTCGGCGATCTTCTCGACCAGCGTGGCCTTGTTCACCTGGTACGGGATCTCGGTGAAGATCAGCGCCTCGCGCTCCTTGCGAAGCTCCTCGACGTGGGACTTCGCCCGCATGATGATCGAGCCGCGGCCGGTGGCGTAGGCCTGGCGCGTGCCGGCGCGGCCGAGGATCGCCCCGCCGGTCGGGAAATCCGGGCCGGGCACGATCTCGGTGAGCTGCTCGATCGTCAGGCCCGGATCGTCGATCAGCGCGATGCAGGCGTCGATCAGCTCGCCGAGATTGTGCGGCGGGATGTTGGTCGCCATGCCGACGGCGATGCCGCCGGCGCCGTTGACGAGCAGGTTCGGGAACCGCGCCGGCAGGACCGACGGCTCCTCGCGCGACTCGTCGTAGTTCGGCTGGAAGTCGACGGTGTTCTTGTCGATGTCGGCGAGCAGCGCGGTCGCCGGCTTGGCGAGCCGCGATTCGGTGTAGCGCATCGCCGCCGCGGGATCGCCGTCGACCGAGCCGAAGTTGCCCTGGCCGTCGATGAGCATCAGCCGCATCGAGAAGTCCTGCGCCATGCGGACCAAGGCGTCGTAGATCGATTGGTCGCCGTGCGGGTGGTAGAGACCGATCACGTCGCCGACGATGCGGGCCGACTTGACGTATTTGCGCTCCGGCAGGTGCCCGCTCTCGTAGGCGGCGAACAGGATGCGCCGGTGCACCGGCTTGAGGCCGTCGCGCGCATCCGGCAGCGCCCGGCTCACGATCACGCTCATCGCGTAGTCGAGGTAGGACCGGCGCATCTCGTCGGTGATGGAGACGGGCTTGATGTCGCTGGCGGGCGGCGGCGTGCCGGCCCCTGTCTCGTCGTTGTCGGCCAAGGGCTTTTATCCGTGTGGCGAAGGCCCCGCGTCCGGGGCCGTTGTCAGGTGCATCCCACGCCGAAGCGCCGCACGCGGCGCGACGTGGGGGAAGACGAATGATATCAGACGGTTAATTATTCCTCCCGTCGCACCGGCGCAAGCACCCGATCCCGGCGCGTCCGCCGCCTTTTTCGCGACCGCGAGCGACGCCTGCAACCGCAGGATCCCCGCGCGTTCCCGCCTTGCGCTGGCTCCGGCCAAGCTCGCGCCCGAATGCCGCCGCGCGATCGGCAGGGTTTGGGTGCGGTGCGGGGAACAACAGCTGGGCCGACCGCTTCTGTGACAGACGTGGCTGTTCACGCCCGGCACCGTTCCGGGGATCGCCCCCGCGCGATCCGGACCGACCCGTGAGCCCCGAACGATGAGGATGGTGGCCCGATGCGGCGCACGCACAACATGGCCTTCGGCGCCGAGATCGCGGACCAAGGCGTCCGCTTCGCGCTCTGGGCCCCGACGGCACGGGACGTCGTGCTGGTGGTCGACGGGACGGATCACGCGCTTCCGGATGCCGGCGAGGGCTGGCGCCGAACGACCGTCCCCGGGGTCGCGGCCGGCGCCCGCTACGGCTTCCGCGTCGACGGCGACCTCGTGGTGCCCGATCCCGCCTCGCGCTTCCAGCCGGACGACGTGTCGGGCCTGTCCGAGGTGATCGACCCGGCCGCCTTCGCCTGGAGCGACGACGCGTGGAAGGGCCGGCCGTTCGAGGAGGCGGTGATCTACGAGACGCATGTCGGCACCGCGACGCCGGAGGGCACCTATGCCGGGCTGCAGAAGCGGCTGGCCGACCTGAAGGCGCTCGGCGTCACCGCCATCGAGCTGCTGCCGCTCGCCGACTTCAAGGGCACCCGCAATTGGGGCTACGACGGGGTGCTGCCCTACGCGCCGGACGCCGCCTACGGCCGTCCCGACGACCTCAAGCGCCTGATCGACGCCGCGCACGGGCTCGGGCTGATGGTCTACCTCGACGCGGTCTACAACCACTTCGGGCCGGCCGGGAACTATCTCCACGCCTACGCCAAAACCTTCTTCACCGAGCGGCACCAGACCCCGTGGGGCGCGGGCATCAACTTCGACGGCAAGGAGAGCGGCCACACCGTGCGGCAGTTCTTCATCCAGAACACGCTGTACTGGCTCGAGGAATACCATTTCGACGGCATCCGCTTCGACGCCGTCCACGCGATCCTCGACGATTCGCCGACGCACTTCCTGGCCGAGCTCGGCGAGACGGTCCGCGCGGCCTTCCCCGATCGCCAGATCCATCTCATGCTCGAGAACGAGGCCAACCAGGCCAAGTGGCTCGAGCGCGACGGCTCGGGCAAGCCGCTCCAGCACGACGCCCAGTGGGCCGACGACCTGCACCATTGCTGGCACGTGCTGCTGACGGGCGAGGATTCCGGCTACTACGAGAGCTTCAGCGACAAGCCGGTCGAGCGGCTGGCGCGCTGCCTGTCGGAGGGGTTCGCCTATCAGGGCGAGCCGTTCAAGACGCTGGGCGACCATCCGCGCGGCGAGCCCTCGGCCCACCTGCCGCCGACCGCGTTCGTGACGTTCCTGCAGAACCACGACCAGGTCGGCAACCGCGCGCTCGGCGAGCGCCTGAGTGAGCTCGCCGATCCGAAGAAGCTCGATCTGGCGCGCGCCGGGCTCCTGCTCAGCCCGCAGATTCCGATGCTGTGGATGGGCGAGGAATGGTCGGCCTCGACGCCGTTCCTGTTCTTCGTCGATTTCGCGCCGGACGCGGAGCTGAACAAGGCCGTCCGGGAAGGGCGCCGCAAGGAGTTCAAGAGCTTCGCGGCCTTCGCCGACGACACGTCGGTGATCCCGGATCCGACCGAGGCCGAGACCTTCGAAGCGTCGAAGCTCGACTGGTCCGAGCGCGAGCGCTCGCCGCACCGGGAGGTGCTGGCCGAGACCACCCGGCTCTTGGCCCTGCGCCGGGACGTGGTGGTGCCGCTCGCCAAGTCCGGCTATCGCAACGCAAAGGCGATCCTTCCCCGCGCCGACGTGGTCGACTGCACCTGGTCCTACGCGGGCGGGACCCTGCGGTTCGTCGCCAATGTCGGCGATGCGCCGTTCTCCGTCGAGGCCGGCGACGACACGCCGGTCTGGACCAATGCGCCGGACCGCACCGGTGCGTCTCTGCCCGCCTGGACGGGTGTATTTCTGACGAAAGCGGCCCGATGAGCATTGCACTGCAACGCCTTGCCGACCTCGCAGGCATCGCCGACGGCTACGTCGACGCCTTCGGCAAGCCGGTCGAGACCGCGCTCGAAGTCCGCCGCGGCATGCTCGCGGCGCTCGGCTTCGCGGTCGGCACCGACGAGGAGATCGCCCGGAGCCTCGGCGAGGTCGAGGCCCTGCGCAACGGCCTGATCCCGCCGCTGCTGCCGGTCGAGGCGCGCCGCGCGGTGCGCGTTCCGGTTCGCGGGGAGGGGACGGCGGTCTGGCGCCTCGTCGACGAGCGCGGCAACGCCCGCGAGGGCCGGGCAACCCTGTCCAGCGATACCGCCGGGTTCGAGCTGCCGCCGCTGACCCCGGGCTACCATCACCTCGCCGTCACCCTCGGCGACCGGACTGCGGAAGCCTGGATCATTTCGGCGCCGCAGCGCTGCTGGCGTCCGCGCGCCTATGCCGACGAGGGCGCCAGCGATTGGGGTCTCGCGGCCCAGCTCTACGGCCTGCGCTCCGACACCAACCTCGGGATCGGCACTTATGCCGACGCGGGTCAGGCGGCGCGCGATGCGGGCCTGCGCGGCGCATCGTTTCTCGGCCTGAGCCCGGTGCACGCCCTGTTTGCCGCCGACCGGACCAAGATCTCGCCCTACTCGCCGTCCTCGCGCCTGTTCCTCGACACGCTGTTCATCGCGCCGACGAGCATGCCGAGCTTCGTCGGCTCGCGGGCGGAAAGGCGTCTCGCCGAGATGGCGCCCCGCGTCGAAGCGTTGCGCGCCGCCGCCCTGGTCGACCATCAGGGCGTGTGGGACGTGCTCTCGCCGGTGCTGCAGGACTTCTGGGCGGAGTCGGATGCGAGCCGGGGCGCGGATGCGGGCTTCACGGCCTTCCGGGAGGAGGGCGGCGAGGATCTTCAATCGCACGCCACGTTCGAGGCCTTGTCCGAGCACTTCAAGGGGCGGGGCGCCCAGTGGCTCGGCGACTGGCCGGAGGAATTCCGGCGCGCCGGAACGGACGCCGTCGCGGCCTTCGCCGACGAGCACCGCGACGCGGTGTCGTATCACGCCTGGCTCCAGTACCTCGCCGACCGGCAGCTCGCAGACGCCTCCGAGCGGGCGCTCGCGACCGGCATGCGCATCGGCCTCTACCGCGACCTCGCCGTCGGCGCAGACCGTGGCGGCTCGGAGATCTGGTCGCATCCCGAGCGCTTCGCCGACCGCGTCTCGATCGGCGCACCGCCGGACCTGCTCGCGCCCAAGGGCCAGGATTGGGGACTGCCGGCCTTCGATCCGCTCGAGATGGAGCGCGACGGGCTCGCCGCCTTCCGGGCGCTGGTGCGCGCCAACATGCGCCATGCCGGCGCGATCCGCATCGACCACGCCTTCCAGCTCGCCCGGCTGTTCCTGATCCCGCTCGGCGGCGGCGCGAAGGACGGCGCCTACGTGGCGATGCCGTTCGAGCCGATGATCGCGGTGCTGCGCCTGGAGAGCCATCGCAACAAGTGCCTCGTCATCGCCGAGGATCTCGGCACCGCGCCGGAGGGCTTCTCGGACGCGCTGATGCAGGCCGGCATCCTTAGTTACCGGATCTTGGCGTTCGAGCGTGAGCAGGACGGGCGGTTCAAGGCGCCCGAGGCCTATCCCCGCGACGCGCTGACCGCGATCACCACGCACGACCTGCCGACCTTCGTCGGCTGGTGGCGCGGGGTCGACACCGACACGCGCCAGTCCCTCGGCCTCTACGACGCCGAGCGGGCCGAGGCGGAGCGCAACGAGCGCGTCACCGAGCGCCGGCGCCTGTCCGAGGCGCTGGCCGCGCAGCAGCTCATCGTCGGCGCCGAGCCGCCGGACGCGGCCCCGTTCGAGGCGGCGGCGCGATACCTCGCCCGCGCTCCGTCGATGCTGACCGCGGTGCAGTACGAGGACGTCGTCTCCGAGCTGAGCCAGGCCAACGTGCCGGGCTCGACCGAGGGCTACCCGAACTGGCGGCGCAAGCTCGACCGCGACCTCGCCGCCATCGCCGCGCCGGGCGGCCCGCTGGCGAAGCTCGCCGCCGCCCTGTCGGCCGAGGATCGCGGCCCACGCTCCGGTGCCGCCCGCCTCGCGACCGCCCCGCCGCGCGCGACCTACCGCCTGCAGTTCCACAAGCACTTCACCTTCGCCGACGCGGAGAAGATCGTCCCGTACCTGGCGAAGCTCGGGATCAGCCACGTCTACGCCTCGCCGCTGCAGAAGGCCCGACCCGGCTCGACCCACGGCTACGACATCGTCGACCACGGCGCGATCAACCCTGAGCTCGGCGGCGAGGCCGGCTTCGTGCGCCTGTCCGACGCGCTGCGGGCGCACGGGCTGAAGCTGCTGCTCGACATCGTCCCCAACCACATGGGCGTCGGCGGCGCCGACAACCCGTGGTGGCTGTCCGTGCTCGAATGGGGCGCGCTCTCGCCCTTCGGCCATGCCTTCGACATCGATTGGGAGCGCCTGGGCGCCAACCGCAACCTGGTGATCCCCTTCCTCGGCGAGCGCTACGGCGAGGCGCTGGAGAACGGGAACCTCGAGCTCAAGTTCGACGCGGTCGCCGGGGCCTTCAGCGTCTGGCACTACGAGCACCAGTTCCCGATCCGCCCGCTGAACTACCCGACCATCCTCAATCGGGTGCTAGCGGCGCTCGGCGACGTGGACGAGGAGGCGCAGGGCGAGCTGCTCGCCATCTCCGAGCGCCTGCGCACCATGGGCGCCGAGACCGACGCGAAGCGCCGCGTCGCCTTCCCGGAGGAGGCGGAAGGGCTCAAGCAGCGGCTCGCCGCCGTCTGCGCCGCATCGCCGGAGATCCGAGCCGCGATCGACCGCAGCCTCAAGCTGCTCAACGGCTTCAAGGGCCGCCCGGACAGCTTCGGCCCGCTGCACCGGCTCCTGGAGAGCCAGGCCTATCGCCTCGCTCATTGGCGCGTCGCGTCGAGCGACATCAACTACCGGCGCTTCTTCGACGTGAACTCGCTGGCGGGCCTGCGCGTCGAGCTGAACGACATCTTCCACCGCTCGCACGAGACCGTGTTCCGGCACGTCCGCGAGGGGCGGATCGACGGGCTGCGCATCGACCACATCGACGGCCTGGCCGACCCGCAGGGCTATGCGCGGGCGCTGCAGGCGGCCGTCGGACCGGGCTTCTACGTCGTGGTCGAGAAGATCCTGGAGCCGGGCGAGAAGCTTCGGCCGTGGCCGGTCGCCGGCACCACCGGCTACGACGTGCTGAACCACCTCGACGGCATCCTCGTCGACCAGGGCAAGCGCGGCAAGATCAAGCGGCTCTACGAGTGGGCCACCGGCTTCGACGAGCCCTACGGCTTTCAGCTTCGCGCCGCGAAGGCCGAGATCCTCGAGATCAGCTTCGCCAGCGAGCTCGAGGTGCTGACCACCGACCTCAAGGAGATCGCCGATGCCGACCGGCGCACGCGCGACTTCTCGGTCAACGCGATCCGCCGGGCGCTCATCGAGATCATCGCGCGGTTCCCGACCTATCGCAGCTACCTGCCGCCGGACCTCGACGAGAGCGATGTGGAGGCCGAGGACGTTCGGCTGATCGAGGGCGCGGTCGCCAAGGCCAAGCGCTGGTCGGCGCTGCCGGACCGCTCGGTCCACGACTTCGCGGCCGCCGCGCTCATCGGCCGGATCGAGACCTCCGGGCCCGGACGGCCGGACCCGATCGTGATCCTGCGGTTCCGCCGCCGCTTCCAGCAGCTCACCGGCCCGGTGATGGCCAAGAGCCTGGAGGACACGCTGTTCTACCGCTACGCGATGCTGCTCGGCCTCAACGAGGTCGGCGGCGATCCCGGCGAGTACGGCCTCGACGCGGAGCACTTCCACGCGCTCCAGGCGGCGCGTGCCCGCGACTGGCCGAACGCGATGATCACGACGGCGACCCACGACACCAAGCGCGGCGAGGATGCGCGCTCGCGCCTGCTCGCCCTGTCCGAGCTGCCGGAGGAATGGGCCCGCGCCTGGGACCTGTGGCGCACGATCGCCGTCCCGCACCTGACGACCATCGACGACGAGCCGGCGCCGGACGCCAACGACCAGTGGATGTTCTTCCAGGCCATCCTCGGGGCGTGGCCGCTCGAGCTGCTCGATGCCGACGAGCCGAATGCCATCGAGGATTTCCGCAAGCGCCTGACCGCCTACAGTGAGAAGGCGATGCGCGAGGGCAAGCGCAGGTCGAGCTGGGTCAACGTCGACGAAGCCTACGAGGGTGCGGTCGCCAAGCTGTTCGAGGCGCTGATCGCGCCGGGGTCCGAGTTCCTGGCCAAGCTGCGGCCGTTCGCCCGGCGCCTCGCCCATCTCGGGATGATCGCCGGCCTCGGCCGCACGGTCCTCAAATGCACGCTGCCCGGCCTGCCGGACGTGTACCAGGGCACCGAGTTCTGGGACTTCTCGTTCGTCGATCCCGACAACCGCCGGCCGGTGAACTACGCGGCGATGGAACGCGCTCTTGCGGACCAGGGGGTGCTGCCCGAACTGCTGGCGCATTGGCCGGACGGACGGGTGAAGCAGGCGACCCTGAAGCGTCTGCTCGCCGACCGCGCCGCGCGTCCGGCCTTCTATGCCGAGGCCGACTACCGGGCGATCGAGGCGACGGGGCCGCGTGCGGACAACGTCGTCGCCTACCTTCGCTCCGACGCGAGCGCGGACGGCGACATCTTCGTCGCGGTCCCGCGACTGGTCGCCGGACTGGTCACGGACGCCACCTGGTCGGGGGCGGGGTTCGCCGGCACGACGGTCGATCTCGGCGCGGGCACGTCCTGGCACGACATCGTCACGGGGGCCGGCTACGACGGCTCCGCCGATCTCGCAGCGTTGTTCTCCGCGCTGCCCTACGCCGTCCTCCGGCGCCGGGCGTGATCCCAGCGTGCCGCGCCGCATCCGTGGGCACGGCACGCACCCGGCATTCGGGCGTTAGTCGATGACGCCATCCAACAACTCGAGGCCAGCATGAACGCACCGACCACCGCATCGAGGAATGCCGCAGCGGATGGGGCCGCCCCCGTCGCGCCGCCGGCCGGCCTCGCGACGCGGGCCTCGGACGCGCGCATCCAGGGGCCGCGGATCTACAACCTGTTCCCGCTCCTCGTCGGGCGGGTCTCGGACTGGACGGCCGAGCTGCCGCGGATCGCCGCCCTCGGCTTCGATTGGGTCTACCTGAACCCGTTCCACGCCACCGGCGGCTCGGGCAGCCTCTACGCCGTCGCCGACCCCGAGCGGCTGGACGATCGCTTCCGCGACCAGGACGGCACCGCCGACGACGATCAGATCCGGTGCTTCTGCACGGCGGCCGAGGCCATCGGCCTCTCGGTGATGACCGACCTCGTCATCAACCACACCGCCAACGACGGCCGCCTCGCCCGCGACAGGCCGGACCTGTTCGTGAAGGAGGCCGACGGCTCGATCGCCAGCCCGGCGGCGGTCGATCCCGACGATCCGTCGATCCGCACCGTCTGGGGCGATCTCGCCGAGCTCGATTACCATTCCGAGGGCCCGCGCAACGAGCTGACCCGGATCTGGGACGCCTACATCGCCCATCTCCAGAGCCTCGGCGTCGCCGGCTTCCGCTGCGATGCGGCCTACAAGGTCCCGCCGGAGACGTGGCGCGCCCTGATCGGGCAGGCGAAGGCGCGCGAGGCCGGCTGCCTTTTCGCCGCCGAGACCCTGGGCTGCACCTTCGAGGAGGCGAAAGCCACCGCCGGTGCCGGGTTCGACTACCTCTTCAACTCGTTCGCGTGGTGGGACCTGAAGAAGCCCTGGGCGCTGGAGCAGTACGAGCGCCTGCGCGTCATCGCCCCCTCGATCGCGTTCCCCGAGAACCACGACATGCCGCGGCTCGCGGCCAAGGCGTCGGGCGGCCCGGAGGCCGTCGCCGCACAGCTGCGCAGCCGCTACGCTCTCGCCGCGTTCTACTCGGCCGGCGTCCTGATGCCGATCGGCTACGAGTGGGGTTATCGCCGCGCGGTCCACGTCGTCGACACGACGCCGGCCGACCGCGAATCCGAGACCGGGATCGACATCTCGGCCTATGTCGCCGCGATCAACGCCCTGCGCGCCGAGCTTCCGGCCGCCAACGTCGAGGGCGCGCAGGCCCGGATCTCCGCGCCGGACGCCGATTTCGTCGCGCTCGCCCGCTACGATTCCGGCCATCCGGCCTCCGCCCGGCACGCCGTCATCCTGCTCTTCAACCCGACCGACAAGCCGGTGCCGGTCGATGCCGGGGCGCTGATCACCCGGACGGGCGGCCAGCTCGGGCCGTTCGTCGACCGCACGCCGGAGGCCGAGCCGATCGCCTTCCATCCCGGTAGCGCCATCGACCTGGCGCCGGGCGAGCTGCGCATCATCAGCGCCGTCGCGGCGGCCGTGACCAAGCTGTCGAGCCGCGGAACGCCGGACGGCACCGGTCGCGTCGTGATCGAGGCGGTGACGCCGGAACTCGACGGCGGCCGCTCTCCGGTCAAGCGCGTCGTCGGCGAGAACCTGCGGATCGAGGCCGACATCTTCTCGGACGGTCACGAGATCCTGAACGCGGCGATCCTGTCGCGCGTCGTCGGCGCGAGCGAATGGCGCCGGGACCCGATGGTCTTCGTCGACAACGACCGCTGGGCCGGGCAATTCCCGCTCGAGAAGAACGCCCGCTACGAGTTCACCATCGAGGGCTGGCGCGACGGATTCTCGTCCTGGATGCGCGATACGCTGAAGAAGCGCGACGCCGGCGTCGACGTCCGCCTCGAGACGATCGAGGGCGTCACCCTGGTCCAGACCGCGGCCGACCTCGCCGAGGGGCGCGACAAGGAGCGGTTGCAGGCGCTTGTCGCCGCGCTCGGAGCCGAGGAGACCGGCTCGGCCGCCCAGCTCGACCGCATCCTCGTGCCCGACGCGGCGAGCCTCGTCCGCCGCAACGCCGAGCGGGTGAACGCCTCGCGCTACCCCGTGACGGCGCAGGTGATCGCCGATCGGCTCGCGGCCCGGTTCTCGGCCTGGTACGAGATCTTCCCACGCTCGCAGTCGATGGACGTGAATCGCCACGGCACCTTCGACGACGTGATCCGCCGCCTGCCGGAGATCCGCGAGCTCGGCTTCGACGTGCTGTACTTCACGCCGATCCACCCCGTCGGGCGCACCAACCGCAAGGGCAAGAACAACACCCTGAAGGCGCTGCCGGGCGACGTCGGCTCGGTCTACGCGGTCGGCACCGAGGAGGGCGGCCACGAGGCGGTCCATCCCGAACTCGGAACGCTGGCCGACTTCGAGCGCCTGGTCGCGGCGAGCCACGCCCACGGCATGGAGGTGGCGCTCGACTTCGCGATCCAGTGCTCGCCCGACCATCCTTGGATCAAGAACCATCCCGAGTGGTTCGAGTGGCGCCCGGACGGGACGCTGAAGTTCGCCGAGAACCCGCCGAAGAAGTACGAGGACATCTCCAACGTGCACTTCTACGGCGGCGCGCTGCCGTCGCTGTGGATCGAGCTGCGCGACATCCTGCTCGGCTGGTGCAGCCGCGGCGTGCGCATCTTCCGGGTCGACAACCCGCACACCAAGCCGATCCCGTTCTGGGAATGGGTGATCGCGGAGGTGAACGGGCGCTATCCCGACGCGCTCTTCCTCGCCGAAGCCTTCACCCGGCCGAAGATGATGAAGAAGCTCGCCAAGGCCGGCTACCAGCAGAGCTACACCTACTTCACCTGGCGCAACACCAAGGCCGAGCTGATCGAGTACGCGACCGAGCTTGCGGGCGAGATGGGCGAGTACTACCGGCCGAACTTCTTCGCCAACACGCCCGACATCAACCCGCATTACCTCCAGACGAGTGGCCGCGCCGGCTTCGTCGTGCGGGCGACGCTGGCCGCGACCCTGTCGTCGGTCTACGGCATCTACAACGGCTACGAGATGTGCGAGGCGGCGCCGTATCCCGGCAAGGAGGAGTACCTCAACTCCGAGAAGTACGAGCTGAAGGCCTGGGACTACGACCGGCCCGGTAACATCCGCGAGCACATCATCAAGCTCAACCACATCCGTCGCGAGAACCCCGCGCTCTGGGATTTCCGCAACGTCGTGTTCACGGCGGCCTACAACGACAGCATCATCGCCTACGCCAAGACGACGCCCGACCGCGACAACTGCGTGTTCGTGATGGTCAACCTCGATCCCAAGAACCGCCAGGAATGCACCTACGAGGTGCCGCTCTGGCTGCTTGGCGAGGGCGACGGCGGGGCGGTCGCCGTCGAGGACCTGCTCGACGGCTACACGTTCGAGCTGCGCGGCAAGTCGCACCGCATCGCCCTCGATCCCGTCGAGCGCTCGTGCATCATCTGGCGGCTCAGCCGTCCGAAGCGGGTTGCGGGCTGAGGCTGCCCGTGTGAACAGAAATCCAGCGCGATCGGCCCGGTCGGTCGCGCTGTCGCCACCATCCTGCGGTTCTACAGCCGCACACCGATCACGCGACGATCATCCTCGCGCGGGACCGGCACCACCGCCCCTGAATCCGACGTGCGAGGCAACGACGCGATGATCGATCGCAGCGATCCGCAATGGTACCGTGACGCCATCATCTACCAGATCCACGTCAAGTCGTTCTTCGACTCGAACAACGACGGGATCGGGGATTTCGAGGGCCTTACCCAGCGGCTGGATTATGTCCGAGACCTCGGCGTCACCGCCATCTGGCTGATGCCGTTCTATCCGTCCCCGCTGCGCGACGACGGCTACGACATCGCCGACTACGAGGAGGTCAACCCGTCCTACGGGACGATGGCCGACTTCCGGCGCTTCGTGGACGCCGCGCACGAGCGCGGCCTGCGGGTGATCACCGAGCTGGTCATCAACCACACCTCGGACCAGCATCCGTGGTTCCAGCGCGCCCGCGAGGCGCCGGCCGGATCGCCCGAGCGCGACTTCTACGTGTGGTCGGACACCGACACGCCGTATTCGGACACGCGGATCATCTTCCTCGACACCGAGACCTCGAACTGGACCTGGGACCCGGTCGCCAAGCAGTATTTCTGGCACCGCTTCTACAGCCACCAGCCCGACCTGAACTTCGACAACCCGAAGGTGCTGGAAGCGGTCATCGAGACGATGCGCTACTGGCTCGACATGGGCGTCGATGGCCTGCGCCTCGACGCGATCCCGTACCTGATCGAGCGTGACGGCACGAACTGCGAGAACCTGCCCGAGACCCACACGGTCATCAAGGCGATCCGCGCGGCGCTGGATGCGAGCTATCCCGACCGGATGCTGCTGGCGGAAGCCAACCAGTGGCCGGAGGAGACCGCGCAGTATTTCGGCGACGGAGACGAATGCCACATGGCGTTCCACTTCCCGCTGATGCCGCGCATGTACATGGCGATCGCCCGCGAGGACCGGCACCCGATCACCGACATCATGCGCCAGACGCCCGAGATCCCGGAAGGGTGCCAGTGGGCGATCTTCCTGCGCAACCACGACGAGCTGACGCTCGAGATGGTGACGGCGGAGGAGCGCGACTACCTGTGGTCGTTCTACGCCGCCGAGCGCCGCGCCCGCATCAACCTCGGCATCCGCCGCCGTCTCGCGCCGCTGCTCGAGAACGACCGGCGCAAGATCGAGCTGATGAAGTCCCTCGTGCTGTCGATGCCCGGCACGCCGGTGCTGTACTACGGCGATGAGATCGGCATGGGCGACAACATCTACCTCGGCGATCGCGACGGCGTGCGCACGCCGATGCAATGGTCGCCCGATCGCAACGGCGGCTTCTCGCGGGCCAACCCGCAGCGGTTGTTCCTGCCGGCGATCCAGGACCCGATCTACGGCTTCGACGCCCTCAACGTCGAGGCGCAGACGCAGTCGCAGACCAGCCTGCTCAACTGGACGCGGCGGATGATCGCCATTCGCAACAACAGCACCGCGTTGGGCCGCGGCTCGATGCAGTTTTTGTATCCGTCGAACCGCAAGGTGCTCGCCTGGATCCGCGAGTTCGAGGGCGAGCGCGTGCTCTGCGTCGCCAACCTGTCGCGGGCGCCGCAGGCGGTGCAGCTCGACCTGTCCGAGCTGCGCAGCGCCGTGCCGATCGAGCTCACCGGCGGAACCGAGTTCCCGCCGATCGGCGAGCTGCCCTACCTGCTCACCCTGCCATCCTACGGCTTCTACTGGTTCTCGCTGTCGTCGGCGAACACCGGCACGATCGGGCCGATGAAGGAGGCGCCCGAGCTGTTCACGCTGGTGCTCACCGGCGGCATCGAGAGCCTGATGGCCGGTCGCGAGCGCCTCGCCTTCGAGCGCACGGTGATCCCGCCCTTCATCGCCAGCCGGCGCTGGTTCGGTGCCAAGGGCTCGCGGATCAAGAGCGTGCAGGTCGTCGACTGCGCGACCGTGAAGGAGGCCGGCGGCGAAGCCCGCTTCCTGCTGCCGCGCCTCGACGTCCAGCTCTCCAACGGCGAGCGCCAGCAATACTTCGTCCCCGTCGGCGTCGACGAGGGGCGCGAGGACGAGACGCTGCTCGAATTCGCCGTGGCGCGCGTGCGCCGCGGCCCGCGCACCGGCCTGCTCTACGGCGCGGCGGCCTCGCCGGACTTCGCGATCTGCCTCGCCGAGGGGATGCGCGACGGCCGCGAGATCCCGACCGAGGGCGGCAAGCTCGTGTTCTCCTCGACCTCGGCCTTCGACCACAGCGTGCCGTTCGAGGCGAGCGACGTCCGCCGGCTCTCGGCGGAGCAGAGCAACACCTCGATCGCCATCGGCGCGAAGATGATGCTCAAGCTGCTGCGCCGCCTGCAGCCGGGCACGCACCCGGAAGTCGAGGTCGGGCGCTTCCTCACCGAGGAGGCCAAGTTCCCGAACACGCCGGCGCTGCTCGGCACCCTCGAGCACGTCGCCGAGGACGGCACGCGCACGGCGCTCGCCGTGCTGCAGAGCTTCGTCCTCAACCAGGGCGACGCCTGGACGGTGATGCTCGAAGGCCTGCGCCGCGATTTCGAGACCGTGGTGCTGGCCCCCGAGAGCGAGGCGCCGACGCCGGCGGAGGCGTTCCACGATCACCTGCGCTGGGCCGACCTGCTCGGGCGGCGGACCGCCGAGATGCACAACGCCTTCGCGATCGAGACCGGCGACGCGGCCTTCGCGGCGGAGCCCTTCACCGCCGACGACCTGGCGGTGCTCGGCGCCGATGCCCGGCACCAGGCCGATCGGGCCTTCCGCGGCCTGAAGGCGATCGCCGAGCGCGGGCTCGATGCGGGCCGCCCTTCGAGCGTCGCGCTCGCCGGGCGTCGTGGCGAGGTCGACGCCCTGATCGCGTCGCTGACCCGCGACCCGCCGAAGGGCGCGTTCAAGACGCGGATCCACGGCGACTACCATCTCGGGCAGGTGCTGGTGTCGAGCGGCGACCTGGTGCTGGTCGACTTCGAGGGCGAGCCCTCGCGTCCGGCCGACGAGCGCCGGGCGAAGTCGACGCCGCTGCGCGACGTGGCGGGCATGCTGCGCTCGTTCGCCTACGGCGCCGAGACGGTGACCCGCGAGATCGCCGGCCGCTTCGCGGATTCGGAGGATCGGGCGCGCACCGCCGCCTTCGCGTGGCGTGGCATGATCGATGCGGCGTTCCTGAAGGGCTACGAGACCGCGGTCTCGGAAAGCCGCGCCGCCGTGACCGACCCCGAGACGCATGGCCGGCTGCTTCGCCTCTGCCTGCTGACCAAGGCGCTCTACGAGGTCGATTACGAGGCCAACAACCGCCCCGACTGGATCGAAATCCCCGCCCGTGGGGTTCTGACCATTCTGGAGGACGCCAAGGCGTCCTGATCCCATGCGCGTGCCGACGGGGCAAGAACGGCTTCGTCGGCGCGCGCGGAGACTGACCGGCCTGAAGCCGTCCGACCTTCTCGGACGCCGCTTCGGTCACCCGAGAGAGGCACCTGAATGACGGCCATCGACCAGACCTTCGCGACCCGCACCGATCCGTCGGACACGAACCCGGTCTCGAATGTCGCCCCGTCCGGCTCCGCGCAGGCGGGCACGACGCACAGCGTGCATCCCGATGCGATCGCGGCGGTGATGGCGGCCAACCACGGCGACGCGTTCAGCGTGCTCGGCCCGCATCAGGTCGGGCCCGGAGCCTGGGAGGTCCGCGCCGTGCTGCCGGAGGCGAAGTCCGCCGCGCTCATCGTCGGCGGCGAGGCGGTGCCGTTCGAGCGGCGCCACCCGGATGGGTTCTGGGTCGCCAAGGTCGAGAGCCAGGGCCGGCCGCTTTACGAGATCGAGGTCGAGACCTGGGACGGGGCCAAGCGCCGCCGTCACGACCCCTACGGCTTCGGCTCGTCGCTGGAGCAGCACGACGTCGACACCCTGCGCGAGGTCGGGACCAACCTCGTCTACAAGATCCTCGGCGCGCAGCTTGGCTGTCTCGATGGCATCGACGGCTTCCGCTTCGCGGTGTGGGCGCCGAATGCCCGGCGCGTCAGCGTCGTCGGCGACTTCAACGAGTGGGACGGCCGCCGCCATCCGATGCGCCTGTGGCAGAACGGCGGCCTGTGGGAGCTGTTCGTGCCCGGCCTCAAGGCCGGCCAGCACTACAAGTTCGAGATCCGCGGCCCGGACGGCGCGCTGCTGCCGCTGAAGGCCGACCCGGTCGCCTTCGCCGCGCAGCACCCGCCGGAGACGGCCTCCGTGCTGCAGGGCACCAGCGAGCCCGCCTGGCACGACAAGCAGTGGATGGCGACCCGCGGCGACAAGGACCCGCGCCACGCCCCAATCTCGATCTACGAGGTGCATCTCGGCTCGTGGGCGCGCGTGCCCGACGAGGGCAACCGCTACCTAACCTACAAGGAGATGGGCGAGCGCCTGATCCCGTACGTCAAGGAGATGGGCTTCACCCATATCGAGATGCTGCCGATCACTGAGTTCCCGTTCGACGGCTCCTGGGGCTACCAGCCGGTCTCCCTGTTCGCGCCGACGAGCCGGCACGGCACGCCCGACGACTTCGCGGCCTTCGTGAACGCGGCGCACGAGGCCGGCATCGGCGTGATGCTCGACTGGGTGCCCGGCCACTTCCCGCTCGACGCGCACGGCCTCGGCCAGTTCGACGGCACGCACCTCTACGAGCATGCCGACCCGCGCCAGGGCTTCCACCAGGATTGGGGCACCTACATTTACAATTTCGGCCGGGCCGAGGTCGCGACGTTCCTCGCCGCCAATGCCCGGTTCTGGCTCGAGCACTACCACCTCGACGGCCTGCGCGTGGATGCCGTCGCTTCGATGCTCTACCTTGACTACTCGCGCCGCCAGGGCGAGTGGATCCCGAACCAGTACGGCGGCAACGAGAACCTCGACGCGATCAACTTCCTGCGCAAGACCAACGAGGCGACCTACGCGCACGCCCCCGGCACGATCACGGTCGCCGAGGAATCCACCTCCTGGCCCGGCGTCTCGCACCCGACCTACACCGGCGGGCTCGGCTTCGGCTTCAAGTGGAACATGGGGTGGATGCACGACACCCTGAACTTCGTCTCGACGGACCCGATCCACCGCCGCTACCACCACCACGACCTGACCTTCGGGCTGCTCTACGCCTTCTCCGAGAACTTCATTCTGCCGCTGTCCCACGACGAGGTGGTGCACGGGAAAGGCTCCCTGCTCGGCAAGATGCCCGGCGACCGCTGGCAGAAGTTCGCCAACCTGCGCGCCTATTTCGGGTTCATGTGGGGGCATCCCGGCAAGAAGCTGCTCTTCATGGGCGGCGAGTTCGGCCAGGAGCGCGAGTGGAACCACAACCAGTCGCTCGACTGGCACCTGCTCGACGACCCCGCCCATGCCGGCGTCAAGGACGTGATCCGCGACCTGAACCGGCTCTACGTCTCGACGCCGGCACTGCACAGCCGCGACACCGAGGCGGCGGGCTTCCAGTGGCTGGTGGCCGACGACCAGGACAACAGCGTGATCGCCTGGGCCCGCAAGGGCCGCGAGGCCGGCGAGATCGCCATCGTCGTCTCGAACTTCACGCCTGTGCCGCGCGAGAACTACCGCATTGGCGTCCCGGCGGGCGGCTTCTATCGCGAAGCGTTCAACTCGGATGCCGGCATCTACGGCGGCTCGAACATGGGCAACATGGGCGGCCGCGAGGCCGACGCGGCGGAGAGCCACGGCCAGGGTCATTCCCTGAGCCTGACCCTCCCGCCGCTCTCGACCATGATATTCGTTCGCGAAGGCTGAGGGCATCGCTGGGGCGGCGGTGCCGAGGGGTCCCGCCGCCCGCGACGCGCGACGAGGGGAGGTCGCCTTGCTCGAATCGGTCCGGACGTCGTCGGTCGCCCTGCCGAGCATCCGCCTGCACGTCGCGGAAGCCGGTCCGGCGGACGGGCTTCCCACGATCGTCCTGCACGGCTTCCCCGAATTCTGGTACGGCTGGCGCCGCCAGATCGGCCCCCTGACAGAGGCGGGCCTGCGCCTCGTCCTGCCCGACCAGCGCGGGTACAATTGCAGCGACAAGCCCGAGGGCCTCGCCGCCTACCATCTCGACCGGCTCGCTGCCGACGTGATCGAGCTGGCCAACCATTACGGCTTCGCGACGTTCCGGCTTGTCGGCCACGATTGGGGCGGCCTCGTCGCGTGGTGGACGGCCTCGTTCCATCCCGAGCGGATCGCGCGGCTGGCGATCCTCAACGCGCCGCATCCGGCGGTCTTCGGCCCCTACGTCCGGCGGCATCCGACGCAGATGCTGCGCAGCCTCTATGTCGGCTTCTTTCAGATCCCGCGCCTGCCCGAAACGCGCCTGACCGCGAACGACGGTGCGGTGCTACGCCAGGCGCTGGCGAAGACCGGGCGGAAGGGCAGCTTCACCGCGGCGGACTTGGATCGCTACGCCGATGCCTGGGCCCGGCCCGGAGCGATGACGGCGATGCTGAACTGGTACCGGGCGCTACGCCTTCCGCGGCCCGGCACCGCGCCGCGGATCACGATGCCGACCCTGATCCTGTGGGGGCGGCGCGATCACGCGCTCGAATCCGGCCTCGCCGAGGCGAGCCTCGCGCTCTGCGATGCGGGCCGCATCGCATGGTTTCCCGAGGCGACCCACTGGGTCCAGCACGACGCGGCGGAGGCGGTGAACGCGTCGCTGATCGCCTTTCTGGCCGACGGGAAGATCGAAACATGAGGAAGCCCGCGGATCCTTCGACCCGCGGGCTGCCACGCGCTTGCGAAACGTCGCGAGGCTGAGGCTCAGCGCTTGAACTTGCCGTCGTACTTGAACTCGGGCGCCGCCTTGAGCTGGTCCTTGGTGGCGCCGATGATCGCCTTCCACTTCTTCGCGCCCTCGTCGTAGCCGAGCGCCACCGAAGACGGCTCGACCGAGACGTAGCGCTCGCCCATGCCGAGGAAGCCGCCGACCGAGAGGATGTAGCTGCTGAGCTTGCCGTTCTCGATCGCGAGATCCTTGATCTCGCCGACGTTGTTGTTCGAGCCGTCCATCACGTTCAGACCGATCAGGTTGTAGCTCAGCACCGCGTCCTGCGGGACAGGGACGAACTTCGCGGCCGTGGTCGGGGTGGTCTGCTTCTCGGCGGCGAACGCCGTGCCGGAAACGGTGAGGGCAACCATGGATGCCAGGATCAGACGACGCATTGCTATCTCCACAACCCGAATGGGGTGGCTAGGAATGCTGCGCGGCCGCGATCGTTCCGTCACCGATTCGTGGGTGATCGCGCCTGTTCCGATGTCCCGGGGCCGAACGGAAAAAGCCCGCGGATCGCTGGGATCCGCGGGCTGGCCAGTCGGGCCGAGCAGCCATTCAGGCCGCTTGCTTGCGCTTCTCCGGCGCTGCCTTCTCCAGGGCCGCCTTCTCGGGCTTCGCCTCGGTCCGCGTCTTCGAGGCTATCAGCGGCAGCTCGATGTCGAGCCCGAGCGTCGAGACGCCCTCGCCGCGTTCGAGCGTGATCTTGACCTTGTCGCGCTCGACCGAGACGTGCTTGGCGATGACCGCCAGGATCTCCTCGCGCAGCGTGATCACGAGGTCGGGCTGGCCGGTCTCGGAGCGCTCGTGGGCGAGGATCAGTTGCAGGCGCTCGCGGGCGACGGAGCCGGATGCGCGCTTGTTGAAGAGACCGAGGAGGGTCATGCGGCCCTCCGCAGGAACAGCTTGTCGAGGAAGGACTTGCGATCCGTCGGCATGGTCATCGGCAGCTCTTCGCCCTTGAGCCGGCGCACCGCGTCGGAATAGGCACGGGCCGGCGCGCAGTGCGGGTTGTTCAGCGTCACCGGGCAGCCGACGTTCGAGGCGCGCAGCACTTCCTGGCTCTCGGGGATGATCGCCAGGAGCGGGATCGAGAGGATCTCGAGCACGTCCTCGACCTTGAGCATGTCGCCGCGGTCGGCCCGGGCGGGGTCGTAGCGGGTCAGGATCAGGTGCTTGTCCATGTTCTCGCCGCGCTCGGCCTTGATCGTCTTGGAGTCGAGCAGGCCGATGATGCGGTCGGAGTCGCGCACCGACGAAACTTCCGGGTTGGTCACCACCACCGCGACGTCGGCGTGGCGCATGGCGAGCTGGGCGCCCCGCTCGATGCCGGCGGGCGAATCGCAGATCACCCAGTCGAACTTCTCGCGGAGCTCTTCCATGACGCGGGCGACGCCCTCGTCGGTGAGCGCGTCCTTGTCGCGGGTCTGCGAGGCCGGCAGCAGGTGCAGGGTCTCGAGCCGCTTGTCGCGGATCACCGCCTGGTTGAGCTTGGCATCGCCGTTGACCACGTTGATGAGGTCGTAGACGACCCGGCGCTCGGCACCCATGACGAGGTCGAGGTTGCGCAGGCCGACGTCGAAATCGACGACGCAGACGCTCTGCCCGCCCTGCGCGATCGCGGCGCCGAGTGCCGCCGTTGTCGTCGTCTTGCCGACGCCGCCCTTGCCCGATGTGACGACCAAAACCTTTGCCACGCGTGTCGCTCCTTGATCTGCGGTGATCGGATCGAGTTCTGAAAGTTCGAAAGTCAGTCCAGGCCGGCCATGCGGATCGCGCCGCCGTCGAGCCAGATCTGTACGGGTTTGCCCTGCAGCTGCGTTCCGATGTCCTCGGCCGTGCGGACGAGGCGATCGATCCCGAGCAACTCGGGCTGGAACTTGCGGCAGTAGATGCGGGCCCGCGGGTTGCGGGCGGCGCCCGCGATCGCCCGGCCGCGCAGCGCGCCGTAGATGTGGATGGAGCCGCCCGCGAGGATCTCCGCCCCGGACGAGACCGAGCCCATTACCGTGACGTCCCCGGTGGGATGCACCACCGTCTGCCCGGAGCGGACCGAGCCCTCGATGGTGATCGAGGTGGAGACCGGCTCGTCCGGCACCTTCGGCAGATCCAGATTGGTCGCCGGACGCCCGCCGACGAGCAGCGGCGGCAGGCCGGGTGCGATCGTTTCCACGCCCTCGAAGCCGAGGATGCGGACGCGTCGTCCGACGAGGTCGGCCACCAGCGCCTGCAGCGCGTCGTGGTCCGGGCGCAGGGCGCCGAGATCGAGGATGATCGCGCGCCCGTCGAACAGGGTCGGCGAGCGCTTGAGCGCCGCGTCGAGATCCGCCAGCCAGTCGGCGAGCGGCGGCTCGGGCTTCAGCGCCATCGCCTTGAACGCACGCCCTCGGAAGGCGAGGGCGCGTCGGGCGGCGGGCTTCGCCGGGGCGGCAGGTTTTGCCGGGTCCGAGGCTGCCGTAGCCGGCTCGGGCGCGGACGATTCGGTGCCGGCGGGCGCAGCAACCGTCTCCAGGGAAACGGCTTTCTCGGGCTGTGCCGGAACGGGACGGTTGGGGTCCGGAACGATCTGTGTTTTCACGGGTCAACGATTCCTTACCGGATCATTGACGGCGGATATGGTTACCGAACGGTTAAGGATGAGGATCCTGTCGCAATCTCATGCCCGGATCCTGTGATGTCGGCTCAGCCGCGCTCCAGCAGCGCCAAGCGGATCGCGTCCTCGACGAGCCGCACCTCGACGCCCTGGCCGGTGAAGCTCGGATCGAGGTCGTCGGCGGCCTTGTACAGGCCGTCGATCGCGATCAGCTCGGGCTCAAACTTGCGGCACCAGATCCGCGCGTTCGGGTTGCCGGCGGCACCGGCGATCGCGCGGCCGCGCAGGGCGCCGTAGACGTGGATCGAGCCGCCAGCGATCACCTCGGCGCCCGAGGCGACGGCGCCCATCACCGTCACGTCGCCCTCGAGATGCAGAACCGCCTGGCCCGAGCGCACCGGTGCGTCGAGGATCAGCGAGACGGCCGAAGCCTGCGCGGGCGGCGCCGGCACGGCCGCCTCGGGGGAGGGGGCTTCGGCCTCGGGGATCTTGATCTCCCCGGTCGGCCGCCCTCCCGCCAGCGCCGGCGGCAGGCCCGGCCCGAGCAGCGCGGGCGCCGCGCCCTCGATCCCGTAGATCGCGATGGCGCGCGCCGAGAGCTCGGCCACCAGACCGGTCAGGTCGTCGCGATCGAGCGTAAGCCCGGTGAGATCGAGGATCACCGGGCGCCCGGCGAAGAACGCGGGTGCGCGCTGGCGCAGGGCGTCGAGATCGGCGAGCCAATCCTCGATCGGGGGCAGCGGCGCGAGCACGGTCGCCATGAACGAGCGGCCGCGGAAGCGGATCGGCGGACGGGGCGCATCGGGCTTGGGCTGGGTCACGGGGGTCGGCATCTCGCGTGTCGGGCCTGGACCCTGCCTGCATGCGGCGTGCGCGCCCGCGGAGCAATCCTTGCCGGGCGCTTGCCCACGCCCCTTGTCGCCCGCCGATGGTCGCGCACGTTCGAGACGCACCCCGCAATCCCGTCGTCGACGACAGCTAAACCGTTGGGCGAGAACTGGAATGGTTCTGAAACATAGCGGTTGCGCGGCCGCAGGGCGCCTTGCTACCCCCGGCACGGAACGCCGCCCTTCGAGGGCGTGAAGCCCCTTGGAGTCGGCCCGATGGCACCGCAGAAGGTCGCACGCCGCCGTCCGGCCTACCGCCTCGCGGTCGTGGGGCGGATCGTGCTCGCGGTCGCCGGCGGCTACGCGGTGGCGGCGCTGCTGACCGCCCTGCTGTCGTTGACGCTGCCGCTCGTCCGCTCCGAGGCGGTCGCGACGGCGACCCTCCTGAGCTTCGCGGTGATGGTCGCCGTGGTGATCTACGTCTTCGCCGCGCCGACGCTCGGCCGTGCCGCCCTGACGGTCGCCGGGCTCGCGGCCGTCCTCGGCGGCGGGCTCTGGCTCGCCGGCGGCTTCGCTGCGGTCGGTGCCGCATGAGGCAGGGTTTTCGCCAATCGATGGCGTGGCTGCACGCCTGGTCCGGCCTCGTCGTCGGCTGGGTGCTGTTTTGCGTCTTCGTCACCGGCACTGCGAGCTACTACCGGACCGAGATCTCGCAGTGGATGCGGCCGGAGCTCGCCGAGACCGCGAGCGACCCGGCCCGCTCCGCCGACCTCGCCGCCGCCTACCTGCAGAGGGCGATGCCCGACGCCACCGGCTGGTACATCGAGCTGCCGAAGCCCGAGAAGCCGCTGATCGGCGTGATGTGGTGGAAGAGCCTGGAAGGCCCGTTCCATCAGGCCCTGCTCGATCCCGCCACCGGGACGCCGACCAAGGCCCGCGACACACGCGGCGGCGACTTCCTCTACCGCTTCCATTTCGAGCTCGGCATGCCGCCGCTCTGGGGCCGCTGGATCGTCGGCACCTGCGCGCTGGTGATGCTGGTGGCACTGGTCTCGGGCATCGTCACCCACCGCAGGATCTTCGCCGACTTCTTCACCTTCCGGCGGCGTCGTTCGCAGCGCGGCTGGCTCGATGCGCACAACGTGTTCGGCGTGCTCGCGCTGCCGTTCCACCTGATGATCACCTATACCGGCCTCGTCACCCTCGCGCCGATGTACATGCCGTGGGGCGTCGTCTCCGCCTACAAGGGCGACGAGATGCGCTTCTACGTCGACAGCGGGCTGATGCCGGAGCTCCGCGCCCCGTCCGGGAAGCCCGGCACCCTGGCGCCGCTCTCCGGCATGGTCGCGCAGGGCATCGCCGCCAGGGGCGAGGCGCCGGAAGGGGTCTCCGTCTTCAACCCTGCCGACGCGACGCCCTCCGTGCTTGCGGTCTTCGAGGAGCCGCACGGGCTTGCCCACGAGCATCCGCAGATCGCGTTCGACGGCGCGACCGGGGCGATGCTCGGCAGCAACGGCGCGACCCGCGCCGCGGCCAAGACCTCGACCGTCATGCTCGGGCTGCACGAGGGGCACTTCGCCGGCGCGGCCCTGCGCGTGCTGTTCTTCCTGTGCGGGGTGATGGGCGCCGCCACCGTCGCCACCGGGCTCGTGCTGTGGGCCGTGGCGCGGGCGCCGCAAGGGGCGGAGGCGGAAGGCTTCGGCCTGCGGCTGGTGCGGACGCTCAACGTCGGGACCATCGTCGGCCTGCCCGCCGGAATCGCCGCCTACTTCCTGGCCAACCGCCTGCTGCCGCTCGACCTTGCCGCCCGCGCGGATTGGGAGGTTGGAACGTTCTTCGGCGCCTGGGCGCTGGTGGCGGTCGCCGGCGCCCTCCGCCCGGCCGAATCGGTCTGGCGCGAAGGCCTCGGGCTGGTCGGAGGCCTATTCCTGGCGGTGCCGGTCGTCGGCGCGCTCACCACCGGCCTGCATCCGCTCGCCGGCGAGACGCGCTTCCTCGGCTTCGACGCCGCGATGATCGCCCTCGGCATCCTCCTCGGGCTCGCCGCGCGGAAGGCGGGGCAGGCGCGGCTCCGGCCGGCGCTCCGGGCGGACGCCGGCATCACGGGCGGGGAGGCCCTGCGCGCGTGACCGCCATCGTCGTCGGCCTCAACCTCGCCCTGTGCTTCGCCGGACTGTCGGCGCTGGCGCTCAGCCTCGACCGTCACCATCGCGACGCCTTCCTGGTGCGTCCCGGCGCGGCCCGCGCCCGGACCCTGCGCATCGCCGGCTGGTCCGGCATCGGCCTCTCCTTCGTGGCGGCGGTGGCGCTGGAGGGCTGGAACTTCGGTCCGGTGCAATGGATCGGCGCCCTGACCGGCGCGGCGCTGCTCGTGGTCGCCTTCCTGTCCTACCGCCCGGGCTGGCTCCGCCCGGCGGCGTTGCTGGCGCTGCCGATCGCGCTCGTGGCGCTGCCGCTCGCCCTGAACGGTTGAGCAGGGCTCGCGATCACCGCAGAACCGCTGCCCCCTTGCCGCCGAGGCCGACTCCTTATATTGCGGCGCAATAGCTCGAACCCGTTCTCGACCCGGCGTGGCCGACTGCAATCGCGGTCCGTCCCGTGGCGGGTTCTACTCGCTTCGGAAACACCATGAAGCTGCGCAACATCGCCATCATCGCCCACGTCGACCACGGCAAGACGACGCTCGTCGACAAGCTGCTGTCGCAGTCCGGCTCCTTCCGCGACAACCAGCGGGTCGAGGAACGGGCGATGGACTCGAACGACCTCGAGAAGGAGCGCGGCATCACCATCCTGGCCAAGGCGACCTCGGTCGTCTGGAAGGATACCCGCGTCAACATCGTCGACACCCCCGGCCACGCCGACTTCGGCGGCGAGGTCGAGCGCATCCTGTCGATGGTCGACGGCGTGATCGTGCTGGTGGACGCGGCCGAAGGCCCGATGCCGCAGACCAAGTTCGTGGTCGGCAAGGCCCTCAAGATCGGCCTGCGCCCGATCGTGGCAATCAACAAGGTCGATCGTCCCGACGCCCGCATCACCGAGGTGGTGAACGAGGTGTTCGACCTGTTCGCGGCGCTCGACGCCACCGACGACCAGCTCGACTTCCCGATCCTCTACGGGTCCGGCCGCGCCGGCTGGATGGCCACGACGCCGGACGGCGATCAGAGCGAAGGGCTCGCGCCGCTGTTCGATCTCGTGCTCGAGCACGTGCCGCAGGCCCGCGTCGAGGAAGGCCCGTTCCGGATGCTCGGCACCCTGCTCGAGGCCAACCCGTTCCTCGGCCGCATCATCACCGGCCGCATCGCCTCCGGCACCGTGAAGCCGAACCAGGCGATCAAGGTGATGGACCGCGAGGGCAAGCTCGTGGAGACCGGCCGCGTCTCGAAGATCCTCGCCTTCCGCGGCCTCGAGCGGGCGCCGATCGACGTCGGCGAGGCGGGCGACATCGTCTCCATCGCCGGCCTCGTGAAGGGCACCGTCGCCGACACGTTCTGCGACCCGCAGGTCGAGACCCCGATCCAGGCCCAGCCGATCGATCCGCCGACCGTCACCATGTCCTTCATCGTCAACGATTCGCCGCTCGCCGGCACCGAGGGCGACAAGGTCACCAGCCGCATGATCCGCGACCGCCTGTTCAAGGAGGGCGAGGGCAACGTCACGCTGAAGATCGAGGAGGCCGCCGACAAGGACAGCTTCTTCGTCTCTGGTCGCGGCGAGCTGCAGCTGGCGATCCTGATCGAGACCATGCGCCGCGAGGGCTTCGAGATCGCCGTGTCGCGTCCCCGCGTCGTGCTCTCGAAGGACGAGGACGGCGGCATCCTTGAGCCGATCGAGGAGGTCGTGGTCGACGTCGACGAGGAGTACTCGGGCGTCGTCGTGCAGAAGATGTCCGAGCGCAAGGCTGAGATGATCGAGATGCGTCCGTCGGGCGGCGATCGCCTGCGCCTCGTCTTCCACGCACCGACCCGTGGCCTCATCGGCTACCAGAGCGAGCTGATGACCGACACGCGCGGCACGGCGATCATGAACCGCCTGTTCAAGGCCTACGAGCCCTTCAAGGGCGAGATCGCCGGCCGCCGCAATGGCGTGCTGATCTCGAACGACAAGGGCGAGGCCGTGGCCTACGCCATGTGGAACCTCGAGGACCGCGGCCCGATGATGATCGAGCCCGGCGCCAAGGTCTACCAGGGCATGATCATCGGCGAGCACAACCGCGAGAACGACCTCGAGGTGAACGTGCTCAAGGGCAAGAAGCTCACCAACATCCGCACCACCTCGAAGGACGAGGCCGTGCGCCTGACCCCGCCGATCCGGATGACGCTGGAGAAGTCGCTCGCCTGGATTCAGGACGACGAGCTGATGGAAGTCACCCCGAAGTCGATCCGCCTGCGCAAGACCCACCTCGATCCGAACGACCGCAAGCGCTTCGAGCGCTCGGGCGGAGCGGCGAGCAGCGCGAGCTGAGGATCCATAAGGATCGGAATACGAAGGGCCGGGCGGCGATCGCCCGGCCCTTTTTCGTTGGGTCGATATCGTGACGCTATCGAAATAGGGGCAGCTCCCTCCCCCCTCTGCGGGGGAGGCGGCCCGCGAAGCGGGTCGGGAGAGGGGAGCGCGCTGTCCGGAGAGGTCGCTCCCCTCTCCCGACCCTCGCTCACGCGAGGTCCACCCTCCCCCGCAGAGGGGGGAGGGAAGGTGCGTCTGCCGCGACGAGGGAGCGAGGGCTCCCGACAAGAGGAGGGTTCCGGCGGCGAGGCTCACCCGCCGCCCGGGTCGGTATCCTTGTCAGTGCCGCCGCCCTTCGGCCCCATGCCCGGATGACCCTCGGTCTTCTCGTTCGGGTCCATCACCGCATCGGGTGCGGAATTCGCGGGCTTCTTCGTGTCCGGCGTCTCGTCCGCCGGCTTGTCGTGATCGCTCATTCGCCCTCCTCGCGCTCGGCCTTGTAATGCCCGGAGGCGACGGTCTCGTCGGCCTGCGGGCCGCGCGACGCCTTCTGGTCGGAATGCCCGCCCGACGAACCGCCGGGCGTCGGCGGAGCGCGGCCGGGCTCGCCGCCCTGCTTCCAGTCGGACTTGCGCTCGGGGTCGGACTTGCCGCCCGTGCCCATGTCGGTGATCGCCGACTGCTCGGCGGTTTGGCCGCCGCCGCCGGCCGCGGGCTCGCCGCTGCTGCCGACCTGATCGTCCGGCTTGCGGGTGACGGTCTGCGAGGCCTCGTCCGTGTCGCGGGCCATCAGCGCTTGCCGTCGTCGTGGCCGACCGGCGCGGTGGCACGGTCGATCGCCTCGGAGGCGGAGGCGCCCGGCTGACCCTCGCCGCGGATCGCCCGCAGGTTCTCGGCCGGCGTCTCGGCCTCGGTCTGGTCGGTCGCGTCCTCGCTCGGCATGCCCGAGGCGATCCGCGCGGTCTCGGCCTCGCCCGCCGGATCGCCCTTCAGATCGGCCTGGGTCCGGGCCGGGCTGCCGACGTCGAGAGGCGAATCCTGCCCGAGATCCTGCCCGTTGCGGTCCGCGTTCGCGGAAAACCCCTTCAGCGAGGGGCGGTCTGCGTCGTGCTCGGCCATGATGCGCCTTTCGGGCTGTCGATCCATCGTGTGGACCAACAACACCGACGGCAGGCGGCGGTTGCTTCCGACCGCCAGGCGCGATCGTCACGCGCCCCGCCCGCCACATGGCGGAGCGCGGCGTCTTCGGCGTTGCGAGGGCGGCGGAACCGGTCGATCAGGCCGCCGTCTCGGGCTTGCGGGATTCCGGCGTGCCCGAGCGCATCAGCGTCACGAACCGCTCGAACAGGTAGTGGCTGTCGCGCGGGCCCGGCGAGGCTTCCGGGTGGTGCTGGACCGAGAAGGCCGGGCGGTCGGTGAGCGTCAGCCCGCAATTCGAGCCGTCGAACAGCGAGACGTGGGTCTCGACCGCGGTCTCGGGCAGGCTCGCCGGATCGACGGCGAAGCCGTGGTTCATCGAGACGATCTCGACCTTGCCGGTGGTCTTGTCCTTGACCGGATGGTTCGCGCCGTGATGGCCCTGGCCCATCTTCACCGTGCGGCCGCCGAGCGCGAGCCCCATCAGCTGATGGCCGAGGCAGATGCCGAAGGTCGGCACCTTCTCGGCGAGCAGCTCGCGGATCACCGGGACGGCGTACTCGCCGGTTGCCGCCGGGTCGCCGGGGCCGTTCGAGAGGAAGACGCCGTCGGGCTTCAACGCCAGGATGTCGGCCGCGCTGGTGGTGGCCGGCACGACCGTGACCGAGCAGCCGGCCTCGGCCAGCAGCCGCAGGATGTTGCGCTTCACCCCGTAATCGATCGCAACGACGCGCAGGCCCTCGCCCGGAACGCCGCGGCCGTAGCCGGCCTTCACCGTCCAGGTCGACTCGCTCCAGTCGGAGCGCTCGCGGCTGGTGACCGGGGGCACGAGGTCGAGGCCTTCCATCGGCGCCAGCGCGGCGGCGCGCGCCTTCAGCGCCTCGCGGTCGAAGTTGCCCTGGGGATCGTTGGCGATCACCGCGTTCGGCATGCCGTGGTCGCGGATGCGGGCGGTCAGCGCGCGGGTGTCGATCCCGGTGATGCCGAGGATGCCGCGGGCCTTCAGCCACGCATCGAGGTGGGACGACGAGCGCCAGCTCGACGGCTGCGTCACGGCCGAGGCGATCACCGTGCCGCGCACGCCCGAGGCCGGGGCCGCGTCGAGGCTCTCGAGGTCCTCGTCGTTGGTGCCGGTGTTGCCGATATGCGGGAAGGTGAAGGTGACGATCTGCCCGGCATAGGACGGATCCGTCAGGATCTCCTGGTAGCCGGTCATCGCGGTGTTGAAGCAGACCTCGCCGTCGGCGATCCCGGTCTGGCCGATGCCGAAGCCTTCGAGGATGGTGCCGTCGGCCAGAACCAGCAGGGCGGTGGCGACGGGCTCGGCCCAGGGGGCGGGGG
>NZ_VRUU01000059.1 GCF_008039875.1 Methylobacterium sp. WL119 | reverse complement strand
CGCCATTACCGCCTCCGCCCGGTCGCCCCGTCGGCGCAACCCTTGGGCGGGATGCGTAAAGGCCGCCTGAGCCCCGCAGCGCCATCGCGCGGCATGGCGAACGCGGGGTGAATCCGCTCCGGGGCCCGGCGTCAGCTCTTGCGCTTGGCCGAGCGACGGTCCCGCGTCATCCGCGTGGCAGCGTGGAAGTCGTCGGGCTTTGTCCGCACCCAGGCGATGAAGCGCGCGATCTCCGGCTCGGCTCGGAGCGCGCCGACGTCGGCGAGGCGCCGGGCGAGCTCGGCTTCGCTGTGCCGGGCATGGATCGCCGAGTGGCAGACCTGGTGCAGCCGCACGGTGGTGCCGTGGGTGCCGCCCTTCAGCTTCGGCACGAGGTGATGCAGGCTCGAGCGGGCGCGGGGCGGGATCGGGCGCTCGCAGAGCGGGCAGATCACCGGCTCGGGGCTGCGCGCCTGCATCTCTGGATCGTCCTCGCGCCAGCGCCGCTCGCGTCGCCCCACCGCCTCGCCTCCGTTCGCATCGGGTCCGACCGGCGATATGGGATTGCGGGAAAACCGCGGCGCGGCGTCAAGGCGTCGCTGCGGCGAGCGCCGGGCAGCCCGGCCGGACGCGGTCGCCGAACAGGGTTTCGGCCAGGCGATCGCGGGTTCCGAGCACCGAGACGTGGTCGCCGGCGACCGCCTCGAAGCGGGCGCTCGCGCCCGCCGCGGTGGCGAGGCGGCGCCCGAGCTTCACCGGCACGACGCCGTCCGCCGTGCCGTGGACGATCAGCACCGGCCCGCCGGCCCGCGCGATGCGCGCATCGGAGCGCCAGGTATCGCGCAGCAGGATGGTCGGCGCGTAGGGGAAGGCGAGGCGCACGATGCCGGGCAGCGAATCGAACGGCGCCTCGAGGTAGAGCCCGAGATGCGGCACCCGCTCCGCCACGGCGACCGCGACCGCGGCGCCGAGGGAATGACCGTGCAGCAGGATCGGCGCGCCGGGCGCCCGCCGCGCGGCCTCGGCGACGGCCGCGAGCCCGTCGGCGATCAGCCCCTCCTCCGTCGGCGTGCCGGTCGAGCCGGGATAGCCGCGATAGGCGATCGCCAGCACGCCCCATCCGGCGCCGGACCAGGGCGCGGCGGCGAAGCGCACGGCCGCGGGCTCGGGGCGCGAGCCGTTGCCGTGGAAGCTGACCACGACGCCGCAGCCGGCGCGCGGCGCCCGCTACAGGGCATGCAGGCGCTCGTCATCGGCGGTGACGAGCAAGATCGCTTCGGTGCCCGGCGGCACCGGCAGGCGTGCGCGCGGGCCGGCGATGAAGGCGCCCGGGTAGAGCAGGTTGCGCTGGAAGACGGCCAGCGCGGCGATGGGGCCGCCGAAGACGATGGCGGCCGCCGCCAGGACGAGCAGGATGCGCATGGGTCTCCGCCGGGTCTCGCGGGCGGACCCTAACCGTTCCGCGGCGACGCCGGCAGCCGTCCGTCCCGGCATGGTCTGCCGCACGCATTGACAAATTCCGGCGGCACGCGGAGATTCGAACCATTCCGAGGGGGGCCCCGCAACCGGGGGCTGAGAGTGGACGCGACGTCCTGACCCTTGAACCTGATCCGGCTCGTACCGGCGGAGGGACGGGAACCTGCGGCGCCGATCCCGGCGTCTGCCGCTTCATCGCATCTCCATCGACGCGTGCCGGGTCGCCCCAAAGCCGGGAGACCCACTCGATGAACGCGCCCGTCCTGTCCAAAGACGTCAAGGGAAGTCCCGAGACCGTGACCACGGGTCCGGTGACCGGCTCGCGCAAGGTCTACGCGAGCGTGGCCGGCCGGGAGGACATCCGGGTGCCGTTCCGCGAGATCGTGCTGACCGACCCGAACGAGCCGGCGGTGCGGGTCTACGACCCGTCCGGCCCCTACACCGAGACCGACGCCCGCATCGACCTCGCCAATGGCCTGCCGACCCTGCGCGACCCGTGGATCGCCAAGCGCGACTACGCCGCCGTGCAGCCGCGCATCGTGAAGCCCGAGGACAACGGCTTCGTGCCGGCCGACAAGCTGGTGGCCCCCTGCCCCGCCGAGCGGACGATCCGCAAGGCCGGACCGGGCCAGATGGTGACGCAGTACGAGTTCGCCCGCGCCGGGATCGTCACCGAGGAGATGATCTACGTCGCCCACCGCGAGAATCTGTGCCGCGAGCAGATGCTCGACCGGGCGCACGCGGCGCTCGCCGATGGCGAGAGCTTCGGCGCCTCGGTGCCGCCGTTCATCACGCCCGAGTTCGTGCGCGACGAGGTCGCCCGCGGCCGGGCGATCATCCCGGCCAACATCAACCACACCGAGCTGGAGCCGATGGCGATCGGCCGGAACTTCCTGGTGAAGATCAACGCCAACATCGGCAACTCGGCCGTCACCTCGTCGGCGGCGGAAGAGGTGGAGAAGCTGGTCTGGTCGATCCGCTGGGGCGCCGACACGGTGATGGACCTGTCGACCGGCCGCAACATCCACAACATCCGCTCGTGGATCATCCGCAACTCGCCGGTGCCGATCGGCACGGTGCCGATCTACCAGGCGCTCGAGAAGGTCGGCGGCGATCCGCTCAAGCTCGACTGGGAGGTGTTCAAGGACACGCTCATCGAACAGGCCGAGCAGGGCATCGACTACTTCACGATCCATGCCGGCGTCCGCCTCGCCCACGTGCCGCTCACCGCGCGGCGCGTTACCGGCATCGTGTCGCGCGGCGGCTCGATCATGGCGCGCTGGTGCTTGGCCGGGCACCGCGAATCGTTCCTCTACGAGCGCTTCGAGGAGATCTGCGACATCTGCCGCGCCTACGACGTCTCGTTCTCGCTCGGCGACGGCCTCCGCCCCGGCTCGATCGCCGACGCGAACGACGCGGCGCAGTTCGCCGAGCTCGAGACGCTGGGCGAGCTGACCAAGATCGCCTGGAACAAGGGCTGCCAGACGATGATCGAGGGGCCGGGCCACGTGCCGATGCACAAGGTCAAGGTCAACATGGAGAAGCAGCTCGCCGAGTGCGGCGAGGCGCCGTTCTACACCCTCGGCCCGCTGACCACCGACATCGCGCCGGGCTACGACCACATCACCTCCGGCATCGGCGCGGCGATGATCGGCTGGTTCGGCTGCGCGATGCTCTGCTACGTCACGCCCAAGGAGCATCTCGGGCTGCCCAACCGCGACGACGTGAAGACCGGCGTCATCACCTACAAGATCGCCGCCCACGCCGCGGATCTGGCCAAGGGCCACCCGGCGGCGCAGCTGCGCGACGACGCCCTGTCGAAGGCCCGCTTCGACTTCCGGTGGGAGGACCAGTTCAACCTCGGCCTCGACCCGGACACGGCGCGCGCCTACCACGACGAGACCCTGCCCAAGGACGCCCACAAGGTCGCGCATTTCTGCTCGATGTGCGGGCCGAAGTTCTGCTCGATGAAGATCACGCAGGACCTGCGCGCCGAGGTGCTGGCGATGGAGGCCGCCGGCGAGGTGCTCAACACAGCGCCGATCCTCACCAGCGCCGAGCGCGAGGCCGGGATGGCGGAGAAGTCGCGCGAGTTCCTGGCCGAGGGCGGCAAGCTCTACGTCGACGCCGCCGAGTGACGGCGCCACACTGGGACGCATGACCGAGCGCTCCGCCCCCGCCCGCCGACAGGCGCGCGGGGGCGGATCGCTTCCAAGGCCTCGCATCCGCTCGACCGGGCCCCGGGAACGCGGCGCATGCCGGGGCGAACCGTTAAAATTCGATCCGCGTCGTTGCCTGATTCTTCAGGATGATCCCGCTCAGTCGGGTACCGGGGCGAAGTCTTAAGATACGATTCACGCGCCGCACGGCTTCTGGTCTCATGCCGCAACGGGACCCGTAGAGGTGCGCGATGAGTACCTTCGAAGTGACACCCCCGACGCCGACGCCGACGCGCCTGAGCGCACCGCCCGTCGTCCAGCCTGCCAGACTCATTGAGGCGGCGGCTCCGGTGGCGCTCGATCCGGCCGTTCGCGTTGACATCGGCAGAAGCGATCGCAGCGGCGCTGCGGTCTCCGATGACGGACGGTCGCGCGGCGACGCCGCGTCGGATCGGACCAACGACGAGCGGCGCATCACCATCGACCGGGATACGAAGAGCGTCGTGTATCAGGTGCTCGATCCCGGCACCGGTGCGGTGCTGGTCCAGCTTCCGGACGTGTCGGTGCTGCGGTCGCGCGCCTACGCCGAGGCTCAGGCGGAGCGCAGGACGGCCGACAAGCCCGTCGATCGCGAGGCGTGAGCGGCGCCTCCGCCAGTCGTGACGCCGAGCGGAACGAAAGGGCCGGGGCTGTGCGCCTCGGCCCTTTTTTGCGTCGCCATGCCTGTCGAGACCGGGTCGCCGAAGCCGAGGCGACGGGACGCGCCGCGTCCCGTGCCCGGTCGCGTCCGCCGGTCCGGCGCGGCCTACGAGGAGCGCAGGCCGGCGGCGATCTGCTGGTTGATGTTGATCAGCGCCGAGAGCTTGTCGGCGCCCGGCTCGATCAGCGTGTCGATGATCCGCCGGAACACGAAGACCGAGAGCTGGCCGATGTTGTTCTTGATCGCGATCGGAAGCGGGCTCTCGGGCGCCGTCGCGGCGCCTGCCAGGAGCGTCCAGACCTTCTGATTGAAGTTCAGCGCCTTGTTCAGGTTGGCGGACTGGTTGGTCCAGTCGTCCTTGACCATCTGAAGCTGCTGGGCCGCCTTGATCAGCACGGCGGCTTCCGCCTCGCGCGGGCTGAGGACGCTGTTCGCGGTTCTCGTGTAGGCGTTGGCGGCGAAACTCATCGGTCTGACGCTCCACCCGCAGGCCGGCGGGCACGGGGTGGGGTTATGGCAGCGCGCGCCTTAACATAGGGTAAGCGCCGCGGACGAGAATTGCATCGGCCGCCCGAGCGATTGTTCAAGCACAGCGTCGGCCGGACGGCGCCGCAGCGGAACGATCGACTGTATTCGATCGTTCCTATCATGATCCCGCCTAAGGATCACGCAGCCCGCTTCTTGCCCTTCTTCTCGCGCCCCTGTCCCGGCGCGCTCTTGCCGGCGCGGGAGCGGTCGAGGACGAACTTCGCGTAGTCGTCCATGTCGCCGGGAAACGGCTTCACGGTGTTGTCAGCCGCGAGCCAGAGGCGGTCGGCCACGAGCTCCATCAGCGAGCGGTCGTGGGTGATGAGGATGACGGCGCCCTCGTAGTCGTTCAGCGCGTCGAGCAGCGCCCGGCGACTGTCGATGTCGAGGTGGTTGGTCGGCTCGTCGAGGATCAGCAGGTGTGGCGCCCGCATCGCCACGAGGTTCAGCAGCAGCCGCGCCCGCTCGCCGCCCGACAGCGCATCGACCGTGGTCTCCTGCTTCTCGTAGGCGAGGCCGAAGCTCGCGAGCTTGCCTCGGCGGGCCGACTCGCCGTCCTCGGGCCGCTCGCGGCGGATGATGGCCAGCGGCGTATCCTTCGGGTCCATCGCCTCGATCTGGTGCTGGTGGAACCAGCCGACCTGCACCCGCCCTTCGCGCGTCATCCGCCCCGAGCGGATGTCGAGCGCGCCGGCCGCCATCTTCGCGAAGGTCGACTTGCCGGCGCCGTTGACGCCGAGCAGGCCGATGCGATCGTCGATGTCGAGCGTCAGGTTCAGGCCGCGCAGGATCGCGGGATCGTCGCCGTAGCCGACCTCGACGTCGGTGAGGTGCATCAGCGGCGGCGCCAGCGGGCGCTTCGGCGACGGCAGATGGAACGGCGCGACGTGCTCCTCGATCGTGGTGGCGATCGGCTCGAGCTTGGCCAGGCGCTTGACCCGCGACTGCGCCTGCGCGGCCTTCGAGGCCTTGGCCTTGAAGCGGTCGATGAAGCTCTGCAGGTGGGCGCGCTCGGCGTCCTGCTTGGCCTTGGCCGAGAGCTGGAGCCTCGCCTTCTCGGCGCGGCGCCGCTCGAAGTCGTCGTAGCCGCCGGTGTAGAGCTCGAGCTGCCCGTTGGCGACGTGCAGGATCGCGTCGACGGAGTTGTTCAGCAGCTCGCGGTCGTGGCTGATGATCAGCGCCGAGTGCGGGTAGCGCTTGAGCCGCGCCTCGAGCCAGAGCGCGCCTTCGAGGTCGAGATAGTTCGTCGGCTCGTCGAGCAGCAGCATCTCGGGGGCGGCGAACAGGGCGGCGGCGAGCGCCACCCGCATCCGCCAGCCGCCGGAGAACTCCGACATCGGCCGCTCGAGGTCGGCCACCGAGAAGCCGAGGCCGGCCAGGATCTCGCCGGCGCGGGCGGGCGCCCGGTCGGCGTCGATCTCGATCAGCCGGCCGTAGATCTCGCCCATGCGCTCGGGCTCGGCGGTCTCCAGCTCGGCATAGAGGCCGTCGCGCTCGACGTCGGCCGCGAGGATCGTGTCGATCAGGCTGACCGGCGTCGCCGGGTGCTCCTGGTCGACCGAGCCGATGCGCGCCGTCTTCGGCAGGAACACCGTTCCGGAATCCGGCTGGAACGCACCGAGGATGATCTTGAACAGCGTCGACTTGCCGACGCCGTTGCGGCCGACGATGCCGACCTTGGCCCCCGGCGGGATCGCCACGCTGGCCTTCGTGAAGAAGCGCCGCCCCCACATGTTGAAGGTGAGGTCTTCGATCTGCAGCATGATGGGGGGTCACGGGCCGGGAGCGGGGGCGCTCCCCCACTCCCTACCGCACTGCAGCACGATGTGCGAGCGCGCCGAGGCCTACCGGGTCGCCGCGCTGGCGATCGCCTTGGTCAACGGCGCGGCCGGCACGGTGCTCTCCCAGAACCGCCCGGTCTTGGCGCGCTCGAAGCCGGCCACGTAGAGGTTGCGCATGTAGGTGGTGCTGAAGCCGTCCGGCGTCGTCAGCTTGGGGCCGTCCTCGGGAATGTAGGTGAGGTTGAAGCCGACGCCGTTCTCGCGGGCGAAGGCGTAGGTCGCCGCCAGCGTCTGGCGGCTGCGGGCGCGGCTCGCCGTGGTGAACGAGCGCCCGACGATCGCCAGGGTGTTGTTCTGCGCCACGTCGAACTCGGGCTCGAGGCGACCGTTGATGATGACGTAGATCCGGCCCTTCTGACCGGTCGCGAGGCGCTTGTCGCGCAGCAGCAGCGCCTGCGGCAGGGTGAAGACCGGCGTCACCACCGAGCCGTCGACGTGCAGCTCCTGGAAGGCGCGTCCCTCGGCCTGCACGTCGATGAGCTGGGGCGGGAACACCGCCGGGATGCTGGCCGAGGCGGTGAGCACGTCGCGGAACAGGTCGAGCGCGTTTGGCGCGCCGCTCGCGGCGATGGCGCCCATGTTCCAGATCGTGGCGCGCTGGCTGTCGAGGTTCGTCGTCACCACCAGCAGGCGGCGGCCCTTGGCGTGCTCGGCGGCGATGGCGGCGAGCAGGTCGGCGTTGACGTAGCGCCCGACGAGGTTGCGCAGGCGGCCGTCGCCGAACAGGCCGGAGCCGAACAGCACGTTCACGACGCTCGGGCTCTGCACCAGGGTGCTGGCGATGCCGCTGGTGTAGATGTCGGTGAGGTAGGAATCGTAGGACGAGCCGAGGAAGGCGAACGGCGCGATCAGCGACCCGGTGCTGACGCCGGAGACGAGCGAGAATTCCGGCCGCGTGCCCGAGGCCGACCAGCCGTTCAGCACGCCCGCGCCGTAGGCGCCGTCGCCGCCGCCGCCGGACAGGGCGAGGTAGCTGAAGCCCTGGCGCTTGTTCTGCGGCGTCGACGCCATCTCGGTGAAGGTCTCGACCGAGGCGTCCGAGAACACGCGGGCGCCGGGAATGCCCGGCACGCCCGCGACCGCCGCCTCGGCGGCGGTGTACGGGATCCTCGGCACCGAGGAGCAGGCGGCAAGCTGGGCCGCAACAGCGAGGGCGAGGCACCCGCGCAGCCAACCGTATCGACGCGACATCGTCAAAAAATCCCACGCCCGATCCGGGCCGTCACGGCATGCGAACGAGCTTGACCATACTAGCGTTCCGGCCGGGCGACCGCAACGCGGCCTTGCCGCCGGCGGTGATGCGGCCGGGTCACACCCGGCGCACGGGAACCGCGGTCGTCGCCGCCCGGACAATGGGCGGTGGACAGCCACGGCTCCGCTTCCGCCGGCCTTGCATCGGCGGAGAACGGTCCTGTAGGTTGCCCTCGTCGCCGGATGCCTCAGGGGGGGTATGGCGGCTATGACCAGCGGCGCGCACGACGGGCTTCGGACCGGCCTCGTCCCGACTTTCGGGACCAGCCGGTCAGCGGGGACAGGTCGCGCCCGATCCGCGCCTTGACTGCGGGGGACCGGGGCAGTCCGCGGGTCTAGATCGGGAGGGGCGAGACCATGGACACAATCTTGAGTTGGACGGACGAGCGCGTGACGCTGCTGCGTCAGCTGTGGGAAGACGGCCAGAGCGCGAGCAAGATCGCGGCGCAGCTCGGCGGCGTCACCCGCAACGCGGTGATCGGCAAGGTGCACCGGCTCGGCCTCTCGGGCCGCGTGATCAAGCCGGCCGAGGACGTCGCGGCCGCCCGGCGCAAGCCGGTGCAGGAGGTCGAGATCGAGACGGCGATCGCCGTGGTCGAGGCCGAGGCCCCCGAGCCGGTGGCGATCCTCGCGCACCGGCCCGCGCCGGACTTCCCGGTTCCGGCCGCCGCGCCCGAGCCGGTGGCGCTCTCCGCCTCGCAGCGCGTGACGATCATGGATCTGCGCGAATCGATGTGCCGCTGGCCCATCGGCGACCCGACCACGCCGGAATTCGGGTTCTGCGGCGCCCGCTCGATCACCGGGCTGCCCTATTGCACGCATCACGCCCAGATCGCCTACCAGCCGGCGGCCGAGCGCAAGCGCGACCGCCGCGTGGCCGGCTTCCGCTAAGGCTTTCAAGGGCCGAGCAGGTCGATCAGGTAGGGGATCAGCGGTTCGTCGGCCGGCGGCATCGCGAGCTCGCGCAGGTCGCGCGGGCGCACCCACTTGATCGCCTGGCCCTCGAGCGGGCGCGGCGTGCCGTTCCAGCGCCGGCAGACGTAGAGCGGCATCAGCAGGTGGAAGTCCGGATAGGCGTGGCTCGCGAAGGTGAGCGGCGCCAGGCACGGCTCCTCCACCCGGATTTCGATCTCCTCGGCCAGCTCGCGGATCAGCGTCGCCTCGGGGCGCTCGCCCGCCTCCACCTTGCCGCCGGGAAACTCCCACAGGCCCGCCAGCTGCTTGCCGGGCGGCCGCTCGCTGACGAGCACGCGGCCGTCGTGATCGACCAAGGCCACGGCGACCACGAGCAGCAGGCGCACCGGCGCCGTCATGGTTCCACCGCGAACGAGGCCGTCGCTTCGGCCTGACTCGCGATCAGCCCGGCCTCGATCGGCACACGCTTGGCGTCAAACCGCGATCCTGCGGAAAAGCGAAAGGCCTGCGCCGCATCCGGCAGCTGCCCATGGCCGACGGTGAGCTGGCAGAGGCCGCCGATCTTGGCGCCTGCCGCTTCCGCCAACGCCTGGGCCTGGGACCGCGCGTCGCGCGTCGCCTCCACCCGAAGGCGGTTCTCGACGGCCAGGGGATCCTTCAGCCCGAAGGTGATCGCATCGATCCTGTTCGCCCCCGTATCGAGAGCCTGTCGCAGCAGGTCGCCGAGGCGGCCCAGATCGGCGAGCTGCACGCTGACGCGGTTCGTCGCGCGGTAGCCGTCCGGCTGCTCCTGCCGCGTACCGTCCGGTCGCGTCACGGTCCGCGTCGCCGGTTCCAGCACGACGGCCGCGGTGCCGACGTCGCCCGTCGGCACGCCGAGTCGCCCGGCCAGCGCCACGACGCCGCCGACCGCCTGTGACGACGCATCGAGTGCCGCCGCGGCGTTGGACGCCTTGGCCTCGACGCCGATGACGACGGTCGCGAAGTCGGGTGCCTGAGTGGCTTGCGCGCGCCCGGTCACGGTGATCCGGCGCGCGCAGTCATCGTCGGCGCGAGCCGGCGACCCCAGGAGGCAGAAGCCGGAAGTCAGGGCGATCGCGAGGCGCCTCACGAGCGGTAATCCCCGTTGATCTCGATGTAGCCCTTGGTCAGGTCGCAGGTCCAGACCCGCGCCTTGCCCGTTCCGAGCCCGAGATCGACGCGGACGGTGACGTCGGATTCGCGCATCACGGCGCTCGCGGCATCCTCGCTGTAATCCGGGTCGCGGGCGCCGGCCACCGCCACGCGCACGTCGCCGAACCAGATCGCGAGGCGGTCGCGGTCGGCGGGCTCGCCGGCCTTGCCGACGGCCATCACCACGCGGCCCCAATTGGCGTCCTCGCCCGCGACCGCCGTCTTCACCAGCGGCGAGTTGGCGATCGACATCGCGATGCGATGGGCGGAGGCGTCGCTCTCGGCACCGCCGACCTCGACGGTGACGAACTTGCGGGCGCCCTCGCCGTCCTTGGCGACGAGCTGCGCCAGCTCGATCAGCAGGTCGTCCAGCGCCGCGCGGAAGCCCGCGAGCCGCGGGTCGGCGGCGTCCGCGACCGGCGCGGTCGCGGCCTTGCCGGTGGCGAACAGCATCAGCGTGTCGGAGGTCGAGGTGTCGCCGTCGACCGTCACGCAGTTGAAGCTCTTGCCCGTGCCCTCCGCCAGCATCGCCTGCAGCACCGGCTGCGGCAGCGCCGCGTCGGTGAAGACGAAGGCCAGCATCGTCGCCATGTCCGGCGCGATCATCCCGGCGCCCTTGGCGATGCCGTTGATCGTGACCGCGACCCCGTCGATCTCGGCGGTCCGCGTCGCGCATTTCGGGAAGGTGTCGGTGGTCATGATCGCGCGGGCGGCGGCCTCCCAGGCCTCGGCGCCCGGCACCGTGCGCCCGGCGCAATCGGCGAGCACGCCCTCGAACTTGGTAGCGTCCAGCGGCTCGCCGATGACGCCGGTGGAGGCGATGAACACCTCGGTCTCGGCGCAGCCGGCGGCGGCGGCCGCGATCCGTGCCGTGAGCGCGACCGCATCCCGGCCGCGCGATCCCGTGAACGCATTGGCGTTTCCGGAGTTCACGACCAGCACGCGCGCCGCGCCACCGGCGAGCGCCTCGCGGCACCAGTCGACCGGCGCCGACGGGCAGCGCGAGCGGGTGAACACGCCGGCGGCGGCGGTGCCGGCGTCGAGGCCGACATAGAGCACGTCGGTGCGGCCGGAATAGCGGATCCCGGCCTGCGCGGTGGCGAGGGCGACGCCGCGGATCGGGGGCAGCGCCGGCGTCGAGGCCGGCGCGAGGGGGGAGACGGGGGGCGATTTTGCGGACGACATCGAAACCATCTCCGTGCGCTCGCGGCGTCGCCCGCGACGCGGCCCTGTTGCCCCGCCGGCCCGGCCTCGGTCAACCGCCTGCCCGATCCCGGCGCATGCCTGCTTCCTGGGCGGGTGCGCTCAGAAATACGGCGCAAACGCGGCGTGGGGCTTGCGCGACCGCTGCTTCCCGGCCTAGCATGCTGCGATGCAACGCGAACGCCGAGTCGAACGCGGAATGCCGCAACCCACCAGCGGAACGACGCTCGTGAGCCCGACCCAGCCCGCAGGGGGCTGCTACGGGATCCAGGTTCTCGTCGCCGGCCGGCAGAAGCGCTGGCGTGACGAGGTCTCCAATCAGGTCCGCCGCGCGGGCTTCCAGGCGACGGCCTGCGACAGCGGCGTCGACGCCCTCACCGTCCTAGTCCTCGGCCTTCCGGTCGACGTGCTGGTCGCCGATGTCGGGCTCGAAGGCGCGCTCTGCTGCTCGCGGCTCGCGGTCGAGGCCCGCGCCCTGCGACCGGGCCTGCGCATCGTCCTGGCCAGCGATCTCTACGAGGAGATGTCGGGCGATGCCTCGCACCTCCTCCCCGACGCGATCCTGATCCCGCGCGACCTGCGCAACGGCTCCGTGGCGAGCACCGTGCGCGAAGCCCTGGCGAACCGGCCCGCCTGACGCGCCGTCACGGCCACAGCACGTAGGCGATCAGCGCGAGGTTGCTCCAGCCGTGGAGCGCGATGCACGGCCAGAGCCGGCCGGTGCGCCAGCGCAGCCAGCCCAGCATCAGCGCCAGCGGCGCCAGCGAGACCGGGCGGGCGAATCCCCAGGCCGAGACGTGCGCCATCGCGAACAGCAAAGCCGTGACGAGGATCGTCGCGGCCGGCGGCAGGAAGCGGCGGGCGGCGGCGAAGCCCTCCCCGCGCATCAGCATCTCCTCGGCGGCGGGCGCCAGCACCACGACGTAGCCGAGCCACGCCGCCACGGCGGCCGGGCTCAGCATCGGCGACAGGCGCACGCCGTTGCCGAAGGCCGCGCCGAACGCCTCCGCGGTGCCGGTGACCCAGGCGATGTGCACGGCCGGCCACAGCAGCAGGATCAGCAGCAGCGTGCGCGGCCGCATCCCGTTCGGCCGCTCGCGATCGAGGGCGAGCCGTCTGCGCCACCCGGTGCCGTCGCGGCGCAGGGCGACCGCGACGACGAGGCCGGCGAGGAAGACCTGCCGCAGCACGTCGACGGCGAGTTCGCGCCGGGCGAGCTCGGTGGCGCCGAGATAGGGCCGCCGCGCCGCGTCGAGGAACGGATCGATCCCGGCGAGCAGGTCGGCGCCGACCCGGACCGCGGCCAGCGACATCAGGCTCGCCGCCGCGAGGTAGAGCAGGAGCATCCCGGCCAGCACGACCAGGTTCACGCCGAGGCGGCCGGCCGCGACCCATCGCCGGTCCGGTTCGGACGGTGCGGCGGCTTCGATGGGCGGGACACCATGATCGGGCTTCAAAACCGCGGCGATCCCCACTATGTTCTTCTCACCGGTCGAAAGGCCGGAACGGCGACGAACGGTCTTCGCGACGCGCCGGTCACTTCGAACCTATCGGATCCGTTCCGTTCGCCGTAGCCCCCCGCCCTCGGACACGATGGCGCTGCCGGGCGGGACGGCCGGACGGGTCCGCCGGCGCGGTGGTCGGCAGCCTGACGCGGTTCCGCGCGTCGGCCGCTCGATACCCGGCCTCCGGCGACGGAAGCCGCCTTCCTTCCTCATCCGATTTGGTGCGCGTCCCGCGCGACAGGTCGTCGGGCAGACCGCACAGAGCGACCGCAGATGGCAGACGACCTGATCCGCTACGATCTCCTGGTTCAGGACGCCCTCCGCGGCGTCGTGCGCAAGGTGCTCACCGACGCCGCCCGCGAGGGCTTGGCGGGGGAGCACCACTTCTACGTCTCCTTCCGCACCGAAGCCCCGGGCGTGCGGATGTCCCAGGCCCTGCGCGAGAAGTACCCGCAGGACATGACGATCGTCCTGCAGCACCAGTTCTGGGACCTCGGCGTGACCGAGCACAGCTTCGAGGTCGGGCTGTCCTTCTCCGGCGTTCCCGAGCGGCTGCTGGTGCCGTTCGATGCGCTGTCGGGGTTCTTCGATCCGTCCGTGCAGTTCGGCCTGAAGTTCGACCTCAACGAGACGGCGGAGGCCTCCGGCGAGGAGCCCGCCCCGAGCAACGCGAAGGCCGGCCCGCGCGGCGCGGCCTCCGAGCCGACCGAGATGAAGCCAAAATCGGTGACGCCCGGCACCGGCCTGGCGGCGATCGGCAGCACCGCGCCGAAGACCATCCCCGCCCTCCCCGCCGCGCAGAACGGCGGCAAGGCGGACGAGAAGGAGCCGCGCGTCGCGGCCAAGGCGGCGAAGAAGGACGCCGACGGCAACGAGGCCAGCGCCGAGGTCGTCAGCCTCGACGCGTTCCGAAAGAAGAGCTGAGGCTCGACGCTTCGGGAGTCAGCCCTCGTCCGGAGGCGTCCGCGCGATCGGGCCTCGGACGGGGTGTCTGGAAAATCACGCGGCCTCCGGCGGGCGCCTTCGAGGCTTCCGCGTCCCCAAGGCCTCTCAAAATGCGGACCCGAACGGCAGGCCCCACGACCACGAAAAAAGGCCGGGGCCTGCTCGGCCCCGGCCTTTCCTCAGAGCGGCGACATCGATCCTTCGACCGACGTCCCGTTTTGTTGGTCGGAGTAGCAGGACTTGAACCTGCGACCCCCTGTCCCCCAGACAGGTGCGCTACCGGGCTGCGCTATACTCCGTCACGTCCGCTCTCGCGTCGGCATGCCGTTGGGCCGCCGACACCCCGAAGGGTCCGCGGGTCTTAGCTTTCCGCTCCTGGGCACGCAAGCCCCGTTCCGGCGCTTCGCCGAAACAGGGTGGGGTGTCGCACCGATCCCGACGCCCCTTGCGCGAGGCGGGCCGGATCGGACACGAGACCGCGTGCGGTCTGGCGCAGCGAGGCGGGCGGTGGCGGTCTATTTCACGAGCGATACGCATTTCGGCGACCCGCGCATCCTGCGGCTCGACCGCCGGCCGTTTCCCGACCTCGCCGCGCACGATGCCGCGCTGATCGCGACGTGGAATCGCGTCGTCGCGCCCGACGACACCGTCTGGCATCTCGGAGACTTCGCCCTCGGGCCGCCGCGGGAGCGGGTCCACGCGATCCTCGCCGGCCTGAACGGAGAGAAGCACCTGATCGTCGGCAACAACGACGGGCCCGATACGCTCGATGCGCCGGGTTGGACCTCGATCGCGCATTATGCCGAGATCGCGGTGGACGGCCGCGGCCTAGTGCTGTGCCACTACGCCTTCCGCACCTGGAACGGCATCGGCCGCGGCGTTCTCAATCTGCACGGCCATTCGCACGGGCAGCTCCGTACCGCGCCCAAGCAGTACGACGTCGGCGTCGACGCGCAGGGCTTCGCGCCGGTCGACCTCGCCGCGATCCTGGTTTCGCGCCGCGGCCGCAGCGCAGCGAAAGCGGAACCATCGGCCTAGCTCCGCCGTTGAGCGCACGGAACCGGGGGTTGAACGACACCGGTCGAATACTTTGCCTCTTCCAGCGTACCGCTCGCGTGATTGTCTTCACGGTGGCCCATGACCCAAACCAAGACCACGATACTGGCCGCGTTCGGCCTCGTTCTCTGCCTCGGCCCGGCATTCGCCGCGCCCTCCTGCCTCGAAGGCCGCGCCAAGGTCGATGAGGCGTCCGCCCTCCGCTACCAGGCCCGTCAGGAAGCCCGCCTCGGCAACCACGATCGGGTCTGCGACACCCTCGACGAGATCGGGGACCGCTACAACGAGGCCCGCGACGCCTTCGAGGATTGCGGTGCCGGCGTCGTCGCGATCGAACTTCGCACCGAGCTGCGAAACCTTCGCATCGCCAAGCAAGTCAACCGCTGCGACTGACCGGGTGCGCGTTCGCACCGCAAAGCTTCTCCGTTCCGAGCATCGTCCCATCGAACGCGACGCAGCACGTCGCCGACAAGGCCAGCCGTCATGACCACCGAAACCCAGACCTTCACCGCCGCCACCGGCCCGTCCTTCGCCGCCGCCCTGTGCGGCTTCCTCAGCACCACGGCGGCCACGACGATCCTGATGTTCCTGCTGAGCAGCGTCTGAGCCGAGGCTCGCTAGCGAATGCGCACCGCCGGCCATCGCCGTTGGGTCAGGGCGCGACCGACCAGAACCGGCGCTTGTTGAACAGCATGTCCTGCGTCCCGATGGTCGGCCCCACCGCGGGCGGCGGCGGGCAGATCGGCTCCGGCCGCTGAGGAGCCGCCATCAGCGTGATCGGCGCGGCCGGAAACAGGCCGAGCCGCTGCTGGATCTCCGGGTTCCGCGCCGCCGCGATCGCCGCGATGCCGACGATCAGCGCCCCGGCCACGGCTCCCAGAACGAAGTTCATCATCCCATCAGCTTTCAGCGGTCAGGCCGGCCTGCCGCCCACGGCTCGCGTGTGATCGCGCAAGCCGGCGGCATTGCGGCGGACGACCCCAGCCCTCGATAGCGGCGAACGGTTTATGAGCCCCTAGTATCGGGGCGGGATGCCAGCAGCGACCGTCGGGCCTCTTCCGTCCGGCCCAGGGCCGCGCCATATTTGGCACATGGCAATTCCCAAGAAGCCCCGGCACGTCTCAGCGACCGGGAAGGCCGACCGGCCGGACGTGCAGCCGCTCGATCCGTTCCTGGCGCAGCTGCTGAGCCCCGCCCTCGCCCGCACGCCGCAGGTCAAATCCGAGCGGCCGGCCGAGCTGCCGCGGCCGGGCCAGCGCAAGCCGGCGAAGGCCAAGGCGAAACCGCCGGCCAAAGGCGCGACGACCGAGCCCGCCGGCTTCGGCGAGGCGCCGCAGCGCGGCTTCACCGTCGCACCGGGCGCCGAGGTCGATCCGGCGCTGGCCCAGGCCCTCGGGATGACCCCACCCGAGGACGGCCCCGCCCCCGAGGGCGAGCCGGACCAGGCCCCGCTCGCCGCCGACGGCTTCTCCGCCACGGTCGACGCCCTGCAGCGCCTGCTCGAGGAGGGAAACCCGCTGTTCCGCGACGGGCAGACCTGGGTGCCGCACCGGCCGGACCGCCCGGCGAAGTCCGAGGGCGGCAAGCCGTTCCGCCTCGAATCCGAGTTCACGCCGGCCGGCGACCAGCCCACCGCCATCGCCGAGCTGGTCAAGGGCGTGAACGCGGCCGAGCGCGACCAGGTGCTGCTCGGCGTCACCGGCTCGGGCAAGACCTTCACGATGGCCAAGATCATCGAGGAGACGCAGCGCCCGGCCCTGATCCTGGCGCCGAACAAGACCCTGGCGGCGCAGCTCTACGGCGAGTTCAAGAGCTTCTTTCCCGACAACGCGGTCGAATATTTCGTCTCGTATTACGACTACTACCAGCCCGAGGCCTACGTGCCGCGCTCGGACACCTTCATCGAGAAGGAATCCTCGATCAACGAGCAGATTGACCGGATGCGGCACTCGGCGACCCGCGCCCTGCTGGAGCGCGACGACGTCATCATTATCGCCTCGGTCTCGTGCATCTACGGCATCGGCTCGGTCGAGACCTACACCGCGATGTCGTTCACGGTGACGCTCGGCGAGAAGATCGAGCAGCGCCAGCTCATCGCCGACCTGGTGGCGCTGCAGTACAAGCGCATCCAGGCGGACTTCGCCCGCGGCACCTTCCGGGTGCGCGGCGATGTGATCGAGCTGTGGCCGGCCCACTTGGAGGACCGCGGCTGGCGCATCGGCCTGTTCGGCGACGAGATCGAGAGCATCGTCGAGTTCGATCCGCTGACCGGCAAGAAGATCAACGAGCTGAAGTTCGTGAAGGTCTACGCCAACTCGCACTACGTCACGCCGCGGCCGACGCTGCAGCAGGCGATCAAGGGGATCAAGCACGAGCTCAACGGCCGCGTCGAGGAGCTGACCCGGATGGGCCGGCTGATCGAGGCCCAGCGGATCGAGCAGCGCTGCACCTTCGACATCGAGATGATCGAGGCGACGGGCGCCTGCAACGGCATCGAGAACTATTCGCGCTACCTCACCGGCCGCAAGCCGGGCGAGCCGCCGCCGACGCTGTTCGAGTACCTGCCCGACAACGCGCTGGTCTTCACCGACGAAAGCCACGTCACGGTTCCGCAGATCGGCGGCATGTACCGGGGCGACTTCCGGCGTAAGGCGACGCTCGCGGAGTACGGCTTCCGCCTGCCCTCCTGCCTCGACAACCGCCCGCTGCGCTTCGAGGAATGGGACGCGATGCGGCCGCAGACGGTCAACGTCTCGGCCACCCCCGGCAAGTGGGAGATGGAGCAGACCGGCGGCGTCTTCGCCGAGCAGGTGATCCGCCCGACCGGCCTCGTCGACCCGGTGATCGAGATCCGCCCGGCCCGCTCCCAGGTCGACGACCTGCTCGGCGAGGTCCGCGAGGTGGCGCAGGCCGGCTACCGCACCCTGGTCACCACCCTGACCAAGCGCATGGCCGAGGACCTGACCGAGTACCTGCACGAGAACTCGGTGCGCGTGCGCTACATGCACTCCGACATCGACACCTTGGAGCGCATCGAGATCATCCGCGACCTGCGGCTCGGCGCCTTCGACGTGCTGATCGGCATCAACCTGCTGCGCGAGGGCCTCGACATCCCGGAATGCGCGCTGGTCGCGATCCTCGACGCCGACAAGGAGGGCTTCCTGCGCTCCGAGACCTCGCTGGTCCAGACCATCGGCCGCGCCGCCCGCAACGCCGATGCGCGCTGCATCCTCTACGCCGACCAAATCACCGGCTCGATGGAGCGGGCGATGGCGGAGACCGAGCGCCGGCGCCAGAAGCAGCTCGCCTACAATCTCGAGCACGGCATCACCCCGCAGAGCGTGAAGCGCGGGATCAGCGACATCCTCAGCAGCGTGTTCGAGCGCGATCACGTCCAGGTCGATACCGGAATGGCGGAGATCACCGTCGGCCACAACCTCAAGGCGGTGATGTCCGATCTCGAGAAGCGGATGCGCACCGCCGCCGCCGATCTCGACTTCGAGGAGGCCGCGCGCCTGCGCGACGAGCTGAAGCGGCTCCAGGCGACCGAGCTGATGATCTCCGACGACCCGATGGCGCGCCAGGCCGACGTCGAGCGCGATGCCGGCAAGTACGGCCGCAAGGCCCCGCGCGGCTCGGGCACGCGGATCTCGAAGCCGACCCTCGACAACATGGGGCCGGGCACCGACCGCGAGTTGCCGGCGAGCGCCGTCGCCTGGGTCGAGCGGCCGAAGCCGCGCTCGACGCAAGGGCTCGGCGGCCAGAAGCCGAAATACAAGGGCGGCGGCGGCCGGCGCTGAGATCGGCCTCCTGCGTCGGACGGGTCGGTTCTCGCGAGCGGGATCACGTCCCGCGCAGGGCGGCGGCGCCTGCTCGGCCGCCGCGGCTCGCTCCCCGTCATCCCATCTCGTCCCGAAGCTCCTGCGCGCAAGCGATCGCCGCGCCGAATGCGGACGGTCGGGCGCGCGCTGAACCCACGCGAAGAAAAGCAACTCTCGGTTGTAACTTCAAACCCTCGTTAAGCATTCCCGCTCAGATTGTATGAGCCATGCAATGGATCTCGTGCGTTGTGTTCTCGGCACGATGCAGCCTCCCGGCGTGGTTCCCTGTCGGAGTGCCCCCATGTCTCGTCGCCAGAACCGCGCCTCCGCGCGCACGTCCACCCCTGCGCCACGTCGCGAAGCGGCCCGCTCGCGCAGCACGATCGCGATCCCGCTGCTCGGTGGCGTTCTGCTCCTCGGCACTTCGGGCCTAGCCGAGGCCCAGGTCCTGCGCGGGGCGCTCGATACGGTGACCACGGCCGTGAACAGCACCGCCGGAAGCCTGGCGACGGTCGATGCGACCCTCGGCGGCGGCAACCTCGCGACCGTCGGCGCGACGGTCGGCGGCGGATCGGTCGCGAATGTCGGTGCAACCGTCGGTGGCGGATCGGTCGCGGATGTCGGGGCCACCGTCGGCGGCGGCACCGTCGCCAACGTCGGAGCGACGGTCGGCGGCGGATCGTTCGCGACGGTCGGTGCCACCGTCGGCGGCGGCACCGTCGCCAATGTCGGCGCCACGGTCGGCGGCGGCACCGTCGCCAATGTCGGCGCCACGGTCGGCGGCGGCACGATCGCCGGGGTCGGCGCGACCGTCGGCGGCGGCAACGTCGCCAATGTCGGCGCCACGGTCGGCGGCGGCACGATCGGATCCGTCGGCGTGTCGGTCGGCGGCGGAACCGGGACCACCGCCGGCACCGGAACCGGAACCGGCACGACGGGCGGCACCGCCTGCAATCCCTGCACGGGCGGCGGAGCCGGACCCGGCGGCGGCGGCGGCAGCACGGTGTACGACCCGGCCCGCATCGCGGCGATCGAGCTGCGGCTGTCGAACGCCGAGAACCTGCCGATCCGCGGCAACAACGTCAGCCAGTTCCCGCTCCCGGTCGCCGGCGGCGCTGACGCGCTCGCGGCCGGCTACGGCGCCACGGCGGGCGGCGTGAGCGCGACGGCCCTCGGGACCGAGGCGAACGCGGCCGGCGACGGGTCCATCGCGATCGGCCGCAGCGCCTCGGCGACGCAGGCCAACACCATCGCGATCGGTCCCGGCGCGCAGACCACCCGCACGAACCAGGTCGCGATCGGCAACGGCTCGAACACCTATACGCTCGGTGGGATCACGTCGGCGCAGAGCGCCGCGGCCCAGAACGGCGCGACGCAGTTCGTGACCACCGACGCGGCGGGCAACCTCGCGACCTCCGGCTACGGCCCGAGCACCATCGCCGGCCTCGGCTCCCGCCTCGACTCGGCGGAAGGGCGGATCGGCGGCGTCGAGTCCCGCGTCGGCGCGCTGGAATCGCGCACGAACGCCCTGTCGCAATACACCACCGAGACCCGGCGCGAGGCACGCCAGGGCGTCGCCACGGCGCTGGCGATGCCGACCGCGTCGATGCCCTCGGCACCCGGCCGCACCACCTGGGTCCTCAACAGCGCGACCTATCGCGGCGAGTGGGCCGGCGGCGCGGCACTCTCGCACCGCCTGCCGACCGCCGTGCCGCTGGCGATCAACGTCGGCTACGCCTATGGCGGCGACGGCGGCCACGGGGTGCGGGCCGGGCTCGGCGGCGAGTTCTGAGCGCGCCTCCCGCCCGGCTCGGGCCGGGCGGGCTCGGGCCATCGCGTTGGTCCTGAGGCAGTCGACGCAGCAGGCCAGGCCTCTGGGTGACGGGCGTGCCCGCCATCCAGGGGTCGTCTTCGTCGGACCCCCATGCGATCGGGCGGTAGGGCTTGTCTCCCGCATCGACTTGCGGACGGGTCGAATGCCGCCGAGCGGGGCGGCTCGTTCGCCAAACCCGACCCGTCATTCCGGGGCACCGAAGGCGAGCCCGGAAACCCGAACCGCCGAGCCGACCCGAAAGGGCGGCGACGGTCGATTCGGACAGCTTCGCTGGCGGTTCTGGGTTCCGGGCTCGGCTGCGCGGCCCCGGACTGACGGGTCGGGTTTCAGGACGGTCGCGGTCGGGTCGTCGAACCGTGCTTCGCCTTTGGGGACGTCGGCCGCCCGCGACCCCCTCACCGCGCTCCGCGATGAAGGTCCCCGTCGATCAGCAGCGCGCTCTTGCCGTCGAGGCGGGTGCGGTAGACCTGCAGGTTCTCCATCACCCGCTGGACGTAGTTGCGGGTCTCGGTGAACGGGATGCGCTCGACCCAGTCGATCGCGTCGACCTCGCCCTTGCGCGGATCGCCGTAGGCGTCGATCCACTTCTTCACGTTGCCGCCGCCGGCGTTGTAGGAGGCGAAGGCGAGGATGTAGGAGCCGCGCCAATCCTCCATCAGCTCGCCGAGATGGGCCTGGCCGAGGCGCGCGCTGTAGATCGCGTCGGTGCCGAGCCGGTCCGGGTCGTAGGCGGCCGAGACGCGTCGCGCGGTGCGCTGGGCGGTGGCCGGCATCATCTGCATCAGGCCGCGCGCGCCGACGCCGGACTGCGCCCGCGGGTCGAACTGGCTTTCCTGGCGCGCGATCGCGAAGACCATCGCCTTCTCGACCAGCGGCACCGAGCCGAACGCCTCGTAGGTCGGGATGCCGATGGTGGGGTAGGCGTGCGCGTCGAGCGGCAGGCCGCGCTGCACCGCGAGCTTGCCGACGGCGACGAGGGCGCGGGCGTCCTTCATCTCGACGGCGAGGTCGCCGAGGGCCTGCACCTCGCGCGCATCGGTGAGGCGCTGCGCGGTGTCGATGTAGAGCGGAAGCGCCAGCTCCTTCAGCGAGACGGCCCCGAGCAGGCGCAGGGCACGGATGCAGAGCCGGTCGTCGAAGGCGGCGCGCGCCGGGCCGTCGAGGTCGGCGGGCGCGCGCAGCGCGAGGCTGGTCTGGCCGAGCTTGGCCCGGGCGAGCTGCCCGTAATAGGCGATCGGCTGCAGCGCCGCGGTCTCGTAGAACTCCTTGGCCGCATCGGTCTGCCCGAGGGCTTCGGCCGCCCGGCCCTGCCAGTAGGCGGCGCGGGCGATCGAGATCGGCGTCTCGGCGATGCCGGCGGCGAGCGCGAAGTGGCGGGACGCGGCCTCCGGGTCGCTGCCGAAGCGGAGCGCAATCCAGCCGGCGTGAAACTCGGCCTCGATCCGCTTCTCGACCGTGCGGGCCGGGTTGGCGCTCGCCACCGCGTAGGCGGTCCTGGCGTCGCCGAGGTCGATCAGCTTGCGCGCGACGATGCGGCGCTCGACCCACCATTCGTCGCCGTCGACGAGAACGTCCGGGTTGCTCGGCGCGGTCGCCAGCACGGCCGCCGCCTCGGCCGGCTTGTCGGCCCGGCGCAGGAACTGCGCCCGCGACAGGATGTAGGAGCTGTCGCTGCGCAGCGACGGCGGCACCGCGGCGAGGGCGGAGGCGGCCCCGGAGCTCTTGTCCTCGACGGCGCGGCGCGCCCGCACCAGGCTGGCATACGCGCCGCCGGCATAGGTCGCGGCCCGGCCGGCCGCCTCCCAGTCTTCCTTCAAGAGCGCACGCTCCATGCGGTAGCGGTGATCGATGCGGGTGAGCACGCCCGGGAAGGCGTCGGCGACCCTGGCCTCGAGCGAGCGGCCGAAGGTCTCGGAGCGCCACAGGTCGCGGACGAGGTCGGCGGCGTCCGCATCGAGCCCGTCCGCCTTGAACGCCAGCGCCAGGGCGAACTTGCCCGGCGCGCTCGCCGGCCGGGTCGCACCGAAATAGGCGCGCACCGTCGCCGGATTCCTGCGCTCGGTGAGCAACGCCTCCTCGGCGCGGCGGCGGAGCAGCGGGCCCGCCGGCCAGTCCGGGTTGGCGCGGGTGAAGGCGACGGTGCGCTCGAAGCCGATGCCGGCGCCGGCGCGGATCGCGACCCATTCGAGCAGCGCCCGCGCCGCCGGATCGGAGAAGCCGTCGCGCAGGCGGTCGCCGTCGGCGACCTTGCCCTTGCGGTAGAAGTCGATCGCCTGGCGCAGCTGGGCGACGTCGGTGTCGCCGACGCGGGCGATCGGGCCGAGGCCCGGCACCTCCGGCACGGGGGCGGCCGGCGTCACGGCGGCGTCGGGCAGCGGGAAGGCGACGGGCGCGTCCGGGTCGGCCGAGGCGTAGGCGGCGGCGCCCGCCGGGAGCGCCTGCCCGGGCGGAAGCGGCTTGGCGGCCCCGGCATCGCCGGCGGCCTTCGGATCGAGCTTGAGCGCGTCGGCGGCGACCGGATCGATCGCGGTCCTGGCACCCTCGACCTGGCTGGCCGGCGCCGTGGCGTCGCTCGCCGGCGGCGTCGGCTGCGAGGCGGGCGGGGCCTGGACACGCGGCAGGTCGACCGCCGGCGCGGCCAGCGCCACGCCCGCGGTCAGCGCGAGGCCGAGGGCAACGATCTGCGAGCGTGTGAGGGACGCCATGGATGCGGTCACTCTCTGCGATCCGGTTTCGACGGATGCCGGCAAAGGACAGCCTCGGCGCCGAGCGTTAAGAACGCATTAACCGCGTGCGCGAAGGGTTTGCGCGGGGGTGGCGGAAGCCCTATGTCTGCGCCGCCCGCAGCGCGGCGCCGGACCACCGGCCCAGGCCGGAGCGGGCAACGAGACCGGCTGGGACGCCCGAGATGACCGAGACCACTGCGCGCCGCCTTCGGGGCTCCATGACCGCCCTGGTGACGCCGTTCCGCGACGGCGCCTTCGACGAGGCGGCGTTCCGAGAGTTCGTGGCCTGGCAGATCGAGCAGGGCAGCCACGGCCTGGTGCCGACCGGCACCACCGGCGAGAGCCCGACGCTGACGCACAGCGAGCACGACCGCGTGGTCGAGGCCTGCATCGACGAGGCCGGCGGCCGCGTGCCGGTGATCGCCGGCGCCGGATCGAACTCCACGGCCGAGGCGGTCGAGCGGGCGCAGCACGCCGAGAAGGCGGGCGCCGACGCGGTGCTCGTGGTCACGCCGTACTACAACAAGCCGACGCAGGGCGGGCTCTACGCCCACTTCAAGGCCGTCAACGACGCGGTCGGCATTCCGATCATCATCTACAACATCCCTCCGCGCTCCGTCGTCGACATGAGCGTCGAGACGATGGCGCGCCTGTTCGAGCTCAAGAACATCGCCGGGGTGAAGGACGCGACCGCCAAGATCGATCGCGTCAGCCTCCAGCGGCAGGCCATGGGCGAGGGTTTCATCCAGCTTTCGGGCGAAGATGCGACCGCGCTCGGCTACAACGCCCATGGCGGCCACGGCTGCATCTCGGTGGTGTCGAACGTGGCGCCGCGGCTCTGCGCCGACCTCCAGGAGGCGACGCTGTCGGGCGACTTCGCCAAGGCGCTGCAGCTGCAGGACCGGCTGCTGCCGCTCCAGGTCGGGCTATTCGCCGAATCCAACCCGTCGCCGGTGAAGTACGCCCTGGAACGCCTCGGCCACATGAGCGCCGACGTGCGCCTGCCGCTCGTGCCGGTCTCGGACGCGACCAAGGCGATCGTCGACGCCGCCCTGCGCCATGCCGGCCTCCTGGCCGGCTGACGCCAGGCACCGAAGAGACCGATGGCTCCCAAACCCGAACCGAACCGCCGCATCGTCGCCGACAACCGCGCCGCGCGCTTCCACTACGCGATCGAGGACACCCTGGAGGCCGGCATCTCGCTGACCGGAACCGAGGTGAAATCGCTGCGCAGCGGGCGCGCGACCATCGGCGAGGCCTATGCCGGCCCGTCGGGCGGCGACCTGATGCTGTTCAACGCCTACATCCCTGAATACGTCCAGGCGAGCCGCTTCAACCACGAGACCAAGCGCCCGCGGCGCCTGCTGATGCACCGCCGCCAGATCGACAAGTGGATCGGCGCGACGCAGCGCCAGGGCTACACGGTGGTGCCGCTGAAGATCTACTTCAACGAGAAGGGCCGCGCGAAGGTCGAGCTCGGCCTCGGCAAGGGCAAGCAGGCCCACGACAAGCGCGAGGCCGCCAAGGAGCGCGACTGGCAGCGCGACCGCGCCCGGATCATGCGCGACCGGGGGTAGCTCCCGGACGGCCGCGCGGGTCGGCTCGTCGATGCCCGGGCCGGGCTGCGAGAGTCCGATTGCGCCTTCCCTCCCCCCATTGCGGGGGAGGGTGGGCCTCGCCTGAGCGAGGGGCGGGAGAGGGGAGCGCCGTATCCGGCACCGTCGCTCCCCTCTCCCGACCCGCTTCGCGGGCCACCCTCCCCCGCAGAGGGGGGAGGGAAGCGACGCGCAAATGTTCGTTAAAGAAAGCAGATTTCGAGGCTGGAACGAGAGAGGGCGTGCGCGATGCCCCATCTCGTTGAATCGCCCGCTCGAACCGGAGCCGCGCCATGGACCCGAACCTCGCCCTGCCCGCCGACCTTCCCGCCCCGATCGACGACGGTGCGGCGGCGCACCTGACCGGGATGAGGCTGCCGGACGTGTCGCTCGCGGCGACTGACGGCACCCGCGTCTCGCTGGCGAAGCTCGCCGGGCGGACAGTGGTCTTCGCCTATCCGCGCACCGGCGAGCCGAGACAGCCGAACCTGGTGGCGGACTGGGACGCGATTCCCGGCGCACGCGGCTGCACGCCGCAAGCGTGCGGCTTCCGCGATCTCCATGACGACCTGAAGGCCCGCGGCGTCGCGCAGGTGCACGGGCTCTCGACGCAGACGGGCGCCTACCAGCGCGAGGCGGCGACGCGCCTGCAGCTGCCGTTCACGCTGTTGTCGGACGCCTCGCGCGCCTTCGCGATGGCAGTGCGGCTGCCCACCTTCGAGGCGGCCGGCACCATCCTGCTACGCCGGCTCAGCCTCGTCGTCGACGACGGCGTCGTGACGAAGGTGTTCTACCCGGTGTTCCCACCCGATCGCAGCGCGGCCGACATCCTGGCCTGGCTCGATGGGGAGGGAACCGCGAAGGCCTAATCCTCCGCGGGGGCGTCCGGCGTTCCGTTCGCGCCCTGACGGATGCCGTAGCGGCTTTCCAGGCCCGGGTTGGCGCGGGCGGGCCGCTCGGCGTAGTCGCGCGTCCGGTCGCCGGCCGGGCGAGCCTGCCGCTCGCCGGGGTCTCGCCCGACCTTGCCGATCAGCTGCACGAGGTCGACGAACTCGTCGGCCTGGCGGCGCAGGTCGTCGGAGATCATCGCCGGCTGGGTCTGGATGGTGGAGACCACCGTCACCTTCACGCCGCGGCGCTGCATCGCCTCGACCAGCGAGCGGAAATCGCCGTCGCCGGAGAACAGCACCATGTGGTCGATGTACTGGCTCAGCTCGAGCGCATCGATCGCAAGCTCGATGTCCATGTTGCCCTTGACCTTGCGGCGGCCGAGCGAGTCGGTGAACTCCTTGGCGGGCTTGGTGACGACGCGGTAGCCGTTGTAGTCGAGCCAGTCGATCAGCGGACGGATCGAGGAATACTCCTGATCCTCGATCATCGCGGTGTAGTAGAACGCCCGAATCATGTTGTCGCGGGACTGGAATTCTTTCAGAAGCCGCTTGTAGTCGATGTCGAAGCCGAGGGCCTTCGTCGTCGCGTAGAGGTTGGCGCCGTCGATGAACAGGGCGCTGCGCTGTAGTGCACTCATGGCACGATCCATTTCTAAAATATAACCAAAACAATCATGGCACGTACCGCCCGCGGAAAAGCAGGTGGACGACACGCATCAAGGTTACGGGTGCAAAGTCGGCCCAACGGAGGACAGTGGACGCTGCTTGTTCCAAAAATCGCCGGCGACGGTGCGCAATAGTGACCGTACGGCATGTGTGAAGCGCACGATGGAATGTGTCAACCTTCGACGGAAAACGTCCTTTCGACGATCGGTCGACACAACCTCGTCGATCTTTTTCTCATTCGCCCCGCAACAACAGCGAAACATCTGCTGCCGGGACGATCAAACGCGCGTGAGCCCGTCGGCCGGCGCTCAGGCCTTCGGCATGGCGCGGCTGCCCGGCTTCACCGGCGGCAATGCGGCCAGCTCGGGCGGCAGCGCGTCGGGGGGATAGGCCGGGATGTCGAGGGTGACGAGCGAGAGCAAAGGCAGGCCGATCTCGCCGCGGCCGCCCGAGCGGTCGATCAGGCAGGCGGCGCCGACGATCTCGCCGGGCTCGCCCCGCAGCGAGGCGAGGCATTCGCGCGCGGACAGCCCGGTGGTGACGATGTCCTCGACGATCACCGCGCGCTGGCCGGCCGGGATGCTGAAGCCGCGCCGCAGGGTGAACGGGCCGCCGGCATCGCGCTCGACGAAGATCGCCCGCGCCCCGAGGTGCCGCGCGGTCTCGTAGCCGGGCACGATGCCGCCGATCGCCGGCGAGACGACGATGTCGATTGGGCCGAAGCGCGCCGTGATCACGGCGGCGAGCGCCCTGCACAGGCGCTCGGTGCGCGGCGGCTCGGAGAAGATCGCCATCTTCTGCAGGAAGACCGCCGAGCGCAGGCCGGAGCTCAGGATGAAGTGGCCTTCGAGCAGCGCGCCCGCATCGCGGAACTCCGCGAGAACCTCATCCGGACTCATGCGCACGGCTCCTCGCGGGGTGATGGCGAACGCCGCGCTTGTGGCAGCGGGAGCAGGTGGAGGCAAGCGGAAGGGGAAGCGTCGCGGCGCACCGCGTCGCGGCCGCTCGACCCTGGTTTCCGGCTCCGCGCCGTCGTTCCCGAGTGCAGAAGGCGAAGCCGGCATCCGGAGCCGCGGGTGCCGATCGAGACGGCGGCCATGGGCGGATCCAGCGTCCGGGCTGCGCTGTGCGGCTTCGGGATGAAGGCCGTGCGTCGATTGCGGGCGCGCCTCGTCCGCCGAGGCAGAAGCACGGATCGGAGGATGTTGCGCCGCCTACCCGTTCACCCGGTCGACCCGGCTCACCGTCCGCTTGCCGCGCAGCTCCGCGATGATCGCGTTCAGATGCTGCAGGTCCCAGACCGAGAGGTCGATCACGATGTCGGTGAAGTCCTGGGTGCGGCGCTTCATCGAGAGGTTGTCGATGTTGCCGTCGTGGTCGGCGATCACCTGTGCGATCTGCGCCAGCACGCCGGGCTCGTTGATCGATTGCGTGGCGAGCCGCGCGGGGAAGCGCTCGGTGGCGTCCGCCTCGATGTCCCAGCGCACGTCGAGCCAGCGCTCGGGCTCGTTGTCGAACGCGGCCAGGGCCGCCGACTGGATCGGGTAGATCGTCACGCCGACGCCGGGCGTCAGGATGCCGACGATGCGGTCGCCGGGCACCGCGCCGCCGTCCGGGGCGAAGCTCACGGGCAGGTCGCCGGCGAGGCCGCGGATCGGGATCGCGTCGGTTCCGTCCGCCGCGCCGCCGCCCGGGAAGGTCAGGCGCATGGTCTGGTCCTTCGACCGGATCAGGCGGCCGGCGCCGTTGACTACCGGTTGCGGCACCCCGGCCGGGCCCGATTTCCGCTCGTCCTTGTAGTCTGGGTAGACGCCGCGCACGACGTCGCCCGAGAACATCTCGCCGCGCCCCACCGCCGCGAACACGTCCTCGGCCGAGGCGCGGGCGAGGCGCGGGAGCGCGCCGCGCAGCTTGTCGTCGGTGAAGCTCTTGCCCGCGCGCTCGAACGCCCGGTCGAGGATCTGGCGCCCGAGGCCGGCATATTGCCGACGCACCGCCGAGCGGGTCGCGCGCCGGATCGCGGCGCGGGCCTTGCCGGTGACGACGAGCGATTCCCAGGCGGCCGGCGGCGCGGCGCCGTCCGAGCGCGAGATCTCGACCTCGTCGCCGTTGGCGAGCTCGTGCAGCAGCGGCGCCATCCGGCCGTTGATCTTGGCGCCGACCGCCGAGTTGCCGACGTCGGTGTGCACCGCGTAGGCGAAGTCGATCGGCGTGGCGCCGCGCGGCAGGGCGATGAGCCGGCCCTTCGGCGTGAAGCAGAACACCTGGTCCTGGAACAGCTCGAGCTTGGTGTGCTCGAGGAATTCCTCGGGGCTGTCGCCCTCGGCCAGCAGCTCGATCGTGCGGCGCAGCCACTGGTAGGCGCCGCTCTCGGCCGCCAGCCGCGGGGCGACGCCGCCCTCCGGCTCGCGGCCGGCCGGCAGCTTGCCGGCCTCCTTGTAATGCGCGTGCGCGGCGATGCCGTACTCGGCGATGTCGTCCATCGCCCGGGTGCGGATCTGCAGCTCGACGCGCTGGCTCTTCGGGCCGATCACCGTGGTGTGGATCGAGCGGTAGTCGTTCTGCTTCGGCGTCGAGATGTAGTCCTTGTAGCGCCCCGGCACCATCGGCCAGGTGGTGTGGACGACGCCGAGCGCCGCGTAGCAATCGTCGAGCGTCTCGACGACGACGCGGAAGCCGAACACGTCCGAGAGCTGCTCGAAGGCGACGGATTTGCGCTCCATCTTCGACCAGATCGAGAACGGCCGCTTCTGGCGGCCGGTGACGGCGGCCTCGATCCCGCGGGCGGAGAGTTTTGCGGTCAGGTCGCGCTCGATGGTGTCGACCAGGCTCTCGGTCTTCGCGGTGAGGTCGGAGAGCCGCCGCGTGACGGTGGCGTAGATCTCCGGCTTGAGGTTGCGGAAGGACAGGTCCTCCAGCTCCTCGCGCAGCTCCTGCATGCCCATGCGGCCAGCCAGCGGCGCGTAGATGTCCAGCGTTTCCTGCGCGATCCGCTCGCGCTTGTCGGCGCGCATGTGCTGGAGCGTGCGCATGTTGTGCAGGCGGTCGGCGAGCTTGACCAGCAGCACGCGCACGTCCGCCGCCACGGCGAGCAGCAGCTTGCGGAAATTCTCGCCTTGCGCCGCGCGCTTCGAGACGAGGTCGAGGCGCTTGAGCTTGGTCAGGCCGTCGACCAGCGCGCCGATCTCGGGGCTGAACAGCTCGCGGATCTCGTCGAGCGTCGCCGCCGTATCCTCGACGGTGTCGTGCAGCACCGCCGCGACGATGGTCGCGTCGTCGAGGCGCAAGTCCGTGAGGATCGCGGCGACCTCGAGGGGATGGGCGAAGAACGGGTCGCCGGATGCCCGCTTCTGCGTGCCGTGCGCGCGCATGGCGTAGACGTAGGCACGGTTGAGCAGCGCCTCGTTCGTCGCGGGGTTGTAGCGCTTCACCCGCTCGACGAGTTCGTACTGGCGCATCATCCGCCGGGAGACCCTTTCCGATCGCGAGGAGGCGCAAGTCTCACGCAAGCCGCGGCCGCGCGCCAGCCCCGAATGCGTCGCAGCCCGAGAAAGCCGGGGCGGCGCGCAAGCAAAAGGCCCGGCGTCTCCGCCGGGCCCGTGAAAGTCCGAAGTCCGGCGACGACGCCGAAGGCTACTCGCCCTCGTCGTCGGTCTCGACGGGCGGCGCCAGGTTCTCGAGGCCGCGGAGCAGGTCCTCCTCGCTCATGCGGTCGAACTGCGGCGCGGAATCGTCGCTCGCGGCGGTCGGCGAGACGGCGGCGGCGGTGGGCGAGCTCGACAGCAGCGGCACGGCCTCGGCCTCCGGCTCGTCGACCTCGACGTACTTCTGCATCGAGTGGATCAGCTGTTCCTTGAGGTCGTCGGCGGTGATGGTCTCGTCGCCGATCTCGCGGAGCGCCACGACCGGGTTCTTGTCGCGGTCGCGGTCCACGGTGAGCGGCGCGCCGGCGGCGAGGAGACGCGCGCGATGGCTCGCGAGCAGGACCAGCTCGAACCGGTTCTCGACCTTCTCGATGCAATCTTCGACGGTGACGCGAGCCATGCGCGGCGGCTCCTTCCAGCGGATACGGGGATGTCGGGCGGTGCCGGCTCATACACCGGTTGCGGTTTGGCAACAAGCACAGCGGTTTATTGCGTCGTGCATCCCCGCGAGACCGTGCCGCCGACGGCACGAATCGCCGAGCCGCGACGCTCCGGGGCGCAGGCTCCGTTTGTGCGCTGCATTGTTGACACCCGCGGCGGGTGGTGCGACTGCGCCGCCCTTTCCGACAATGGGTTAGGCGACGGAGCGACCGTGCGGGCACTCATCTTTCCGGGCCAGGGCAGCCAGGCCGTCGGCATGGGCAAGGCGCTGGCCGAGGCCTTCCTGCAGGCGCGCGCCGTGTTCGCCGAGGTCGACGACGCCCTGGGCCAGCCGCTCTCCCGCGTGATGTTCGAGGGCCCGCTCGACGCGCTGACGCTGACCGCCAACGCGCAGCCGGCGCTGATGGCCGCGAGCCTCGCGGTGCTGCGGGTGCTGGAGGCCGAGCGCGGGCTCGATCTCGCGCGCGACGTCGCCTTCGTCGCCGGGCATTCGCTCGGGGAATATTCCGCCCTCGCCGCCGCCGGCAGCCTCACGATCGCCGACACCGCGCGGCTGCTGCGCATCCGCGGCGAGGCGATGCAGGCGGCGGTCGCCCCCGGCGACGGCGCCATGGCGGCGCTGATCGGCGCCGAGGTCGAGACCGCCGCGGCGATCGCGGCGGAGGCGGCCGAGGGCGCGGTCTGCGACGTCGCCAACGACAACGGCGCCGGCCAGGTCGTGCTCTCGGGCGACCGGGCCGCGGTCGAGCGCGCCGTGGCGCTCGCGCAGGCGCGCGGGATCAAGCGCGCGGTGATGCTCAACGTCTCGGCACCGTTCCACTGCCGCCTGATGCAGCCCGCCGCCGAGGCGATGCGAGCGGCGCTCGACGCGGTCACGCTCAACCCGCCGGCCGTGCCGCTCTACGCCAACGTGCTCGCGGCGCCGGTCTCGGATCCGGATGCGATTCGCCGAAACCTCGTGGCGCAGGTGACCGGAACCGTGCGCTGGCGCGAGAGCATCGCGGCCATGGCGGCGGCGGGCGTCGACGCGTTCTCCGAGATCGGCTCCGGCAAGGTTCTGTCGGGCCTCGTCAAGCGCATCGCGGCCGGTGCCGCGGCGGTGCCGGTCGGCACGCCGGACGACGTCGCCGCGTTCTCCGTGGCGTGATCGAGGCCCGCGCGCGCCTTCCTTCTCCCCTCTGCGGGAGAAGGTGGCCCGCGAAGCGGGTCGGATGCGGGGAGCGACGCCTCCGGATACGGCGCTCCCCTCCCCCGACCCGCTTCGCGGGCCACCCTCCCCCGCAGAGGGGGGAGGGACAGACAGCGCGCATCGCACGATCC
>NZ_VRUU01000058.1 GCF_008039875.1 Methylobacterium sp. WL119 | reverse complement strand
GCCCGGCCCGACCAGCGGCCCGCTCGCCCGCCTCCACGCCGCCGGCACGCCCGCCCCGATGCCGACGACCCCGGCGCCCGACATGCGGGCCGAGATCGCCGGCGAGCTCAACGGCGCGCCCCTCGACGCGCGGCTCACCTTCGCGAACTTCCTGCTCGGCCGCTCGAACTCCCTGGCGCATGCCGCCGCCGACCGCGTCGCCCGCCACGACGGCGAGGGTGCGCTCTACAACCCGCTCTACTTCCATGCCGGCGTCGGCCTGGGGAAGACCCACCTGCTGCACGGCATCGGCCACGCCGCCCGCGAGGCCGGACGCCGGGTGATCTACCTCACGGCCGACCGCTTCATGTACGGCTTCGTCAACGCCCTGAAGACCCAGAACGCGCTCGCCTTTAAGGAGCGCCTCCGCGGCATCGACCTGCTGATCCTCGACGACGTGCAGTTCATCCAGGGCAAGTCGATCCAGGCCGAGTTCGGCCACACCATCAACGCGCTGATCGATGCCGGCCGTCAGGTCGTCGTCGCCTCCGACCGGCCGCCGACGGAGCTCGAGGCGCTCGACGAGCGCGTCCGCTCGCGCCTGGCCGGCGGCCTCGTGGTCGAGATCGGGATGCTGGACGAGCAGCTGCGCGCCTCGATCCTCTCCGCGCGGCTCGCCGCCGTGCGGGTGGCGCATCCGAGCTTTGAGGTCTCGCCGGCGGTGGCGACCTACGTGGCCCGCGCGATCACGGCCAACGGCCGCGACCTCGAGGGCGCCGTGAACCGCCTGCTGGCCCATGCCACGCTCACCGGCACCGCCGTGACCATGGAGACGGCCGAGACCGCGATCCGCGACCTCGTGAAGAACCGCGAGCCGAAGCGGATCAAGATCGAGGACATCCAGAAGCTCGTCGCCTCGCGCTACAACGTCTCGCGCTCCGACATCCTCAGCGAGCGCCGCACCGCCGCGGTGGTGAAGCCGCGCCAGATCGCGATGTACCTGTCGAAGGTGCTGACCCTGCGCTCGCTGCCCGAGATCGGCCGCCGCTTCGGGGGGCGCGACCACACCACGGTGCTCCACGCCGTGCGCAAGATCGAGAAGCTGATCGGCGAGGACGCGGTTCTCGGCGACGAGGTCGAGCTCCTGAAGCGCATGCTGCAGGATTGATCCTGCTCCGTCCCTCCCCTCTCGCGGGGCGGGACGCGCGGGGCGGGTCGTCGGCCCGTCCCGCCCCCGATCGCCCTGTGCGAGGGACGAATCGCGCCCTTGCCTTCGCGCCGCCGCTTCGCCAAGCTGAACGGCCAAACTCCGAACCCGCCGGCCGCGGCGGCGTTCGAGCACGGTCCTTCGAGCATTCAGAGTACTGCGATGAGAGTCACTGTCGAGCGTGCGGCCCTCCTACGGTCGCTCGGCCACGTGCACCGCGTCGTGGAGCGGCGCAACACGATCCCGATCCTGTCGAACGTGCTGCTGCGTGCCACCGGCGGCGGCCTCCAGCTGCGGGCGACCGACCTCGACATCGAGGTGACCGAGACCGTGCCGGCCGACGTCTCGGATCCGGGCGCCACCACCGTGCCGGCCCACGTGATCTACGACATCGTGCGCAAGCTCCCCGAGGGCGCGCAAGTCTCGCTCGAGACCGGCGGCGAGTCCGGCCAGATGACGATCCGCTCCGGCCGCTCGCGCTTCGCGCTCGGCGCCCTGCCGGAAGGCGACTTCCCGGACCTCGCCGCGGGCGAGCTGCCGCACAGCTTCGGCATCGCGGCCGCCGACCTCAAGCGCCTGATCGAGAAGACCCAGTTCGCGATCTCGACCGAGGAGACGCGCTACTACCTCAACGGCATCTATCTCCACACCATCGAGGCGGAGGGGCTGAAGCTGCGCGCGGTCGCCACCGACGGTCACCGGCTCGCCCGCGTCGAGATCGACGCGCCGGAGGGAAGTGCCGGCATGCCGGGCATCATCGTGCCGCGCAAGGCGGTCGCCGAGATCCAGAAGCTCGTCGACGACGGCGGCGACAGCGTCGCCATCGACCTCTCGCCCGCCAAGATCCGCCTGCGCTTCGCCTCCGGCGTGACGCTGATCTCCAAGCTGATCGACGGCACCTTCCCCGACTACCAGCGCGTCATCCCGGCCGGAAACGACAAGCGCCTCACCGTCGAGCGCGAATCCTTCGCGCGGGCGGTGGACCGGGTCTCGACGATCTCGTCGGAGCGCGGCCGGGCGGTGAAGCTCGGCCTGCAGGAGGGCCGCCTCTCGCTCTCGGTCAACAACCCGGATTCGGGCAGCGCGACGGAGGAGCTCGACGTCGACTACGAGGCCGCCGGCCTCGATATCGGCTTCAATGCCCGCTACCTCCTCGACATCACCGGCCAGCTCGAGGGCGACACCGCCCTGTTCAAGCTCGCCGACCCGGGCTCCCCGACCCTGATCCAGGACCGCGAGGGCGCCTCGGCGCTGTACGTGCTGATGCCGATGCGGGTGTGAGCGAGGCACCGGTTTCGCACTCGGGTGGGCCATCGAACGAGACGGATGATGCGGATGTGCAGCGCCTCACCCGCCTGACCGCCCGCGACTTCCGCAACCACGCCGATCTCGACCTACCGCTGTCGGACCGCTTCGTCGCGCTCGTCGGCGAGAACGGGGCGGGCAAGACCAACATCCTGGAGGCGATCTCGCTGTTCGCGCCCGGCCGCGGACTGCGGCGGGCCGAGTTCTCGGCGATGGCGCGCGAGGACGGCCCCGGCGGGTTCGCCGTCTCGGTGACGCTGGCGCGCGACGGGGCGGAGCACCGCCTCGGGACCGGATGCGAGCCGCCGGGCTTCGACGGCCGCATCAGCCGGCTCTGCCGGATCGACGGGGCCGGCGCGCCCTCCCCGGTCGCCTTCTCGGAGTTCCTGCGCGTGGTCTGGCTGACGCCGGACCTCGACGGGCTGTTCCGCGGGCCGGGCGGCGACCGCCGCCGCTTCCTCGACCGGCTCGTGCTCGCGGTCGATTCCGGCCACGGCGCCCGCGTCTCGGCGATGGAGCGGGCGCTGCGCTCGCGCAACCGCCTGCTGGAGGAGCGCCCGAACGACGGCCGCTGGCTCGACGCGATCGAGCGCGAGGTCGCCGAGCTCGGCGTCGCCGTCGCGCTCGCCCGCCGCGAGACCACCGAGCGACTGGATCGCCTGATCCACGAGACCCGCGACGACGCGCAGCCGTTTCCCTGGGCGGCCCTGCGCCTGGAGGGCGACCTCGACGACCTCGTCGCGGTCTGGCCGGCGCTCGAGGCGGAGGACCGCTTCCGCCTCGCCCTCGCCCGGGGGCGCCCGCGCGACCGCGCCGCCGGGCGCACGCTGTCGGGCCCCCAGACCAGCGACCTCGTGGTCCGCCACGGCCCGAAGGACGTGCCGGCCGCCACCGCCTCGACCGGCGAGCAGAAGGCGCTGCTGATCGGCCTCGTGCTCGCCCATGCCAAGCTGGTGCGGGCGATGAGCGGGATCGCGCCGCTGATCCTCCTCGACGAGGTCGCCGCCCACCTCGACCCCCGCCGCCGCGCCGGCCTGTTCGCGGCGCTCGACGCGTTACCGGGGCAGGTGTTCATGACCGGGGCCGACGCGGCGATGTTCGCCGAGCTCGGCGGGCGGGCCGATGTGATCGGCATCGCCGACGGGCGCATCGCGCGGCCCTGATCTCGACCGTCGTGACCACGATGCCGCTGTCCAGCCTCGCCTTCTTCGCCGCCGTCTATGCCATCGCCGTCGCCGCGCCCGGCCCGGGCATCGCCGCGCTCGTGGCGCGGGTGCTGGCGCGGGGGACGCCGGGGATCATCGGCTTCGCGGCGGGGTTCGTCGCGGGCGATCTCATCTGGTTCTCGCTGACGGTGGCGGGCCTTGCCATGGTGGCGCAGACCTTCGCGATCGGATTCGTCGTCCTGAAATACGCCGGCGCGATCTATCTCGCGTATCTCGCCTGGGGAGCCTGGACCGCCCGCACCGACGCGGTCGAAGCCGCGCCCATGGCCGGACACGGCGCCGTTCGCCTGTTTCTCGGCGGACTGACCCTCACTTTGGGCAACCCGAAGGTGATCCTGTTCTTCCTGGCCCTGCTGCCGACTGTCGTCGACCTCGATCATCTCACGCCGCTGGGCATCGCGGAGATCGCGGCGACGATCGTCGTCGTGCTGAGTGCGGTGCTGGCGGCCTATGTGCTCGCCGCGGCCCGCGCGCGCCGGGTCTTCACGTCGTCTCGCGCCCGTCGCGCGATCAATCGTGGGGCCGGAACGGTCATGGCCGGCGCCGCCGTCGCCATCGTCGCGCGCTGACCCTCAAGCCATCGCCGAGCGAATGTCGGTCTGCGGAAAGTCGTCGCCGACGAAGAGCAGGGGAACGTCGTGGACCTGAGCGCAGGCATAGGCGAAGCAGTCGCCCAGATTGAGCTGTGCCGGATGCCCGCGGCCCTTGCCGTAGCGTGCATGCGCGGCGAGGGCTTCGTGGCTTTCCGCCGCGGCGATCGGCACCAATCGGATGCCGGCGGCCAGAAGGAACCGTTCGATCTGCGATTCGGAGTTCGCGACGTCCTGACTCAACTTTCGCGAGAGGGCCATGACGGTCTCGAAGACGGCAAGCGCCGAGGTGATCGGTGCTTCGGCTTGGTCGAGGCACCGGATCAACGCCGCCGCTGGCGGCTCTGCGCTCATGATCGCGACCATGGCAGAGGCATCGACGAACATCACTCGTCGTTCAGGCCGTCGTAGAAGGCCTTGTCGGCCTCCAGACCCGTTCGCGGTACGGCGGCGATCTCATCGAGCAGGGGCCGCAACCGTTCGGCCAGCGGTAGGGCGCGATCCCGCCGCTCCAGTTCGTTGGCCAGCGCGATCTTCACCGCCTCGGTCTTGCTGACCCGGGCGAGGGCCGCCAGTTTGTCGGCGAGGCGGTTCACCTCCTCGCTTCGGATGTTCAGCGGCATCGCGCGCCTCCGTGTAGACAATCTGCTGTTAGTGTATACGCACCCCGGCGGCAAGCCGTGGTTTCACCTGGGACAGGCATGACCTCACGACTCGACGATGCGCGGCGCGCCCTCAAGACCACCTTCGGCTACGACGATTTCCGACCCGGCCAGGACGAGGTGATCGAGGCGGTGCTCTCGGGCGCGGACGTGTTCGCGGTGATGCCGACGGGCTCGGGCAAGTCGATGACCTACCAGCTGCCGGCGCTGGTGGAGGATTCGCTCACCGTCGTGGTCTCGCCGCTGATCGCGCTGATGCACGACCAGGTGCAGCAGATGCGTGGCTTCGGCGTCGCGGCAGCGACCCTGAACTCGTCGGTGGCCGAATCTGTCTCGCGCGAGACCTGGCGGATGATCCGCGCGAACGAGCTGCGGCTGCTCTTCGTCTCGCCCGAGCGCCTGCTGATGGACGGCTGCATGGACGCGCTGCGCGGCGCGGGCGTCCGCCGGCTCGCGGTCGACGAGGCGCATTGCGTCTCGCAATGGGGCCACGACTTCCGCCCCGAATATCGCGCGCTGTCCCGCGCCCGTGAGGCGCTCGGCGACGTCCAGACCGTGGCGCTGACGGCCACCGCCGACAAGGCGACGCGGGCCGAGATCGCCGAGCGCCTGTTTCCCCAAGGGCGCGACCTCAAGACCTTCGTCCACTCCTTCGACCGGCCGAACATCGGCCTAACCTTCGCCGCCAAGGACAACCCGACCCGGCAGATCGAGCGCTTCCTGAAGCACCGCCGCTCCGAGAGCGGGATCATCTACTGCTCGTCGCGCAAGCGCACCGAGCAGCTGGCCGAGAGCCTGAAGAAGGACGGCTTCAACGCGTATCCCTACCATGCCGGGCTCGACCAGGGCACGCGCATGCGCAACCAGGACACCTTCCTGCAGGAGGACGGCGTCGTGATGACCGCGACGGTGGCCTTCGGCATGGGCATCAACAAGCCCGACGTGCGCTTCGTCTGCCACGCCGACATGCCGGGCAACGTCGAGGGCTACTACCAGGAGATCGGCCGCGCCGGCCGCGACGGGCTGCCCGCCGACACGCTGACTCTCTACGGCCTCGACGACATGGCCCTGCGCCGCCGCCAGATCGACGAGAAGGAGGTGCCGGACGAGCGCCGCCGCGTCGAGCGGCGCAAGCTCGAGGCGATGATCGCGCTGTGCGAAGGCGCGGCCTGCCGCCGGCAATCGCTGCTCGCCTACTTCGACGAGGCCAGCGGCCATTGCGGCCGGTGCGACCTCTGCCGCGGCGGCGTCACGCTCGTCGACGGCACGGTCCCGGCCCAGAAGATCCTCTCGGCGATCGTGCGCACCGGGCAGCGCTACGGCGCGGCCTATGTCTGCGACGTGGTCCACGGCAAGGTGAGCGAGCCGATCCGCCGCAACGGCCACGAGCAGCTCAAAACCTTCGGCGTCGGCGCCGACAAGCCGGTCGCCGCGTGGCGCGCGATCCTGCGCCAGCTCTTCGCCGCCGGCGCGGTGGCCGAGAACACCGACGGCTACGGCGGCCTCACCATGACCGACAAGGGCGAGGCGATCCTGTTCGGCCGCGAGCCGGTGCAGCTCCGCCCCGACCCGGAGCCGAAATCGGCCGAGCCGCGCGAGCGCCGCCGCGCGGGCGCCGTGCGCGACGCCGGCTCGGACGACCTGAGCCCGGCCGACGAGGCCCTGTTCCAGCACCTGCGCGGCCTGCGCGCCACCATCGCGCGCGCCGACAACATCGCCGCCTTCATGGTGTTTCCCGATCGGACGCTGATCGAGATGGCCAAGGGCAAGCCGGTGGATCTCTACGCGCTGCGCACCGTCCACGGCGTCGGCGAGCGCAAGCGCGAGGCCTACGGCGAAAGGTTCGTCGCCGCGATCGCCGAGTTCCTGGCGCATCCCCCGGCGGCGTGACGGGCGGAGCCGGCATCGGCGACGTCTCAGCTTGTAGGCTCGCTCGACAAGCTTCTCGCGACCCACGCCAGACGTGCGGAGAGCCGTGGGCGCTCCTTCGACGCAGCCATCCGTGGTGGTCGAGCAAACGCAATTCCGCGCGGGAAGCGAACCTTGACCGCGAGAAGGCGTCCTACGGCATCGCCGTGGCCCACTGCCGGGTGTTTGCGGTTGAAGCAGCGGCTTTCGCGGACCGACCCAAGCCCGGTGAACTTCCTCGGTCCGGCCAACCCCCATCGGATACGTATGACCGCTTGGGTGCCATTCGACTTTTGTACAGTCTGGGATGGACGCCAAGGCAGGCGGGGCGGCGGACAATCTGCCGCCCGCGCGCTGCGGCTCGGCCTTCTCCGCTCTCAACCGTGAGCGGGCGGGGTGGCGATGTCCGCCTCGATCGATCCGTTGCCCGGAAGCGGACAGGCCGAAAGCCACCCTTTGCGGTGCCCCCCGAGTTTCTCAGCGGGTCATAACGCCGGCGTCTTTTCGCTCGTCTCCGGGGCGTGCCGTCGTGTAGGGAGCCGGCATCCTTCGACAGCAACAGCGCCGGAACGCTCCGTCATCACCCGATTCAGCGACACGCCCACCGCCGATCCGCAAGAGGTGGTCACGCGCCAGGTCTTCTACCTGCCCGGCTTCGATCCGCGCCAGCCCGAGACCTACTGGGGCCTCTTCCGTCGCGAGAGCCGGCTGACGGCCGCGCGCCGCGGGCTCGACATCGCGGTGAGCGACCCGTCGCGCAGCGCCGACCGCCTCAGCCTCGACTGGACCGTCGAATCGGGGGGCACCCGCACGCGCTACGGCCTGCTGCGCTGGGACGACATCGTGCGTGCGCGCTTCCCGCGCCCCAACTGGCGGCGCCTCCTCACGGTGCCGGCCCTGCTGTGGCGGCTCAGGCGCTCGGGCTACGAACGGCGCCTGCGCCGCGAGGGGCGCAGCTTCGCCATGGTGATCTTCGGCGTCCAGTACCTGTTCCTGGTGTTCGTGGCGTTGAGCCTCGGGCTCGCCGCGCTGCTGCCGCTGGCGCTGCCGGCCGACTGGCGGCCGTGGTCGTGGCTCGCGGTACCGGTCGCGGCCTACGCGATCCTGGCCGGGATCATGGCGATCACCCGCGGCAAGCCGTTCTACTGCGCCCACCTCGTCGACGACACTGCCTTCACCCACGACCACGCGGCCGGCCGCGAAGCCCGGATGCCCGAGCGCCTCGACGCCATGGCCGCGCGCATCGCCGCCGCCGAGGGCACCGCCGACGAGGTCGTGGTGATCGGCCATTCCTCGTCGAGCTTCCTCGGGGTCGAGGTGCTCGACCGGATCCTCTCGGCCGATCCCGCCTTCGGCACCCGCGGCACGCCGGTCTCGTTCGTGACGCTGGGCAGCGTGATCCCCTGGATCGCCCTCGACCGCCCCGCGGTGAAGTTCCGGGCGGCGCTCGCGCGCTTCGCCGCCGCCGACCAGATCCGCTGGCTCGACGTGCGCGCGCCCTGGGACTGGCTGTCGATCCACTTGCGCGATCCGCTGACCGCCTCCGACGTTCCTTCGCCCGACCGCGGGCGCCCGGCCACGCGCTACGTCCGGCTGGAGGACCTGATCGAGCATCGTCTCATCCGAGGCCGACGCTTCAACCTGTTCCAGATGCACTTCCAGCTCTTGATGTCGAGCCTGGACACGGACGGGTTCGACTACATCGCCCTGGTCTCCGGGCCGGAGCCGGTGCACGCGGCGATCGACCGCCGGTGCGGGGCGCGGCCGGCGAGCCCGTCCGAAGGCGGCGCGACGGCCGTCCCGGTCCGCGCCTGAGCGCTCCGACCCCGGGACGGGCCGGGCGGATGTGTGATCGAATGTTGCCAGGGCGGGCGCTTACCCTCTAGAGCCGTGGCGACTCCCGAGCCGGCGCCGACCTTGCCGACGGCGCCATCTCCGATCGGGACCGGATTTTCGTCGAGACCGCCGCATGTTCCGCAACGATGTCCCGATCACGCCCGAGCTCGTCCGCCAGCACGGCCTGACGCCGGACGAGTACCAACGGTTCCGCGGGTTGATCGGGCGCGATCCGACGCTGACCGAGCTCGGCATCGTCTCGGCGATGTGGAACGAGCACTGCTCGTACAAGTCGTCGCGCAAGCACCTGCGCGGATTGCCGACGACGGGGCCGTGGGTGATCCAGGGGCCGGGCGAGAACGCCGGCGTCATCGACATCGGCGACGGCCTCGCCTGCGTCTTCAAGATGGAAAGCCACAACCACCCGAGCTTCATCGAGCCCTACCAGGGCGCGGCGACCGGCGTCGGCGGCATCCTGCGCGACGTCTTCACCATGGGGGCGCGCCCGATCGCGGCCCTGAACGCCCTGCGCTTCGGCTCGCCCGACCACCCCCGCACGCGCCACCTCGTCTCGGGCGTGGTCGCCGGCATCGGCGGCTACGGCAACTCCTTCGGGGTGCCGACGGTCGGCGGCGCGGTCGGCTTCCACCCGCGCTACGACGGCAACATCCTGGTCAACGCCATGGCGGTCGGCCTCGCCAAGGCCGACGCGATCTTCTACGCGGCGGCCTCGGGCGTCGGGAACCCGATCGTCTACCTCGGCTCGAAGACCGGGCGCGACGGCATCCACGGCGCCACCATGGCGTCGGCCGAGTTCGACGCCGAGACCGAGTCGAAGCGCCCGACCGTGCAGGTCGGCGACCCCTTCGCCGAGAAGCTCCTGCTCGAGGCCTGCCTCGAGCTGATGCGCTCGGGCGCGGTCATCGCGATCCAGGACATGGGGGCTGCCGGCCTGACCTGCTCGGCCGTCGAGATGGGCGCCAAGGGGGATCTGGGCGTCGAGCTCGACATCGAGAAGGTGCCCGCCCGCGAGGCCGGCATGACCCCTTACGAGATGATGCTGTCGGAGAGCCAGGAGCGCATGCTCATGGTTCTGAAGCCCGGCATGGAGGCCGAGGCCGAGGCGATCTTCGTGAAGTGGGGCCTCGACTTCGCGGTGATCGGCAAGACCACCGACACCCTGCGCTTCGTGGTGAAGTGGCACGGCGACGTCGTCGCCGACCTGCCGATCAAGGAGCTCGGCGACGAGGCGCCGCTCTACGACCGGCCGCACATCGCCAACACGCACCTGCCCGAGATCCAGGCCGCGGACGTCGCGGCGCCGGCCTCCCTGACCGAGGCGCTGAAGCGGCTCGTCGGCTCGCCCGAGCTGTGCTCGAAGCGCTGGGTCTACGAGCAGTACGACCACTTCATCGGCGGCAACACCGTGCAGAAGCCCGGCGGCGACGCCGCGATCGTCCGCGTCGAGGACGGTCCCCGCGGGCTGGCGCTCACCGCCGACGTGACGCCGCGCTATTGCGAGGCCGACCCGGTCGAGGGCGGCCGGCAGGCGGTGGCCGAGGCGTGGCGCAACATCACCGCCGTCGGCGGGCGGCCGCTGGCGATCACCGACAACCTGAACTTCGGCAACCCCGAGAAGCCCGAGGTGATGGGCCAGCTCGTCGGCTGCCTCCAGGGCATCGGCGAGGCCTGCAAGGCGCTCGACTTCCCCGTCGTGTCCGGCAACGTCTCGCTCTACAACGAGACCAACGGCGTCGGCATCCTGCCCACGCCGACCATCGGCGGCGTCGGCGTGCTCGACGACGTCGCGCGCCACGCCACCATCGCCCTGAAGCGCGAGGGCGACGTGCTGGTGCTGGTGGGCGCCGCCGAGGGGTGGCTCGGGCAGTCGATCTACCTGTCGGTGATCGAGGGCCGCGAGGAGGGGGCGCCGCCGCCCGTCGACCTGTCGCTCGAGCGCCGCAACGGCGACTTCGTCCGCGGGCTCATCGCCTCGGGCCAGGTCGACACCGTGCACGACCTCTCCGACGGCGGCCTCGCGGTGGCGTTGGCCGAGATGGCGATGGCGGGCAGCTTCGGCGCGACGCTGCCCGAGGCGCCGGAGGGCATGCCGGCGCACGCCTACCTCTTCGGCGAGGACCAGGCGCGCTACCTCGTCGCTGTGCCGGCCGAGGCCGCGACCGACATCCTCTACGCCGCCTCGGCGCAGGGCATCGACGCGTCGGTGGTCGGCGTGGTCGAGGGCGACGGTTTGACCCTGCCGGGCGGGCAGACCATATCGGTCGCCGAGCTCCGCGACGCCCACGAAGGCTGGCTGCCGGCCTACATGGCGAGCCTTCCGGCGGCCGCCTGACACCCCCGACCCGAGGAACCGACCGATGCCGATGGACGCGCGCGAGATCGAGCGGATGATCGTCGAGGCCCTGCCCGACGCCAAGGTGGAGATCAAGGATCTCGCCGGCGACGGCGACCACTACGCCGCCACGGTGCTGTCGGCGGCGTTCAAGGGCAAGACCCGCGTTGCCCAGCACCAGATGGTCTACGGCGCGCTCCAGGGGCGGATGGGGGGCGTGCTCCACGCCCTTGCGCTGACGACGGGCGTCCCGCAGGATTAGGCCTCCGTTCCACGGTGGTGCCGATGGACCAGCCGAGCCTCTGCGACGACGACATCGTGACCTGGTCCGAGCAGCAGGCGGCGAGCCTGCGCGCCCTGGCGGCTCGGCCCGACCTCTCGAATGCGCGCGCTTGGGAGAACATCGCCGAGGAGGTCGAGGGCTTGCGACGGTCTCAGACGCAGGGCGTCGAGAGTGCCATCCTCCTCGTCCTTGTCCCGAAGTACCTTTCGGCTCCGTCCGCGCAATCGACCCGATCCTGGCGGGTCGAGGTGGTCGCCTACCAGGCGACGGCACGCCGGAACTACAAGCGCTCCATGCGACAGAGGATCGACTGGGAAGACCTCTGGACCACCGCGAAGGCGAACGCCGCCGTGTCGCTCGAGATGTACGGTGACAGCCTCGTCCCTGGGTCGCCGGCGACGATGCCTTTCGATCCGGACGAGATCGTGGCGAAGAGCTTCGATATGGATTGGGCGCTAAAGCGGTTGGCCTCGGCATTGGAAATGCCTGCCGACCATCACTAGATCTGCTGAAACGAACGAGGATCGGAACCCATGAGCGACGTCAACGCAACGATCGAGAACGAGATCAAGTCCCAGGACGTGGTCGTGTTCATGAAGGGCACGCCCACCATGCCGCAATGCGGCTTCTCGGGGCAGGTCGTTCAGATTCTCAACTACCTCGAGGTGCCGTTCAAGGGCGTGAACGTGCTGGCCGACGCCGGCATCCGCGACGGCATCAAGGCCTATTCCAACTGGCCGACCATCCCGCAGATCTACGTGAAGGGCGAGTTCGTTGGCGGCTGCGACATCACCCGCGAGATGTTCCAGTCGGGCGAGTTGCAGACCTTCCTCGCTGAGAAGGGCGTCCCGGTGAAGTCCGCCGCCGCCTGAGCCGGCCTTCGCGGACGGACGACGACGAAGGGCGCCGCGGCGCCCTTTTTCGTGGCCGCATCCGAGAAACGTTCCGCACGGATCCGGCTTGAGCCCGAGAGGGGCAACCGGAGGCGCGCCTCGGGCGCGGCGTCATCATGCACGACGTGATCATCGTGGGCGGCGGGCCGGCGGGGCTCAACGCGGCGCTCATCCTCGGGCGCTGCCGGCGCACCGTCCTGCTCCTCGACCACGGCACCCCGCGCAACGCCGCGGCTCGCCTGACCTGGGGCGTCTACACCCGGGATGGCACGCCGCCGGCCGAGCTTCGCGCCCTCGCCCGCGCCGACCTCGAGCGCTACGACACCGTCGCGCTGCGCGAGGCCGAGGTCGTGGAAGCGCGAGCGATCGACGGCGGTTTCGCGATCACGCTCGCGGACGGCAGCCGGGAGACCGCCCGCCGGCTGATCCTCGCCACCGGCCTGCACCAGGACCTGCCCGCGATCCAGGGCTTCGCGCGCTACTGGGGCACCGGCGTCCATTCCTGCCCGTATTGCGACGGCTACGAGGCACGCGACCGGCCGATCGCGGCCTACGCCCACGGCCCCGTCGCGAAGGGGTTCGCCCTGGAGCTGACGGCCTGGAGCGGCAACGTCACGCTCTGCACCGACGGCCATCCGACCGACCTCTCCGAGGACGATCGGGCGCGCCTCGCCCGAAACGGCGTGCGGCTGGTCGAGGCGCCGATCGCCCGCCTGGACGGCGACGAGGCGGGGCCGACGCATCTCGCCTTCGCGGACGGCAGCGCCCTGCCCTGCCGCGCGGTGTTCCTGATGCCGATGGGATGCCTGCCCTCGCAGCTCATCCGGCAGCTGGGCTGCGCCCTGAACGAGGCCGGCGTGGTGCCGACGCGCGATTACGAGAAAACCGACGTGCCGGGGCTCTACGTGGCCGGCGACGCCTCGCGCCGGGTGCAGTTCGCGATCGTCGCCGCCGCCGAGGGCGCCATGGCGGCCTTCGCGGTCAACACCGAGCTCCTGCGCGAGGACACCCGCTGACGTTTCCGAGAGACGCGATTAGCCGTGCATCCGCAGGGTGCATTTCGCGGGGCTGCCGACGACTTGCGAAGCCACGTCGCGCCGGATGCGTAGTCTGGAGATCTGCCGAAAGGCGAAGTCGGCGTGCGATTTCACACCATGGCCGGGGCGCTGCAATGCAATGATGAAAAAATAGTTCCGTTCTCGAAACTTTCGGAACTTGTTCAGGTTGTCCCCGTTACTCACGTGCGGCCGAGGTTTCGTCGGCCGCCGGTGCCGACGCTCCGCTGTCTCTGCAAGGCCGGTCATGCCCGTCTTCGACGCCAAAAACCTCGGGACCCAGTTCGAAGGCCAAGCCTTGCTCGCGGCGATCCTGCACCCGACGCGCATCGCGCAGACTCGCGCCCTCACCCATGGCCGCCAGCGCGCCGAGCGCGCCGCCGCCATGGCGGACCCGATGACGATCGAGCCGCGCTACCCGGTCGGCGCCGGCGTGCTGACCCAGACGCCGATCGCCTCGACCTGACGGCGTTGCGCGCCGCGTCCTACCAGGGCTGCGGCGTGACGAGGCCCTGACGCGTCACCACGACCCATTCCCGCCCGCGCCGCTCGACGGCTTCGACCCGCCCGACTCCCGGAATCGCGTCGCCGATCGCGACCTCCACCAAGCGGCGGCGGCGATCCTCCAGCATGGCGGTGCCGTCGTACACGTCGCGGACGGCCCAGGACTCGATCACCGCCGGCTTCGGCTTGGCGTCCGGGATGCTCCCGGTCTGGACCGGCTCGGGCTTCGCGACCGGAGCCGGCGGCGCGGCGGACGCGACGGTGCGCTTCTCGGCTTGGGCCGCCGCCGCCGCGAGGCGGGCGCCCTGCTCCTTCTCCGCCTGCTCGATCCGCTCGCCGAGGGCGGCGATCTTCGCCACCAGGGCGGATTCGGTCTTGCCGACCTTCTCGGTCAGCGCGGCGCTGCGGGCCTTCGCCTCGCTGCGCGCGGCGTCCGCAGCGTCCTTGAGGGCCGCGACCGACTTGTCGAGGCGATCGGAAGCGATGGCGAGGCGCGACGCCTCCGAGCGGTTGGCCTCGAGCGCCGCGTTGATCTCGGCCAGGACGACCGCCGTCCCCTGAGGCCGGGGCGTCGCCAGGATCGCGGTGCCGGCGCCGAGCACCGTGCCGACCGCGAGTGCGGCGCCCGCCAGCCCCATCGTCACCGCATCGAACCGGCGGACGGCCCTGGCAGCCGTCGGCACGGGCGCCGCCGCCTTGCTCTCGGCGGGCTTCGCGCCGGAGACCGCGGCCTTCAGCAGGGCCTCCGGCGAGGCGGCCGATTTCTCCACGGCCGAATCGATGATCGTCGTCATGGCCCTCGCCTCCGCGTCCGGCATCTCTGTCGAAAGCTTTGGTTAAGGACGTTTGTTTACCGAAGGGTTACCGCGCCGCGCGTGCCGAGGCGGCGCGGGCCTTCCCCGTCAGGCCGCCAGCCCGCGCTTGCGCAGCAACGGCTCGGTGCTCGGCAGGCGCCCGCGGAAGGCGGTGTAGGCCTCGCGCGGGTCGCGCAGGTTGCCGGCACCGTAGACGTAGGTGCGCAGGCGCGCGGCGGTCGCCGGATCGAAGATGTCGCCGGCCTCGCGGAAGGCGTCGAAGGCGTCCGCATCCAGCACCTCGGACCAGAGATAGCTGTAGTAGCCGGCCGCATAGCCGTCGCCCGAGAAGATGTGGGCGAAGTGCGGCGTGCGGTGGCGCATGTTGATCTCGGCCGGCATCGCGATGCGCTCGAGCGCGTCGGCTTCGAAGGCCCCCACGTCGAGCCCGTTCTCGCCCTCGGCCGAGAGGTGCAGCGTCATGTCGACGATCGCCGACGCGGTGTACTCGACGGTGGCGAAGCCCTGGTTGAAGGTGCGGGCGGCGAGCAGCTTCGTCAGCAGCGCCTCCGGCATCGGCTCGCCGGTGCGGTGGTGGCGGGCATGGGTCCGCAGCACCTCCGGCTGCTCCAGCCAGTGCTCGTAGAGCTGCGACGGCAGCTCGACGAAGTCGCCCGACACGGCGGTGCCGGCGAGCAGCGGGTAGGTCACGTCGGAGAGGAGGCCGTGCAGGGCGTGGCCGAACTCGTGGAAGAGGGTCCGGGCGTCGTCGAAGGACAGCAGGGCCGCCTCCCCGGCGGGCGCCTTCGCGAAGTTCATCACGTTGACGATGATCGGCTTCACGTCGCCGGTGAGCCGTTCCTGCGAGCGGAAGGCGCTCATCCAGGCGCCGCTGCGCTTCGACGGCCGTGCGAAGTAATCGCCGAGGAAGGTGCCGACCTCGGAGCCGTCGGCGTTCGCGACGCGCCAGGCGCGCACGTCCGGGTGGTAGCGCGGAACGTCCTTGAGCTCGGTGAAGCGCAGGCCGAACAGGCGGGAGGCCGTGTCGAACGAAGCGGCGATCACCGAATCGAGCGGCAGGTAGGCCTTGATCTCGCTCTCGTCGAGATCGTGCTCGGCGCGCCGCAGCTTCTCGGCGTAGTGGCGCCAGTCATGGGCCTGGAGGGCGAAGTTGCCGCCCTCGGCCTGGACGATCGCCTGGAGCCGGTCGCGCTCGGCCCCGGCCTGCCTGCGGGCCGGGGTCCAGACCTCGCGCAGCAGGCCCATCGCCGCGTCCGGGGTCGCGGCCATGGTGTCGTCGAGCTTGAAGTGGGCGAAGCTGTCGAAGCCGAGGAGCCTGGCCCGCTCGGCGCGCAAGCTGACGATCTCGCGGATGATGCCGCGGTTGTCGGTGGCCCCGCCGCCCTCGCCGCGGCGGATCCAGGCCTCGTAGGCGCGCTCGCGCAGGTCGCGCCGGGTCGAGCACACCAGGAACGGCTCGATCAGCGAGCGCGACAGGGTGATGGCGTGGCTGTGCGCGCCCCCGCGCTCTTTGGCGGCGTCGGCCGCCGAGGCGATCAGGAAGTCGGGCAGGCCGGCGCGGTCCTCCACCGCGTCGAGGGGCAGCAGGAAGCTGCTCTCGTCGGCGAGCAGGTTCTGGCTGAACTGGGTTCCGAGTTCCGACATCCGCGCCGCGATCTCGGCGACGCGGAGCTTGTCCTCGGGCCCGAGGTCGGCGCCGGAGCGGCGGAAGCGGGTGCGGTAGCGGGACAGAACCCGGCGCTCCTCGCCGCCCAGGCCTTCGGCGTCGGCGTCGACCGCCGAGATGCGCGCCCACAGGTCGGGGTTGAGGTAGATCGCGCTGCCGTGGCGCGACAGCTTCGGGCCGATCGTCCGCTCGATCGCCTGAAGCTCGGGGTTCGTGTGGCTGCCGGTGAGGTTGTAGAACACGCCGGCGACCCGATCGAGGGCGAGGCCCGCCCGCTCCATCGCCGCGACGGTGTTGGCGAAGGTGGGCGCCGCGGCCTCGCCGGCGATCGCCGCGATCTCGGCCTTGTGGGACGACAAAGCCGCCTCGAAGGCCGGCAGGTAATGCTCGGGGCGGATGCGCTCGAACGGCGGAAGCTCGGCCGGCGTGCCCCAGGCCGTCTCGGAGAAGGGGTTGTCGGCCGGAAGGTCGGCGAGCCCGGGGTTTTGCGCTGTCGTCATCTGAAAGGTCCCGATGTCGCGCGCCGTGCCCTGGCCGGCGGCGTTCCGGCCTGGGCCGTCGACGGCCGGCGATTCGACGCGCTCCCGCTTCAGATAGGCCCGAACCCACGCTTCAGGAAGGCGATACCGCGTGCCACCGCGTCGGCGTCGGTTCGCGGATCGAAGGCGTGGCCCTGGTCTTCGTAGAGATGGACGCGGCAGCTTCCGCCCGCCTCGGCCATCCGCCGGTGCAGGTCCTCGGGGTGACGCCGACCGACCAGGGCGTCGCGGGCGCCGTGCAGCGCCAGCACCGGCGGCAGTGCGAGGGGGCCGGCGCTCGGGCCGCTGCCGAGTTCCGGCGGCAGGAAGGCCGAGCGCAGCACCAACGCTGCGATCGCCTCGGGCGCCCGCGCGGCGAGCGCCAGCGCGAGGGCGCCTCCGAGCGAGCGGCCGACCAGCGCCGCCGGGCCGGGGACCTGCGCGCGCACGATCTCGAGGGCATCCCGCCATGCGCCGAAATGCCGGCTGATCCCGGAGAACCCGACCCGCGCCTCGCCGGTCCGCTCGAGATAGTGCGGCAGCAGCACCGCGAAGCCGGCTTCCGCCAAAGCTGCGGCTTCGGCGCGGACCGGACGGTCCGGGCCCGGTCCTTCCGCGTCGTGCAGCAGAATGACGGTCGCCGTGGCCGGCGCGTCCTTGCCGCGCGGCGCGAACCGCTCGATCGTGACGGGCCGTCCCTCGCACAGGATCGTGTCGCAGGTGACGGCCGGATGGGGTGGATAAGTCATGGCGTCAGGTCGGTCTCGACGGTTCGCGGCGCTCGCGCTCGCCGGCACGGCCCTGCTTGCCACGACGGCGGGACGGAACGCGAGGGCACAGGAGACGAAGCCGCATCCGCCCGAGGCGACCGTCCCCGTGCCGCCGCCCCTGCCGCCCGAGCGGCCCGCCGAGCTGAAGCCCGCGACGGCGCCGGGCGCGACGGTGACCGACCCGCCGCGCCCGCCGGAGCGCCCCGCCGCACTGACAGCGCCGGCGACACCGCCCGCGACGCCCGAGACGAAGCCCGCCGCGCCGCCCGCCGATCCGGCTGCCGTCGCGCCGCCCGCACCGAGGCCGCCGGAACGCCCGGCCGACCTCCTCCCGAACGCGTCCTCCGGCGCACCGCCGGTCCCGGCGGAGGCCAAGCCCGGCGACAAGGCCGCCGACAAGCCCGGCGAGATACCGGTGCCGCCGCCGCTCCCCCCGGAGCGCCCGGCCGAGCTGTCGGGCGAGGCGGCGCTCGCCCTCAAGGTCGCGGCGCCGGACGACACCGCCTGCCGGGTCAGGCTGAAGCGCCTCGGCGCGGCGTTCGAGCCGCTGCCGGCGATCGTCAACGGGCAGTGCGGCACGCCGCTGCCGCTGAAGGTGACGGGGCTGCCCGACGTCGCGCTTCCGCAATCGGCGACGCTGACCTGTGCGGCCGCCGAGGCGCTGGCGCGCTGGGCGACCGAGGCGCAGGTCGCGGCCGAGCGCGAACTGAAGCAGCCGCTGACCGGGATCGCGATCGGCACCTCCTACGAGTGCCGCGGGCAGAACCACGACGTCGAGGCCAAGCTCAGCGAGCACGCCTTCGCCAACGGCGTCGACGTGATGAGCTTCACCTTCGCCGGCCGTCCGCCGATCGCGGTCGGGGCGATGCCGGAGGGCTCGGCCGAGGGGCGCTTCCTCGATGCGGTGCGGGCGCGGGCCTGCGGGTTCTTCCGCACGGTGCTCGGCCCCGGCTCGAACGCCGCGCACGCCAACCACCTTCATCTCGACGAGCGCGAGCGCAACGCCGGGCACCGCCTGTGCCAGTGAGGGCGGTCGCGGAAACCTGATGCCGCCGTGCCGTTTGGCGGGGAACGCTCACGCTTCGCCGACACTTGATCGCGTGGAGCGAATCGGCTCCGGGAGCCTCGACCATGACGTGCGGATCGACGATGCGGACCGGCCTCGCGGCCGTCGTCCTGGCCTGCCTCGCGGGCCAAGGTCTTGCCGCATCGGACAAGGAGCCGGCCAAGGCGTCGGGCAAGAACGAGCCCGCGGCGCCGAGCGCGCAGGCGATCCGGGACGCGACCTTCGCCGAGCCGGCCCAGGATGCGAAGACGGATGCGAAGAAGGGCGAGGCGAAGTCTTCGGGGGCCGCGAAGGCGAACGACCGGCCCGATCCGCTGACGATCAAGGTCCAGGTGCTGCTCGACCGGGCGCGGTTCTTCCCCGGCGCCATCGACGGGCGCGACGGCGAGAACCTCCAGGGCGCGCTCTCGGCCTACGCCGTGGCGCAGGGCCTGCCTGTGACGAAGACGCTGACGAAGGACGTCTTCGACAAGCTCGCCGCCACCGGCGGCGATCCGGTGGTCGCCGACTACACCATCACCGAGGCGGATGCGGCCGGTCCCTATGTCGAGACGATCCCGCCGAAGATGGAGGCCCAGGCCGACCTGAAGGCGATGAGCTACACCAACCCGCGCGAGATGCTGGCCGAGCGCTTCCACATGAGCCGCGACCTGCTGAGCCAGCTCAACCCGGACAAGCCCCTCGACAAGGCCGGAACGGTGATCCTGGTCGCGGGCATCGCGCCGATGGGTCTCGACAAGCCCAAGGCCAAGGACCTGCCGCAGGACCCGAAGGTCGACCGCGTCGAGGTCGACAAGGGCAGCCGCGACGTGCGCGCCTTCGGCAAGGACGGCAAGCTTCTGGCCTACTATCCGGCCTCGATCGGCAGCGAGGAGAAGCCCGCGCCGAGCGGCGAGACCAAGGTGAAGGGCGTCGCCTTCGACCCGTTCTACACCTACGATCCGAAGTACCGCTTCAAGGGCGTGAAGAGCCGCAAGAAGTTCTCGATCCGCCCCGGCCCGAACAACCCGGTCGGCCTCGTCTGGATCGACCTCGCGATTCCCTCCTACGGCATCCACGGCACCCCGGAGCCGGAAAAGGTCGGCAAGACCGAGTCGCACGGCTGCATCCGGCTGACCAACTGGAACGCCCGCGACCTCGCCGCCCACGTCGCCCGCGGGGCGAAGGTGTCGTTCAAGGACGAATAGAGCCGGTTGCTCGCATGTCGTCGAGGCGACCGGCTCCGAACCGCCGTTCGGCCTCATGTCCTTCCGGCGAGCGGGCTTCCACCTCGCTTGGAAATGCTCCTGCGATCAGGCCGCCGTCAGGTGCCGGAGGTCCGCACCGGTGGACAGGTGCTCCGATGCATCGAGGATTTCGACCGCCACGATCCGACCGGCGGCATCGAAATCGAGGACTAGGCCGGGACGGACTTCCTCGCTTTCGACGACGGGGGCATCCGCGAAGCGCACGTAGAGCGCATCGGTCTTAGCGTCATACCGCGACTTCACGTGGGCGCCTCCGGCTGCGATCGAAGAATGCGGTCACGATGTGCACGCCATCTTCGGTCGGCACGTATACCACGCGCAGCATCCTGCCGTCGCGCTCCGGCACCGAGCGATAGGCCCGTCTTCGTTCCGGGTGCTTCGGGTCCGTCTCGGTGTCTTCCGGCTCTGCCACGGTGCGTTCGATCCACACGCGCTCCAGTGCTCGATCCACCAAATTGCCGAGGGCATGCGTACCGTAGGTGATCCGCACACGCCCTCCCAAAAGACCGAAGCCAATTTCGCGTGCGACGAAGCCGGTGGACGTCACGTACCTCACGTAGAGTATTTTCCTATTCAGGCCTATTGGATTCGCGCTTCGTCGTCGAAGAGGCGATCAGCGGCGAAGCAGGCCTGCCGCCGCGACCATCAGCGCGTCGCACAGGAAGGCGAGCGCCGCCGTCGCGGCGGCGCCCTGAAGCATCGGCACGGTGTTCTGGTTCTGGAGGCCGGCAACGATCGGCGTGCCGAGCGTCGCGGCGCCGGCCAGCGCGCCGACCGCGGCGGTCGCCACGGCGAGGACGAGGGCCGTGCGCAAGGTCTCGACGATGGCGGGCGCGGCCAGCGGCAGCTCGATCCGCGTCAGGGTCTGACGGGCGGTGAGCCCGAGCGCTTTGGCGGCCTCGCGCGTCTCCGCCGGCACCGCCTCGAGGGCGCCGACCGTGCCGCGGAGCGTCGGCATGATGCCGTAGAGCACCAGGGCCAGCAGGGTCGGCGGGCCGCCGAAGCCGAGCACCGGCAGGGCGAGCGCGACCACGACCACCGGCGGCACCGCCTGCGCCGCGGCGGCCAGCGTATCGATCCCGCCCCGGACCGAGGCCGCGCCGGGGCGGGTCGCGAGGATCCCGAGGCCGATTCCCGTGATCGCGACGAGGACGAGGCCGGTCCCGGCGAGGATCAGGTGGTGCAGGGCGAGCGCACCGAGATGGTCGAGCGGCAGCGCCCGCCGCGGCGTCTCGCCGAGCGCCGAGACGATCGCCGCGGCGACGGTCGGATGACTGAAGCACGCGAGCACGAGGCCGGCGGCGCCGGCTCCGAGGGCCGGGCGCAGGGCACGCAGCCGGGTCATGCCGGCGTCCCGCGCCAGCGATCCTCGGCGAGGCTCAAGGTCCGCTCGACGACGAGCGAGAGCGCGACGATCGGGATCGCGCCGAGCAGGATCAGGTCCGGGGCGAACTGCGCCATGCCGTCGAAGACGATGCCGCCGAGGCCGCCGGCCCCGACCAGCGCCCCGAGGGTCGCGAGCCCGATCCCCTGGACGCAGGCGACGCGCAGCGCCCCGAGCAGGATGCCGGCGCCGATCGGCAGGCGCACCTGGAACAGGATCGTTCGTGGGGGCAGGCCGAGGGCCTCGGCCGCGTCGAGGGTCGCCGGGTCCGGCGCTGCGAGCGCCAGGGCGAGGCCGCGCCACAGCGGGAGCAGCAGATAGGCGGCGATGCCGATCACCGCCGGCACGGGGCCGAGGGCACCGAGGCCGGCCTCGCGGAGCGCCGGGACCGCCCGCAGCAGGCCCGAGGCGACGGCGACCAGAGCGCCGAGCAGGGCCACGGCCGGCACCACCTGGATGCCGCCGACCAGCACCTCGACGAGGCCCTGCCCGCGTCGCCACAGCGACAGCAGCACGGCACCGCCGACCGCCAGCAGCACCGCGCTTCCCGAAAGCAGCAGATGCCGCACCAGGGCTTCGCCGACCGCGTCCTTGCGCGCCGCGAACTCGATGGCGAGCGACAGGCTCCCGAGCGTCCCGGTCGAGCCGGCCAGCGCGACGAAGCCCAGGAACGCGGCCGCGAGCGCGCCCCCGAGCCCGGGGACGGCCATGCGGCGGGCGAGGTGGGCGAGCCCGCCCGCGAGCAGCAGCAGCGCCGTCCAGGCACCGGAGGCGAGGCCGGCGCGGGCGGCCGGCGGCTCGCCAGCGAGAAGGTCCCCGGCCGTGCTGCCCAGCGCCAGCATCAGCAGCGCGAGGGCCAGGGCGAGGAGCACGGTGGCGGCGCCGACGCCGATCCGCGTCCGCCCGATCCGGGCGAGCAGCACCGCGCCCAGCACGAGCCCGGCCACCGCCTCGATCTCCGGCCCGAATCCGGGCAGGGCCCCGAGGCCGTCCAGCGCGTAGACAGGCTCGCCGACGACGAGGCGGTTCTTCGCGATGCGCACCAGCGGCAGGCCGTAGACCGCACCGAGGAAGGCGGCGGCGAACAGCGGCGGGCCGATGCCCCCGCGTCGATCCTCCGTTGCGGGCGTCAAGCGATGAAGCCGGCGTCGCGCAGGAACGTCCGTGCCACCGTCTCGGCGACCTGGCCCTCGACGGTGATGCGGGCGTTGAGCCGGCGGAGCGTATGGGCATCGAGGCGCGCGAACACCGGATCGAGCTTCTCGCGGATGCGCGGGTGGCGCGCCAGGGTGTCGGCGCGGATCACCGGGGCGACCTCGTAGACGATCTGCGCGCCCTTCGGATCGCTCATCACGGTCAGGGCGAGGGCGTCGAGCGCCCCGTCGGTGCCGTAGACCATGCCGGCGTTGACGCCGCTGATGCCCTGCGCCGCCGCCCGCGCGGTCACCGCCGTGTCGCCGCCGGGCAGGCTGATGATGCGGTTCATCGGCAGCGAGAACCCGTAGGCCGCCTCGAAGGACGGCAGGGCCGCCGGGCTCTCGACGAACTCGGTCGAGGCCGCGAGCAGGATCAACCCGCGCCGCACGGCCCCGGCGAAATCCGCCATGGTGGCGAGCCCTTCGCGCCGGGCGAGGCTGCCCCGCACCGCGATCAGCCAGGTGTTGTTGGCCGGCGCCCGCCCGAGCCAGACTAGGCCCTTGGCCCGATCCGCCGCCGCGATCGCGGCGTAGGCGCCGTCGGCCCGCTTCCAGACCGGATCGCCCTCGGTGCCGGTGAAGAAGGCGCCGTTGCCGGTGTATTCGGGATAAAGGTCGACATCGCCCGACATCAGGGCCGAGCGCACGATCAGCGTCGGCCCGAGGCCGAGGCGGCGCTGCACCGGGATGCCGAGATCCTCCAGGCACAGGGCGATCATGCTGCCGGTGAGCGTGCCCTCGGTGTCGCTCTTCGAGGCGACCACCACCGCGCCCTGCCCGCGCGCGGGCGCCGCCGCGATGGCGGCGCCGAAGCCGACCAGCACGGCGCGGCGGTCGCAGATCGGAACGGGGCGACCCCTCACAGGAAAAATCCGGTCGTGTCAGGAAAAGATCGGCCCATTGCGGGTTCTGCCCTCACGCGGACCGTGCCACACCCTATCGCGAAATGTATCGCCGTGTAACATTGCCGACGGAACAGCCCGCGCCGGACGCTTGACACAACCGGCGTTCCGGGCGACCCCTCAGCCGCCCGGTGTACCCGCTTGGTTCTCCTGGCGCGACGATCGGATCCGACCAGCCATCATGGCGACGTTCCGTTGAAGCGGAGCGGATCGACAAGGAAGACACCTCGGCGTGAGCGCGGAACCGAACGACGACGTTCTCCAGGGTAAGCGGGTGCTCGTCGTCGAGGACGAAGCCGCGATCTCGATGCTGCTTGAAGACATGCTGCTCGATTTCGGCTGCACCGTGGTCGGCCCGGCCGCACGCCTCTCGACCGCCCTGGAGATGGCCGAGGGCGAGACCTTCGAGGTCGCGATCCTCGACGTGAACGTCGCCGGCGAGCCGATCTACCCGGTCGCCGAGGCGATCGCGAAGCGCGACCTGCCGCTGATCTTCTCGACCGGCTACGGCGGCGCCGGCATCCGCGAGCCGTTCCGCGATCGCCCGGTGGTGCAGAAGCCGTTCAGCCAGGCCGACCTCAAGCGCACACTCATCGGCGCGATCAGCGCCGCGCGCGCCTGACCGTCCGCTACAGGCCCTCGATCGGGAACGCGTCGACGGAGGTGGACCGGCCAGCCGCGTCCGCCGATGAAGACCGCGTCCGCCCGCAGGGTCAGGCTCCCGGCGAACGGATGCCGCGCGATCCAGCTCCGCACCGCGCGCGAGAAGCGTTGTCGCTTGACCCGGCCGATCGCGCCCTGCGCCTCGATCAGCGTCGCGCGCGCCTTGACCTCGACGAAGGCGATGGTGCCGCCGCGGCGCACGATCAGGTCGATCTCGCCGCCCGACGCGCTCACCCGCATCGCTAAGGGGCGATAGCCCTTCAGCATCAGCGCGCCGAGCGCCAGCCATTCGGCCCGGCGCCCGCGGCGTTCGGTCGCCTTCCGGCGGGCGGCATCAGGCGTCCGCATCGGTCTCGCGAGCCAGCACTAGCGCACGGTTGTAGACGGCGCGGCGCGGCTGCCCGGTCTCGTCGGCAACGAGGCTTGCGGCATCCTTGATCGAGTGCCGCGCGAGCGCGACGCGCAGGGCCGCGTCGAGGCCGGCATCGGCCTCCTCCGGGGTGGCCTCGTCCGGCGCGGTCCCGATCACCACCACGACCTCGCCCTTCGGGGCGCCCTCCTCCGCGAAGGTATCGTTGAGGCTGGCCAGGGTGCCGCGGCGGATCGTCTCGAACATCTTCGTCAGCTCGCGCGCCACGGCCGCGGGACGGGCGCCGCCGAGGACCTCCGCCGCGTCCGCCAGCATCTCCGGCAGGCGGTGGGGCGATTCGAACAGGACCAGCGTGCCGGGCACGGTCGCCAGCGCCGAGAGCCGGTTGCGGCGGGCGCCGGCCTTCTGCGGCAGGAAACCCTCGAAGAAGAACCGGTCGGTCGGCAGGCCGGCGGCGACGATCGCCGTCATCACCGCTGACGGGCCGGGAATCGGCGTGATGCAGATCCCCGCCTCGATCGCCGCCTGGACCAGCTTGAACCCGGGATCGGAGACCAGCGGCGTGCCGGCATCCGACACCAGCGCCAGCGCCTCGCCGTCCAGCATCCGCCGCACCATGCGCTCGCGGACGGCGGCGTTCGAATGCTCGTGGTAGGCGACGAGCGGCGTGGTGATGCCGTAGTGCATCAGCAGCGTCCGGGTGACGCGGGTGTCCTCGGCGAGCACCGCGTCGGCGGCGGCCAGCGTCGCGAGCGCCCGGATCGTGACGTCGCGCAGGTTGCCGATCGGCGTCGCCACCACGTGCAGGCCCGGCGCGAGCGGCTCCGCTTCCGTCGCCAGCCCGAAGGCGGTGAAGGTCGCAACCTTGGTCGCGGTGGATTTGGCCGGCCCGTCCCTGCGGGGGCGGCGTGCGGGCTCGATTCGCTGTGTCATCGCGCGGACCTTGCCACGCCAAGCCGCCGAGCGGAATTTGCTCGCGGCCGCCGAACCGCCGCGAACCCCCGCTGATTCGTGTTTTCCGGGGGCGCGCGCGATCCTGCGACATCGGCGCGTTTACTTTTCGGGTCCACGCTTTAAGCCAGAGCCACGATCCCGCGTGGACGATCTTTACGGGAAGGAAGTTTCGCGATGGCGCGATGTGTCCCGCCCCGCGCCCTCCGGGCCGGCGCCGCCCTCGCCGTGATCCTCGCCCTTGCCGGCTGCATCGGCGTTCCGGACCGGGCGCGTTCCGTCCGCGCCGCGCCGCCGCCGCGGGCCGAACTCGCTCCCGACCTCGCACCGCCCGCCGACGCCGTTCCCGGCTCGACGCCGGCCGCCGCCTCGGCGCCGGGCCGGATCGGCACCGGTTCGGTCAAGGTCGCCCTCGTCGTGCCGCTCTCGGGCCAGGGGGCCAATCTCGGGGCGGCGATGCGCAACGCGGCCGAGCTCGCGATCGAGGAATACCAGCAGCCCGACCTCCAGATCCTGGTGCGCGACGACCGCGGTTCGCCGGACGGCGCCCGCGAGGCGACGAGCGCCGCCATCGCCGAGGGCGCCGAGCTGGTGCTCGGCCCGCTCTTCGCCGCCAACGTCGCGGCCGCCTCGGCGACGGCGCGCGCCGCGGGCAAGCCGGTGATCGCGTTCTCGACCGATGCGAGCGTCGCCGGCCCCGGCACCTACCTGCTGAGCTTCCTCCCGCAGGCCGAGGTCGACCGGATCGTCGACGAGTCGGTCGCGGGCGGGCGCCGCTCCTTCGCCGCGCTGATCCCCGAGAACGCCTACGGCAACGCCGTCGAGGCGCAGTTCCGCGAAGCGGTGGCGCGCAAGGGCGCCCGTCTCGTCGGCATCGAGCGCTACGCCCCCGGCGCGCCGGAGCCGGCGATCGCGCGCCTCGGCGGCCTGATCACCGGACCGGGCGCGCAGGCCGACACCCTGTTCCTGCCCGAGACCGCCGATGGGCTGCCGAATGTGGCGGCCGCGCTCACCAAGGCCGGCTTCGCGCCGTCCCGCGTCCGGCCGATCGGCACCGCGGTCTGGAACGAGCCGCGGCTCTTCGCGCTGCCGGCCCTGCAGGGCGGCCGCTTCGCCGCACCGGACACCGGCGGATTCGGCAACTTCGCCGGGCGTTACCAGGCGCGGTTCGGCACGAGCCCGCCGCGGGTCGCCTCGCTGGCCTACGACGCGGTCTCGCTCAGTGCGGCGCTCGCGCGGCAATACGGGACCCAGCGCTTCGCCGACGCGACCCTGACCAAGAGCGCCGGGTTCGCCGGCGTCGACGGCACCTTCCGCTTCCGCGCCGACGGCCTGAGCGACCGGGCGCTCGCCGTCCACGAGATCCGCAACAACGCGTCGAGCGTGGTCAGCCCGGCGCCCCGCGCCCTGGCCAAACCCGGCACCTGAGCCTCCGCCGCGCGTCAGCCGTGGCCGATCATCGCCGCGCCGGCCGCGACGACCGTGCAGGCGGCGATGCGGCCGGCGGTCAGGCGCTCCGCCAGGAAGGCGCGGCCGAGTAGCGCGGCGAAGACCACGCTGGTCTCGCGCAGGGCCGAGACCAGCCCCATCGCCCCGAGCCGCATCGCCCAGATCACCGCCGCGTAGGCCAGCAGCGAGGCGGCGCCCCCGCCGACGGCGCGCGCGACCGCGGCGGGCCGCCCGCCGAGGGCCGCCGATCCGCGCGTCAGCAGGAGCCAGAGCGGAGACGCGCGGTGGAAGGTGACCATCGCCGCGGTGTCGAAGACCTGGCAGCTCGACCGCGACGGTGATGAGGAGCCCGAGCCCGCCGACTGTGAAGTTCATCACGCTGATTGGTCCAGAGCCGGTCGGCGCCGCCGCGCAGCAGCGTGTTCCACCCGGCATGCAGCAGCGGCGCGAGCAGCACGAGGACGATGACGGCCGGTGTCATCGCCGGCTCACGGATCGGCTTTCGACGCGCGCGCGGAGGCGTACGGCATCACGCCGCGAGGCTCGCGACCACGGCGTTGAGCACCGGAGCGCCGCGCGCGGTCGCGGCGATGCGGCCGCCGTCGAGCCGCGCCACGAGGCCGTCGCCGATCAGCGCCGCGACCCGCGACCCGTCGAGCGGGCGGCCCTTCAGCGCGGCATAGCGCGCCGGGTCGATGCCCTCGGACAAGCGCAGGCCCATCATCAGGAACTCGTCGCCCTGGTCGGCGCCGGCGATCGTCTCGGTCTCGGCGATGCCGTGGCCGTCGCGCTCGACGCGGGCGAGCCAGGCCTCCGGCGCCTTCTCGGTGACGGTGCCGAGGCGGCCGGCCTCCGTCACGAGGCGGCCATGCGCGCCGGGGCCGATGCCGGCATATTCGCCGTAGCGCCAGTACAGCAGGTTGTGGCGCGACTGCGCGCCGGCACGCGCGTGGTTCGAGATCTCGTAGGCCGGCAGGCCCGCCCGGTCGCAGACCTCCTGAGTCACGTCGTAGAGCGCGCGGGCGGTCTCGTCGTCGGGCGGCACCAGCCGGCCGGCGGCGGCGAGCCCGTAGAACGGCGTGCCGGGCTCGATGGTGAGCTGGTAGAGCGAGAGGTGCTCGGCCGCCCGGCCGATCGCCTCGGTGAGCTCGCGCCGCCACGCCGCGGCGGTCTGGTTCGGGCGCGCGTAGATCAGGTCGAACGAGCTGCGGTCGAACGCGCCCTGCGCGACCCGGATCGCGGCGAAGGCCTCCTCGGCGCTGTGCAGCCGCCCGAGGCTCTTGAGCGAAGCGTCGTCGAAGGCCTGGACGCCGAGGGAGACGCGGTTGACCCCGGCCGTGCGGTAGCCCCGGAAGCGCCCGGCCTCGACGCTGGTCGGGTTGGCCTCCAACGTGATCTCGGCGCCGGGCTCGACGCCCCAGGCTGCGGCGATGGCATCGAGGATGCCGGCGACCGTCGCGGGCTGCATCAGCGAGGGCGTGCCGCCGCCGAGGAAGATGCTCGAGACGGTGCGGCCGGGGGTGCGCCCCGCCACGTGCGCGATCTCGGCGCGGAAGGCCGCGAGGTAGCGCGCCTCGTCCACCGGCGCGTGGCGGACATGGCTGTTGAAGTCGCAATACGGGCACTTCGAGGCGCAGAAGGGCCAATGCACGTAGACGCCGAAGCCCGCATCGCGGGTCGGGTGGTCCGGGCCTGAACGGTCGGTCATCGCACGCGATGTGCTCGCGTGCGCGCCGTTTGGCAATCGCCCGATCCGTTCAGCCCGGCCGGCGCAGGCATGCGGCGGCGAGCTTCACGAAGGCACGGGCCCGGTGCGAGAGGGCGTCGCCGGTCTGCCAGTCGACCCCGTGCTTCTCCTCCGACGCGATCTCGCCGAAGGTGCGGTCGAAGCCGTCGGGCCGGAACATCGGGTCGTAGCCGAAGCCGGCCGTGCCGCGCGGCTCGACGAGGTCGCCGAAGACGCGGCCCTCGAACAGCTCGGTGTGGCCGTCGGGCCATGCCAGCACCAGGGCCGAGACGAAGTGCGCCCTCCGGTCGCTCGCCCCGCGCAGGTCCAGCTCCGCGAAGATCCGCGCCATCGCGCCGGAAAAGTCCTTGGACGCGCCGGCCCAGCGGGCGGAGAACAGCCCGGGCGCCCCATCGAGCGCATCGACGCACAGGCCCGAATCGTCGGCGAAGGCCGGCAGGCCCGCGGCGTTGGCGGCTGCGACCGCCTTGATCGCGGCGTTCTCGGAAAACATCGTGCCGGTCTCGTCGGGTTCCGCGAGCCCGAGCTCGCCGGCCGAGACCGCCTCGACGCCGAAGGGCGCGAGCAGCTCGCGCATTTCCACCAGCTTGCCGGCATTGTGGGTCGCGATCACGACCCGGCCCGAGAGGATGCGGTGGCTCATGCAATCGCCTGCTTCTGGAGGGCGACGAGGTCGGCGACGCCGCCTTTGGCGAGCCGGAGCAGCGCGAGCAGCTCGTCCTCCGAGAACGGCTTGCCCTCGGCGGTGCCCTGAACCTCGACGAGGCCGCCGGTGCCGGTGATGACGAAGTTGGCGTCGGTCTCGGCGCCCGAATCCTCGGCGTAGTCGAGGTCGAGCACGGCGGCGCCCTTGACGATGCCGCAGGAGATGGCGGCGACGTGGTCGCGCAGCGGGTCGACCGAGATCATCGAGCGGGCGCGCATCCAGGCGAAGCACTCGTGCAGCGCGACCCAGGCGCCGGTGATCGATGCCGTGCGGGTGCCGCCGTCGGCCTGGATCACGTCGCAGTCGACGGTGATCTGCTTCTCGCCCATCGCCGGCAGGTTGGTGACGGCGCGCAGCGATCGCCCGATCAGCCGCTGGATCTCCTGCGTCCGGCCCGAGGGCTTGCCGGAATTGACCTCGCGGCGGGTGCGCTCGTGCGTGGCGCGCGGCAGCATGGCGTACTCCGCCGTGATCCAGCCCTTGCCCGAGCCGCGCAGCCAGTGCGGCCCGCGCTCCTCCAGCGAGGCGGTGCACAGGACCCGGGTCTCGCCGAAGGTCACGAGGCAGGAGCCCTCCGCGTAGCGGGCGACCGAGCGCTCGAGCGTGACCTTGCGCAACTCGTCGGCCGCGCGCTTCGAAGGCCGCATGCGGCGTTCTCCTGATTCCCGAATTCGAGCGGGGTGCTTAGGCTGCGCCGCCACACGCGGCAACCCGAAGCGCCCGAGCGCCGTATGAGAAGCCCATGGATTGATCCGCAGGCTTTAGCGGGACACAATCATCGGCCAGGAACCGCGCGTGACCGAGTTTTCCCGACCCTTCTCCCAACCGCCGCAGGCGCAGGCCCTCGCCGCGCTGAACGAGCGTGCCCGCGAGATCTTCCGGCAGATCGTCGAGGGCTATCTCTCCACCGGCGAGCCGATGGGATCGCGCAACCTCGCGCGCATCCTGCCCATGACCCTGTCGCCGGCCTCGATCCGCAACGTGATGTCCGACCTGGAGCAGTCCGGGCTGATCTTCGCGCCGCACACCTCCGCCGGGCGCCTGCCGACCGAGCTGGGCCTGCGCTTCTTCGTAGACGCGATGCTCGAGCTCGGCGATGTCGGCCGCGAGGAGCAGGAGCGGATCGAGGCGCAGATGCGGGCGGCGGCCTCGCGGCACACCTTCGATTCGGCGCTGGCCGAGGCGTCGAGCCTGCTCTCGGGCATCTCGCGCGGAGCCGGCGTGGTGCTGACGACCAAGACCAACGTGCAGCTCAAGCACATCGAGTTCGTGCGGCTCGATCCGGCACGCGCCCTGGTGGTGCTCGTCTCCGACGATGGCTCGGTCGAGAACCGCCTGCTCGACCTGCCGCCGGGCCTGCCGGCGAGCGCGCTGCAGGAGGCGTCGAACTACCTCAACGCCCGCCTGCACGGCCGCACCCTCGGCGGCCTGCGCGCCGAGATCGAGGCGGGCCGCCAGGCGATGAAGCGCGAGCTCGACGCGATCACCGAGCGCCTGGTCGATGCGGGCCTCGCCGTGTCCGTCGGCCCGAGCGAGGCCCGCCAGCTCATCGTGCGCGGGCAGGCCAACCTGCTCGACGACCTCCGCGCGATCGAGGACCTCGAACGGATGCGGCTGCTGTTCTCGGACCTCGAGACGCAGAAGGACGTGATCGACCTGCTCGCCCGCGCCGAGGGTGGCGACGGGGTGCGGATCTTCATCGGCTCGGAGAACAAGCTGTTCTCGCTCTCCGGCTCGTCGCTGATCGCGGCGCCGTTCCGCGACGGCTCGCAGACCATCGTCGGCGTCGTCGGCGTGATCGGCCCGACGCGCCTGAACTACGCCCGCATCGTGCCGATGGTCGACTACACGGCGCGGGTCGTCTCGCGGATGCTCGACCGCGGGACGTAGGGCCGGGGCCGCTCGCCCGATGCGCCGCCGCGCCCCTCGGTTGGCGCGGGATGTCGGCCCGCGAAGCACATCGGGAGAGGGGGAGCGCCGTATCCGGACGACGCACCCGCCTCTCCCGACCCTTGCCGCCACGAGGCCCACCCTCCCCCGCAGAGGAGGGAGGGCAGGCCGGCGCGGGTTTTCGCCTCAGCCGCGGATCACGTCCACGATCTGGTAGGTGTCCGGATCGACGATGACGATGTCGTCGTCCACGAGGACGTAGCTGTAATCCTCGTATTCCGGTGCCAGCTCGACGATCGCCGGCGGGAGGCGGTGCAGTTCATAGCTGCGGGCGATCGCCGTGCCGACGGTGAGCGCGAAGGCGCCGGCCGCCAGGCGCGGCACGCCGCTGCGGAACAGGTCCTGGCGGAACCGGGTGCGCTCGGCGCCGCCGAGACGCCCATAGGCGCCGCGGGCCTCGCCGCCGCCGCGCGGACCGCGGGCGCCGCGATCCGGACGACCGTCGCGGTCGCCGCGGGCACCGGGGCCGTCGCGATCGCCCCGGCCGTCACGGGCGCCGGGACCATCACGGTCGCCGCGTCCGTCGCGCGCCGCCGGACCGTCGCGATCCCCGCGGGGGCCGCCGGTCTCGTTGCGCCCGGGGCCGCCGCGCTCGTCGCGGGCGCCGGGCTTGCCGCCGGGG
>NZ_VRUU01000057.1 GCF_008039875.1 Methylobacterium sp. WL119 | reverse complement strand
CGCTCGGCGCGGGATCGACAGCAGCGAGAAGCTTGGGCGTCACCGTTGGGTAGTCGAGCGCACCCATGCCTGGTTCAACCGTTTCCGACGCCTGCCCGTACGCTACGAGCGTCGCGCCGACATCTACGAGGCCTTCACCAACCTCGCCGCCAGTCTCATCACCCTCAACCAAATCAGGCGGTTCTGTTAGGCGCTCTTAGAACCCTACCCGTCCGTTTCGGAGTAGCCCGGAAACATACTCGAGGCACGGCTCGATCAGCACCAGAAGGCGACGACGACAACCAAGACGTTCTTGCAAGTGAGCTTGTAGTAGCGCGTTGCGACGCGATGGACGCCTTTCAGGATAAGAAGACGGCATCGACGCACCAGCGCGCACGATGAAGGCGCCGCCCATGTTGCCCTCTAGATACCGGGATACCCCTGCGCGATCGACACGATTAAGGAGACGGCACGGGCGAAATTTACGTCGGCCCAGCAGGAAACCGTATGACGTCGCTCTGGAGGTTCTTGTCGCCGCGGAGATCAAATTTCGGGCGGATTTCTAGCGCCCCGTCGCGCAATGGGGACATATCGGCCGATCCCGTTGTAGATTCACGGAGTTCCCGAGACCCGAAGGAGTTTCGGATCCCAACCGGCCTGCGGGCGACCCCGACCGGCTTGAGGCGGATCCTGGTGATCGGCTCCTGCCTCGTCGAAGATCTGGTCTCCCATTCGAACGACAGCGGGGCGACGCCCGGCGACTTCGTCCTGTTCAACAACATCGGACGACTGCCCGACACCCCGCCGCAGCCGATCGCCGCCTACGACGTGCAGATCGTCCAGATCCCGCTGCGCACCCTGCTGGCGGACGCGCATTTTGCCAAGCTCAAGTATCATCGCACCGAGGATTACCGGCTCGTTTTCGATCAGGCCGTGCAGCGCCTGAGCCTCGCCCTCGACGCGGCGATGCGCTGGAACCGGGAGACCGGAATTGCGAGCCTCATCGTCAACTACTTCCGCCCGCAACAGGACGTGCTCGGGCGCCTGTTACCGCGCAACGACTTACGGAACTTCACTTATTTCATCGATCGCCTTAACGAGAGTCTTGCCGATCTCGTCGCTAGCTATGCGAACGGTTACATCCTCGACTTCGACGCCATCTCCGCTACGATCGGACGCATCCACGTTCAAGACGAGCATCTCTGGATGCTGAATCACAATTCGACGTTGAGCGACTTCGATGCCGCCCACGATCGCGGCCGCCTTCACCCGCCGCCGCCGGTCAGCCGGCAGAGCGATCTGCGGATCGACGCGTTCTTCGATGCGGTCCACGCTGAGATCGAGGCGATGGTCCGGACGCTGCGGCAGATCGATGCCGTCAAGCTGGTGATCGTCGATTTGGACGACACGCTCTGGCGCGGCGTGCTCGCCGAGGAGTCGGGCGAGGCGAAGACCAACGAGGGCTGGCCGTTCGGCCTCGCCGAGGCACTGAACGTCCTTAAGGCGAGGGGGATCGTGCTCGCCATCGCGAGCAAGAACGACGACGCGACGATCCGCGCCGCCTGGGATTCTCAACTCGGCGACCGCCTGGAACTCGCCGATTTCGCGGTGGTGATGATTGGCTGGAATCAGAAGGTCGAGAGCGTCGCCGCGATCCTACAACAGGTCAACGTCCTGCCGTTGAGCACCGTGTTCATCGATGACAACCCGGTCGAGCGGGCCGCCATCGAGGCGGCGTTTCCGGGGATCCGGACGCTTGGGGCCGACCTCTACGGCATCCGCCGGACGCTTCTGTGGTCGGCCGAAACGCAGGTGCCGTTCATCTCGGACGAATCCGGAAGGAGGACCGAGATGATTCGGGCGCAGGTGGTGCGCGAGAAGACCCGCAAGACGGTCTCGCGCACCGAGTTTCTGGACGATCTCGACATCCGGGTCGCGTCGGACGTCATCACGACGATCGGGCATGGCCGCTTTCCCCGCACTCTCGAACTGATCAACAAGACCAATCAGTTCAACACCACCGGCCACCGGTGGACTTCGGAGGCGATGCAGGCGGCCCTTCAGGAGGGCGCGGTGATCCATGCCTTCTCGGTTGCCGACCGTTTCACCGATTACGGCCTCGTCGGCGCCGTCCTCGTGCGCGGCGCTGCGATAGAACAGCTCGTCATGAGTTGCCGCGTCGTCGGGCTCGACATCGAGCGGCGGATGCTGGCGAGCATCGTCGACGGGCTGAAGCGGGACGGTTCGACCCGGGTCTCGGCGTGCTTTCTCGCGACGGACAGGAACGCACCCTGTGCCGACGTCTTCGCCGATTCTGGGTTTCGCGCCGAGGGTGAGGGGTGGGTGTTCGATCTCAACTGACCGCGCGCGCGGCGGCAAACCTTCGTTCGGGCGCATCCCCGTTCCCCGAACTGGCCGCCACGCCGTCGGCGCGTGAACGGCGGGAAGCAGGTCCGATCCCGGTGCGCGATGCTTCGGCACGTTGTCTTTGCTGCGTCGAGGGTGCTTCCGGATCGGCGACAGAGGGTGGGCGGAACAGGACGCGATGAAGTTCTTTCGCAGCAAACGTCGTCCGCGCGTCGATCCGGTCATCGCGGATCATACCCGACGCGTTCAGGATTCCGGCCTGTTCGACGCCGAATGGTATCTTGCGACCTATCCAGAACTCGCGGGCTTTGGGCCGGGCCCCCTGGCGCATTTCTGCGAATACGGCCTGCACGAGCATCGCGATCCCGGGCCAAACTTCGACACGCGCCGCTACCTCGACGCCGTCCCCGCGGCCGGTACGGGTCCGCTGCCGCCTTTCCTGCACGCGATCGAGGCAGGCGAGGCCGCGAACGGATGCCCGGTCTGGCTGCGGGACGACGACGCGTCGCAGATCTACTTGATCCGCACCAGCGGGCTGTTCGACGAAGCGTGGTACCGCGACACCTACCCGGACGTCGCCAGGGGCGGATGGGATGCGCTGGCCCACTACCTCGAATACGGCGCGGCCGAACTGCGGGACCCCGGCCCGGCCTTCGATGCCGAGCATTACGCGCTCACGTATCCTCGCTACCACGAAACCTTTCCGATCCCGCTCGTCCATTACCTTCGGCTGGGATTCCGCCGCGGCCATCGGCCGACGGGCGTCTCGCGCTACGAGCGCTGGCTCGCCGTCCACGACGATCTCGAAGTGGCGGATCTGGAGCGGATCGCCGCCGAACCGGTGCCGTCGACCGTGCATTGCATCATTGTCGTCGGCCGGGACGACCCCGGCGCATTCGTGAGCGCCCTCGCAGGTCAGGCCGGTTCCTCTTGGCGCGCCATGCTGCTGCGCGGCCCGGACGTGGACAGCGCCTTCTGGAAGAAGATCGTCGCCCAGGTCGCCGCCGAGCGGCGGATCGCCTGCGTCGATACTATCGCCGAGGCGCTGGCAGGGCTGGCGGACGGGGACATCGTGTTGCTCGCCAGCGGGGGGAGCCGGCTGCGGCCGCACGCCTGTCACGCGTTCGCGGCCGCGCTCGGCCACGGGGCGGCGCTCGGCGCCTACAGCGATCACGACCGAATCGACGGGATCGGGGCGCGGCATGCGCCGGTGTTCGCGCCCGCCATGTCGCCCGTGCTCATGCGGCAGGTGCCCTATGCCGGCCCGGTGATCGCCCTGCGCATCGCCCCGCCGACCCGTGAGATGCTGGCGGGTGCATCGGGCCGCCTCGGGGATCCCGACCGGGCCTGGGCGGACCTGCTGCTCGGGCTCGACCCCGCGCGGGTGATCCGCATCCCGTTGATCCTCTACCACCGAGCCGTGGACGAGGCGGTGCCGCCATCGCGCACGAACCAGCCCGTTCCCGATCCGTCGTGGAACGCGGCCGAGGCATCTGACGACCCGCCGGAGCCGCTGCCTACCGTCCGAATCGTCATCCCGACGCGGGACCGGAGCGCCCTACTACGGGCCTGCATCGACAGCGTCCTTACACGCACCGACTACCCGTCCGAGCGTTATTGCATCGTTGTCGTGGACAACGGTTCGTCGGAGGATGAGACGGCGCGATACTTCGCGGAGGTCACGTCGGATGCGCGGGTGCGCGTCGTCGCCTCGCCCGGCCCGTTCAACTTCTCCGAGATCTGCAACGCCGGCGCCGCGGGCGCGGACGAAGACATCCTCGTTTTCCTCAACAACGACACCACCGTCCGGCAGCCGGATTGGCTGCGCCAGCTCGCCGTCCACGCCGCCCGGCCGGAGGCGGGCGCCGTCGGCGCGCGGTTGCTCTATCCAAGCGAGACGGTGCAGCATGGCGGCGTAGTCCTCGGCATCGCCGGCGTCGGCGCGCATGCCCTCGTCGATCTGCCGGAGGCGACTGCGCGCGCCCTCGATGCGACCCGTGAGATGAGCGCCGTCACCGGGGCCTGCCTCGCGGTCCGGCGTTCGGTCTTCGCGGAGATCGGCGGCTTCGACCCGCTGCTGCGGATCGATTACAACGACGTGGACCTCTGCTGCGCCGCCCATGCTGCGGGATACCGCAACCTCTACGTCGCAGAGCCGCTGCTGCTGCATCACGAATCGCTCTCGCGCGGCGCCTCCACGACCCGGGCGGATCAAGGCCGCAACGTCCGCGAGGCGATCCGCGTGCGGCGGCGACACGCGGCGGTGATCCGGGACGATCCGTTCTACAATCCGAATCTGTCGCGGGAGAGGATCGGGGGCCTCGCCGTTCCGCCGCGTGTGGTTCTCCCGTGGCGGCGTCCGCCCTCCGGCGTTCGCAGGGTTCTACTGCTGAGCGCCGGAGGCGGCATCGGCCAGTGGGTGGCGGATCAGGCGGCGTTTCTCACCGCGCGGGGCTTCGAGGTCATCCTCGGCGGCCCCGACCGGGAGGACGTGACCGCCGGCCCGGATCGCCGTCAGGTCCGACTCGCGGATCCCGTGGAGGCGGCGGTCTTCGCGACGCGCGAAGGCGTCGATGCGGTCATCGCCCACACCGCGCCGTTCTTTGCGGTGACGCAGCATCTTGGGCGGCGGCCGCTCGTCTACTGCGTCGATCACGGCGACGCGCCGCCGGGATCGGGGCCCGATCGCGACGCGCGGGCGGACGCAATCCTCGACAAGCGCTACCACGCCGCGCTGGCGCGCCGCGTCTTCTCGACGTCGCCGTCCGCACGGGACGCCCTGTTCGGCCAGGAGACGGTGCTGCTTGCCCATGACCGCCCGGCGGGTGCGGCATGGTCCGAGGCCTGGGCTGTGCGACGCCCGGCTCTCCGCGAAAAATTCGGTTTCACCGGGCGCTTCGTCGTGATCAATCTCTTCGGCATGGAGGCAGGAGACGCGCGGGACGATGGCATTGAAGACTTCGTCGCACTTGCCACCGAATATCCGTTCACCGATTCGGCACTTAAAGTTCGACCTCTTTTCGTCGCGGCCAGCCGTGGTCCCGTCGCCTGTCCCGACGAGCCTACCGACCTCGTGACGTTCGCGTCCCTTGGCGATGCCGACCTCTTCGACCTGTTGGCGGCCAGCGACCTCTATCTGACCCCGCAACGCCGGCAGGGCGTCGCGTGCGGCATTGCGCTCGCGCTTGCCATGGGGCTGCCGGTGGTCGCATCAGAGATCGCGGCTCATCGTGCCTATCCCCTTGAGATCGCGGCGGACCTGCCAGGGTTGTACCGGCTGATTATGCGCCATGCAGAAAGCTGGCGCGCAGGCACTGTGCACCGGACGGCGGTACTCATGCCCGGCGCGGATCCTCTGGCCGTGCTGGCGGACACGATCGCCCTCGACTTGGACCGCGATATTGCCGAACATTGGATCTGAGCACCTCACGCGACGCCTCGAATTCGACGCGCTCCGATGCAAGTGCTTCCCCGTGGGGCAGACTTCCTGCGGCTGGAGTTCCGCCGTAGGGCCAGGATTCTGAAAACACCGCATGAAACCGGCCGACGCCTCCCACCGCGCGAACCATGCGGGTTTCACCCTGATCGAGATGACGCTGGTCCTGGCGATCATCAGCCTGATCGCTGCACTTGCCTTGCCGCGTGTGTCGTTCTCGGGGAGCGCGACGAGCTTGCGGGTTAAGGGGTTCGAGATCGCGGCGATTCTTAGGGCCGACCGCGATGAAGCCGTCCGCAGCGGGCGCCCGGTGACAAGCGTCGTCGATCTCGCGGGCGGCCGCGTGCTGTCCAGCGCCGAGAATGGGGTAGTCGCCATCCCAACCAACCTGTTCCTGCGCATCTCCGGCGCGGGGCTCGACGGCATCCGCTTCCTGCCGGACGGGCGGGCGTCGGGCGGAGAGATTTTTCTGATGCGGGCCGACCGGTCCGGCATCCTGTCGGTCCGGGTCGATCCGCAGACCGCAGCGATCGTGATTGACCGGGGCGCACGTCTTGACGAGTGAGGGGGACGCCCGCGCAACACACACCGCGCGACGTCTCCGCGTCCCGCCCGCGCGGCCGCGTTCGGCTGGCTTCCTCCTTCTGGAGGCGCTGGCGACGATGGCGATCGGTGCAATCATCCTCGTCGCGGTCGGGTCACTGCTCGGGCTAATGTCGCGGCAGGCTGACCGGACGGCGGAGCGCACCGAACGCTTAGACGTCGCCAGCCACGCTCTGGCCGCGCTCGCCCGCGACATCGGGTCGATCGCGCGCGCGCGTTGGGCCGGGCCGGGCCAGCGGAACTTCGTGTTCGCGGGCCTGCCCGACCGGATGCTGTTCTCCCTAGACCGAACTGACACGGACCGCACGCCCCGGAGCCTCGCGATCCTGCTGCAGGGGACCGAGACAAAGGACGGCAGCACCGTGCTTCGCGCCGAGGCGCCGCTTTCGCCCCTCGATCGCGACGAGGCCGCACTCGATTTCGCGCCCGCGCACACGGTCTACGCTGGCACGGCCTCAGTCCGCTTCGCCTATGTGGTGGCGCCCGGCGAAGGCACTCCCGAACTCTTGGTCGACGTCTGGCCCGCGGCCGAAACGCTGCCGATCGCCGTGCGCGTCGCCTTCACCGATCCCGCAAGCGGGGAAATCCTGTCGAGCCTTCGCGTCCCGCTACGAATTGAGGCAGAGCCGGGCTGCGCCGCACCGCGAAAGGCGTTCTGCAGCCGCATCGATCCGCGCTCGCTTGAGGCCCAAGGCCAGCCCGGCGTGCCGACGCCCGGCATGGCCGCTGCGGTTGGGCGCTGAGATGCGCAGCCGGCAGGACGGCTTCATCCTCGTGGCGGTGCTCGGCATCATGGCCCTACTCCTGAGCCTTGCCGGCGGGACGGCGCTGATGGTGCGCTCAGCCATCAATGGCGTGCGCGGTACCGCCGACGACCTCAGACTCGAAGCGATGGTCCGCTCCGGCATCGACCTCGCGGCCCACGAACTGTTCGCATTGAAACTCCCGGCGGCGCGGATCCGCGACCAGCGGATCGCCGTCGACGGCGGCACCATCACCCTGTCCGCAGTCGACGAATCTGGCCGGATCGACCTGAACTGGTCTGATCCCATGCTGCTGGCAGGCGCGTATCGCGCCGTTGGGCTAACCGGCTTAAAGCCTGAGATATTCGCCGCCCGCGTCGTGCAATGGCGCGACCGCTACGAGGACAAGCCGCCGGCGAACGCCGATCCGGCCAAGATCAACCTCGCGGCCAAGCCCGTCGGCCGGGGCAAAGACGGCTTCCGTACCGTGGGGGAACTCCGCTGGTTGGCCGACGTCACGGACGACGATGTGGCCGCCCTCGCGCCCCTGCTCACCGTCGACAACGTCCAGGGCCGCGTGAACGTGCTGGAAGCCTCCGCGACGGTTCTGATGGCGCTGCCCGAGATGAGTCCGAGCCTCGTCGCGCAGGTGGTGGCTTTGCGTGCTGCGCCGCGTGCGACGATCGACGATCGACTCAAGCTTTTGCTGCCGAAGCAGCAGCCGTTAATCACCACGACACGCGGCACGGCCTTCCGCGTCCGCGTCATGGTCACCACCGTGGCGGCCGCCAACCGCAGCGTCGCCGTTACCCTGGCCCGTGCTCCGATCCGCGACGCACCGTACTACGTCACCGCTTGGGAGCGCTGACCGGCTCCGAAGGGGCAAGGGTCAGATCCGGTTGGTCGGTTTGACCACGAAGTAGAGGTCATCAGACGCCACGAGCCGGGTCTCGATCGCTATCCGCTCGATCATCATCGTCAAGTCGAGGATCGCCATGTCACTCTCGCTGCGGAAATTTCCGGCGCGGTCGGCGAGCAGGTTGCGCAGCAGCGTGCCCCCCATCGGCAGCACCTCGACCACGTCGAAGGCGGCAAACAGCATCGAGCGCAGGTCGGCGCTGCGGGGCGCCTCGCTTGGATCGTAACTGGCTACCGCCGGGATGGTCGGCAGCGTCAAGCGGGCATCGATCCGGTCCTCCTGCTCCTCTTTCAGGTTCCGCCGCAAGTGCGCGGGCAGGTAGCCGAAGATCTCGTCGGCGAGCCGGCGGGCATCCCGATCCATCTGAAGGCGCGGCGGCCCGAAGTAATCGAGACCGAGGATCAGCCCGTCCGGCGAGACGATCCGGTTGAGGAAGGGCAGGAACCGTTCGAGGTCGGCGCAATGGTGCAGGGAGTGGCAGAAAAAGACCACGTCGAAGCTGCGGTCGATCGGAGGCGGATGGTTGAAATCGAAGGCTAAAAACTCGGATTCGAGCGGAAACTGCTCGATCTTTCGCCGAGCGTCCGCGAGCAGGGCCGCGTCATACTCGTAGAGCGTGATCTTCGACAGAGGCCAGTGTCCCTGGCGCAGGATTGCCTCCTCGATCCCGCCCGGGCCGCAGCCGAACGAGGCGAGGCTGAGGTTGCGGCCGAGCCGCTCGCGCAGCGGCGCGAGGTGGCGGTCGAGGGTCCAGTCGAGCCATAGACCGCGCTCGGCGGTGGAGCGGCCGGTCATCAGGCGGGCTACATAGTCGTGAACCGGCGGTAGGCCCTTCCAGTCGAGCACTTGGCGTCGTGCCTCCCAGTCGGGGTCGAGCACTTGCCGCCAGGTGGTCTCGCCTGGTGCGACCGGCTCGCCCGAGACCGCGCCGTCTGCGGCGGGCGCCGGTTCCATCGGGGCCGGTGCAGACGCGATAGAGGCAGCCTCCGGTTCAGGAGGGATCGGATTCGGGATCGGTCGCGCGGCTTTCGAGAAGCGCTTCAGGAAGATCTCGAGGCCCATCATACGGATCACTTTCAGTCTGCCTCGCGTCGTGAGTCCGGAGGTTCGGAAACCCGACGGTTCCGGTCGGATCGCGAAGGCCACGGGCCTGTCTCGGTAGCGATCATGCTACCGCCCCCCGCCATCGGCCGATGCCGTCTGCCCAAGGCGGATCGTCTCGACCGTTACGGCCGTTCCGCGGCGGGTCAAAACCTCAATGTCCTGGCGCATGGGCGTCCAGCGGATGCGCGGGGCGGGGCTTGCCGGATCGCAGGAGCCGGCCGATTGCTGGCAGCCGCCTTCCGCGTCCCGCTCGGCCTCGGGTAGAGGAAGCTCCAGTGCCGCGAGGAGGATGGTGTAGCGGTAGCCGTCCAGGGTTCCGGTGCGTCCGCCCCTGCCGATGTCCGATACGCGCAAAGGTTCGGCCAGGAGCGAGCGGGCGACGCGCTCGGCGGCGAGCCTGTCCTCTACCGCCACGAGCCCGGCGCGCGACTGCACCACGCCCCGCTGCACCACGAGGCTCAGGACAGCTACGATCGCAAAGGCCGCGAGCGCCTCGATTAGCGTAAAGCCCGCCGACACCCCGCGCTTGCGCGAGTCGCTTCGAACCCCGGCCGTCATTCCTTGCCGATCACGCCGTTGCCGCCCTTCACGCCGTCGGCGCCGAGCGAGAGGATGGCGTAGGGGGCGGTCTTGCCTGGCGTCCGGTACTCGTAGGGATGTCCCCAAGGGTCGGCCGGAACGCTGCCCTGCTTGAGGTAGGGACCGCTCCAGTTCTCCGCGGCGGGCGGGCGCTGCACTAATGATTGCAGGCCCTCGCTCGTCGACGGGTAACGGCCGTTGTCGAGGTAGAACAGGTCGAGCGCTGAGGCGAAGGACTCGATCTGAAGCTTGGCCGCCTTGTCGCGCGAGCTCGACAGGTAGCCGAGCACTCGCGGACCCGCGAGGCCCATGACGAGGCCGAGGATCACCAGCACGACGAGCAACTCGACGAGGGTGAAGCCACCCTGCGCATCGCGCCGGGGACGCACGGATTGATCGAAGCGGAAACGCACGGAAGCCATCATCGGGACGAAACCTCAGACCAGCAGGTCGTTGATGCTCATGAGCGCGGTCATAACCGAGATGATGAGCCACGCGATCAGAAGACTTACCAGAACCATCACCGCCGGCCCCACCACCGCTATGACACGACCCAGAGCCGCGTCGAGCTTGGCCTCGTAGAACACCGCGACGCGGCTGGCACTGTCGGCGAGATCGCCGGATTCCTCACCGACGCGCAGCATCTGCACCACGTGCCGGGGGAAAAGTTTTCCGCGCGACAAGGTTTCGGAGAGGCGCTGGCCCTGGCGCACGTCTGCGACGACCCGGTCGATCTCGGAGCCAGCACCGGGCAAGCGCACGACGCCACGGATCAGGCGGAGCGCGGTGGAGATATCGACGCGGTTGCGCACTAAGATCGCCAGCGTCCGGCAGAAGGTGACGGTGAGTTCGTTGGCCAGCACCGCCCGGCTGAACGGCAGGCGTGCGAGCAGGGCGAGCCACAGCCCGCGCTCGCTGCCGATCCGGTTAAGTAAGATGGTGCCCCCTAGGAGGCCAGCCATCGACAGCACCACGACGTCAAGGTTGCGGTTGAGAAAGCCCGACATCTCGAACACCACCAGCGCCGATGGATCGATCTTGTCGCGGAAGCCCTGCAGCGCGACCTCGAACTTCGGGATCAGGTAGATCAGGATGAAGAACAGCACGCCCACCGCCGCGACCACCAGAAAGCAGGGGTAGGAGATCGCCGAGATGAAGCGCTTTCGGAGGCGCTCGCCCCGTTGGCGCTCGGCGGCGAGCCCGCTCAATGCCTCCTCCAGTCGCCCGGAGGTCTCGGCGACCTCAACCATCTTCACGTAGATCGGAGGGAAGAGCTTCGGGTGCGCGGAGATCGCCTCCGACAGGCTTTTGCCGTGGCTAAGCGCGGCATGAAGGTCGCGCAGCACCCGCACGAGCCAGCTCCGGCTCTCCATTTGGGAGAGGATCTGAAGCGCCTCGGTGAGCGCGACGCCACCCTTGAGTAGCATCGCTAGATCTAGCGTCAGGCCGGTGATGTCCTCGGGGCGCGGGTCAGGCGTCAACCAGTCCCGCAGCGAGCGCCCGGCCGGCCGCGTCCCGCGGGCTTCCGTCTTGACCGAGATCGGGGTGCAGCCGATCCGGTCGAGATGGGCGAAGACCTCGCCGCTCGCCTGGGCCTCCATCGTCCCCTTCAGGATTTTGCCCGCCGAATCGAGGGCCATGTAGGCGAAGGTTGACATCTACGGGTGCCCCAGCACGCCGGGTAGGATCTGTCCGACGAGCCACGTCGCCCAAAGCGCGGGGGCGAGGACGGCGCCGAAGGCAATCCGGTCGGTCACTGGAACCGCGCGCGCCAGAGCGGGTAGCATGCGGCCCGCACCGACCACGGCGAGGCTGGTCAGGCTCGCGCCGAGGACCGCCCAGGAGAGCCCAACGGTGTCGAGCAGGACGCCGCCGGCAGCCGCGAGCTTCACGTCGCCAAGACCGATGCCGTCATGGCCGCGGAGACGGTAATAGCCCTCCCGCAACCCGAGCAGGACGCCGCCGCAGATCGCGGCGTCGAGAACCGCCAAGCCGATACTCACAACTGGAGTCTCGCCCAGATAGGCGCCGTCGCCGATCCGTGCCGTGAGGCCGATCAGTCCGAGAGCCAGAGTCGCGGCGTCAGGAATCGTGAAATCCGCTAGATCCTGCCAGACGATCCGCAAGCCGATTATGGCCAGAGCGAGCGCGACGACTCCCGTCGCGATGGCCCCCGGACCGACCCAGGTCGCGAACGCCGCGCCAGCGACGGCAACAGCGATCACAAGCCCGGCGAAATCGGTCGTTTCGACGCGTCTGACGAACATGCGCGGTGGGTCAGGGCTTGTAGACCGGGCGGCGGGCAGGCAGCGCAGCACCGCGTCGAGCGCCTGCATCGAGCAGCTTGCCACGGTAATCCTCCGCGACCCGCTGTGCATCGCGACCCGATCGCACCACGACGGGTCGGATAAACACCACGAGTTCGGTGCGCTGGGCGCCGTTGTCGACGGAGCTGAACAGATCACCGACGTTCGGGATACGATCGATGAACGGGATACCGTCGCGGGAGGTCTGCCGCTTTTCGCTGATCAGGCCGGCGAGCAGCACGGTCTGTCCGTTAGCCACCGAGATCGTGCTCGCGACGCGGCGTTTCGAGATCGTCGGCGTTAGGGTGTTTGAAGCGCCAACCACCGCCGAGATCTCCTGCTCGATCTGCATGGTCACGGCATCGTTCTGGCCGATGCGGGGGACAACGTTGAGGATGATGCCGGTGTCGCGGAACTCGACCTGGCTGACGAGCGGAGCGCCGGGCACGGTGATCCCCTGTGCCTGCGTCGTGGTGATCGGCACGGAATCGCCAACCTGGAGCGAGGCAGGCTGGTTCTCAATGACGACGAGGGAGGGCGAGGACAGGATCTTGACGTCGGTGAAGCCGTCGAGCGCCGAGAGCACCACGTCCGGGCCGGAATAACCGCCGACAAGGAAATTGAAGCCGCCGCCGGCCCCCGCCGTAAGCGCGTTGGTGGCGCCGCCGGCCGTCGCCGCGGCCGCGCTCAGCAGGCCAATCGATCCCTTGCCCTTGCCCAGCCCGATGTTCTTAGAGTCGAGAAAGTACTGCACGCCGTACTTGAGCTGGTCGGTGAGCGTCACCTCGGCGATGGTTACGTTAACGGCAACCTGCGCCGGGGTCGCGTCGAGCTGACGGAGCGCTGCGTTGATCTTTCGGTAGGTCTCGCCGTCGGCATAGGTGATGACCGAATTGTTCGATGGGTCCGCGCTGATCGAGACGCGCCGCGCTCCGTTGCCGCGCCGGGTCAGGTCGAGGCTGTCGCTGCCGCCGCCGAGCGCCGTTGGGCCGCCATCGGCCATGCCGTTGCTTTGCACCGAGTCGCCGTAGGCTGAGGCGAACCGCGCCCGGAGGAGGTCGGCGCCGGTGTTCTGCTGGCCGCCGCCCTGGTTGGCGGAATTGCCCTGGCCGAGGCTGCCATAACTAGAGCCGGAATTACCGCCGTTCAGGCCACCGCCCTGATTGCTACCGGCAAAATTCCGGCCCTGCCCCTGTCCGCCCCCGTTGAGGCCCCCGAGCCCGGCGCCCTGAGTCGGGGTGTTGGTGTTCATGTTCGAGTTTCCGGTCCCGAAGAGACCGTTGATGACGCGCGCCAGTTCCTTTGCGTCGCGGTAACGCGCCTTGTAGATGAACACCGTCTCCTCGGCGGCCTCGACCGTGCCGTCGAGCTTGCGCACGAAGGTTTCGGCCCGGCGGATCAGGGACGGGTTCTTCGACATCGCCATCACAGCGCGCAGGCGCGTGATCGGTTTGAACTGGATCAGGCCCGAACTCGCCCCGTTTTCGCCAGTGTCAAACAGCTGCGTCAGGTCGGCGACGACCGCCTCCGGCCGGGCACGGCGTAGCTCGAACAGGCTCACCGACTGCCCTCGCATCCAGTCCGCATCAAAGGCCAGGATCGCGCTCACCGCTTCCTGGCGACGCGGGCCGGGTCCCTTCACGATGATGGTGTTGCGCCCGGTATCGAAACGCAGGCCGTCTGCCTCGGTAACGAAACCCGAAACGAGCTTCGACATCACCGCGGCCGAGACGTAGCGCAACGGAACCACCGAGACGCCGTAGCCCGGCACCTGCGCGTTGCCGAAGCTGACGTTTCCGATGCTAGTGGCGGCCGAGGTAATGCGGTAGCCGGCCGCGTTGCGGGTCATAGTGTAGCCCTGGCCTGACAGCACCGTCTCCAGCGCGGAGAGCAGCTCTACGCGCGTCATCGGCCGGGGCGAGGAGATTGTAATCTGGCCAGCGACGTCGGAAGCCATCGTGTAGTTGAGGCCGAGCGTATCGTTCAGAATGGCGTGGACCACATCCTTCACTTCAGCCCGCTCGAAGTTGAGACGGTAGCTGCCGGCCTCGCCGGGCTGGGTCCCGATCTCCACCGCGTCGGAGCCAAGCCCCGCCGTCGCCTCGACATCCTCAGGGCTGAAATTGTAGGTCCGCCCCTCGCCACGATCAGGCGCAACGACCGCATCCCGCGACGGCTTGCCTGCAACGGTCCGGCGCAGCGGACGCGCCGTCAGATCCACCTCTGTTTCGGGGCCTGTAAGGCTGGCACGCGGGGGGGCGATATCACGGGCGAGGGCGACGGAGCCGAGAAGTCCCGCGCAACAAACCAGAGCAAAGGATAGCCGCGTCAAAGACATGGGAAATTTTTCCGATCTCGGCCTTTCGTTAACGTACCCTTCATTTCTGTCCGTGCCCACCGGGACGAGCGCCCTACAACAGCTTTCTTGCTATTGCGTGCCTGATTAGACACAGTCAAAGAAAATGCTACACAGTTAAGCCACTTTTAGTAAACCCGTCATTGTGGCGAATCGCGTTACCGCTAACTTCGCCGTCGACGCCGCGATTTCAGGCGTGCGACACGTTGGGAGAAAACGGACCATGATCGACAGGCAGAACACTGCAGAGAGCGAGCTTGCGGGCCTCGAGCCCGGCACTCGCGTCGTCAATCTCGAAAAAGGTCGTCGCGCCTTCCTCCAGACGCTCGGCCTCGGCATCGCTGGCGCCGCCATCCTCGGCAACGCCACGACCCAGTCCCAGGCTCAAGCACTGCCGCCGAACGTCACCGACGCGGACATCCTGAACTTCGCACTTAACCTCGAGTATCTCGAGGCGGAATTCTACCTCAACGCCGTTAACGGGGCCGGCCTGAAGGCCGCCGACCTGCAGGGCGTCGGTGCCATCGGCGCCGTCAACGGCGGTGGCCGTGCCGTGCCGTTCACCGATCCGAACGTCCGCAAGTACGCTTTCGAGATCGCCGCCGACGAGGAGGCCCACGTCCGCTTCCTGCGCGCTGCACTGGGCAGCGCCGCCGTCAGCCGTCCTCGCCTCGACATCGACTTCGCCTTCACCGCCGCCGCCCGCGCGGCGGGCCTGATCGGCGCAAACGACCGGTTCGACGCCTACGCCAATGACACGAACTTCCTTCTCGCCTCCTTCATCTTCGAGGATGTTGGAGTCACTGCTTATAACGGCGCTGCCGGCGCGATCCAGAACAAGACCTATCTAAGCGCTGCTGCCAGCATCCTCGCGGTCGAGGCCTATCACGCTGGCATCATCCGCACTACGCTGTACGCTAAGGGCCTGATTAATCAGGCGGACGCGATCTCAAACGCTCGCGACTCGCTCGACGGCAATACCGACCTCGACCAGGGCATTAGCGGAACCCAGTCTGCGACCCCAGGCTTCCAGTTCTCGGATGCGAACCTCGTTCCGACCAACGCCCAAGGCCTTGTGTTCGCCCGCACCCCCGGCCAGGTTCTGAACATCGTCTACCTCAACACCACCCAGAGCCCGGGCGGCTTCTTCCCCGGCGGCCTCAACGGAACCCTGCGCTAGTCGCCGCACAGGTATCGTCGTCGGAGGGCAAGGCATCGTTCTCCGACGACGCGAAACGTGGGTCACCGAGTTCAGTCGTGAAAGAGGCTGATCAATCGGCGACCGGCGCGGGCCTATCGTCATCGCTATCTCGGTCGGCTCGGCTTCTGCTAGCGCGTGCGCGGACGATCGTCGGTCCCGATCTGCGGTACATGCGACCGACCACTCGGATCGCTGGCCCGAGTCGAGACGCTTCCTTGAAACTTGAGCACATCTCGCACCGTAGGCTCCTTCGGAAACATTTTGCCGGAGGCGGGCGATGTCGAAGGTCCACTACGTCGTGCGGCGCAGCCGCATGGGCAGGTTCAACTTCACGCTCATCAGCGAGGCGGGCCGGATCACGGGTTCGGTCGTCGTATCGACCGCAGGTAGAACCGGCGCCGACATCGAGAGCGACGCGCGCGATCAAATACACCAGCTCGCCGGAACTTTCGCGAGGATCGCATGCCCGACCATGCCCGGCGTGGACGACACGACGTCGAGGAAATGCGGGCAGGCCATCAGCCATCCCCTCAGCAGGATCACATCGTGAGATTGCCGCGTGGCGTGAAGGTGTGGCGATGCTTTAGAAAGCCAATCACGGTTGAGTTCTATATAGTCGGGCGGGACTCATGCCCGCTGTCGGTAAAAATCGCGGGGCAATCCTTCTCCGATAAAGGCCAGCGGTACCCCATTTAGGTCCCCCGGGCACCAAGATGGCTCATCGCCCTAGCGGAATGCCGATAGGCAGAGGACTGCCGGGACGTGCACCCGGAGGGCTCGATGTACCTACGCTAAAGAGCCGATAGGTGGTCTCGCGCGTCCCATCGCGAAGCGTTACGCGGTCGGGGCCGATGGCCTGGACACGCCATGTTTCCACCGAGTCCCCGAGTTTAAGGCTGAGCGAAGAACCTCCTGTTGGACGGCGCAGGATCGCTACAGCTTTGTCCACACCCGCGACGACGCCGACGAGGCGCAGATCCGGCGGCGGAGCTTCGACCGCCACGGGCGCCGGTGGAGCGGTAATAACCTGTCGCGGTGGTGGCGGTCGGCGCGATGGTGCGAAGAGCGGCCGTCCCCTAAAGGCATCGAGCGTCGCGGGATCGAGCGTGCTCAGCGGGTTCAGGTTCTGCGCTGGGCCTGGTGGCGGGCGGTCGTCAGCGACTTGAGCCGACGTCGGCACGATCGCCGATTCGAGAAGGACGAGAACCAGAACGGCACCGGCGGCGGCGCCACGGCGTCGGGCATGACGATACGGGCAGATCATTGCGTGCTCTCGCGGCGGTAGCCGCGGATCGCGAGTGCGACGCGCAGGGTCGGATTGGCTTCCTCGCCCCCCGCGCTACGCCCCGACACAGGGCGGATGTTCACGGCCTCGACCGTAAGCAGCGGCAGGCCGGTCTCGACTGCCTTTAGCAAATCGAAGAATCCTTCGTTGCCGATGTCGAGACTAAGGCGAAGCTGTATGCTGCGCTGAGCCGCCGCGTCGGGTGCTTCGTCGCCGCGAACCTCAATCAGCCGGCCGCCAGCGCGTTCGACGAGGCCGGCGAGACGCTGCTGGAGTTCTGCGCGGGCGAGGCTCCCCGTTTCAGCTGTCAGATAAAGGGCCGAGAGGTCACCGCGCGTCGGCACCGGACGACCGGCCTCCGCCCGGATCCTCGCCTCGACCTGAGCGAGATGGCCGGCTGCGCTATTCACCTCGGCACCGGCCTCCAACCAGCGCGTGAGATTGGTGATCGTGATTGCGAGCAACAGTAGCGGTATGCCAACGCACAGCGCGACAGCAAGCGGCCCGAACCAGCGAGTGTCACGGGCTTCCGCGAGCGTCATCGTGCCGTGCCCGGCGCATCGCTGCGGGTCGCTACCAGATCGAAGGCGTCCCGCCTGTCAGCATCGCGGATCACCGGCGCGGCGAAACGCGGGTTCTTCAAGCCGGCATCCACTTCGAGGCGTGCGATCAGCGCCGGCGCATCGACAGAGCGGCCTACGAGGCGAATCCGGGTCGGATCGATGTCGAGTTCGCGCAGTACCGTGTCGTCGGGCAAGGCGCGGCTCAGCTTATCGATAAGCACGATCGTCGCGGTATCGGCGCGCTTGCCCTCTAACAGGGCGCGTTCGCGTGATGTGCCAGGCCCGCCGCGCAGCGCGAGCTTCGTGCGTAGCGCAGTCAGCCTCTGCTGGACATCCTCTGCGTCCGACGTGGCCGAAGCCGCCACGATCGCTGAGAACAGGCACGCGGTCGCGAGCCCGCCGAGCAGGACTGCGAAGCCGCGGCCGATACGCGCCCGAAGGCGGCCGTCGGAAGCCTGCGTACGCCCCTTATAGAGGTCGAAGCGTAGCGGCGCGTCGAGCGGTTCCGCGGCACTGCCCAGCGCCGTTGCCGTGAGCCCCGCACCTGCGAGGCGCGCCAGGAACGGCGCCACGAGATCGACGGAGGTCGCGAGCAGATCGACACCGATCGTGCCATCCTCGGAGACGCCGTCGACGACGCTGTAGGCATAGAGAACGTGGTCCGCCCGCCATGGCGTCAGACGTTCCAAGCGGTGCGCGATGATCGGCTGGAGATAACTTCGCCCGGCATCGGGAAGGCGCAGCGAGCGCGTCAGGAACACCTCCGGTGGCAGTCTCAACTGCACCGCACCCACGTGGAACGCCTCCGGTGCGCGCACGTCGTCGGCCAGATGCAGCGGCGGGCCAAGACAATCTTTCCGCAGGCTGTGGAGCAAGAGTCCATCCGGCGCGATCAAGACGACGTGGCTCACGCCCGTCGAGAAGCGGGCAACGAGTGGCCGGAGGGTCGCAACAAAGGAGTCGAGCAGCGCTGCGCCGATCGTCTGCATCGCGGTCGCTGCGGGCCGGATCGTGGCCGGCATCATTCCGGTAGAGAGCGTCATCCCGAAATCCGCATAACCTCGTCGAGTGAGGTGAGTCCAAGGCTCGCCTTCTCGATCCCATCGTCAAGCATCGTAGTCATGCCGACCGCACGCGCCGCCTGGAGCAGGATGCGGGGATCGGGCTGGCCGCGGATGAGGTCACGCAAGTCGTCGCCGACAGCGAGTGCCTCGAACACCCCGATGCGTCCGCGGAAGCCGCTCTCGTTGCAATGGGCACAGCCGGTCGCTGCGTGAAAGTTGTGGCCCGTCGCCTCGGGGCCGCCACGGCGCGCGCGGAGGTCGCGAGCGACCTCGAGGCCCTTTGGATCTGGAACCCGGCAGCGCTCGCACAAGCGACGAACCAGCCGCTGGCCTATCACCCCGCGCAGGCTCGACGCGATGAGATACGGCTCGACCCCCATATCGACGAGGCGCACCACCGCGTCGACCGCGCTGTTGGTATGCAATGTCGTCAGCACAAGGTGCCCGGTGAGAGCGGCCTGGATGCCGATCGCCGCGGTTTCGCGGTCCCGCATCTCGCCGACCATGATCACATCTGGGTCGTGGCGAAGGAACGATCGCAGTGCGGTGGCGAAGGTTAGACCGATTGCCGGCTTGATCTGGGTCTGGTGGATTCCGGGGAGTTGGTACTCCACCGGGTCCTCGACGGTGACGATCTTGCGCGCGGGATCGTTCAGCAGAGAGATCGCGGTGGCGAGCGTCGTAGTCTTGCCGCTGCCGGTGGGGCCGGTAACAATAATGATGCCGTGTGGCTCGGCGAGCAGCCTGACCACCGCGTCGCGGTCGCGGTCGGACAGGCCAACGCGCTTGAAGTCGAGTAGCCGCGTGTCCTTCAGCAAAATACGGAGCACTGCCGTCTCGCCGTAAAGTGTCGGCATGATCGCGACGCGCAGATCCGCCTCGGTGTTGCCGATCCTGACGTTGGTGCGCCCGTCCTGCGGCAGGCGGCGTTCGGCGATGTCGAGGCCGGCGAGAATCTTCACCCGCGAGATTACCGCGGCTGCCATGTGACGCGGCATCGTCTGCTGCGCCCGCAAGTGACCGTCTACGCGGAACCGGACCTTCAGTTCCTCGCGTCCGGTCTCGATGTGGATGTCGGTGGCGCCCGCCTGGATCGCACGCTCTAACAGCCCGTCGATGACGCGCACGATCGGGGCGCCGCGGGCGAGATCCTGCAGCGTCTCGATGTCGTCGGAGAGGGCGTAGTCGGACCCGGTCTCGCTCTCGACCTCGTCGCGTGGCGCGTCGGCGGGGCGACTACGCTCGAACAGCTCCTCGATTTCTTCGAACGAGAGCACCGCCAACGGCACCGCCCCGCCAAGCGCGAGGGCGACCGCGCGGATCGGTTCGAGATGGCCGGGGTCCGCGGTCACCAGCAGCGGGTGCCCGTCGCGCATGACCGGATACAGGTAGGCCTCGCGTAGGAAGTCGCGGGACAATGTGTCGAGGGCATGGGGAAGTCCGGCGATCGCGTGACGGTCGGCCCGTGGGACCCCGTGAAAGGCCGCGACCGCATCCGCGAGGTCGATCGCCGAGACCGTCCCGCCCCGCCAGATCGCTTCCGCCGCGCCGCCGCTGGCGCGCGGCGGTGCCGGTACCGTCGCGAGCCCGCGCCGACGGCGAAGGAATTCCGCCAGGGTCTCGCCCTGGATGGCGGCGGGGGCGTCGATCTGCATACGTCCTCTCCGATCCAGCCGGTCGCCCGTGCGCTAGGCGTCACAATCAGCCGGAGCCTACACGGATTGTCCGGCCTACGACCAGATCAAGGTCAGAAATCGCGCCAAAACCATTGGCTGTGTCAGGTTAGCGACATCAAGGATACAATGTCGCCACCAAGCTCTTCGGACAGCGACATCTTCACGTAGGCCGTGGCTTCAACCGGGTTGCGCATGCACCGGCGCTCCCGTACCACGCTCGCCCTCGGGGGACGGACACAGCGCCGCGAGCGTTATGCGTTCGAACCGTGAATTGTAGCGATGCGATCGTTTCATGAAGGCAACGGATGACCGCGTCGTTCTACCGTGAAGGCGCGTCCACCCGGTGCGACGCCCGCATCTTCCGCTTCGGATCCGATTGGGTTCTCTGCAGCTTTCGCCTGCCGACCTCAATGCCGATTCCCCTCGCGGTGGTCGCGCCCGGCGACGTGACACTCGAGACCTGGGCGTTCGCCGGCATGACGGCGCGGGAGAAGCGGCCAACTGGCTTGCTGCTGCTGCGCACACGAGGCGACGCTGCGGGGACGGCACTTGCACGCGGGACACGGCTCGTCGTCGCCACGCATTTCCATCCCATCACCCTTGCGACCGGCCCGGCCGAGCCGGCGGGGACGCTGTCACCCGGCGACGCCGCCGTGATGGCCCGAGCCGTGCTCTCGTCGATGACGCCTCAGAACGCCACTGCCCTGGCCGACCCGATTACCCTGCTGGCGCCGGCTATTCGCGACGTTCCGGTGCCGAAGGACGGGCCGGAGGTCACGCTCGCCGACGATCCGCGAGCCTGCAGCGTCTCGGGCACGGAGGTGCCGAACTACGTCTTGTTCGATTCCGGGTCCGGACTCCGCTGCGCCCGCGTCGCGACGGCGCGCATGACGTTCTCGCCGGCGTCGCGGATGGATCTTGACCTTGATCCGCTTTGGGGACCAGAGGTTGGGCGACCCCGACGTGTCTTCTTGATCGCGAATGGCGGCTTCGCCGCGGCGCGACTGAGCGCAGCTGCCAGATGAGCGCCGAGACCCCGTCGTCCACTCTGACACCGATCGCCACGGTCCTCGTAGTTGCGCCGATGCCAGCCGTGCCAGCCAGCGCCGGCAACCGCAAACGGCTGGCGCTCACCTGTTCGGCGCTTCAACGCGCGGGCTTTGCCGTCGACTTCGCCTACTTCGCCCACGAGGATCAGGTCTACCGCCGCTTCGGCCAGCATCCGCCAACCGATCTCGCGGCGATGCAAGCGAGCTTCCAGCGTACATTCCTGATTGAAGCGAACGAGACGATCCCGCTGAAAACGCGCTCCCTAATTTTCGGGATCGACGAATGGGGCTCGGCAGCGCTCGACCGGTTCGTGGCGTGGTATGCGGCGGAACACCCCGACACCGTGGCGATCCTCGTCAACTACATGTTCCTGTCGCGCTGCCTCGATTACGCGCAGGACATGCTCAAGCTCATCGACACGCATGACCGCTTCGCCGACCGGCAGCTGCAGTACCGTCCGTTTCGGGCTGAACCAAACTTCTACTACACCGACCGCAAGAGCGAGGCGGCTGCGCTCGACCGCGCCGATGTGGTGCTAGCGATCCAATCGGAGGAGGCGGCTTACTTCGCCGGGTTGACCGACCGGCGGGTGCTGCTGCTGCCGCCGGTATTTCCGGTCCGCGCACCGTTCTCAGCGCCGCGCGTGATCGCACGGATCGGCTTCGTCGGGCACGGCAACGATCCCAACCTGTTCTCAATCAGCAAGTTCGCCCACGCATGGGCCGCGGGCTGGACACCGGACAAGCCGGAATTGCGGATCGCCGGCGAGATCTGCCACGCGCTGGGCGGCCTTGACCTGCCGGGGGTGATGCTGCTCGGCTACGTCGACGATCTCGAAAGGTTCTACGCCGAGACCGACGTGATCGTGGCGCCGATGCTGATGGGCAGCGGCCTGAAGATGAAAGTCGCCGAGGCCCTGTCCTACGGCGTGCCGGTGGTCGGCACCGCGATAGGCTTCGAGGGGTTCGGCGCCGAGGAGTTGGCGCATCGTTGCGCGGACGTCGCCGAGGTTAAAGCGGCGATCCTGGCGCTGCGTTCGGATCCCGCCGGTCTCTCAGCGTTGACGCAGGCTTGCGCTACACTGTTTGCGCGCTTCAACGCGATCTCGTTGCAGGCCGAGGCCGAACTCGCTGACGTGATCCACGCCGCAAGTCACAGGCGACCCGTTGCCGTCGCACCGCCCGCCGCAATCGTCGAATCGATGGAGCAGTCCTGGCCGATCGGTGTCCGCTCGGCGAATTCCGCGCTTCAGGACCATCCGGCCTTTGGCCGGCTATTGGCGACCGAGCGCCTGGGCGAGACGGCGGCACAAGCGATCAGGTACGCACCGGAGCGCCGCCGCTGGTTTGCCGGTTCCACGCCGGCACGGGAGACGACGGCATCGCTCGGTCTTGTCGTCGTGGCGATGTCGCCGGAATGGGTCCGCGAGAAACGCTTGCCTCGGGAGATCCGTGAGGCTGCCGCCCGTGCGTTCCGCGACGTCCAGCCCGATTGGGCGACCGCGGCGCGCTGCGTCGGCGCAAGCGCGAACGGGTTTGCCCTGGCGCTTGTCCTGCCGAGCCACCTTCTCACCGGTGTTCGTGCAGTTGCCGCGTTCTTACTCGAGCCCGATGGGGGCCGCGCGCATGAGCTTACGCTCGACGGGATCGCAACGCTCAGCTTGTCGCCCGGCTTCGCCTTCGAGGCGCCGCGCCGGGAGCTGACACCGGTTCCTGCGGTCGTCAGCGTGTCGGGCATCGGACTGGCTCCAATCGCCCCGAACGGGACGGTGCTGTTCCTCACAGACGACCTGATCGGCCGGATCGCGATCGCATCCGCGCATGCGGGCGGGACAATCCAGCCATGAGCGACATGCCCAAGACCGATCTGCTCGAGAGCACCGCCGGCAAGGGTGGCGGCGTCGAGGAAGGTAGCGCCGAAAGCGACGTGTCCAAGGGTGACGCAGCTAAGAGCGAAACCATCCTGGTTGAGTCTTTCGACGCCGTCGATGCCGACGTCGGGCGCCGGGTGGTGATCGCTGAAGCGCGCCTGATCTGGGACGCCCTTTTTCTCAACGACGTGCGGATCGCTTTTCGGCCGGAAGAAGCACCGCTCATTTCGATCGTCATTGTTTCGTTGAACGCCCGCCATATCCTCGCGCTCACCCTGTGGCGCCTCGCGGCGCAGCAGGGGCTTGCAGGCGTGCCGTTCGAGGTGATCGTCGTCGACAACGCGTCGATGCCCGAAACCGGTGCCCTGTTCGACCGGATTGACGGAGCGACGCTCATCCGAAACGCGGCGAATGCCGGGTTCGGGCCGGCCTGCAACGACGGCGCGGCACGCGCACGCGGCCGTCTCATCCTGTTTCTCAACCCCGACGTCGACCTAATGCCCGGCGCAATTCGGGCTATGGCGCAGACTTTCACCAATCTCGACCATGTTGGGATTGTCGGGTCGCGCCTCGTGTTCCCCGGCGGCATCCTGCAGGAGGCGGGCGCTAACTTCCAAGAGGATGCGCAGATCACCTACCCCTATCTTCGTGGGGTACCCGACCCGTTCGCACCGGAAGCCGGCTTCACCCGCGATGTCGGATACGTCTCCGGCGCCGTGTTGATGATCGAGCAGGCGCTGTTCCAGACGCTCGGTGGCTTTGACGACGCCTACGCACCGGCCTATTTCGAGGATACTGACCTCTGCGTGCGATGCCATCAGGCCGGGCGGCGCGTGATCTACCAGGCCCGTGCCATCGCGGTGCATTTTGAGAACGCCACCAGCGCCAAGCGCGCCGATGTGGAGATGCTCCTCGATCGCAACCGTGCACTGTTTCTGGAGCGGCACCGCGACTGGCTCTTCCACCAGGGCCCGTCGCAATCAGGGCTTGCCGCCCGGGACCACGACCCGTGGGTGTTACGCGTCCTGTTCATCGACGACACCGTGCCGCATCTCGATATGGGCGCCGGCTATCCGCGCGCAAACCACATCGTTAATACGATGGCCAAACTCGGCTACGGGGTGACGCTCTATCCGATCTACCGGGCAGATGCCGAGCAGGCTCAGCGCTGCCGCGACATCGATCAGCGGGTAGAGATCCTCGCCTCGGACGGCCGCGATGGCCTCGCGCGGTTGATCGGCGAGCGACCGGGCTATTTCGATGTTCTCTGGGTCAGCCGACCGCACAACATCGCCCTCGTGATGCAGCTTCTTTTTGATGTCGGATCAAGCCCGCGCGCCTTCGTCAAATCCCGAGTCGTCTTCGATTCCGAAGCCCTGTTCGCGTCCCGCTCCTTCGTCGGAGCCGTGATGGAGCAGGGTTTGGGCACCGCGGCCGATCTTGCGAAGGCTGCCATTTCCGAGACGCAGTATTACGCGAATGCTGATCAGGTTGTCTGCGTTTCCGAGGCGGAGTCGCGGCTGTTGGCGAGCTACGCCCGCGTCAATGCAACGGTCCTCGGTCACGCCATGGCGTTGCCGGAGACCTCTGGCCCACGCTTCGCCGATCGGGCTGGGTTCCTGTTCATCGGCGCGTTGGAGCAGGACGGGCTGCCAAATGTCGATTCGCTAGATTGGTTTTTCGATGCGGTTTGGCCTCGCCTGCGGGCGCGAATGCCCGGCACGACGCTGCGGATCGTCGGCACTATCGCGCCCGCGATTTGCGCCCGCTACACGAGGCCTGGTGTCATGGTGATGGGCCGGGTGCCCGAGGCGGGACCGTTCTTCGATGCAGCCCGCGTCTGCCTCGCTCCGACACGCTTTGCCGCCGGCATCCCGCACAAGGTACACGACGCGGTACGGCACGGACTTCCATGCTTCATCACGCCGATCCTGGCCGCGCAGATCGGCTGGGAGGAAGGCGTCGGCTTCGAGAGTTGCGACTGGCTAGATCCGGAAGCCTTCGCTGAGGGGCTCGTGCGCCTCCACGAGAACGCCGACCTCTGGCGACGCGTACAGTCCGCGGGACTAGCACGCATCCGCTCGGAATGCGCGCCGGAGGCCTACCGCGAACATCTGCGCCGGATCTGCGAGGCCTCGACTTTCGCATGACCGAGCCGCGCACGACCGATTGCCTCATGATCGACACTGCCGCACCGCGCCTCGGCCGAAGGCTCACCGGCGTTTTGCGCCGCATCATTCTAGGCCGGGTGCCGAAGTTGTTCGACACCGCTTATTACCTGCGCAGCCATCCTGATGCGGCAGCCTCCGCCCTCGATCCCTACCTGCATTACAGCCTGATTGGTGGGCGCCGGGGTTACGACCCGAACGCGGACTTCGACACTGCATTCTATCGGCTTCAGACGAGAGCCTGGCAAAATCCCCTGCGGCACTACCTCAAGGTCGGTGCTGCGAAAGGTCTCGATCCGCATCCGCATTTTAGCACGTTCAGCTATCTTGGACGCTATCCAGACGTGGTGGGCAGAAAGGTCAACCCGCTACTGCACTATCGTGAAAACGGCCGGCCGGAACTTCGCATCGCCGATCATTCGAAACGCTTGCCGCGGACGATCCCCCCGCTGTTCGGAGTTCCGACAGCCCATCATTGGGAGATGCCAAAAAGCGGGCAAGCGCACCTCAAGCTGACGCTGCTTCGAACGGCGCCCGACCATCCGGCAGCGGAGCCGATCAAGCGGCTGAGACTTTCGCTCGGTTTGGATTTCGGAGTGGTTGATCAATTCATTGACATAATGGCACGGGCTCCGACCGGCTTTCAGGATGTTATGCAGTTCAATTTGAATGCTGATCCTTCGCGTGGCGCCAACGTGCCGAGCTTGGTGCTGGCGCTCGATCATTGCTATCTTTATCCCATCGCAAACGATGGGACGCGGATTATTCGCTACGCCGAAGCTAACCTTTGGGACATCCGACCGATCAAGCCGCGTGTCGTGGTGACACTTCCGAATGGCACGATCAAGATTTGAGCCGGCGTAGGCTTCGCCTGTCTGAGAACGCTTTACGGTGCGCACAAGTGCGGGGCAGACAATGCTCGCACCTGCCGAACGCTGTAGGCGGCATAGCTCGGATGTCGGCCCAATGCACGCAGTGACCGATCAAAGAGCGTCGCTGCTATGCGGACGTATTCCCCCTTTCCTACGATGCAGGCCACCCTTACTGCCAAGCCCTGCTCTTAGCGTGACGACGCATGCGGTCGAGGAACTTGACGGAGGCTCGACAGATTCGCGCGGGCGGTGTCGAACAGCAGGTGGATCGGCGCGGGCGGCTAAGCTCGGCGAACCATGCCTCGCAGTTGGCCTCATAGAGCGTAAAGCCATTCAAGGTCTTTAGGCAGCGTACCGAAGTTGTAAATACTGACAAAGTCGGCCAAGTGAGCGCAGAGCGGCACTTTGCTGTCGTAGTTATAACGCTTGACCGTCGCGTCCTTGATCGTGCGGTTAATCTGCCAGACCTGTCCATTGATCCAGAGGTGCCAAGGTTCGTCTAAGCGATCGTCGATATTGTTGTGGGACAGGCGGGCTCAAAGCTGTGAACTCGGAATGTCTCGCCGGCTGCAATCGCCTCCCTGATGATGGAAGCAGCCGAAGCAACGTTGCCGGGCGTGGTAAACTGGGTGCCATTGGCGGTGAGCACCACGCGCACCTTGTCGGGCATGGCCTCAATGAGATGGTGAAGAAAGGTCGCCTGCGACCCGCCGCGTGGCCTTCTCATGGAGTTCGACGAAGGCGAACATGGTCGTGCGGTCGATGGCCACGAGCAGGTAGAGCCGTCCTTCGGCCGTGCGGACTTCAGCCAAATCGATTTGGAAGTAGCCGAGCGGGTTGGCCATGAAGCGCAACCGCTTGGGCTTGTCGCCCTCGACCTCCGGCAATCGACTACTGCCGTGGTGCTATAGGCAACGATGCAGCGACGAGCGGGTCAGCTGCGGGATCGTCGCCTGGAGCACGCTGAGGCAGTCATCGAGCTGCAGGTGCGTGTGATGGCGAAAGGCGACAACGACCGCCTCGTCCTCTGGCGACATCACCGTCGAACGCGGAATCCCCAATCCCGTGCGCTGGTCGGCAACCGAGGACCGCTGCCTCCACTTGGCAACCGTCTTCGGATTGATCCGGTAGCGCTTCGAGTGTGCCCTCAGGCTCGCTTGACTATACTGGATCGCCTGAGGGACCGTTTCTGTCGTTGTTGGCGCTGCCGTGAAGAGCCTGGCTCTGAGTTGCGCCCCCCCACTCCGATGCGAAGACTGAGCCGTCACACCCTATGATCATACAGCTAGGATGATAAGAACCGAGATATATCTGTTCAGCATCGCCATGTCATCCCAGCGAACACAATGCAAAGACGGTATCTAAGTTTTTCCGCTACACTCGACATCGAAGCAAGCATACATGTATAAAACGTTGAATTTATAATCTATGCTTTGTGCTTTTGCTCGGTCATGCGCAAGAAGTCTTCGGCGAGAGCAGCAATTTTACTGCGGACACTTTGATCCATATCGGTCTGCTGCCTACCAACTATGCCAACATCTTTCAAGCTGGCTTTCAGATTTCCATTGTGTGTCGTCAAGCGCAAATGAATGTTCCCTAAGCGTCCACGTTTGACGACCAACGACGGGAGAGTTGGATCAGAAGATGAGGCCATTCTTAGATATGCATCGAACCTATTGCCAAGTTCCCGACGCTCGACGCCTTGGTCGGGGCGTCTTGAGTCCCTCCTCAGATTGGATGTCCAGGCGGAGCGTCCGTCCGACTGGTCCACCGAGCCAGAAGTTACGAAGCCTTGGTCGCTGCATCCGCGACGAACCCGAGTTCGCAGGCCTCTTTAGTTCGAGATCCTGCACTAGCTCGCCAGCGCTCGCTCGGATACGACCGGTGCTATCGTCGTAGGTGCAGGGAAACCGTCCAACATAGCAGAGACCAGCAATCAGCGATCCCACGACTGACAGCTTTCCTTTCTTCAAAGACAGCCTGCGCATGGATATGTCTGTAGGACAGCGGAACACCAGTTTAAAGCCGCCGTGTGAACTGCGCAAGACGACTTAATAAACGACCACGCGATCTTCAATTGCGTGGTCGTACTCATGGTTTGTTGAGTTCTTAACTCTCTATTTTTTGCTTTGTCGTTGCAGCCAATGCTGGAAATTACCGCAGTCGACCGCGGAGACCTTGCGGGAAGAAGCCGCCTGGGCTTTGCGTAGTGTTTAAATAGGCGATGTTCAATACTTGACCAAACGTTCGTCCGAAAGCGAGGCTGTTGCGATCGGCTGGAACAAGATTGGCATCGTTCTGAGAGAAGCCTGGTGTCGCCGACTGATCGCCACTGATGCCCTGGTCGAGATCGGTGTTACCGTCGAGGGCATCGCGCGCGTTCGAAATCGCATTTGCTTGAGTGATCAGGCCACGGGAATAGAGGAGGGTACGGATAGCGCCCGCCTGGTATCCCTCGGTACCAAGGAAGCCGGAGGCCGTCATAAGAACGCCTTTGTCCTTAATGAATGGAGCACCGCCGATTAGGGCTGTGACGCAAACGTCCTCGAGCAGGAAGGCCCCCAGGAGGAACGTGTCATCGCTGGCATAAACGTCGAAACGGTCGTTCGGTCCGACGAGCCCGGCCGAGCGAGCCGCGAAGGTGAATGCGAAATCGAGATCGAGTTGCGGCCGGCCAATTCGGCTCGCATCCGGTAGCGCGGCGCGAAGTGTCCGAACATGGGCTTCTTCATCGGCCCCCAGTTCGAAAGCGAATTTGCGGATGAAAGGATCCGCGAACGGCACCTGCTTGCCGCCGTTGACAGTTCCCACGCCCCCAACGCCGTCGATATCGCCAGCCTTGAGGCCTGTGCCATTGACAGCGCGCAGATAATACTCAGCACCCAGATACTCGAAATTGAGTGCGAACTGAACAATGTCGATATCGGTGATGTCTGCGGGCGCGCCTTGCGCCATAGCAGCATCTGGACCAGCAGCTCCGAGTATGGCCGCTCCTACGGTGCCGAGGCCGAGTGCCTGGATGAAGGCTCTCCGGCAGGTCCCCAGATCGGCTTTGTTCAGGACAACTTCTTCGACTCCGGTCTGTGATCCGGGCTGAACATTCTCGCTCATGGTCCGCTTCCACCCTGTTAACAGTTCCCCGAACGGGAGACTACGGTGGGCGAGCTAGGCGTCCTTAACCTATGATATATTTTTAGTAAAGACGGAAGCTTCTGCTTGGATGTATCTAAATTAACACATTATTAATCGAACTCAGGGGTAGCAGCGGATCAGCTGCGCTGGATTTAAACGATAACGCCGACAAAGGTAAAATCTTTTTCAAACAAGGTTCATGCATGTATCAGCCGCCCATGGTCAGAGTATAATCAGTCGGCCCTTGCCCTATTAGCATACTGGCAGTGCTATCACAGGATAAATTAAGACATCCATTCAATTTTGCGTTCATGCGGCACTGGGAAAAAGCTTCATGTAGCGAAATTTGCGACTGCGTTCCAGGCCGCCTCCTCCTAACAAGCTTTCCGAACAGGTCGGCACAGACATAGCCGCTTGCTGCAGCAAAATCGAACAGGCCTCGGCGTTCGAGGCCGCAGAACTCGTATCCCGCCCGGCCATAGTCAACGCTGATGACGGGACGATACTGCGCAAAAAGGACTGTTGACCTTGAGGGCGCACCGATCTCGGATCTTTCGATATCTGTAGCTATCCAAGGGCCACAGAGCTCTCAGTCTGATTGATCACTACGAAGCGAGGACCATCGACATCCAGGTCACGCTGTTCCCAGACCGACAAGGCACCGTTTGGAGCTTTGACGATCGCGCTCCTGGAGCCACTACCGATCTGTGGGCGGATCGCCTGAACCATCCGCGTGACGATTGTTTGCTCATTACGAGGATGAGCCAGACTCTTCGCCTGTATACAAAATGCTGCGGATACGTTCTAGCAATCGCATGGGCCGTGCGGTCGGGATCCGGCGCGTCGGTCATTTTGGATAGCCCTTCGCTCTCAAATGCGCGGCTACTGCCTCGCGGATTACCTGAGGTCGCGATGGTTTCGGCTCTGGGTGTTCCGCGATCCAGGCATCGAGCGGAGCTAGCTGCTCATCGTGGAAGCGTACCCCGATGAGCATACCCTTGCCCGTCGTTTTCGGGCGCCCCCGTTTATTTGTGATGTTTCGAAATATAGCTATCATGGCTGAGTGTTAACACAGATTGGGACGGCCGGAAGGTTCGAGCTACAACTGAGCTTGTTGCCTTGCATCATAGGAGCCTGAGCATCATACGGTTGTGCGGATCACCGCCCAGGATAGCTCGGATCTCAGAGCCATTCCGAGACTCGTCCGTGCCCTCCGTTTGAATGCGGCTTAACCAGCCCACGGGATCCTTCGTGTCAGCGTCCCCTACTGCGAAACTTGTCGTAGGGGCGCCGAGTAGGTGAAGCATGACGGAGTCCGATCGTACTCGAATCGACCTCGCGACCGCTAAGCCGGACACCCTCGACGATATATCGGAGGGGGAGTTTGTGAAGCGATGGAAGGCTCTCGTTGGCGAGCCCCCGGCCGTCATGCTCAGTAGCCGCGCCGACATGGTGAAGGTGTTGGTGGAAAGCGTGCCACCCGCGACGACCGCTGATGCTCCCGCACTTTTTCGTCATCGGACGGTAGTAGAGGAGCAGGTGCCGTCAGGCGCTATCTGCCATGTACTTTTTTGGTTGCTTCCTCAGCCGTGCCGCGCCTGCCGACTGGCCAGCACGTCGGTGAACGGCGTCGAGAGTACGTGCCGGCCCGACGCTTCGTAGATCTCCACCGTCCAGGTCGACCAATCGCGCCGCGCGATACCGTGACTTCTCCCCCATGGTGGGGATCTACTCCATCGACGAGAGCTTCCTCGACCTCTCGGACGTGCGGGCCGATCGCCGCGTCGCGCTGGCCCGCGACCTCCGCGCCACGGTGCGCGCCTGGACCGGCATCCCGACCTGCGTCGGCATTGGCCCGACGAAGACGCTGGCCAAGCTCGCCAACCACATCACCAAGCGCATCGTGCCACTCGACGGTGTCTGCGACCTCACCGATCCGGCCGAGTACGACCACTGGTTCTGCCGCATCCCCGCCGGTGAGGTCTGGGGCATCGGCCGCGCCTCGCTCGCCAAGCTCGAAGCCGTGGGCGTCGACAGCGTGGCCGATCTCGCCGACTTCGACCCCCGCCCGGTGCGCAAGGCCCTGACGGTGGTGGGCGAGCGCATCATCCACGAGCTGCGCGGTCTGTCCTGCCTGCCGCTCAGCGCGCTGCCGGCCCACCGCAAGGGCTGCGCGGTGACCCGCTCGTTCTCGACCCGGATCGAGGACCGCGCCACGCTGCAGCAGGCGGTCTTGGCGCACGCGACGCGGCTCGGCGAGAAGCGCCTGCGCGATGGCCTCGGCACCAACCACGTCTCGGTGTTCTACCATACGAGCGAGCACGACCGGGGCGCACCGATGCGCTCGGTCTCGACCACGGTGACGCTGCCGGAGGCGACGAACGACACGCTGGCGCTCATCAAAGCCGCCTGCCTCGGCGTTGCGAGTACCTGGCGCGAGCCCGGCGCCCAGCCGTGGCGGTTCAGCAAGGCCGGGATTGTCACCACGGACCTGATGCTGCTCGACGCCAGCCCGCGCGCTCTGATCAGGCAGCTCGACCGCGCGCGCTGGCCCGCTGATGGCGGCGATCGACGCCTGCAACGCCCGCTTCGGCCGCGGCAGCGTCGTCCCCGCCCGCGCTGGGCTCGTCGAGAAGCGGACCTGGTGCACGAAGTTCGAGATGCGCACGCTGCGCTACACGACGCAGGTCAGCGAGCTACCGGTCGCGGTGGCGGACTAAGAGCGCCTAACAGAACGGCACCCTGAGCGTTGATGTGCGTTGGTGTTTCATGGCCCGCGCACTTCTTCCCGACGATCTCTGGGACGAGATCGCCCCGCTGCTTCCGCCTCCCCGACCCCGTCCGAA
>NZ_VRUU01000056.1 GCF_008039875.1 Methylobacterium sp. WL119 | reverse complement strand
GGGCCGGGTCGGGGCGGGAGCGCCCATGCGATACCGCCGAACGCGGCCGGGATGAAGGCGGCGTGGGGTCCCACGTGGCGGCGATGCGATGCGCTCGGGTGAACGGTTTCCGGCCCCCTGACAAGCGGCCCTCGTCTGTCCCCCTCCACCCTTCGTCCAAGTTGACGGCGAAAGCTTGCCACCTATCCAAGACGAGTCGGGAGCGGCGAACCAGCGTGCGGCGGTCCTGTACGACCGCACGGACGCTCCCATGATCCGGCGCCTGGCGCGCCCGGTGTCAGCGACGCGGCGCGAGCAGGGGCCCGGGAGAGAGACCTTGAGCAACATCGGCGATCATAACGCGGCCCACGGCGCGGAGGCGATCGGCCTGCGCAACCTGAAGGCCGTGCACTGGAACCTCGAGGCCCCGCGCCTCTACGAGGAATCCCTCGCCCGCGGCGAGAGCCGCCTGGCGCGCGGCGGCGCGCTGGTGGCGACCACCGGCAGCCATACCGGGCGCTCGCCCAAGGACAAGTTCGTGGTGCGCGACGCGAGCACCGAGAACGAGATCTGGTGGGAGAACAACGGCGCGATCACGCCCGACCAGTTCGCCGCCCTGCTCGCCGACTTCCAGGCCCACGCCGAAGGCCGCGAGCTGTTCGCGCAGGACCTCTACGGCGGCGCCGACCCGGCGCACCGGGTGAAAGCGCGGGTGTTCTCGGAATTCGCCTGGCACTCGCTCTTCATCCGCAACCTGCTGATCCGGCCGCCGCGCGCCGAGATCGCGGCCTACGTCCCGGACATGACCATCATCGACCTGCCGAGCTTCCAGGCCGACCCGGCCCGCCACGGCTGCCGCTCGAAGACCGTCATCGCCATCGACTTCACCCGCAGGATCGTGCTGATCGGCGGCTCGGCCTATGCCGGCGAGATGAAGAAGTCGGTCTTCACCTACCTGAACTACATCCTGCCGGGCGCCGGGGTGATGCCGATGCACTGCTCGGCCAACGCCGCCCTCGACGCCGAAGGCGGCTCCGCGATCTTCTTCGGGCTGTCGGGCACCGGCAAGACCACGCTCTCCAACGATTCCTCGCGCAAGCTGCTCGGCGACGACGAGCACGGCTGGAGTTCGGATGGGATCTTCAACTTCGAGGGCGGCTGCTACGCCAAGACCATCCGGCTCTCGCGCAACGCCGAGCCCGAGATCTACGCCACCACCGAGCGCTTCGGCACGGTGATGGAGAACGTGGTGATCGACCCCGAGACCCGGATCCCGGATTTCGACGACGCCTCGCTCACCGAGAACACCCGCTGCGCCTACCCGCTCGACTTCATCGCCAACGCCAGCGACACCGGCCGGGCCGGGCACCCGAAGAACATCGTGATGCTGACCTGCGACGCGTTCGGCGTGATGCCGCCGATCGCCAAGCTCACCGGTGCGGAGGCGATGTACCACTTCCTCTCCGGCTACACCGCCAAGGTCGCCGGCACCGAGCGCGGGCTGACCGGGCCCGAGGCGACGTTCTCGACCTGCTTCGGCGCGCCGTTCATGCCGCGCCACCCGAGCACCTACGGCAACCTGCTGCGCGACCTCATCGCCCGGCACGACGTCGATTGCTGGCTCGTCAACACCGGCTGGACCGGCGGCGGCGTCGGCACCGGGCGGCGGATGCCGATCCGCGTCACCCGCCGGCTGCTCACGGCGGCGCTCGACGGCTCGCTGTCGAAGACCGAGTTCCGGCGCGACCCGTATTTCGGCTTCGCGGTGCCGGTCTCGGTGCCCGGCGTCGAGCCGCACATCCTCCAGCCGGTGAAGACCTGGGCCAACAAGGCAGCCTTCGCCGAGACGGCGAACCGGCTCGTCGGCATGTTCAAGGAGAACTTCAAGCGCTTCGAGCAGCACGTTGACGCGGACGTGCGCGCGGCCGAGCCGAACGCGCAGGCGATGGCGGCCTGAGGGGCTCGGGTCTTCCCTCCCCCTTGCGGGGGGAGGGAAGGGTACGCGTCCGACCGTCGCCTCAGCCCGGCTTGCGCTCGCTGAGGAACGTCTTCATCCGCTCGAGCGCGCGCAGGATGTTCTCGGCCGAGTTGGCGTAGGACAGGCGGATGTAGCCCTCGCCGTGCACGCCGAAATCCGGGCCGCCGATGACGGCGACGCCGGCCTCCTCCAGCAGGGTCGAGGCCAGGGCCTTGGCCTTCCAGCCGGTGCGGCCGACGTTCGGGAACGCGTAGAACGCGCCCTTCGGCACGATGCAGGAGACGCCGGGCAGGTTGTTGAGCCCGTCGACCACGATCGTCCGCCGCCGGTCGAACTCGGCGACCATCTCGGCCACGCAATCCTGCGACCCGTCGAGGGCGGCGATGCCGGCCCACTGCGTCGCCGCGTTGACGCAGGAATGGGCGTTGACCGCGAGCTTGCGCGCCGCCTCGTAGAGCGGCTTCGGCCAGACCGACCAGCCGAGCCGCCAACCGGTCATCGCGTAGGTCTTCGAGGCGCCGTCGAGATAGATCAGCCGGTCGCGGATCGCTTCGTACTTGAGCAGCGAGTGATGCGCCTGCCCGTCGTAGGTCATGGTGCCGTAGATCTCGTCCGACATCACCGCCACGCCGGGGTGGTCGGCGAGCCCCTTCACCAGGGCGTCGATCTCGGCCTTCGGGGTCACGCCGCCGGTCGGGTTCGCCGGCGAGTTGACGATGAGCAGCCGGGTCCGCGGCGTGATCAGCGCCAGGGTCTCCTCGGCCGAGAAGGCGAAGCCGTTGCCCTCGCGGATCGGCACCGGGACCGGCGTCGCGCCGGTGAACTCGATCATCGAGCGGTAGATCGGGAAGCCGGGGTCGGGATAGAGGATCTCGGCGCCGGGCTCGCCGAACATCAGGATCGCCATGAACATGGTGACCTTGCCGCCGGGCACGATCATCACGCTTTCGGGTGAGACCTCGACGCCGTGGCGCCGGTGGATGTCGCGGGCGACCGCCTCGCGCAAGGGAAGGATGCCGGTGGCCGGCGTGTAGCCGTGATGGCCGTCGCGCAGCGCCTGGATGCCGGCCTCGACGATGTGGGCCGGGGTCGGCATGTCGGGCTGGCCGATGCCGAGATTGATGACGTCGCGCCCCTGGGCCGCCAGCGCGTTGGCCCGCGCGAGGACGGCGAAGGCGTTCTCCTCGCCGATGCGTCCGAAAGCCGGAACGATCTGCATCATGGAAACGCCCTCGTGATTCGCGCAGCCGAGCCTCGCGATTGCCCGGCGCGCCGTCCTGCCCGGAACGGAGCCTGTTCCCTGCACGCCGCGTGCCGGGAGGGACGCAGCGCTCAGTTCTTGGAGCGCTCGGCCAGCTTGCTCGCGCCGAACGACAGCGCCACGGCGATGACGGCCAGGATCACGAAGGTCTTCACCGACGCGTAGAACAGGGCCGGCTCGATGCCGGTGTCGGTGTAGAGCACGAGGCCGATCGCGGCGAGCGGCAGCGAGATTAGGATGAAGAGCGGAACGAGCGGGTTCATGAACGGCACTCAGGTCGTGCGGGGCTGCGGCGCAGCCCTCGCGCTTGGACGGATCGCTCGTCCTTAGCATCCCGACGTGGCCGTGGGGACACCCGGCGCACCGTTTTTTTGCCGCGCGATCGAGCTTGCCCGCAGCCCGGTTCGACAAATATCGGCGTGGTGGCAACACGAACATTTTTAAGAGATCGATCGGCGTTGCTAAGAAAGACGCAAGTCTCGGCGTCTATGTTCGCCCCTAACAAGGGGAACCCGAATTGATGCGCTCACCTGTGTCGAAGCCGCGCTCGATCATGTCGGATCGCGCGCAGATTGACGCGCTGGTGCTGCAGATCGGCAGGCTGGTCCGTCATCGCGGCTACGTCCGTACGAACGTCGCCAGCGCGATGCTGCTCAAATATCTTCCCTCCGACGCCGGGTACGACTGGAGGGGCGAGGCAGGATTGCAGGTCCGTTTCCACGAGGCCGGCCTGGACCTGAAGACCCTGGAATACCTCCTCACGAGCGCCCGTCTCGAGATCACGCACATCCAGGAACGCGCCCGCTGACGAGCCTCGGGCGGCGCCGCCGTCACGCCGGCACCCGCACCGTCGCCCGCAGGCCGCCGAGCGGGCTGTCGTGGAGCGAGACGTCGCCGCCATGGGCACGGGCGATGTCGCGGGCGATCGACAGGCCGAGGCCCGAGCCGCCGGCATCCTGCCGGGCATCGTCGAGGCGCACGAACGGCTTGAACACCTCCTCGCGGCTCTCGAGCGCGATGCCCGGGCCGTCGTCGTCGATCGAGACGAAGAACGCCCGCGCCTCGGCCCGGCCGGAGATCGCCACCGTCTCGCCGTAGCGCGCGGCGTTGGCGGCGAGGTTGAACAGGCAGCGCCGGAACGCGTCCGGCCGGACGGTGACCGAGGGCGACCCGGCCAACTCGAAATCCGAGACCTGGGCGCCCAGGCGCTCGACGTCGGTGCGCAGGTCCTCCAGCAGGGCGCGCATGTCGGTCGGCGCCGCGTTCTCGGCCGAATCACCGCGGGCGAAGGCGAGGTAGCCTTCCAGCATCCGGCTCATCTCGTCGACGTCGCGCGAGAGCTCGTCGATCTCCGGGGTCTGCTCGATCAGGGCGAGCGAGAGGCGGAACCGGGTGATGATGGTGCGCAGGTCGTGGCTCACGCCGTTGAGCATCGTCGTGCGCTGCTCCATCGCCCGCTCGATGCGGCGCTTCATCTCGATGAAGGCGTGGCCGGCTTGGCGGACCTCGCGGGCGCCGCGGGGGCGGAACTCGATCTCGCGGCCCTTGCCGAAGCCCTCCGCCACCGCGGCCAGCCGCAGGATCGGCTTGATCTGGTTGCGCAGGAACAGGATCGCCACGCCGAGCAGCACCATCGACGAGCCGATCATCCAGACCAGGAAGATGTGCGAGTTCGAGGCGTAGGCCTGCGAGCGACGGGCGGTGATGCGCATCACCCCGTCGGGGATCGCGACGCGGATCTCGATCAGGTTCGAGCGACCGACGGTGTCGATCCAGAACGGCCGGCCGATCTGCCGCTTCAGCTCGTCCGACAGCGCCTCGTCGAGGATCGAGAAGAACGGCCGCGGCCCCGGCGGCGGGATCTTGGCCCCCTTCAGGATGTCGAGGTCGAGGTTCAGCCGCTCGCCGGCGATGCGCGAGAGCGTCTCGGCGTCCTTGTCCTGGGGATAGACCTCGTAGATGTCGATCAGGGCCGCGACGTCGGCGGTGACGGCCGAGGACAGGCGCTTGGTCACCAGCTGCCAGTGCCGCTCCATGAAGGTGTAGGCGATTACTGATTGCAGCAGCACCACCGGGGCGATGATGATGATCAGCGAGCGGGCATAGAGCCCCTTCGGCAGCAGGTCGCCGATGGCGCGGGCGAGCCGCTTCCACAGGGTGCGCGGGCCGCCCAGCCGGCGCTGGGCCGGGCGACGCACGGTCGCGAGGTCCGGCGCGGTCATGCCGGGCACCGTGCGGGGCGGGGTGCTGTCGTGCCGGGGAATGTCGGGGCCGGCGGGAGGCGGCGCATCGGGCGAAGGTCCGGGCGGAGGCCCCGGAAGCGGGACGTCCGTCTTATGCCACTCCCGACGCGCCGCTCCAACGCGCGCTCGGTCCGACGCCGATCAGGATGCCGGCGCCGAGCAGCACGAGGCGGCCGTCAGGCCGTCCTCGCGCACCTCGTGCGTACCGGCCTCGGTGCTGCGGATCCGATAATTCGGCGCGCCCGCCTCGGCCGGCAACAGGCCGATCACCTCGAAGATGCGGTTGCCGTTTCGCGCCGCCGCGAGGTCGCGGCGACGCACGAGCTGCCCGAGATGAAACTTGTGGCCCATGTCGTGCTCTCCCACTGTCGCGCTCCCTTACGCGACGCGGGGCGGCTTCGGTTTCGCTTCGGGGATCGGCGAACGCGAGAGACTGAGGATCGTCCGCTGCGGACGCCCCGACTTCTGGGCGATCTCCTCGTCCTGCGCCGAGATCACCTCGCGGGCCGGCTCGTCGCCGTCGAGACCGCCGAGGATCTCCATCGGGACGCGGCGGTTCGAGGCCTGCGAACCGTCCTCGTAGACCACGTCGAACAGCACGGAGCCTCGCTCCTGCGGCCTTTGCCTGGTGCGCTTACTCATTGCCTGCTTGGGGTTGGGGTCGACGTGAAACGCCGCCCAGGGATGGAACGGCTCCCGATCGATGGGCGGACCGGGGCGGGAGACGCCACCCGGCCCGTCAGCGGGAGCCGCATGCGGCTGGCGAGAAGGGCCTCGGCCGGCATCGAGGCTGAGATGGCGCAGGTCCGCGCCTTTGGCAACGCACGGCACGTCCGCGCGCCTTGCAGACGTCCGCGCGCGAGAAGCCGAAGGCGTTGGGGCGGTGTGCGGCGACCGCTCGCAGCCGCCGTGGCGCATCAGCCGGCGAGGGAGAGCTCGCTCTCGTTGGCGGCGCGCTCGCCGGCCGAGGACTTGATCCGGTAGCAGGGCTCGCCGGTCCGGTCCTCGGGCATCAGGCGGACGATCTCGCACAGCAGGCCCGAGGCGTCGTCCTTGACGGAGCCGAAGCCGCCGCGCGACTGACGGACACGCTGGCCGAGCTTGAACTTGTGGGACATCGTACATCACTCCTGATCGCCGCGACGCCGGCTGCCGGACCCGGGGCGGGTGCGACGTTCGAAGTGACGGATTCGGCTGGGTCGGGTGGCGCCGGCCCGCCCGCCGCGGCCTGAGCCGCGTCGGTCGGATCGTCGCCGGGGCTCGGCTGCGGGCCTACTTGCGCGCGCGCAGCTTGCGCGCCGCGAAGCGGGCGTCGCGTGCCTCTTTCTGCTCGGCGGCCAGGGCGGCCTGACGCTCGGCCTTCTCGGCGGCGATGCGCAGCACCTCGGCGGCCTCGAACTCGCGCTGGGCCTTCGCCTCGGCAACGCGCTGGATCTCGGCGGCGACCCGGGCGGCCTCGCGCTCCTTGTTGCGCTCCTCGCGGGCCTCGATCACAGCCTGACGCTCGGCCTGGCGGGCGACGACGGCGGGATCATCGGCGGCCGGCCGCGAACGATAGCGCGCCAGCATCGCTTCCCGCGCCTTCGCAGCGGTCTCGAGCCGGTCGGAGAACTGGTTGTCCTTGGATTGATTCACACAAGATCCTTATGCGCCACCGGCCCCATGCCGGCTGCGGTCAGACAGGTCGGACCGAATCGCAAGGCTCGCGGCCCATGACGCTCGGCGGATGGCGGCCGCCCCGCCGTGGCGGGACGCGGTCGGCGATGAGACTCGCTCATCGCGCTTCGGTCGCAACGCTCCGAAAACGCGCGAAGCCGTCCCGGGTGGGACGGCTTCGACGACGATCCGAGGCGAACTCGGTGCTCAGGCGGCCTGGAGGCTGCCGGCGGACTGCTTGCCGCTACGACGATCGGTCTCCATCTCGTAGGAGATCTTCTGGCCTTCGGTCAGGCCGCGCATTCCGGCGCGCTCCACAGCCGAGATGTGCACGAAGACGTCCTTGCCGCCGTCATCCGGCTGGATGAAGCCGAAGCCCTTCTGATCGTTGAACCACTTGACGGTGCCGGTGCTCATAGAAAATTCCGTATCTTATCAGTCGTCATAATTCGACCGGCGCATGTGAATCACGCGCCAGGTCGCGGGTCGTCGAAATGTGGGAGAAAATCAGCGCACGTCCATTACGGACGGAACGGCCGGATATCTGGCCAGAGATCGATGTTGTACTTTTTGCACACTCGGCGACATTTAGCAAACACCGCGTGCGACAAACACGAAAGCGCGCGTCTCGATCCGAGAACCGCACGGTGGGTCGACGGCAAATCGTTCGGCGGGAATGCGGGAAAGCGTGCTAGGCTCGGGTCATGCCCGCCACGCGCTCGTGCGGACGGTCTCTTCCTTCGAGGTGGACATGGCGCGCATCCCCGAGACCGGTGACTCCTCCGTCGTTTCGATGGCGGAATACGACAAGCGCGCCAAGCGGATCTCCGGAAACACGAGCGAGATCGCCGAGGACCTGAAGAAGAGCCGCCAGGCGACGAGCCTTCGCCTGATCGAGACCGCCGAGCGCAAGGCCTCGACCCCGCGCCTGACGCTCGTCGGCTCCGGCGAGGAGCCGGCCGGCACCGACTGATCGGCCCTTGGCGCGATCGGAGCGGCCGGACGTATCAGCAAGCCCGCGCGTCGCGTTCGCGGGGGCTGAACGTACGATCCCGAAGGCATCGCGCGATCGCGGACGAGCCGCTACGGCAGCGCCAGGCTGCGGCGGGCCCGGCGGCGCTGCAGCCACAGGCTCGCCGCGAGCGCCGTGCCGATCACCACGGCCGACACCGCCGTCGTCAGGCTTCCCAGCGCGTAGATCTCCGGCGTCGTCACCGTGGTGGTGAGACCCTGGAGCTCGAGCGGCAGGGTGTTGCGCCCGCCGATCGCCTGGCTGGTGCGGGCGAGCTCGTCGAAGGACAGGGTGAAGCCGAACAGGGCGACGCCGACCAGGGCCGGCGCCAGGATCGGTACCACGACGTGGCGCAGCGTCTGCGCTCCGGTCGCGCCGAGGTCGCGGGCGGCCTCCTCGTAGGCCGGATCGAACCGGTTGAAGACCGCGAACATGATGAGAAGGCCGAAGGGCAGCGTCCAGGTCAGGTGCGCCCCGAGCGCCGAGGTGTAGAGCCCCATGGCGGTGCCGTGGTCCTGCAGCCATCCCCAGCCGGTGGCGGCCGCCAAAGCGTTGATCGCGTCGTCGACCAGACGGAACTCGAGGCCGATCCCGAGGGAGACCACGATCGAGGGCACGATCAGGCTGGCGACCGCGATGGCGAACAGGGCGTTGGCGCCGCGAAAGCCCTTGCGGAAGGCGAGGCCCGCGAAGAACGCCAGGACGACGGTGAGCGCCATCACCACGAAGCCGAGACGGAGCGAGCGCCCGAACGCCGCCCAGATGTCGACGATGCCGCCGCCGGCCCAGAGCTTGGCGAACCAGTGCGTCGAGACGCCGTTCATCGGAAACGTCAGGCCGCCCTGCGGACCCTGGAAGCTCAGCGCCAGGATCGTCAGGGTCGGGCCGTAGAGGAACAGCACGTAGAGCGCGAAGAACGCGGCCAGCGCGGCGAAGGCCAGGCCTCGGGGACGATCGCTCACGCCGAAGGCTCCGTCATGGTCAGAGTTCCCGCCGCAGGTCGATCACCCGGGTGAGCCCGAGGATCATCATCAGCACGGCGGCGAGCAGCACCACGGCGTTGGCGGCCGCGGCCGGGAACTGCAGGTACGACATCTGCACCTGGATCACCTTGCCGACCGACGCGATCTGCTGGCCGCCCATCACGCCGACGGTGACGAAGTCGCCCATCACGAGGGTAAGCACGAAGATCGTCCCGATGGCGATGCCCGGCTTGCACAGGGGAACGATCACGCTCCACAGCGTCTGCCACCCCGTGGCCCCGGCATCGTAGGCCGCCTCAATCAGCGACCGGTCGATCCGCGCCATGCTGTTGAAGATCGGCACGATCATGAAGACCGTGTAGAGGTGCACGAAAGCCAAGGTCACCGAGAAGTCCGAGTACAGCAGACCCTCGATCGGGCTCCCGATCACGCCCATCCCCTGCAGGGTGTCGTTGACGAGGCCGTTGCGCCCGAGCAGCGGAATCCACGAGATCATGCGGATCACGTTCGAGGTCCAGAACGGGATCGTGCACAGCAGGAACAGCCCCATCTGCACGGTGCGCGAACGGACGTGGAAGGCGAGGAAGTACGCGACCGGGAACCCGATCAGCAGCGTGAAGGCCAGCGTCAGCGCGCAGAACTTGAGGGTCGAGAGATAGGTCCGTGCCGTGGTGCACGGGTCCGCGAGGTTGCCGCAGCCCTCGAACACGTCGCGGTAGTTCTGCAGGGTGAAGGCCGGGATGATCTCGTACTCGTTGTACTCCCAGAAGCTGACCATCAGCGTCAGCAGGAGCGGGATCGCGAGGAAGACCAGGAACACCAGCGCCATCGGCGCGGCCTGAAGATAGGCGAGGGGCCGCCGGCGGCGGGCCGGGGCGGCCTCGGCCCGAACCGAATTCGCCGGCACGTCGGCGAGGGCAGGAAGCGCAACGTCGCTCATCGCGAGCCCTCCGACCGATGCAGCGGGCGCCGTTCCCTTCCGCGTCCGCGGGCGACTGGTTCCACGGCGCCTGTCCTCGAATCGCGGGTTCCCTCTCCCGTTCGGGAGAGGGGGCAGGGCGGTGCTTCGAACGATCCGTGCATAGACGACATGCCGAAGTGCGTGAGCACCATGGCCTCGGCGAACGAAGGGCGCGGCGCAGCCATCGTCCTCACGCCGCGATGAACTCGTTCCACTTGCGGACCATGTAGGTGTTCTCGTCCATGACCGCGTTCCAGCAGGCGACCGCGCCCATGCGGGCCTCGAAGGAGCCGCCGTCGCGGGTGGCGCCGGCCTTCTCGAGCAGGCCGCCGTCGGGGCCGTGGATGTCCTTCTCGGCGGACTTGCCCTCCATCCAGTAGGCCCACTCGTAGGGCTCCATCTGGGTCTTGGCGGTCTCGGGCACGGCGGAATAGTAGCCCTGGCGGTTGAGGTAGGCGCCGGCCCAGCCGGAGAGGAACCAGTTGACGAAGTCGTAGGCCGCGTCGAGCTTGCGGCCGGTCAGCGTCTTCGGCAGGCCGAAGCCCGTGGCCCAGGCGCGGTAGCCTTCCTTCAGCGGCTGATAGGTGCAGGCGACCCCCTGCGTGCGCACCTTGGTGACGGCGGGCGACCACATCGACTGGATCACCGTCTCGCCGGACGCCATCAGGTTCACGGATTCGTTGAAGTCCTGCCAGAAGGCGCGGAACTGGCCGGCGCGCTTGGCCTCGATCAGCAGCTTGATCGTGCGGTCGATCTCCGCCTTCGTCATGTTGCCCTTGTCGGCGTAGGTGTAGTCGCCGGTGGCCTCCACCACCATCGCCGCGTCCATGATGCCGATGGAGGGGATGTTGAGAATCGAGGCGCGGCCCTTGAACTCCGGGTTCAGCAGCTCCTTCCAGCTGGTGATCGGGCGCTTGATCAGGTCCGGGCGGATGCCGAGCGTGTCGGCGTTGTAGGTCGTCGGGATCAGGGTGATCCACTCGGTCGGCGACGACGCGAAGGTCTTGCCCGTCTGGCCTTCGAGGTAGAACACCTTCTTCGGCGCGGTGCCCTGGTCGCCGATCGCCTTACCGGCGATCTCGCCCTTGGTGAAGATCGGGGTGATCTTGTCGGCGTTCTTGATCCGGCGCGCATCCATACCGAGGATGTTGCCCGAGGGGACGATCTTCTTCAGGCTGAAGAACTCGGTGTCGATCAGGTCGAAGGAGTTCGGCTGCGTCACCGCGCGCTTCGTCACCTCGTCGGTGACGACCGGGATGTACTCGATCGTGATCCCGAGATCCTCCTTCACCTTCCGGGCGATGTCGCCGGACTGGTTCACGGCGGTGCCGAGGTAGCGCAGCGTCACCGGCTCGGCCGCGTGGACGGCGGGAAATCCGGTGATCGGCCCGGCCGCGAGGGCGGTGCCGGCTCCCTGGAGCAGCGTGCGCCGCGTGAATCTGATGCCGTTGGTCATCGTCGTCCCTTTCTTTTCTTGATGCCGGTCGCCTCAGGCGTCGAGGCGGTGCGCGGCGGCGGGGTCCCAGCCGAGCGCCACGCGGTCGCCCGGCGCCAGCGGGCGGCCGGCGAAGGTCGCGTCGTCGACGACCGCGCTCAGCCCGCCCGGCTCGGTCATCCCGTCCGCCTCGAGCGCCACCTGCACGCTGGCGCCCTGGTACTCGACCGCGAGGACGCGGGCCTGCACGGCGCCATCGCCGGCCTCGGCCCCGAGCCGCATCCGGTCGGCGCGCACCGCGACCTTGCCCTCGGGCAGGGCGATGACATTGTGGCCGCCGATGAAGCGGGCGACGAAGGCCGAGGCCGGCCGCTCGAACACCGTGCGCGGGTCGCCGGCCTGCTCGATCTTGCCGCCGTTCATCACCACGACGAGGTCGGAGAGCGCCATCGCCTCCTCCTGGCTGTGGGTGACGTGGATGAAGGTGAGGCCGAGCTCGGCCTGGATGCGCTTGAGCTCCACCCGCATCCGCACCCGGAGGAACGGGTCGAGGGCCGAAAGCGGCTCGTCGAGGAGCAGCACCTTCGGTCCGGTGACCAGCGCGCGGGCGAGCGCCACGCGCTGCTGCTGCCCGCCCGAGAGCTGCGCCGGAAGCCGGTCGGCGAGGTGCCCCATCTGCACGAGGTCGAGCATCGCGTCGGCCTTGGCGCGGCGCTCGGCCTTCGCGACGCCGCGCATCCTGAGCGAGAACGCGACGTTGTCCCGGCAGGTCAGGTGCGGGAACAGCGCGTAGCTCTGGAACATCATCGCCGTGCCGCGCTCCGCGGGCGGCGCGTCACCGACGGCACGCGGGCCGATCACGACCTCGCCGGCGCTGACCGCCTCGTGGCCGCCGATCATCCGCAGCGTCGTGGTCTTGCCGCAGCCCGACGGGCCGAGCAGGCAGCAATAGGCGCCCGACGGGATTTTCAGGTCGATCGCATCGACGGCGAGGGTGGCGCCGTAGCGCTTGGTCAGCCCGATCAGCTCGACGTTCATGCGGTTCCTTCGCCCGGCACCCCTGCGGCGAAACCGGGGAGCAAGCCGCGGGCCATCCCGCCCACGCCGATGCCGGGAAAACGATGCGCCGCCTGCCGCGTCGCGCTCGGGCCCGGAGAATCGGGCATATGCACTCGGCGCATGGACCCGGGCGCATGGAAGCGATGCCCTGCCCGCAGGCGGCCCCGTGCGGGCGCGCTTGTGGCGGCGGCCGCTTCGGTCTAACCCTCGCTGCCCCGAACACCCTGGATGCGAGACGGCCGGAGACGGCGCGTCGGTCAGCGCCCGCCGCCCGCGCGGCGGGTCCGCCGGAGTCCCACGAGTCCCATGTACATCGAACGCAAGGACGCGCCCGCGTCCCCGAAAACGCCCGGCGCCCGGGTCCTCGTGGTCGAGGCGCGCTTCTACGACGGCCTGTCCGACGACCTGCTCGAAGGCGCCCGCGCCGCCATCGCGGCGGCCGAGGCCGAGGCGACGGTCGTGACGGTGCCGGGCGCGCTCGAGATTCCGGCGACGGTGGCGATCCTGCTCGCAGCAGCCGAGACGGCCGGCACGCCCTACGAGGCCGTGGTGGCTCTGGGCTGCGTCATCCGCGGCGAGACCGGGCATTACGACATCGTCGCCGGCGAGAGCGCGCGCGCGCTGATGGACCTGTCCGTCGACCTGCGCCTGCCGCTCGGCAACGGCATCCTGACGGTGGAGAACGAGGCTCAGGCCCAGGCCCGTGCCCGCGTCTCCGAGATGAACAAGGGCGGCGGCGCGGCCGAGGCGGCACTCGCGGTGCTGGCGCTCAAGCGCGCGGCCGCCGCTGCATGAGAGCCTGACGATCATGACCAAGATCAATCCGCGCAGCGGCGCCCGGCTCTCCGTGGTGCAGGCGCTCTACGACATGGAGATCTCCGGCAAGGGCGTGCTCGACGCGCTGGCCGAGTTCGAGACCTTCTGGCTCGGCAAGGAGATCGACGGCGTGCTGCACCCGGCGGCCGAGCCGGCCTTCTTCCGCGACCTGCTGCGCGGCGTGGTGGAGGAGCAGCGCGCGATCGATCCGCAGATCGACCAGGCGCTGAGCCAGGGCTGGCCGCTCAAGCGCATCGAGGTGGTGCTGCGCGCCATCCTGCGCGCCGGCACCTACGAGCTGATGTTCCGCCGCGACGTTCCGGCCCGCGCCGCCATCTCGGAATACGTCGACGTCGCCCACAGCTTCTACACCGGCGACGAGCCGGGCATGGTCAACGCCGTCCTCGACAAGGTCGCGCGCCAGACCCGCGCGGCGGAACTGGCCGGCGCCAAGCAGGGGTGAGCGTCCGGTGAGCGCATCGCGCCCGACCGAGGATGCGCTGATCGCGCGCTACTTCGCGCCGCTCGCCGGCCCCGGCGCCGACGGCCTGCGCGACGATGCGGCGAGCCTCGCGCCGAGCCCCGGCCACGACCTCGTGCTCACCGCCGACGCGATCGTCTCCGGCGTCCACTACTTTCCCGACGACCCGCCCGGCTCGCTCGCGCGCAAGGCGCTCGGGGTGAACCTCTCCGACATCGCCGCCAAGGGCGCCGCGCCGCGCGGCTTCCTGCTCACGCTGGCTTTGCCGGCGGACTGGACCGAGGCGTGGCTCGCCGCCTTCGCCGAAGGGCTCGGGCAGGCGAGCCGGGCGTCCGGCTGCCCGCTGCTCGGCGGCGATACGGTGCGGTCGGGCGGTCCTGCGCTGATCGGCGTCACCGCGATCGGCGAAGTCCCCGCGGGGCGCATCGTGCGCCGTACCACGGCGCGGGTCGGCGACCGGATCTGCGTCAGCGGCACCATCGGCGACGCGGCGCTCGGCCTGCGGATGCGGCTCGAGCCGGATGCCGAATGGGTCCGGGCGCTCGATGGCGCATCGCGCAGCCATCTGGCCGACCGCTACCTGCACCCGCGGCCGCGGCTGGCCCTCGCCGACGCGGTGCTGCGCTTCGCGACCTCGGCGATGGACGTGTCCGACGGGCTCGCCGGCGACCTCGCCAAGATGCTGGCCGGTGCCGGCGCGACGGCGACGATCGACACCGCGACGGTCCCGCTCTCGCAAGCCGCCGCCCGCGTCGTCGATGGGAGGCCCGACCTGCTCGACGTCGCCGTCACCGGCGGCGACGATTACGAGATCCTCTGCACCGTGGCGCCCGACGACCTCGACGCGTTCCGCCAGGCGGCCTCGCTCGCGGGCGTGCCGGTCGCGGTCCTCGGCACCGTCGCCTCAGGCAGCGGACGGCCCGGCTTTCAGGGTGTCGACGGAGCCACGCGCGTTTTCGCGGCGGGCGCGTTCAGCCATTTCTGAGAAGGTCTCGGAGACCGTCCGAACCTGAGGCGCCGCGTCGTGCGGCGAGCCCTCGGGCTCGCGGCCGAGCTGGCGCCGGACGTCGTCGATCAGGGTGGCGGCGATGACCGGCGTCCAATGGGCGAGGTCGGCCCGCTGCACCGCCGTGCCGCCGGGATGCGCATCGTCCCGCTCCGCCGGGGCGGAGAGCGAGCGCTGGAGGACCTGAAGCAGCGCGCCGTGCACGGACGGCGGCTGCATGCTGACGCGTTCCGCCACCAGAGACTGCACCGCGTTCGTCAGCACCTCGATCGTCGCTGCGAGCTTCGCCACCTGATCGCCACTCATCGTCGAGCACCCTTCGTTGATGCAACCGAAGGTAGTGTTCGTCATGGTTAACGGCCGGTAAACGTGCATCCCGCCGCGCGTCGCGGGGTCCGGATCGGACCACGCGCAAAACCCGGCCAACGATGAGCGGGCAGGCCGCAAATCAGAATTCAATGCTCATTGCTGCGTTGCAGCAAGATCTCGTGTCGAAATACAAAAGTGGCGTTTGCGCTCGACCGCGAAGTTTGGCAATCAAGTCTCGCACTTCTGGGAAGGAATGCCGAATCCGAGCCGTTCGTCCGGGCCCAAGGGCCAAGCTCGACAACATCAAGCCGACGCCAGGCATCACGAGAACAAGGGACGGGTGCATGACCGCTTTGCTGCTGATCATCCTGGGCGGGCTGTGCGCCGTCGCCTACGGCATCGTGACGATCAACGACGTGATGAGACGGGACGCCGGCACGCAGCGCATGCAGGAGATCGCCGCCGCGATCGCCGAGGGCGCGCAGGCCTACCTCAAGCGCCAATACGCCACCATCGGCCTCGTCGGCGTCGTGCTGTTCGCGGCTTTGGCCTTCTTCCTCGGGATCAAGGTCGCCATCGGCTTCCTCATCGGCGCGGTCCTGTCCGGGGCGGCCGGCTTCATCGGCATGAACGTCTCGGTGCGTGCCAACGTGCGCACGGCGCAGGCGGCCTCGACGTCGCTCGGCGGCGGCCTCGAGGTCGCGTTCAAGTCGGGCGCCGTCACCGGCATGCTGGTCGCGGGGCTCGCGCTGCTCGGCGTCGCCTTCTACTACCTCTATCTCACCCGCGGGGCCGGCCTGCCGCCGGCCAGCCGCGAGGTCATCGACGCGCTCGTCGCGCTCGGCTTCGGCGCCTCGCTGATCTCGATCTTCGCCCGCCTCGGCGGCGGCATCTTCACCAAGGGCGCCGACGTCGGCGGCGACCTCGTCGGCAAGGTCGAGGCGGGGATCCCGGAGGACGACCCGCGCAACCCCGCCACCATCGCCGACAACGTCGGCGACAACGTCGGCGATTGCGCCGGCATGGCGGCCGACCTGTTCGAGACCTACGCCGTCACCGTCGTCGCCACGATGGTGCTCGCGGCGATCTTCTTCGGCGGGCAGGTCGACGTCGCGGGCCGCAACGTGCTCGAGGCGATGATGATCTATCCGCTGGCCATCGGCTCGGCCTGCATCCTCACCTCGATCGCCGGCACCTACGCCGTGCGGCTCGGGTCGAACCAGTCGATCATGGGGGCGCTGTACAAGGGCCTGATCACCGCGGGCGTGCTCTCGGTCGGGGCCATCGCCGCCGTCAACCTCGCCCTGTTCGGCGGTTTCGCGACGCGCTTCACCACCTCCACCGGCGTCAGCTTCACGTCGGGCGGCCTGCTCGGCTGCGCGGTGATCGGCCTCGCGATCACCGCGCTGATCGTGGTCATCACCGAGTACTACACCGGAACGAACTTCCGCCCGGTGAAGTCGATCGCCGACGCCTCGGTCACCGGACACGGCACCAACGTGATCCAGGGCCTCGCGGTCTCGCTCGAATCGACCGCGCTTCCGGCCCTCGTGATCGTCGGCGGCATCATCTCCACCTATGCGCTGGCGGGGCTGTTCGGCATCGCCATCGCGGTCACGGCGATGCTGGCGCTCGCCGGCTTCATCGTGGCGCTCGACGCCTTCGGCCCGGTCACCGACAACGCCGGCGGCATCGCCGAGATGGCGGGCCTGCCCTCCGAGGTCCGCAAGTCCACCGACGCCCTCGACGCCGTCGGCAACACCACCAAGGCGGTCACCAAGGGCTACGCGATCGGCTCGGCCGGCCTCGGGGCGCTGGTGCTGTTCGCCGCCTACACCTCGGACCTCGACTACTTCATCGCCAACGCCAGCGACACGCAGTACCGCTTCTTCAAGGGCGTCACGGTCGATTTCTCGCTGTCCAACCCCTACGTCGTCGTCGGCCTGCTGATCGGGGGGCTGATCCCGTTCCTGTTCGCCGGCATGGCGATGACGGCCGTGGGCCGGGCGGCCGGCGCCGTGGTCGAGGAGGTCCGCCGCCAGTTCCGGGAGAAGCCGGGGATCATGGCCGGCACCGACCGGCCGGATTACGGCCGCGCCGTCGACATGCTGACGCGGGCGGCGATCCGCGAGATGATCGTGCCCTCGCTGCTGCCGGTGCTGATGCCGATCGTGCTGTTCTTCGCGATCCAGCTCGTCGCGGGCAAGTCCCAGGCCTTCGCCACGGTCGGCGCGAGCCTGCTCGGCGTTATCCTCACCGGCCTCTACGTGGCGATCTCGATGACCTCGGGCGGCGGCGCCTGGGACAACGCGAAGAAGTACATCGAGGACGGCCATCACGGCGGCAAGGGCTCGGACGCGCACAAGGCGGCCGTCACCGGCGATACCGTCGGCGACCCCTACAAGGACACCGCCGGCCCCGCGGTGAACCCGGCGATCAAGATCACCAACATCATCGCATTGCTGCTGCTGGCCATCCTGGCGCATGCGTGAGGTTGATAGCGGAACCAATGATCCGATTTCGGACACCAAAGTTCCCTTCCAAAACAACCTCAAGTATCGCGTGAATCGCGAAGGGATTCCTGCTGCCCTTTGCGGTTCGTTCGGGAAAGATTAGGGGGGCGGGTGTCGAAGCTCGACGATCGCATCTGTTGCTGGAGCGTGTTCAGACGCGCAGGCGCCGGTGGCAGAGCGCCCGTTGCGCCTTAAGCCTGGCCCGATCCGCAACGGTCTTCAAAAATAGCCCGTTTCGCCTACGTCATCGCCGCCGCCTCCGATCGCATCCATGCGCCGACCGCTTCGACGGCCGGACTTCCTTCGCCCTTCCGGGTCAGCAGATGGTGGCGAAAGCCTTCGATCGAGGGACCGACCGATCGAACCAACTGGCCTGCCTTAAGCTCATCCCGCACGAGCGCGAGGCTGGCCAGCACGATCCCCTGTCCCGCCACCGCCGCTTGGATGGCGTGGCTCTCCTCGGAAAAACGCAGCAGCTGCATCGCGTCCGTTTCGGTCAGACCGGCCGCTACGAACCAACGTGCCCAGGTCGGATTGTCCGGGTGCCGACGACGCCAGCGAAACTCGATCAGTGGACGCTGCATCACGTCGGCAGCCTTCTCGACCTTTAGGATCGGGTTGAAGACGGGTGCGAAGCGGTCGGCGAACAGGGGAGCGACTTCGTAGCCCGGATAGGGGCCGATACCGTAGCGGATAGCGATATCGACACCCGCCTTATCCAAGTCGACCACGTCGTCGGAAGCCTGGAACTGCAGGTCTATCTGCGGGTGCAGCGCGCGGAAGGCCGCGACGCGCGGGATGAGCCAGCGTGCCGTGAACGCGGTCGTCGCCGAGATCGTCACCTGGGCGCGGCTGCGGCGCCCGGTCAGCCTCGCCATCACATCCGCGAAGGCGTCGAAGCCGTCGCGCAGCACGGGGTAAAGCTGCGCGCCGACCTCCGTCAGGACGACCTTCCGGGTGCGACGCTCGAACAACACCAGCCCGGCGTGCTCTTCGAGCCCCCGGATCTGATGACTGACCGCGGTCGGCGTCACGGCGAGTTCCTCGGCAGCCTGTTTGAAGCTGCCGTGGCGAGCCGCTGCCTCGAAGGCACGAAGCGCGGATAGGGATGGAAGACGGCGAGACACGAATGAAACAGCCTCATCTATGAGGTGATGATTTGGCGTTTGTCGGGGAGGCGCACAAGGGTGATCCTGCCAGTCATCGACCCGGCTTCAGGTGAGTTTATCTTCACCGCAGCCTCTGATGGAGCATGACGATGAAAATTGCACGCGTGGTGACGACACCCGACAACTACGCACCTTTCCTGCTCTCGCAGGGGATCAGGTACGGCGACCTGCTCTTCATCTCCGGCCAAGCGGGAGCTGGCGAGGATGGCAAGGTGGTCGAGGGCGGCTTCCGAGCCCAAGGCGAGCAAGCGTTCGCCAACCTCCGTCGCGCCTTGGAGGCGGGCGGATCCAGTCTGGACGACGTCATCAAGGTGACGATCTTCGTCACCGACATGAGCAACTTCGGGGAGGTCGTCGAACTCCGCCGCAGGTTCTTCTCGGAGCCCTACCCAGCCGACACGATCGCCGAGGTGAAGGCGCTCTACGACCCCAAGGTCATGATCGAGATAGAGGCGATCGCGGCTGTTCATACCGGTGGGGAGAAATAGGATGGCCGCGGACCTGATCTGCGAGGGGCGTGCCGTCACGGGGGCCCTATTCGAGCCGCTGACGATCGGCGGGATCGAAATACGCAACCGGCTGGCGGTCGCGCCCATGACGCGCATCAGCGCGACCGAGACGGGTCGAGCGACCCGGCGCATGGGCGACTACTACGGGGCGTTCGCCGAGGGTGGGTTCGGGCTCGTGATCACGGAAGGCGTGTATACCGACCGTCTCTGGTCCCAGGGCTATCTTCGCAAGCCCGGCCTTTCGGACGACGCGCAGCGTGACGCATGGAGACCAATCGTCGAACGCGTCCATGCGGGCGGTGCCCGCTTCATCGCACAGCTCATGCACGCGGGAGCCCTCTCCCAGGGCAATCGCTTCCGGGTCGGAACGCGCGGTCCATCCTCCGTCCGGCCGGTCGGACGGCAGATGGAATTCTACCGAGGGACCGGCGAGTATCCCTTGCCGAGCGAGATGAGTGAGGCGGAAATCGGCGGGGCCGTGGCGGGCTTTGCCTCCGCTGCGGTCCGCGCGAGGGAGGTGGGCTTCGACGGCGTCGAGATCCACGGCGCCAATGGCTATCTGCTCGACCAGTTCCTGACGGAAGGCGTGAACCGCCGCACCGATGCCTATGGCGGTTCGACGGCAAACCGGCTTCGCCACACACTCGATGTCGCGGAAGCCGTTCGTTCGGCGGTAGGGCGGGATTTCATCGTCGGCCTGCGCAGCTCGCAGGGCAAGGTCAACGATTTCACCTGCAGGTGGCGGGGTCAGGAGGAAGCGGTCAAGATCTATACCCTTCTCGGGCGGCAGCACCTCGACTACCTCCACACCACGGAGCATGAGGCATGGCGGCCCGCGTTCGACGGAGGCCCCAGCCTCGCTGCTCTCGCGAGGCGGCATGGCGGCTTGCCCGTACTGGCAAACGGATCCCTGCATGATCCGGCGCGCGCGGTGGAACTGCTTTCCGAGCATCGTGCCGACGTGATCACGCTTGGACGCGGCGCGCTCACGCATGCCGATTGGCCACGACGCGTCGCCGAGGGGGACAAGCTAGCCGAGTTCGATCGTAGAATCCTGTCGCCGCTTGCCGATCTCGAAAACGCCGACCGTATCCAGGCCGGCGACTGAGATCGGCATGAATGGCGCCATCGCATCGTAAGCTGCGCACGGCGCAATCCAATCGGTGGTGGTAAACCGCCGTGCGTGAACTGGTTCGTCACGATCCCGCGCACTGTGGGCCAACCAAATTGGTTGGGAGCCGGTAAGCGCGTCCCAGGGCCGGATCGGAAGATCTTTTCACCGGCCTGCTGACGCAATGGAGATCGGAGGCGGAGCCTTCGGGTTTTAGATGGAAGAGTAGGGTCGGAACCTGGAACGCCAGACAAGTCGGAGGTCGGCTGAAGGAGGCTGACGCAAGCACCTGCCTCCCTCACACCTTGTTAAGGGCCGTGCTTACCCCGAATTCTTCAAATCGATCGCTTTCGTCGCGACCGGCGCGATAAGTAAATTCCAGACGTTGGACAAATCTTGCCCAGCGATGATGGCATCGCCCCGCGGAGTGAGACGTGACCGAACGAACCCTTAATGCGCATTATCGTGACTATATACGGTGCTTGAATCGTCAGCAATGGACTGAGCTTGATCGATTTGTCTCGCCATCTCTAATCTATAACGGGGTCAAGAAAAATTTCGAGGACTATAAATTATTGCTGGTCGATAACTTCCTAAAAATTCTAAATCTCCAATTTGATATCGGGACGCTGATCGTCGATGGCGAACGGCTCGCAGCACGACTTCTCTTCGAATGCAACCCGACCGATGATTTCCTCGGCCTCCCGGTCGGAGGGCGCCGGGTATCGTTCGCGGAGAACGTGTTCTATCGGTTCGGTGATGGCAGGATCGAGGAGGTTTGGTCCGTCATCGACAAGATGGCCATCGAGGCACAGCTCCTGAACGTTTAAATAGCGGTTCCGTGCCCGGCCGACCTCCGCGGATCCGGCCCGACCACCGGGGTATGACAACCTTCGGGTCCCGACGACCGTCCGCACGGCCGGCGTGGGTTGGGACCCGTCCGTACGCCCCGGGGCGACGACGGATCCTCTAGGGGGTACTGCCGGCGGATCGTCGGCTGGAGGCGTACCCGAGGGAACGAGGCCGGGTCGGCCCGCCGTGATGCATCAGATGCCTTGGCCGCCCGACACCTCGATGCGTTGCGCATTCACCCAGCGGTTCCCATCAGAAAGCAGGCTCGCGACCATCGGCCCGATGTCGTCCGGCACACCGACGCGACCGAGCGCCGTCAGACCCGCGAAGAGCTTGTTGATCTCCGCGTCGTCGCGCACCGCGCCACCGCCGAAGTCGGTCTCGATGGCACCGGGGGCGACCGTGTTGACGACGATGCCGCGACTCCCGAGTTCCTTGGCCATGTAGCGGGTCAACACCTCGACGGCGCCCTTGACGGCCGCATAGGCACCGTAGCCGGGGAAGCAGACCCGGGTCAGGCCGGAGGACAGGTTCACGACACGGCCGCCATCCGCAAGGAGGGGCAACATGGTCTGGGTAAGGAAGTAGACGCCCTTGAAGTGGACGTCGACCAGACGGTCGAACTGTTCCTCGGTCGTCTCGCCGAACAGGGAATAGTCGCCATGGCCGGCATTGTTGACGAGGTGGTCGAAGGTCTCGCGGTCCCATTCGCCGCGCAGCACCGTCCGCAGGCGCTCGGCGAAGGCAGGGAACGCGCCGGCGTCGCCGGTGTCGAGTTGCAGCGCGACCGCCTTGCGGCCCATTGCCTGGATCTCCGCGACGGCTGCCTCTGCCTCGTCGGCGCGGCTTTGATAGGTCAGGACGACGTCGCCGCCATGACGGGCGATGCTCAGGGCGGTGTTGCGGCCAAGGCCGCGGCTGGCTCCGGTGACGAGGGCGATCTTGGTCATGGGACGGCTCCGTTCTCGTGGCTGGCCCGGTATGCCGCCCCGGGGACGGCGCGTGTTGCCGAAAGCTCGCGAGTTCTTGCCTGATCCTACGGAGAGCGGTGCTTTCAGACGGGCGATGGCCTACACCTTTCCCCATGACGACCCTCCTCGCAGCCGTCCGCCGCCACGCGGAGGACCGGCACGACGCCGCCGGCATCGCCGCGACCCCCATCCCCGGCCTGTCGACCGTGTGGGCGGGGGCTCCCAGCGGGCTGCACCACGACATCTCGCGACCGCTGGTCTGCCTGGTCCTGCAGGGCAGCAAGCATGTGACCATGGGAACGCGGGACATCGCGTTCGGGGCAGGCGATTCCCTCCTGATCACCGCGGACGTGCCGACGGTGAGCCAGATCACCCGGGCCAGCGGGGCGGCGCCCTACCTCTCGCTGGTGCTGGAACTCGACCCGGCGGTCATCGCCGCCCTGACCACGCAGATGCCGGTCGAGACGCAGGTCGACCACCTGCCGGTCCGGGTCGACCCGACGGATGCGGAGACCGCCGACGCGGCCCTGCGCCTGATGCAGCTCCTCGACCGGCCGGCATCGATCCCGGTGTTGGGCGTCCAACTGGTGCGCGAGATGCACTACTGGCTGCTGGCGGGACGTCATGGGGCGGCCATCCGAAGTCTGGGCTGGCCGGACGGACGCGTGGAGCGGATCACCCGTGCCGTCGCGCTGCTTCGGTCCGAGTTCGCACGCCACCTCCCGGTCGAGCGACTTGCGGCGACGGCGGGGATGAGCACGTCGTCCTTTCACCAGCACTTCCGGACCGTGACCTCGCTCTCCCCGCTCCAGTTCCAGAAGCACCTGCGCCTGATCGAGGCGCGTCGGCTTCTGGTCTCGGAGGGCATGTCGTCGAGTGCCGCCGCCTTCACCGTCGGCTACGAGAGCGTCACCCAGTTCACGCGCGAGTACGGCCGCATGTTCGGAGTGTCTCCCGTCCGGGATGCGAAGGCCGTCAGATGTCCCGCGGCCGCGCCGGCTGCCTGACACCGTTCCGAACGAGCGGACGTTGGCGTCCTGCTGTCGACGGCTACCCGATCGCCGTGCGCGGACTTGAGTGTTCCGGTCAACGTGGCCCCGGGATGGTGAAGCCGCCATCGGCGAGGATCGATTGACCGGTGATGAACCGAGCCTCGTCCGTGCAGAGCCAGACGGCCACGTCCGCGATGTCCTCGGGCGTCCCCAATCGCTTCAGGGCCGCACGGGCGGCGAGCGGTGCGCGGATCCCCTCGCCGTGCTTGCGGAGCATCGGCGTGTCGATGACGCCCGGATTGATGTTGTTGATGCGGATGCCGGAGGGCCCGACTTCGAGCGCGATCGCCCTGATCATCGCGTCGATGCCGGCCTTGCTGGCCGAGTAGGCGGAGGTACCCACGGTGGCTGCCGTGGACAGGAAGGACGAGGTGTTGACGATCGCCTTGCCGGTGGCGTCACCGGTGAGCATCGCCTTCAGCCCATGCTTCGTCATGAGCCAGGGCCCCTTCAGGTTGATGGCGATGAGCTCGTCGAACGCGGCCTCCGCCATGTCGACGATGGGGCCGCCGTCGCCCTGGATGCCGGCATTGTTGAAGAGGTGATCGAGTCGACCGAACCGGTCCATGGTCTCGGCCACGATCCGCTCGGCATCGGCACCTAACGAAACGTCGCCCTGGACGACGGCAGCCGTCCCGCCCTCGGCGAGGATCTCGGCGGAAACCCGTTCGAGAACGTCGCGCCGACGTCCGACGAGCACGACGGCCGCACCTTCCCGGACGAAGGCGTGCGCCGCAGCGGCACCGATGCCCGTACCGGCTCCGGTGACGATTGCGACCTTCCCGGTCAGGCGAGCGGTCTTGCCGACGTTGGTCTCTACGTCACTCATGGGATCTCTTCGCCTTCAGGTCGATGATTTGTCGCAAGCCGTGCCGGACACCTTTCGTGGTGGCCGACGTCTCGACTTCAGGGATGCAGGCTGTCGCGATGACGCCGAGGTCTTCGATCGACCTCGACGCTTACGCAGCCTCCTCGCTCGGCACGAGAGCCGCAGTGCCGACCTCGTGTGGAGGCAAGGTACCTCCACGCCGTTCCGGAAGCGGCCGCGCAAAACCTCGCCATGGTTCAGGTACGGGGACGCTGATCGATCAAGGCCAAACGTTCCACGATCGTTCGTGGTGCAAGGATGGCCCCCGGGGCGACGACCGCGTTCGCGCCGATCCGTGTGCCGTCCCCCACCAGCGCCCCGAACTTCGTCGTTCCGGTCTCGATCGTCCGGTCCCCGTGCACGATCAGGATCCCCTTCTGGTCGAGTTCGTTCCGGTGGTTGGCGATGATGGCGCCCGCCTCCAGGTTGACGTCCGCCCCGAGGATGCTGTCGCCGACGAAGTTGAAGTGTGCCAGTTTCGATCCGCGGAAAAGGATTGCGGCCTTCAATTCCGAGCCGGGTCCCATGACGCAATCCTCGTCGACCCAACACCCGTCCCGGATCAGGCTGCCTTGGGCGACGAGGCAGCGCGGTCCGACGATGACGGGGGGCTTCAGGGACGCGCCACCCTCCACGGTCGCCGTCCGATGGACCGCGATGCCGCCCTCGATGCGGAAGTCCGAGTCCAGACCGTCCAGCAACCCGTGAACGATCTCGCGAAGCCGTTCCACGAGGCCCCACGCCTCACGGCTCGCGAACGATGCGAACGGCGAGCCTTCGAACCCTGCGACGTGCTCTTCCAGGATACCCATTCGCCTCGTCTCCACATTGGATCGAAAGGCCGGCGGAAGTGGCCGGCCGGTTTGCACACCCCTATTCGCGAGGCGCGCGGACGGCCTCGGCGATCATCCGTCCGATCTCGGCATAAGCGGCATCCACGTCCGTTACGGGCGCCGTGCTACCGGTGAGGTAGACCGCGGCGAGGATCGGAGCCTGCCCAGGGGGGCTCAGGATCGCCACGTCGTTGTAGGTGCCGTTGTCGCCGCTGCCGGTCTTGTCGCCGACCTTCCAGTCCGGCGGAATGCCGGCACGCAGCCGCTTGGACCCGGTTTGGCCGGCGACCATCCATCCGTCCAGACGGGTACGCGTGGCTGGCGACAGGACGGTGCCGACGAGGACCCGCTCCAGCGTGGTGCGCATCGCGTCCGGCGTCGTCGTATCGCGCGGATCGTCCGGAATGGCGGTGTTCAGGTCCGGCTCTGTCCGGTCGAGCCGGGTCGTTCGATCGCCGATGCCGCGCAGCCAGCCCGTCAGCGCCGATGGCCCGCCCAAGGCGTTCAGCATGAGGTTGGCAGCGGTGTTGTCGCTCCATTCCACGGCCGCCGCGCAGGCATCCGCGACCGAGATCCGGCCCATGCCTCCTGCCGCCTCAAGCGCCTTACGGGTGACGGGAGCGTACTTGAGGAGGTCTCCCTCGCCATAGGGTAGCGTGCGATCCAGGCTCTCCGTGCCGGCGTCGACCCTTGCCATCAGGGCCGCCGCCGCCAGCACCTTGAAGGTGCTGCACATCGGAAAGCGCTCGTCGGCGCGATGACCCAGCAATGGCGGTCCGTTCGACCTTCCTACGGAGACGCCGAGGCGCCCCCCGACGCGGCGCTCGATCTCGCGCAAGGTGTCCGTTGCGTTCGCACCGGCGTTATCGGATCGTAGGACGAAAGGTGCCGCCAGGCTCGCGAGCAGAAGTTTCCGGCGGGAAAGGCCATGGATCGAAGGCTTCATCGTTCCTCCCGTGCTCGCGGCGAGACCGCACTCGCGTCCTGCGAGGAGATGTCCGGGCGCCACCGGGCCGGACTTGTCGCGCCGACCGACAGGCGGGTCGATGGCGTGTACGGTCACGATTCGATCATCCACGGTCGAACGGCGCACGCCGTTGAGCGGCTGGTCGATGCCACCGAGCCGCCCGCTCACCCAACGGACGGGATGCGCGCGATCACCTTGATCTCGAAGTCGAAGCCGGCCAGCCAGGTCGCGCCGACGGCGGTCCAGTTCGGATACGGCGCCGCGCCGATGACGTCCTGACGGATGGCGGACACCGTTTCGAACTGGTTGGCCGGGTCGGTGTGGAAGGTCGTGACATCGACGACGTCGTCGAACGTGCATCCGGCCGCCTTCAGGACGGCGTCCAGGTTGTCGAAGGCCCGCCGTACCTGCTGGGCGAAGTCCGGCTCGGGCGACCCGTCCTCGCGGCTGCCGACCTGGCCCGAGACGAAGAGAAGGTCGCCCGACCGGATCGCCGCCGAGTAGCGGTTGATCTCGTAGAGTTTCTGCCGCCCGTCCGGGAAGACCGCGTCTCGTTTCGTCATCTCGCAACTCCTCGGTTCGCTCAACGTCCGTTCGTGCCTTGATCACGAACGGTGATATACGAAGCGTATGTCACTTGTAGTTTGCATACGCTTCGTATGCCAAATCACATACGTCGGGTATGCGTAAGGGAGTCGGGCAGTGGCGGCGGGACGGCGTGCAAAGACGATGGAGGAGACGCGGGCCAAGCTGGTGCGGGCCGCCCGCGAGGCGTTCGCGACCAAGGGTTACGCCGCCGCGTCGATGGACGACCTCACGGCCGAGGTCGGCCTGACGCGCGGGGCGCTCTATCACAACTTCGGCGACAAGAAGGGCCTGCTCCACGCGGTGATCGACCAGATCGACGCGGAGATGGCGGACCGGCTCCGCACCGTCGGCGAACGGGCCGGGACGGCATGGGTAGGGCTACTCGACGAGTATGCCGCCTACATCGAGATGGCCCTGGAGCCGGAGATCCAACGCATCATGCTCCTGGACGGACCGGCCGTCCTCGGCGACCCCTCGCAGTGGCCGAGCCAGAACGCCTGCCTCCACGAGACGACGCGTCGTATCCAGGCCCTCGTCGACGGGGGAACCATCCGTCCCGTCGACGCGGCGGCGGCGGCTCGGCTGCTCAACGGCGCATCGCTGAGCGCTGCGCTCTGGATCGCCGCGGCGGAGGAGCCGCAGGTCAACCTCACGAAGGTCGTCGATGCCTTCAGGCTGCTCGCCGCCGGGTTGCTTCGAGCCGAACCGGCTCAAGGGGATGCCAATCCGATGTCGTCCAAGAACCGCCGTCCGAAGCGACCGTGACGAACTCGTCTCCGTTGCCGTCGTCACAAGCGGAGACCGTGGGCGATCCGATCAGGGAACGATGGTCGGACGCGCGGTCTCGTCCTTGACGAGGTTCACGAAGGCGCGCAGCGGTGCCGGCATGAACCTGTTCGAGAAGTAGAGCTGCGGCCCCTCGAACTCGGGCCACCAGTCCGACAGGACCGGCCGGAGCGCGCCCGTGCCCAGGAACGGTTGCAGCCAATTTTCGAACGTCACGATGATGCCGCGGCCCCGGCAGGCCAGATCGATGGCCGCTGCGGCAGCGTCGACGCCGATGATGAGGCGACCCGGCGGATCGACGGTCATCGCCACGCCGTCCTTCTCGAACGCCCAGGCGACGAGCGTCCCGCTGGAGAAGCGCAGCCTGATGCAGTCGTGCCCGAGGAGGTCGTTCGGGTGGCGTGGCGCGTCGCGGGCGTCGAGGTAAGCCGGGGCGGCGGCGGCCGCGACCCTCTGGGACGGTGGTCCGATCGGCACCGCGATCATGTCCTGCGCCAGGTGCTCGCCATAGCGGATCCCGGCATCGCAACCCACCGCGGCGATATCGACGAGCCGGTCCTCGACGACGAGTTCGACCCTGACCTCGGGGTTAGCCAAGAGGAACCGGTCGAGCAACGGCGGCAGGATGTCGACCATCACCGCACCGGTCACGTTGAGGCGAAGGAGACCCCGGACCCTATTGTGGGAACTCGCCGCATCCTGAAGCGCGGCCCGCGCCTCGCCCAGGACCGGCAGGAGACGATCGGCAAGCACGCGTCCGACCTCGGTCGGCACCACGCTGCGCGTCGTCCGGATCAGGAGCGGGGCACCTAGTCGGGTCTCCAGCGAGACGATCCTCTCGCTGACCGTCGACGGCGACAGGCCCAGCCTCTTGGCGGCCGCACGGAACCCTCCCGCCTCACACACCGTGAGGAAGACGGAGAGACCGTCGAGGTTCACGCCCTCGTCATTGTTCGCCATTGCGATCAGTCCGTCCGGTTCATGCCCGATTATCAGGCATGGCAGGACGGCGCTACGAGGAAAGCCGCGGCGCACATGCGCTCGTTTCACCGGAGCAGCCCCCATGACCGGAAAGACCGTCCTGATCACCGGTGCCAACAGGAGCATCGGCTACGAGACCGCTCGCCAGCTCGGGCGATCGGGATACCGCGTCTGGCTCGGAAGCCGCGACGCGGCGCGCGGCACGCAGGCCGCTGAGTGGTTGCGGGAGGAAGGGCATGACGTGCGAAGCCTGCCGCTCGACGTTACCAGCGAGGACAGCGTGAGGAACGCGGTTCTCGCGATCGAGAAGGAACACGGCGTCCTCGACGTACTGATCAACAACGCCGGCGTCCTGGGAGCCCCGCCGGTGAAGCCGAGCGAGCAACGGATCGACGACATCCGTGCGGTCTACGAGACGAACGTGTTCGGCTCGATCCGGGTGACACAGGCCTTCCTGCCGTTGTTGAAGGACTCGGAGGACGCCAGCGTCATCATGGTCAGCAGCGGCCTGGGCTCGCTGGGCTGGCTGTCCGATCCGGCGAACCCGTTCCACGGGATCAACGTGCTCGGCTACAACAGCTCGAAGACCGCCCTCAACGCCGTGACCGTGTCGTTCGCAAAGGAGTTCGCTCCGCTGGGCATCCGGGTCAACGCGGCCGACCCGGGATACACCGCGACCGACTTCAACGGCCATACCGGCTACCGAACGGTGGAGCAGGCGGCGGCAGGGATCGTCTGGCTCGCCGACACCGACAAGGCCGGGCCGACGGGGTCCTTCTTCTTCGAACAGGAGGTCGTGCCCTGGTAGCGGGGCACGAAGCGACCGCCGGAGATCCCGACGCGGATCTCCCCTGCTCGCGATACGACAGGCTAGACCTGCCGCATCCCTCCATCGACGCAGAGCTCGGCGCCCGCGACGAAGCTGGCTTCGTCGCTCAGGAGGAACAGGGTCGCCGCCGCGACCTCCTCCGGACTTGCCATGCGACCGAGAGGAATCTGGGCGATCAAGGCGGTGCGGCCTTCCTCCGGCACGCTCGACATCATCGCGGTGTCGGTCGGACCGGGGGCCACGACGTTCACGCGGATGCCCAGGGGAGCAAGTTCCGCGGTCCAGGTCCGGGCATAGGAGCGTAGCGCCGCCTTCGTCGCGGCATAGGTCCCGTAGGGCGAGATGCCGGCGACATCGGCGATCGATCCCACGAGAACGACGGCACTGCCCCGGCCCAACGCCGGCAGTGCCGCCTGAAGCCCGAATACGGCGCCCCGGACGTTCACGGCGAAGTGGCGGTCGAAATGATCGAACGTCTCGTCACGCAGGGTCGCCGGTTCGGAGATGCCTGCGTTGAGAACGAGGGCATCGATCCGTCCGTGCATCTCCCGCACGGTGGCAATCGTGCGCTCCAGGTCCTCCCGAACGGCGGCGTCCGCCACGAGACCGCGCGCCCCCCGGCCGATCCTGGCGGCCGCCGCCTCTACCTCCGCGCCATGCCGGCCCGTGAGGAAGACCGACGCCCCCTCGATAGCCAGCCGCTCGGCGATCGCGAGGCCGATGCCCTTCGCGCCGCCGACCACGAGCGCAACCTTGTCCATCATACGTGTCATCGAAAGACCCTTCATGATCGATGACGACAATGGTACATAACGTATATCTGATATCAAGAACGCACCTGGTTTAGCCTAGATATGGCCGACGATACCGACCTCGACGCACTGTCCGACTGCGCTCTATCCGAGATGGTCCGGGTCCGACCCGTCCTGGAGAAGATCGCGGACAAATGGACGGTCATGATCCTCTCGGTGCTCTGCCCGAGGCCGTCGCGGTTCAACGAGATCAAGCGACGTCTGGACGGCATCACGCACAAGGCGCTCGCGGATGCGCTGAAGCGACTGGAACGCAATGGCTTGGTCACTCGGACGGTGCTCCCGACGGCACCGATCGGGGTGGAGTATGCGATCACGCCGCTGGGCCATTCGCTGCGTCAGCCCTTCGAGGCGCTCTGCACCTGGGCGCTCACCAACGGCGATGCCGTGGTGGCCGCCAACGCGGCGTACGACGGCTCGAAAACCAGGGCCGGGGGTTAGGTCGCAGCCATGGTAATCGAGCGCGACCACGGCATGCGGCTTGGCGATGGGGCCGCCCCGACGGCCGGCCGCCGGATCGCCGGGCGATCGGCATGGCCGAACGCATTTTCGGGAAGCGCCGGTCGATGACATCCCCCCGGTTCTCGGAAGCCAGCGCCGCGTGCGCACGGGCCAAGCCCAACGCCCTTCTGCGATCGAGCGCCTCGATCGGGTGGACCGCCCTGCTGCTCGACCAACACGAGGGGCGTGGGCGCAGCGACGTCTTCGAGACCCACGCGACGTCGGACCTGACGCTGGTGGTCGCCCTGCACGGCGAGCACCGGATCGCGGTATCGAAGGGGGGCGCTTGGCGGACCGCGCTCTACCAGCAAGGCTCGATGGGCCTCACCCCACCCAACGAGACGACCCGGATGCGCTGGAGCACCCCCGGGGAGCGCCGGCCGTTCCGGTCGGTCAACCTCTACCTCCCCCACGCCGTGATCGCCGACCTCGCGGACGAATATCGTCGCGCCGGGGTGCCCTCGACGGAGCGGCCGCTGTCCTCCCTGGTTTTCCGGGACCCGGCGATCGCCGCCTGTGCCACGACGCTGCTGCAGGCGCTCGACGCCGAGGCACCGGATCTCTACGCCGAGCAGACCGGGCGGTGGCTGGCGGCGCATCTCCTCTCCCGCCACGCGGGGTGCTGGCTTGACGCGGACGAGACCCGCGATCCGGGCATCATCGGCGACAGGCGCCTGGCCCGGGTCGTCGACTACATGACCGCTCACCTCGACCAAGCCATGAGCCTCGATCGGCTCGCGCGCGAAGCCGGCATCAGCGTGCATCACTTCGGTCGACGCTTCCGGGAGCGAACGGGCTCGACCCCGTTCGCCTATCTCACGGCGATGCGGATGGATGCGGCGCGTTGCCTCCTTCGAACGACGGATCTCCCGGTGGCCGACGTCGCCGTCGCCTGCGGCTACGCACGCCCGGCCGCCTTCGCCGCGGCGTTCGTGCGTCATGCCGGTGCGACGCCGAGCGCGTACCGCGACCGCCGTGAATCATCGCGAGACCGCGATTGACCATCGCGGGACCGCGAATGTGCGCCGACAGCCATGGTTGGGAGGAGCGATCCGTCCAAGTCCAAGCGTAGGCGTGCAGTCCAGGATCGATGGCTTAGGAGAGAACGAGCATGGCAACGAAACGATCGGCGATCGTCACGGGATCCTCGCAGGGCATCGGCGCGGCCGTCGCCGAACGGCTGGCGAGGGACGGCCTCGCGGTGACGATCAACTATTCCGGGAACGAGGCGGCGGCGCGTGCCCTCGCGGATAGGATCACGGCCTCGGGTGGCCAGGCCATCGCGGTCAAGGCGGACGTCAGCGACCCGGCGGCGGTCGCCGCGCTCTTCGACGAGACCGAGCGCGCCTTCGGCGGGGTCGACGTGCTCGTCAACAACGCCGGCATCATGCGGCTCAAGCCGATCGCCGAGGCCGACGACGACCTGTTCGACCGGCATGTCGCGGTGAACCTCAAGGGCGTCTTCAACGGATTGCGCGAGGGCGCCCGCCGCATCCGCGAGGGCGGACGGATCGTCAGCTTCTCGTCGAGCGTCGTCGGCCTCTACCAGCCGGGCTACGGTGTCTACGCCGCGACCAAGGCCGGGGTCGAGGCGATGACGCATGTCCTCGCCAAGGAGCTCGGCCCGAAGAGGATCACGGTGAACGCCATAGCCCCGGGGCCGGTGGCGACCGAGCTGTTCCTCGGCGGCAAGACCGACGAGCAGGTCGCGCAGGTGACGCGGATGATCCCGCTCGGTCGGCTGGGCGAACCCGGCGACATCGCCGGTGCCATCGCGTTCCTGGTCGGACCGGACGGCGGATGGGTGAACGGCCAGATTCTGCGTGCCAACGGCGGCGCCGTCTGAAGGAGGAACGCATCATGACCCTGGTCGCCCTCGTCACCGGCGCCTCCAGCGGGTTCGGGCAGATGATCGCCCGCGACCTCGCCGCCGCCGGCCATACCGTCTACGCCTCCATGCGCGACACCGAAGGCAGGAACGCCGAACGCGTGCGGGACAACGACGCCCTCGCGGGCTCGCGGGGCATCGACCTGCGAACGATCGAGCTGGACGTCCAGGACGAGGCCTCGATCGATGCGGCCATGGCCACGATCCTTCGCGAGCACGGACGGATCGACGTGCTCGTCCACAACGCCGGCCACATGGTCTATGGCCCGAGCGAGGTGTGTAGGGCGGTGACAAAACCATCCACTGGAGCGTCGGCGGGGTGCTGATGCGGCCGGGGTAAAAGCCGGCCAGTGGAGAGGCTTCTCTTTCGGGAGGGGCCCAGGATGTTTGCCGTGGAAGTCTA
>NZ_VRUU01000055.1 GCF_008039875.1 Methylobacterium sp. WL119 | reverse complement strand
TGTGCGCCGCCTTCGACCGGCTGCGGCCCGAGCACGCCCCGCACGCGCGGCTGATCGCCTTCGTCGCCGACCGGCCCGGGCACGACCGCCGCTACGCGATCGACCCGGGCAAGGCCGAGGCCGAGGTTGGCTGGGCGCCGTCCAAGACCTTCGAGCAGGCGCTGGAGGAGACCGTGCGCTGGTACCTCGACAACGCGGCCTGGTGGCGCCCGATCCGCGAGGGCCGCTACGCCGGCGAACGCCTCGGCCTCGCCCCGGCCGCGCCCGCCGCGACGGGCGGCGCCTGAATGGACATCCTCGTTCTCGGCGGCGCCGGGCAGGTCGGCACCGAGCTGCAGGCCTACGCCTGGCCGGACGGCGTCCGGGTCCACGCGCCCGACCGCGCCGCCCTCGACATCACCGATGCGGAGGCGGTGGCGGCCCGGATGGCGGAGCGCCCCTGGGGCGCGGTGATCAACACGGCCGCCTACACCGCGGTCGACAGGGCCGAGGCCGAGCCGGTGGCCGCCTGGCGCCTCAACGCGCTGGCGCCGGCGATCCTGGCCGCCGAGACCGCGCGCCACGCCGTCCCGCTGGTGCAGGTCTCGACCGACTACGTCTTCGACGGCACGCGCGACGGCGCCTACCGGCCCGACAACCCGATCGCGCCGCGCAGCGTCTACGGCGCGAGCAAGGCCGGGGGCGAGCTGGCGGTGCGGGCCGGCAACCCGCGCCACGCCATCCTGCGCACCGCCTGGGTGGTGAGCCCGCACCGGGGCAACTTCGTGAAGACGATGCTGCGGCTGTCCGCCGAGCGCGACCGGCTCACCGTGGTCGACGACCAGCACGGCTGCCCGACCTCGGCCGCCGACCTCGCCGCGGCGCTGGCCGCCGTCGCCCTGCGGATGGCGGGCGACGCGGGGGCGCCGACCGGCACCTTCCATTGCGTCAACGCCGGGACGACCACCTGGCACGGTTTTGCGCAAGCCATCGTCGCCGGCAGCGCCCGCCGCGGTGGGCGCTCCGTGCCGGTCGCGGGCATCCCGACCAGCGCCTACCCGACCCCGGCCCGGCGGCCGGCGAACTCGGCGCTGTCGACCGAGAGCCTGAACGCCGCCTACGGCATCGCGATGCGGCCGTGGCAACAAGCACTCGACACCATTCTCGACCGGCTGATCGGGCCGGTCACCACGGAGGCCTTCCGATGAAGGGCATCATCCTGGCCGGCGGCTCCGGCACGCGGCTGCACCCGGCGACGCTGTCGATCAACAAGCAGCTGCTGCCGGTCTACGACAAGCCGATGATCTACTACCCGGTCTCGGTGCTGATGCTGGCCGGCATCCGCGAGATCCTGATCATCTCCAGCCCCGAGCACCTCGACAACTACAAGCGCCTGTTCGGCACCGGCGAGCAGTTCGGGCTGCGCTTCGCCTACGCGGTGCAGCCCAAGCCCGAGGGGCTGGCGCAGGCCTTCCTCATCGGCCGCGAGTTCGTCGGCGACGATTCCGTCGCCTTGATTCTCGGCGACAACCTGTTCTTCGGCGCCGGCATGACCGAGCTGCTGGCGCGCGCCGCCGAGCGCAAGGCGGGGGCGACGGTATTTGCCTACCACGTCGAGAACCCGCAGGCCTACGGCGTGGTCACGCTCGACGCGGCCGGGCGGCCGTTGCGGCTGGTCGAGAAGCCGGCCGAGCCGGAATCGACCTGGGCGGTGACCGGCCTGTACTTCTACGACAATCAGGTGCTCGACATCGCCGCCGCGGTGACGCCCTCGGCGCGGGGCGAGCTCGAGATCACCTCGGTCAACGAGGCCTATCTCGAGCGCGGCCAGCTCCACGTCGAGAAGATGTCCCGCGGCTACGCCTGGCTCGACACCGGCACGCACGACAGCCTGCTCGAGGCTTCCGAGTTCGTGCGCACGATCCAGCACCGCCAGGGGCTGCAGGTCGCCTGCCTGGAGGAGATCGCGTTCGAGCAGGGCTTCATCGGCCACGAGCAGCTCGTCGCCCGCGGCGAGCTGTTCAAGAAGACCGCCTACGGACAGAACCTGTTGCGATTGGCACGCGAGAACCCGGCGGCGTGAACTCGGGTTCAGTGAACCGCCGGGCCGCCGTCACTGCTTGCTGCAGCCGATGCAGATGCCGCGCATGAGCTGATCGTCCTTCTTCTCGTTGGCCGTCCGCGTCTCCCGGTCGCCCAATCTGCCCTCGCCGGCGGCGCCCGGGCGCGGAACGGTCTGGCCGACGCTCGAGGTGTTCGGCGCGGTGATCGTCGTGGTCGGCCCGCCGCCCGTGCCCGTCTGGGCCTGGGCGAGCGCTTGGCCCGACCATGACGCGGCCACAGCGGCGGCGAGGGCGAAAGCGGAAATTCCGTGGGTTCTGGACATCGTCGGCTCCTTGTCCCGGCGTAACGCGGGCGACGGCGTGTCGGTTCGACCCGCGGGGCGGGGCGTCTGCGGCGCACCTTTGCAGTCGGGCCTGCGCCGCCGTATCAGGACCGGCCTTCGCCGCGTCGCGACGCGCCGCCGGCGGACGAACCCGCACGCCGAACTTCCGGAGCCGACACCGCGATGCGGGAACCGAACGCGATCGATTTCTGGCGCGGGCTCGCCCTGGTCACGATCTTCATCAATCACGTCCCCGGCAACACCTTCGAGCGCTACACCTACTCGCAGTACGGCATCTCGGACGCGGCCGAGCTGTTCGTGTTCCTGGCCGGCTGGTCGATCGGCATCGCCACCCGCGGCCGCGACGGCACGCCCGAGCCGCGGCTGCGCTCGGTGCTGCGCCTCCTGTCGCGCACCATCGAGGTCTACCGGGCGCAGCTCGCCGTGATGGTGATCGCGCTGGCGATGATCGCCGGCACCGCGCTGGTCTTCGACAACCCGCTGATCCTCGAATGGCACAATGCCGGCGGGTTCTTCGCCGACCCGATCCAAACCGTCGTCGGCATGGTGCTGCTCACCCACCAGCTCGGGTTCTTCAACATCCTGCCGCTCTACGTGGTGCTGCTCGGGATCGCCCCGGTCTTCGTGCTGATCGCCAGAGAGAGCCGGCTCCTCGCCCTCGGGCTCTCGGCCGGCCTCTACCTCGCCAGCCTCGTCGAGGAGTGGAACCTGCCGTCCTGGCCCGGGCAGGGCGACTGGTTCTTCGATCCGTGGTGCTGGCAGCTGCTCCTGGTGCTCGGCTTCGTCCTGCAGGACTGGAACCGCACCTCGGGCACGCTGCGGCTGTGGTCGCGCCGCCTGTTCCCCCTCGGGATCGCGATCGTCGTCCTCGGGATCGTGCTCTCGGTGCTGGAGATCCGCCCCGATCCGATGCTGGTCCCGGACCCGCGACTGCTGTTCAGCTTCGACAAGACCTACTTGACGCCGGCGCGCCTGTTACATTTCGTGGGCGTCCTTCTCGCATTCGGCCCGGTCTACGGTATCATCGCGCCCCGCATCCCCTTGATTGTCGGGTATCTTGCGAGCCTGGGCCGGAATTCCCTGGCCGTGTTCTCCATGGGATCGATCTTGAGCCTCGGCGGCCAGCTCCTGCGCTTTCGGACCGGCGGCGGATTGATCGTCGACATGATCGTGCTCGCCGTCGGCATCGTCGGCCTCGGCGCGACCGCGTGGTTCGTGGAATGGCGCGGCCGAAAAGTCCGGGTGGCGTCGTGAGGGCCGCCGCGATGCGCCGGATCGCCGCCGCCCTGCTCCTCGGCCTCATCGCGAGCGCCCCCGCGGATGCGCAGGACGCCCCCCGCGAGGCCGCGCCCCGGTCGAGCGGCGCTCCCATGATCGTGTCCCCGCCCTCCGGCGCCGCGGCCAAGGAGGCGGAGCCCGCCGATCCCAGCCTGTCGCCCGAATGCCGCGTGCCGGGCTCGCAGCTCTACACGCTGGCCCAGCTCGAGGCGGTGAAGGCGGCGATCCTGAAGAAGCGCCCGGTGCGGGTGCTCGCCATCGGCGGCAATGCCGCGCCCGGCGCGTCCGCGACCTACCCGGTCAAGCTCGAGACGGCGCTGGAGCGCGCGATGCCCAACGTCGACGTAGTGATGGAGTATCGCGGCCTCCAGGGCGAGATCGCCTCGGGCGCGGCGGAGCGCCTGCGCAGCATGGTGGCCGACGTCGAGCCGGACCTCGTGATCTGGCAGGTGGGTACCCACGACGCCCTCGCCCGGGTCGAGCTCGACGCCTTCACCGACGCCCTCACAGAGACCGTGAGGTGGATCAAGTCGCACGACATCGACGTGGTCCTGGTCGATCCGCTCTACACCGCCAGCCTCGCCGCCGACGCGTACTACACCAGCATCGTCCAGTCGGTGCGCACCGTGGCGACGAATGAGAAGGTGCCGCTGGTGCTGCGCTACGACGCGATGCGCTACCTCGCCGGGCGCAGCGACAAGGGCGAGGGCCACATGCTCGGCCAGCAATTCCGGCTGAACGACCTCGGCCTGCGCTGCATGGCCGAGCATGTCAGCCGGGCGATCACGCTGTCGCTGCAGCAGCCCGACGCCACCGGCAGCGCGGCCGCGCCGCCGCGCGAGACGTCCGGCACCCTGGGCGCGGCGGTCGCGCCCCCCAGGCCGTGACGGCGCCGGCCCATTAACCCCGCCGCAACGGGGCCCGGGTTAGGGCTCGGGTCCGATCCGCGCGGTGCGGAACCGCGCGGTCGAGGGAGGCGGAGATGGCGGCGGCGACCCTCGGCTCGGCCGTCCGCCGCCTGCGCATCGCCGCGACCGGCCCGGCCCGCACCGCCCTCGACGTGTTCGCGATCCGCATCGCCTCGGCCGGTTTCGCCTACGGCGCGCAGGTGCTCACCGCCCGCCTGATGGGCTGGCAGGAATACGGCGTCTTCGCCACGGTCTGGGTCTGGACCGCGATGATCGGCCATTCGGTGACGCTCGGCCTGTCGCAGGGCGCCTGCCGCTTCCTGCCGGTGGACCAGGCCCGCGGCGACCTCGACCACGCCCGCGGCTACCTCGTGGCCGGCGCCGTCGCGATCGGCGGTGCGGCCCTGGCCGTCGCGCTGCTCGGAGCCGCGGTGCTGACGCTGTGGCCGGGCTGGGTCGCCGGGCCCTACCGCGCGCCGCTCCTCGTCGCGGCGCTCGTATTGCCGCTGTTCGCGCTCCAGGATTACTTGGAAGGCCTCGCCCGCAGCCAGAACTGGGCGGTGCTGGCGATCGCGCCGCCCTACCTGCTGCGCCAGACCGTGATGATGGTCGCGATGGTCGCCGCGATCCTGCTCGGCGCGCCGGCCGAGGCCTGGGTGGCGATGGCCTGCATGCTCGCAGCCGCGATCCTCGCCGTCGCGATCCAGGCCGGGCTGGTGCTGGCGCGGATGGCGCGCACGCTGCCCCGGGGCCCGCGCCGCTACCGCTGGCGGCACTGGCTCGGCGCCAGCCTGCCGATCGCGCTGATCGACCTGGCCAATGCCGGCTTCACCTTCGTCGACGTCGTCGTGCTCGGCTTCCTGATGCCGCCCTCCGCCGTCGGCCTGTACTTCGCCGCGACGCGGATCCAGCAGTTCGTCGTGTTCGTCCATTTCGCCGCCGTCGCCGCCACCGCGCAGCGCTTCAGCGCGGCGCACGCGGTCGGCGACCGGGACACGCTCGCCTGGCTGGTGCGCCTGCAGGGCCGCGGCACGTTGGCCGCCACCGCCCTGGTGGCGCTCGGGGTCGTCGCCGCGAGCCCGCTGCTGCTGGCGATGTTCGGGCCGCAATTCTCCGACAGCATCCCGATCCTCGCGGTACTGGCCGCCGGCAGCGTCGCGGCGAGCCTGTTCGGCCCGGGCGAGGACCTGTTGACCATGCTCGGCGGCGAGCGGCTCTGCGCCGGCATCACGCTGGCGATGCTGGCGGTGGCGGTCGGCGCCTGCCTCGTCCTCGTGCCGCCGCTCGGGGTGATCGGGGCAGCGCTGGGGATGGCGCTGACCACGGTCCTGCGGGCCGGCATCCTCGCGCTGGCGGCGCGGCGCGTGCACGGCCTCGCGACCCCGGTCTGGGCCGGCCTTTTCGCGATGGGCGCCCGATGATCCGGGTCGCATCGCCCGTCCCCGCGATCGAGGCCGGGCCGTCCGACGCGCCGCGTCCCGAAGAATGGGACGACCTGTTCGGCCGCGCGCGGGCGCCGCATCCGCATTACGCGCGCCACGTCGTGGAAGCGCACCAGCGGGCGGGCCTCGGCGCCGAGGCCCTGCGTTTCGTCACCGTCCGCCGCGAGGGACGGCTCGAGGCCGCCCTGCCCTACCGGATGGTGCGCGATCTCAGCGGCCTCGGCGGGCGCGTCGCGCGGCCCTTCCTCTCGCCCTTCGTCACCGCGACGGCGCCCCTCGTCGCCGACGGGCCGGATGCGGTGTTCGACGCCCTCGTCGCGGGCCTCGGCGCGGCCTCGGGCGGGCGCGCCTGGCGCTGGCCGCTGCTGTCCCTCGACGGGCCGGCCGGTGCCGGGCTCGTCGCCGCCATGGACCGCGCCGGCTGGCGCCGGGCCACGGTGGCCGCCTTCGAGCGCCCGGTGCTAGACCGGCGCGCGAGCCACGACGCCTTCCTCGCCAGCCACCCGCACAGGGCCCGCCTGAAGGACCTGCGCCGCCGCGCCAAGCGCTTGAGCGAGGCCGGCGCGGTGACGTTCGAGACGGTGGCCTCCGGCCCGGGCCTGGAGCGGGCGGTCGCCGCCTTCCTCGCACTGGAGCGCGCGGGCTGGAAGGGCGCGACCGGCTCGGCGATGGCCTGTCGCCCGGAGCACGCGGCCTTCGCGTGCGCGCTGTTCGGGCCGACGCACGGGCCCGTCCGGGCGCGCGCCGACATCCTGGCCGTCGACGGCAGGCCGGTCGCGATCAGCCTCGCGCTCACCGGCGGCGGCACCGCGACGCTGCTGAAGACCGCCTACGACGAGGACCGGCGCGCCTGCGCCCCGGGCCTGCTGCTCGAAGCTGAGATCGTGCGCGCCTGCCACGAGACCGCCTTCGCCGACCGGCTTGATTCGGCGACGCTCGCGGGCTCGGCCCTGGAAAGCCTGTATCGCGAGCGCGAGCGCGTCGCCGAGATCATCGCGATGCCGCCGGGCCGCGACGCGCTCTCGCTGGAGCGGCGCGTCCGCCTCGCCCGCTTCGAGCACCGCGCCCGCGACGCGGCGCGGCGGCGCCTCGGCCGCTGAGGCGTCTTCTTTGCAGTCGCGTTTTCTTCACGCGATCCGGCCTCCATCGCGCTCGAAAACGCGTCACGTGCGCCGGCGGTGCCGGCCGTCGAAGAAGGCGGGGTCCGTCAGCCCGGCGGCGAGCACGCCGAACAGCCCGAGATGCAGGCCGAGCGCGGCGGCGCCGACGCTCTGCAGCGACCACAGCGGGAGGGCGCCGCCCGCCATCAGCGCCGGGCCCGCGACGTAGGCGACCGCCCGCCAGCCCGAGGCCGGCTGCCCGAGGCGCCACCAGCACGCGGCGAGCGCCATCGCGGCGAAGCCGCCCTTGATCACGGCCATGGCGCGGATCACCCGCACCAGATCGGGATCGATCGCCGTCGCCGGGGCGCGCGCGACGATCAAGCCCGCGGCGGCGAGCGCCAGGACGGTGCCGAGGGCGAGCAGCCCGCGCGACGCCGGCATGGCCGGCCATGCGCGCTGGCGAAAGGCCGACGCCTCCGGGCGCGGCATCGTCGACGTCCACATCGGAAACCTCCGCGTCGTTCGATCGGGATAGGGCGACGGGGCGCCGGGCGAAAGCCGCCTCGGGACCTCAGCCCGGCGGGATCACCTCGATCTGCAGGCCGCCGTAATAGGCCGCGAGGTTGGCGATGTCGGCGTCCGACAGGTCCTTCGCCACGACCGACATCACCGGGTTCTGCCGCGTCCCGTCGCGGTACTCTGTCAGCGCCTTCACCAGGTAGATCTCGACTTGGCCGGCGAGGTTGGGGGCCTCGGGCAGCTTCGAGAGCCCGTCCATGCCGTGGCAGGCCTGGCAGGCGGTGGCCCGCTTGCGCCCGGCGGCGGCATCGCCCGCTTGGACGGCGACGGGCGCGAGGGCGAGGATCAGGGCGAGGAGGGATGGGCGGAGCATGGGGTGACCGGAAGCATTCTCGGGGGGACTCAGACAGCGCGTGCGCCGCGCTGGGCGACGCAGGCTCGGCGCGTTCTCCCTCCCCCTACGCGGGGGAGGGAAGAGGGTGCACGGCCCTCGACGGCCGATCGCCCTATTTCGCGTCGCCTTCGTACGAGATCCGGTAGATCGCCCCGGCCGCATCGTCGGAGACCAGGAGCGAGCCGTCGAGCAGCACCGCGACGTCCACGGGGCGGCCGAGATACTCGCCGTCGCCGGTCAGCCAGCCCTCGGCGAAGGGCTTGGGCGCGCCGACCTTGCCGTCGGAGACGGGCGCGAACATGATCCGCGCGCCCACCGGCTCGGTGCGGTTCCACGAGCCGTGCTCGGCGATGAAGAGGCCGCCGCGATAGGCCTGGGGGAACTGCTTGCCGTTGTAGAAGGTCAGCCCGAGATCGGCCGCGTGCGGCGGCAGCTCGGCCGCCGGCGCGACGGCGTCGGCCGGCGGCGTCTGGTCCTTGTACTCGACGGTGCGGACGGCGCCGCCGCCGAACCACGGGAAGCCGAAGTTCTCGCCGGCCTTTGTCGCGTGGTTGAGCTCGCCCGGCGGCTTGTCGTCGCCCATGCCGTCGACCTGGTTGTCGGTGAACCACAGCGTCTTGTCGGCCGCGAAGTCGATGCCGACGGAGTTGCGGATGCCGGTGGCGTAGACCTCGCGGTTCTTGCCGTCGGCGTCCACGCGCACGATGCCGCCGATGCCGTGCGTCCGGTACAGCTCGAGCTTCTCCGGCGCCGGCACGTTGTAGGGCTGGCCCAGCGCGATGTAGGTCTTGCCGTCGGGCCCGACGCGGCAGACCCGGGCGGTGTGGTTGTAGCTCTCTTCCCCAGCCGGGATCAGCTCGCCCTGCTTGACGACGATGCCGGCGGCGACGTCCGGGTTCTCGTAGAAGAACTCCGCCGCGGGGAAGGACAGCACCCGGTTCTGCTCGACGACCGTCAGCACGCCGTCCTTCGAGAAGCAGACGCCGTTGGGGATCTTGAAGTCGATGCCCGGCGCGAAGGCGCGGACCTCGTCGGCGACCCGGTCCTTGTCGCGGTCGGTGACGGTGTAGACCTTGGTCTTGCGGGTGCCGACGAACAGCACGCCGGCATTGGGGCCGACCGCGATCGAGCGGGCGTCGGGCACGATCGCGTAGACGTCGATCTTGAAGCCCTCGGGCAGCTTGATCCTGCCGAGCGTCTTGCGGATGGCGTCGGCCTTGCGCCCGGTCTGCGGGATCTCGGGCGCGGGCGCCGTGTTCGTGCTCTTGAAGCCCTGCAGCTTCTCCAGGTCGTCCGCCTTCGCCTTGGTCTCGGCGGGGGACGCGCCCTGCGCCAGGGCGGAGGTCGCGAATCCCGAGGTCGCGACGGCCGCGCTCGACAGGAGCGCGGCGAGAATCACCGATCGCATGGGGACCGATCGCATGGGGCTTGCCTCCCGAAACCGCCCCTGCAACCGGGCGTTGGCGGGAAGTGTATGCCGCGCGCCCGCATCGGCAAGGCCGCGTCGTGACGCGGCCGCATCACTGTCTTGGCAAACGCCCCTCGCCCCTGTCGCCTCAGGCGACCTTGCGCGGCACCAGCCGCTCGCTGCCGAGGGCGGCCTGCGCCCCCGATACGCCGGCCTCGGTGTACTCGGCATCCTCGTTGACCCGCCAGACGTCGTGGCGGCGATGGCCCGCGACGATGTTCTCGACGGTGAGCATCGCCGTCATCATCGCGTGGTCCTGGTTGTTGTACTTGTGCATGCCGTTGCGGCCGACGAGGTGCAGCGTCGGGAAGTCCCGCTCCAGCTCCATCCGCACCAGCGCGACGTTCTCGGCATAGGTCTCGTCGTAGACCGGGTAGGCCTTGGGCTGGCGCACGACGCAGGCGTCGACCACGTCGGCCGGGTCGATCAGGCCGATCTGCCCGATCTCGCGCTTGGCCAGAGCGACGAGGTCGGCATCGCTCGCGGTCCAGAGGCCGTCGCCCTCGAAGCAGAAATATTCGAGCCCGAGGCAGGTATGGGCCTCGTCGGGCACCATCTCGGGCGACCACGAGCGGAAGTTCTGCACCCGCCCGACCTGCACCGAGGGATCGTGGATGTAGATCCAGTTGTCGGGGAAGTTCTTCTGCGACTTGGCGATCAGCGCCACCGTGACGAAGTCGCGATACTGCAGCGCGCGCGCCTGGAAGGTGCTGATCGACCGCGGCGTGATCGCGTCCACGAGCTCGCGCACCGGCGCCGAGGAGATCACGTGGCGCGCGGTGAAGGTCTCGCGCGTGCCGTCGCCGCGAACCGCCGCGACGCGCCACAGGCCGGCAGCGGGGTCGAACGACAGGCCGTCGACGCCGCGGTCGAGCAGAACCCTGCCGCCCTGCGCGGCGATCTTCTCCGCCGCCGCCTCCCACATCATGCCGGGGCCGCGGCGGGGATAGCGGAACGACTCGATCAGCGTCTTGATCACCGGCTCGCCGGCCTTGGGCTTCGCCCGGATCCCGAGGGAGCGCTTCAGCGCGTCGCGGATGGCGGCGCCGAGGTCGAGGCCCTTGATGCGCTGCGCGGCCCAGTCGGCCGAGATCGCGTCGCAGGACATGCCCCAGACCTTCTCGGTGTAGGTCTTGAAGAAGATCGAGAACAGCTTCTCGCCGAACTGGTTGCGGACCCAGCCGTGGAAGTGCTTCGGCGCGGCGATCGGCCGGGCGCGGGCGTAGAGGTAGGACAGCACGCAGGCGGTGCTGGTGAGCAGCCCGAGATTGCGCAGGGCCTCGAAGGCCTTCAGCGGGTAGGCGTAGTACTTGCCCTGATAGTAGATCCGCGACAGGCGCGGCCGCTCGATGAAGTCGTCGGGCAGGAGCTCGTCCCAGAGGTCGACCACGGCCTTCGACTTCGAGAAGAAGCGGTGGCCGCCGATGTCGAACAGGTAGCCGTTGTGGCTCACCGTGCGCGAGATGCCGCCGACCTGGGTCGAGTCGCGCTCCAGCACGGTGACGTCGCGACCCTGCTTCGACAGCAGGTAGGCCGCGGTGAGCCCGGCGGGGCCGCCGCCGATCACCAGCGTCTCGGTGTGGTGACTCATCCGCTGCCCCGACCCGTCCTGAACGGGCGGAGCCTGCGCCCGACGTGGTTAAGGAAACCTCCCATGGCGACGGCCTTGACCGCCCGTTAAGCGCGTTCGCGGCAGGGTCGCGCGAGCGGAACGAGACCCGTCGCGGCCGGAGCGGCCGGCGGGCACCGGAGAGGCGCGATGGCGGCCACAGCTTCGTTTCCGGCCCGGAAGCCGGCACGCCTCGATGCGGGGACGATCCTGTGGCTGCTGGTGCTGTTCTGCGCCGTCACGCTGTATCCGCCGGGCGACGTGATCGAGACGATCCGGCACCTGCGCGTGCCCGACACCGACGACGCGATGCGCCTCGTCGAGGCGCGCGACCTCGCCGCCGGCCAGGGCTGGTACGACAACGTCCAGTACCGCTTCCTGCCGCCGGGCGGCGTGCCGAGCCACTGGTCGCGCCTGCTCGACGCGCCGCTGGCCGGCCTGCTCCTCGTCTTGACGCCCCTGCTCGGCTCCGGGCTCGCCGAGGGGATCGTCGCGGCGTTCTGGCCGCCGCTGCTGTTCGTGGTCTACGCCGCGGTGCTGTGGACCGGCGTGCGCACGACCTTCGGCAAGCGGGCGGCGGTGCTGGCGCTGCTCGCCGCGACCCAGACCTTCGGCGTCACCGTGCAGTTCGCCGCCGGCCGGATCGATCACCACAACCTCCAGATGATCGCGATCCTCGGGATGGCCATCGGCCTGATCCGTGGCGGCGGCCGGGCCGGAGCCGGAGCCGGGGCGCTGGCGGCCCTGTCGCTGGCGATCGGGCTCGAGGGCCTGCCCTCCGTCGCGCTCGGCGCGCTGTTCGCCGTCGGCGACTGGGTGCTTCGCGGGCGCCCCGCCCTGCCGGCCTTCCTCGGCTTCGGGATCGGCCTCGGGCTGGCGGCGCCGCTGCTGTTCGGGGCGCAGACCGCGCCGCATCTCTGGGGCGCGACCGCCTGCGACGCGCTCTCGCCGCCCTGGCTCTGGCTGGCGGCCGGCGGCGGCGCGGCCGCGCTCGCTTGCGCCGGGCTCGACCGCCGGGTCGGCTCCGTCGGCGGCCGCCTCGCGGCCGTCGCGGCCACCGGCGCCGTCCTCGTCGGCGGCTTCGCCCTCCTGTTCCCGGTCTGCCTCGGCGGCCCGTTCCCGGGGATGACGCCGCTGGTCCGCGACCGCTGGCTGCTCACGGTGAACGAGATGTCCTCGGTGCCGAAATTCCTCGCCGGCCGGCGGTGGGAGGTGCTGGTCTACTATCCGGTGCTGGCGCTGGCGGCGCTCGCGGCGACCTGGGCGGCGTTCCGGGGACCGGCGGCGCATCGGCGCGCCTACGGCGTCGCGGCTCTGCTGCTGTGGCCGGGGCTGGTCATCGGCTGGTTCCAGTTCCGCGGAATCTACGTTGCCTCCGGGTTGATCCCACTGGTGGCGGGTCCGGCGCTCGCCCGCGGCCTGGCGCTGGCGGCCGACCGCGCCGCCGCGCCGCGCCTGCGCCTCGGCCTCGCCGCGCTCGGGGTCGGGCTCATCAGCACCGCCTGGATGATCCCGGTCGTGGTGGCCGGCCTGATCCGGGACGGCGGCGACACGTCCGCCACGGCCGCGAGCTTCGCCTGCCAGGCCGACGACGCGGTGACGCCGCTGGCGGCCCTCCCCCCCGGCACCGTGCTGGCGCCGATCGTGATGGGGCCCTCGATCCTGATGCGGACGCCGCACGCGGTGGTCGCCGCACCGTATCACCGGGCGGTTCCAGGGCTCACCGCGGCGATCGAAGGGCTCGGCGGCAGCGAGGGCGACCTGCGGCGGCAGGTGGCGGCGCACGGCGTCCGCTACGTGGTCGCCTGCCGGGTACGGCCGGAGGCGGATCTCGACGGCCCCGCCTTCGCCACGCGGCTGATGCGCGGCGAGGCGCAGGCCGACTGGCTCAAGCGGCTGCCGCTCGGCGGCGACGTCCTCGCGGTGTGGCGCGTGCGCTGAGCTACTTCACCACGCGGTCGAGCTTGTTGTTGACGAAGAAGTACAGCTCCTTCGCGCCGGGCTCGGTGTAGAGCACCTGAACCTCGCGGCCGGCGCGGCCTTCCCCGACCAGCACGTCCACCGGCGGGCGGCCCTTCAGCCGCACGAGGTCGCACTCGCCGATGCCCGGCTCGATCGCGGCGGCGCTCGCCGGGGCCGGACCGGTGCAGGATCCGTCCGGCGCGAGCACCGGGCCGGTGAAGGTCGCCGCCGCGGGCACGCGCGGCGGGATCGGCACGATCTCCGAGGGCGCGGGCGGGGATGTCCGCTCGGTCACGGTGCAGGCGCCGAGGAGGGCGGCCGCGATCAGGCCGGCGCCGGCGAGGGTCCGCAGATCTGGCAACGTCACGGCGCCTCCTTGCGCTGCGGGTTCGGGGCCGTCGCCTCGCGCGCCTTCAGCGCGGCGGCGTAGAGGGCGGAGACGTCGCGCTTGAACGCCGCCCGGGCATCGGGGCGGGAATAGAACATATGCCCGCCGGGGTACACCGCCAGCGAGAGCCGCGGCTCCGCCCCGTAGGACGGGATCTGGTCGATCAGTAGCTTGGAGGCGAAGTACGGCGTCACCAGGTCGGTGAAGCCGTGCGCCACCAGCACGCGGACGTTGCCGTCGAGCGCCAGCACGCCGCGCAAGGCGCCGACCGCCTCCGGCGCGGAGCGGCCGCCGCCCCAGCTCCAGCCTCGGTTCACGGCCGTGTTCAGGAGCTCGTAGCGCAGGTTCGTCACCCGCCAGTTCAGCGTCTTCGCGTAGAGGTCGATCATCGCGCTGGTGAGCGGCGCCTGGAGCGCGGTGAGTAGCGGGTCGTCGAAGCCGGAATGCGCCGCGGTCGGGTCGGGGTCCCATCCCGAGACGCCGGTGTCGTAAGCGCTGGCGACGCGGCCCGACGCGCGGTCGACCTCGCGCTGGACGCTGCTCGAGGACAGCCGGCCGCCCTGCGCCTTGACGAAGGCCGGGTCGAGCCCGGTCAGCGCGGCGACGCGCTCGGTCAGGCGCGCCACCGCCGACGCGTCGTCGGGCCCCTTGAGCAGGTCGGCGAGGTAGGCACCGGTGGCGTAGCGCTCAGTGTCGGCCAGGGTCTCGCGAGTCGGCACGGTGCCGGCCCGCTCCAGGGCGCCGGCCGCGTAGGAGGGCAGCCGCAGGACGTTGCCCCAGGGGTTGGCGCGCGGGGGCGCCAGGGTGCCGAAATCGAGCACCGGCGACAGCAGCACGAGGCCCGACAGGCCGACGCCGATGTCCTCCTGCAGCTTGGCCGCGATGAGCGGTCCCCGGAAGCCGCCGTAGCTCTCGCCGACGTAGAATTTCGGGTCGCCCATCCGGGTGTTGACGCGCAGGTAGCGGGCGATCGCCGCCGACAGCACCGAGGCGTCCGACTCCACGCTCCAATACGCCTTGCCGTCGCCGTCCGCGGCGCGGCTGTAGCCGGTGCCGACCGGGTCGATGAAGACGAGGTCGGTGAAGTCGAGCCAGGTGCCGTCGTTCGGCACCAGCGCGACCGAGCGCGACGGGCTGATGCTCGCGCCGTCGGCCGGCAGGCGCCACGGCCCGATCGCGCCGATGTTCAGGTAGGCGGAGGCCGCCCCCGGCCCGCCGTTGATCGCGAAGGTGATCGGCCGCACCGTCCCGGCCGCCGCGGGCCGGGTGTAGGCGACGAAGGCGATCTCGGCCTGCAGCTTGCCCGATTCGTCGACCAGCGGCAGGCTGCCCGCGGTCGCGGTGAAATCGAGCTTCTGGCCGTTGGGAAGCGTGACGCTCTGCTCGGTGGTGACGTCGGGCGGGAGCTTCTTTCCCTCCGGCGCGCGCGCCTCGGTGGGCCCGCGCTGCGGCGCCTGGGCCGCCGCCGCAAGCGGGACGATCGCGAAGAGAAGCGCGACGAGTGCCGCGAACCCCCTCCCCCCTCTGCGGGGGAGGGTGGCCCTCGCGTCAGCGAGGGCCGGGAGAGGGGCGCGACCTCTTCGGATACGGCGCTCCCCTCTCCCCCTCTGCTCCGCAGGGTACCCGCCCCCGCAAAGGGGAGAGGGAAGAACGCGCGCCATTTTCATGATCGGCATGGTCGGTCCTGCATTCCAGTCGCGGGGGAGCGTCACGCCTTCTTCAGCCAGCGGCCGCCGTCGTCCTGCTGCCAGTAGGCGACCGCGTGGCCGGCGGCCTTGGCGGCCTTCCACTGCTCGCGGGCGCGCAGGAGCGCATCCTGGTCGGTGCCGTCGAACAGCACGCAGATCCGCTCGTAGTCGCCCGCATCCGGCGGCAGGTCCGCACCCTCTACGAGGAAGCGGATCGCGGCGGCGTTGGGGTTGGTGTCGCGCAAGGTCAGCACCACCGGCTGGCTCGCCGCGTCGGGCTCGCGATCGGTGCCGTGGGGCAGGAAGCTGTCGTCGCGGAAGGTCCAGAGGTGATCGTCCAGCGCCTGGAGCCGTTCCTCGCTCGCCGCCTGGATCGCCGCCTGCCAGCCGCGCTCGCGCGACTTCTCGACGAGGTTCGGCAGCACCGCTTCGAGCGGCTGGTTCTGGAGATGGTAGAAGAGGATGTCCGTCACGCCCGCTCAGATAGGCCGCTGGGCGCGCTTTGCACAGCGCGTCATCGGCGCACTCACCCGGGCAGGATGACGTGCGGGACGAACAACGCCGCGTCGGTGGTGATCGGGCCGGCCGCCTCGCGCAGGCCGATCCCGACGCAGGCGTCGCCGACGATCCAGGCGCCGACGAGGGCGTGGCGCCCGTCGAAGCACGGCAGCTCGGCGAGCGCCTGCCGGACATGGCCGCCCGCGCCGTAGGTGCCGTGATCCTGCGCCAGCACCGCGCCGTCGCGCACCATCAGGACGTTGGCGCCCTCGCGCGAGAACAGCGGCTTCTTGACGAACGAGGTGCCGAGCCGCGCCTTCTGCGGGTCGTCCTCGAAATAGGCCGGCAGCAGGTTCGGGTGGCCGGGCTCGCGGGCGTAGAGATGCGGCAGCAGCCCCTTGTTGGACAGGACCGCCTTCCAGGGCGGTTCGAGGAACCGCGTCGGCGTCGCGGCGAGCGCTTCGCCGAACGCATCCGCGAACGCCCATTCCCACGGGTAGAGCTTGAACAGGGTCGCGATCGGCGCCTCCGTCCGGTCGACGAAGGCGCCGCTCGCGGCAAGGCCGATATCGCCGAGGTCGAGGAAGCGGGTCGCGAGGCCGGCCTGGCGCGCGCAATCCTCCAGGTAGGCGACGGTGCCGCGGTCCTCGGGCGCGTCGGCGTAGGCCGCCAGGGCCAGGCAGGTGCCGCCGACCGCCCGGAACCGCTCGATCAGGCGCTCGTGCACGGCGTTGAACTGGTCCGAGCTCGCCGGCACCCGCCCGAGCCGCAGCAGGTCCTCGAGCCAGAGCCACTGGAACACCGCGGATTCGTAGAGCGCGGTCGGCGTGTCGGCGTTGTATTCGAGGAGCTTGGCCGGGCCGGTGCCTTCGCCGCCGTAGGCGAGGTCGAGCCGCCCGTAGAGCGAGGGGTCGCCGCGGCGCCAGCTGGTGCGCACGACGTCCCACATCGCCTCCGGGATCGCCAGGGAGGCCAGGATGCGCGCGTCCTCAACCGCGTCGGCGACGAAGGCGAGGCACAGCGCGTGGAGCTCGGTGCCAGGCGCCTCGATGTCGCGCTCGATCTCGCCGAGCGTGAAGGCGTAGGCGTAGGCGTAGGCGTGGCTCTCGTCCCAGTAGGGCGCGCCGTCGAGGGTGTGGAAGGTGAAGCCGTTGGCCCGCGCGCTCGCACGCCAGCCCGGCCGCTCGCCGATCGCGATGCGGCGCATCAGCCGCCGCTCCCGTGACCCGCCATCCCATGGGAGGCGAAGCCCCGGCCGGTCGCGCCGAACCCGCCGAAGGCGGCCGGGCGCACCGCGGACGAGGCGACGCGCGCGCGCGACGACGCACCGCCGCTCCCGGTGACGACGCGGCCGCCCCAGCTCGTGCGGTAGCCGCCCGATCCGGAATACGCCGCCCCGGCCTGGCCGGGGCGATGATCGTAGACGGGCTGCGGCGCGAGGGCCTGCTCGATCCGGCGGCCGATGACGTAGCCGGCCAGCATCGGCACGAAGCGGCCGGCCGCGCTCGTCGCCACGGCGGTTCCGTCGACGCAATGCCCGGTGCCGTGATGCCCCTCGCAATCGGCCAGGGAGAGGTAGCGCGGCGCCGCCTCCGGATAGGCCGCCAGCGCCGTGGCGTAGGTGCTCCGGCAATCGGTCTCCGTCCGAATGCCGCCGCGGATGCAGGCGTCGGGACCGCCGTAGACCAGGACGTCCTCCTCGCGCTGCGAGGGATCGTACCGCCCGAGCGCGAGGGCCGTGGCGCCGGCGCCGGCGACGAGGACGAGCGCGACGGTGGTCGAGCGCTTCGAGGACCGTTCGATGGACGAGGCCATGATCGTTCGGACCGTCTCGGACGGCCCGGCTCCCTGGCGGCAGAACGCCGCGAGGCCCGGATGTAGGAACGCCGGCGGCCCTTGAGAAGATCGTCCAGCTTCGCCGGCCGGCCCCGCCGCGGCGCCCGATGCGCGATCCGCGACGCCTGGCGCCGCTCGCTCGGCGGATCACGATCGCGGGCTCGTCAGTAGGTTATGGCCGCCGCATCGATCACGCCGCCGCCGGCGAGCGAGGCCGAGGCGAGCAGGATCGCCGCGGCGCCTTCGCCCGCCGCGATCCGCCGGGACAGGTCGGGCAGGACGATCCGGACCAGGAAGTAGATCAGGATCTGCACGACGAGGGCGACGAGGCCCCAGATCACGCAGTCGAGGGCCGATTGCGCGTTGTAGATCGCCACGGCCAGCGGCAGCGCGTAGCAGAGCAAGCTGCCGCCGAGCGCGGTGGCGGCGGCGACGTTGTTCGCCCGGATCAGCGCGATCTCGCGGTGCGCCGTCGTCGTCAGGTAGACGCCGAGGTAGAGCGCCACGAGCCCGCAGGCGATGGCGCCGTAGCCGAGGAAGGCGGGCAGCCCGGAGATCGAGGTCATCACGGGCGGTCCCGCCTCACACCAGGCGGCTCTGCTCGATCGCGGCGCCGACGAAGCCCTCGAACAGCGGATGCGGCGCGAAGGGACGCGACTTCAGCTCCGGGTGGAACTGCACGCCGATGAACCACGGGTGGCCGACATGCTCGACCGTCTCGGGCAGGAGCCCGTCCGGCGACAGGCCGGAGAAGCGCAGGCCCTTGGCCTCGAGCCGCTCGCGATAGGCCATGTTGACCTCGTAGCGGTGGCGGTGGCGCTCGGAGATGTGGGTGCTGCCGTAGATCCCGGCGATCTTCGTGTCGGGGTGCAGCGTCGCATCGTAGGCGCCGAGCCGCATGGTGCCGCCGAGGTCGCCGGCGGCCGCACGCTGCTCCAGCTCGTTGCCGCGCAGCCACTCGGTGAGCAGGCCGACCACCGGCTCGGCCGTGTCGCCGAACTCGGTCGAGTTCGCGTCCGGCACGCCGGCGAGCGACCGGGCCGCCTCGATCACCGCCATCTGCATGCCGAAGCAGATCCCGAAATACGGGATCTTCCGCTCGCGGGCGAAGCGCGCCGCGCGGATCTTGCCCTCCGCCCCCCGCTGGCCGAAGCCGCCGGGCACCAGGATGCCGTTGATGCCTTCGAGGAACGGGGCCGGGTCCTCGCGCTCGAACACCTCCGCCTCGATCCATTCGAGGTTGACGCGGCAGCGATGGCTGATGCCGCCGTGGATCAGCGCCTCGGTGAGCGACTTGTAGGCGTCCTTCAGGCCCGTGTACTTGCCGACGATGGCGATGGTGACCTCGCCCTCGGGGTTCTTCACCCGCTCGGAGATCGTGCGCCAGCGCGAGAGGTCCGGCTCGCCGTCGTGGGCGAGGCCGAAATGCGCGAGCACCTCGCGGTCGAGGCCGGCCTCGCGGTAGGAGAGCGGCACGTCGTAGATCGAGGCGACGTCGCGCGCCTCGATCACCGCGGTCTCGCGCACGTTGCAGAACAGCCCGAGCTTGCGCCGCTCGTCGGCGGGTATCGGCCGGTCGCACCGGCAGAGCAGGATGTCGGGCTGGATGCCGATCGAGCGCAGCTCCTTCACCGAGTGCTGCGTCGGCTTGGTCTTCAGCTCGCCGGCGGACGGGATGTAGGGCAGCAGCGTCAGGTGCACGAAGGCGGTCGAGCCGCGCGGCAGGTCGTTGCCGAGCTGGCGGATCGCCTCGAAGAACGGCAGGCCCTCGATGTCGCCGACCGTGCCGCCGATCTCGACGAGCACGAAATCGAAGGCGTCGTTGCCGTCGCGAACGAAGTCCTTGATCGCGTTGGTGACGTGCGGGATCACCTGGATCGTCGCGCCGAGGTAGTCGCCGCGGCGCTCTTTGGCGATGATGTCCTGGTAGATCCGGCCGGTGGTGATGTTGTCGGCACGCGTCGCCGGGACGCCGGTGAAGCGCTCGTAATGCCCGAGGTCGAGGTCGGTCTCGGCACCGTCGTCGGTGACGAAGACCTCGCCGTGCTGGGTCGGGCTCATCGTGCCCGGGTCGACGTTGAGGTAGGGGTCGAGCTTGCGCAGGCGGACCGAGTAGCCGCGCGCCTGGAGCAGCGCCGCGAGCGCCGCCGAGGCCAGACCCTTGCCGAGCGAGGAGACCACGCCGCCGGTGATGAAAACGTACCGCGTCATGGGCCTCGGTCCATAGAGAAGGCTGGGCGATTCGCCAAACGGCATGCCACCCGCACCGCGCGATTCCCACGGAATTCGCACAATGCTGGATTGGGCCGGCCTAGGGCGGGAGCGTTAAGTTTCCTTTGCCCGATCGAACGGCGCGGCTGCGTCGCTCCGATTCGATCGCGGCACTCAACGCGACTGGGGCGCGTCCGGAACGGCCGGCTGGGCCGGAGTCGGGGCCGCCGGCGCGGCGGGCGCCGCCGGGGTGCCCGCGGCCGGGGCGTTGTTCTGCCGGCGCAACGTGTCGAGCAGGTTGTCGGCGCCCGCGGGCTGGCCGGCCGGCTGCGTCGTGCCGTTGGCGCCGTCGAGGATCGATTTCGGCGCGGCGGAGCGGTGCGACATCACCGCCAGGGTCAGGCTGGTGACGAAGAACAGGGCGGCGAGGATCGCGGTGGCCCGCGTCAGCGCGTTGGCCTGGCCGCGCCCGGTCATGAAGCCCGAGACGCCGCCGCCGCTGCTGCCGGCGCCGAGGCCGAGGCCGCCCTCGGACCGCTGCAGCAGCACCACGCCGATCAGCGACAGCACGATGATGAGATGGACGACGATCAGGACGGTCTGCATCGGAATTCCGGAATCGTTCTTGCGCGCGCCGGTCCCGGGAGCCGTTCGCTGGGACGGGGAGCCGGACACGACGGCCGGAGCTGCATCGCACCGGCTACAAATCTGCCGGGGGCATACACCACAAGCGTGCGGGCGCCAAACGTGACGATCGGCGCGCCGATGTCAGCCGCCCGGCTCCCCGGACGATCGCTCCGCGTGCTCAAAGGCGGGCGCGAAGAGCGGCGCTTCGGATCGGCCGCCTCGGACCGGAGGATGACGCCATGCCCATCTCACGCCGCCTCGTGCTCGCCGTGGCGCTCGCCGCCTCCGTCGCCCGGGCCGCCCCGGCGGGCGCGGCGGGACCGGAGGCCGAGGTGGAGGCGGCGGTCGACGCCCTGACCGCGGCCTTGCTCGCGCCGGACGCGGCCACCCTCGACGCGCTGGTGCTCGACGGCCTGAGCTACGGTCATTCGAGCGGCGCCGTGCAGGGCAAGGCGGCCTTCGTCGACGCGCTGACGAGCGGGCGCTCCGCCTTCCCAAGCATCGTCCTGTCGGACCGCTCGGTCTCGGTCGTCGGCGAGGACGCCATCGCCCGGCACGTGTTCAGCGGCGAGGCGACCTCCGGCGGCAAGACCGCGCCGGTGCGCATCGGCGTGATGCAGGTCTGGCACCGGGACGGCGGCCGCTGGCGGCTGCTCGCCCGGCAGGCCTACAAGATCTGAGCGGGCGCGGATCGCTCAGGCGTAGGCGGCGCAGATTCCCAGAAAATCCTCGGCGACGAGGCTGGCGCCGCCGACGAGCGCGCCGTCGACGTTCTCCACCGAGAGCAGCTCGCGCGCGTTGCCGGGCTTGACCGAGCCGCCGTAGAGGATGCGGATCTTGGCCGCCTCCTCGCCGACGAGCTTGTCGAGCATCTCGCGCAGGGAGGCGTGGACCTCGGCGATCTCGCGCGCCGTCGGCGTGCGGCCCGAGCCGATCGCCCAGACCGGCTCGTAGGCGATCACGGTGTCGGCGCCGGTCGCGCCCTTCGGCGTGCCGATGGCGAGCTGCGCCCGGACGATGTCGAGGGCCCGGCCCTGCTCGCGCTCCTCCATGGTCTCGCCGACGCAGATGATGCCGCACAGGCCGGCGCGCCGGGCGCCCAGGGCCTTGGCGTGGACGCCGTCGTCGGTCTCGTGATGGTAGGCCCGGCGCTCGGAATGTCCGACGATGACGTAGCGCGCGCCGAGGTCGGCCAGCATCTCGGCGGAAATCGAGCCGGTGAAGGCGCCGCTCGGCTTGGCATGGAGGTTCTGGCCGCCGATGGCGATCGACGAATCGTAGGTCGCGGCGACGCAGGCCGAGATCAGCGTCGAGGGCGGGCAGATCAGCAGGTCGATCGTCTCGGCGAGCGCCGGGGACAGGCCGGTCCGCACCGCGTCGACCACGGGGATCGAGGCCCGGGTGCCGTTCATCTTCCAGTTGCCCGCAACCAGGGGCCGCCGTCCCGAACGCATCATCGATGTCCCTGCCGTCCCAAACGCCTGCCGGCGCACGCGTGGGCCGGGGCTACCAGAGCCCGCATGAGGGCGCAAACCGGATCGGCCGCGCCGGGAGACGATCCGCGACGAAGATCACCCGGCCCCCGCTCCGGGGACGGGCGGCATGCCGAGACGCGATGGATCGAAAGAACCGAGGACACCCGCGCGGGGGATGCCGGCGAGGCGGAGGGGCGATAGGCCGAAAACGGCTACCTTATGTTAGATCGGCCTTAATTCCTGACATGCGATCACGGCGCATGCGCGGTCCACGGACATTCCTTCAGGCGAGAGGCGGAGCGACGGCGGTCGAATTCGCCCTCGTCGCGCCGATGCTGCTGTTGACGATCGCCTTCGTCATGGCCGTCGCCCTGGTGATGTTCGTCAACCAGCGGCTCGATTACGCGACGAGTCAGGCCGCGCGGCAGGTGATGATCGGCAAAGCCAAGATCAATGGCATCGATCAGGCGACGTTCAAGACCGCGCTCTGCAGCAGGCTGCCGGCCGTGATGTCGTGCGGGAACGTCGTGGTGAACCTCTACAAAGTGCAGCCGACCTTTGGCGCGAAGAGCGGCTACTACGCCTTCGTCAAGCCGGACGTCAGCGGCCTCCTGGTGCCGTCCCAGACGAGCGGATCGGGCCAGTACGATCTCGGCAATGCTGGAGACTATCAGTACCTGCAGGTCATCTACCCGATTTCGGTCCTGCCGAGCGTCTTCGCATCCATGCTCGGCACCGACGGCTCCACGAGCTACCTGGCGATCTCGACGGCGGCATTCCGCAACGAGAAGTTTTGATGGCACCCCGTCGGCCATCCCTCACGCAACGCTTCCGCGACGACCGGCGCGGGCTGTCGGCGGTCGAGTTCGCGCTCGTCCTGCCGGTGCTGCTCGCGCTGATGCTCGGCGGCATCCAGTTGGTCACGTATGTGAACGCGACGCGCAAGGTCGAGCTCGTCGCGCACTCGATCAGCCAGATGATCTCACAGGTGCCGCCGCCGCCGGGGGCCACGATCGCCACGGTCAACGCGACCGACCTTCACTTCAGCTTCGATTCGGCGCTCGTGCTGTTCCCCTACGTCATGAAGGATGCGGCCCGGCAGAACGTGCTTTGGTCGAACGACATCACCATCAAGTACGCCAGCGTCGCCTTCACGCAGAAGTCGACCGCCTGCAACGACCCGGCCGACATGAGCGCCTGCTACACGGCCAACGTCGTGTGGACGAGCACGGGCACGTCCGGCAGCACCCAGCGCTCCTGCGGGACGCCTTTGCTGCCCGCCGACAATACCGCCGCGCCGAACGTCGGAACCTTGCCGCGCTCGGTCTACGGTCCCGGCTCGATCATCGTCATCGACGTGGCATTCACCTTCAAGCCGACCTTCGGCGCCAAGTTCTTTTCAGGCAGCCAGATCGCCCGCTCGGTCTACGTCCAGCCGCGCTACGCCACCCTCGTGAACTACGACACCGCGAACAGCGACGGGATCGCCACGAAATGTTCTGGCTACTGAACCGCCTTCGCCGGGCAGACCGGCACGCCATCTCGCGTCCGAGCTTTGCGGAGGCACGGGGTGGCAACGTCGCGATGATCTTCGGCCTCAGCCTCATCCCGCTGGTCGGGCTCATCGGGCTCGGGGTCGATTACGGCGTCGCGATCACCAACAAGACGAAGCTCGACGGCGCGGCGGACGCGGCCGCGGTCGCGGCCGTGGCGACGGCCAAGGCCTACATCGCCGCCAACCAGGGCCAGCCCAACCTCACCGCCAAGGCGATCGCTGCGGGCATCACCCAGGCCACCAACGTCTTCAACGTCAACGCGGGGAAGGTGCCGTTCACCACCTACACGCTGCAGACGCCGCAGCTGGCCCCGGACGGCCAATCCCTGACGTCGACGGTCGCCTACACCGCCACCGTGACGAACACCTTCGGCCGGATCTTCCGCACGCCGACGACCCCCCTCGCCAATACGGTGACCGCGTCGACCGACCTCGCAAGCTACCTCGACTTCTACGTGATGGTGGACGTGTCGGGATCGATGGGGCTGCCGACCTCGGCGAGCGACATGAACCTGCTCGCCAGCATGAACGTCGAATCGACGCTCACCGATTCCAAACAGGGATGCATGTTCGCTTGCCACTGGCCCGGAGCCAACGGGTGGAACCTGGCAGTCAATCACAAACCGAAACCGATTCAATTGCGTTCGGATTCTGTCAACAATGCCGTTTGCTCGCTGCTTCAGCGTGCCACGAGCCAAATGATCGTCCCGAACCAGTACCGGGTCGGCATCTATCCGTTCATCAATCAGTTGGCGACGCTTTCTCCGCTCTCCAGCAACCTTGCCACGGCGAACACGGCGGCCGAATGCACGAAGCAACCGCCAATGGCGTTCACCAATCTTCTCGATACCAACACCACCCAGCTCTCCGTCAACGGCGATCCGAGCACCGGCACGGGGAGCGGCGGGACGCATTTCGAGGTCGCCCTGCCTCAGATGAAGTCGACCATCTCGGCTTACGGTGATGGCTCGTCCACCAGCAACCCGAAGCCGTTCGTGTTTCTCATCACGGACGGCATGCAGAACGGTCAACACTACTATCTTTGGAAGAACGGAAAGTACACGTATCCTGGAAACCCATCGAAGTTCAACGGCTATGCCAACGCGTGGTGGGACGGTTCCAGCCCCGCCCAAATGGACCCGTCCAATTGCACAGTGCTGAAGAACGCCGGCGCGACAATCTCAGTCCTCTACATCCCCTATATTACGATCAACTCAACCAACGACGGAACCTATACGGCTTGGGAGAACAATCAGGTCAACCAATTCAGCCCGACGCTCTCGACCCCGCTCAAGAGCTGCGCCTCGCCGGGCTTCTTCTTCACGGCCAGTTCGGCGGACGAAATCAACGCTTCGCTGAGCGCGATGCTCGACCGCGCCGTGAAGATGACCCGCCTGACGCAGTAGGCTCGGCGGCGGCCTTTGCCTGCCGGTGCGGACTAGGCTATCGCGGGCGGATCGAAGGACGGCGCCTCGCGGCGCCCGACAGGGCCGGATGCCTCCGGCGATCCGAGCGCGCGTAAGCTAAGAGAATGCTGCAGAACATCCGCAACGCGAGCCAGCACTGGCTCGGCAAGATCGTGCTGACGGTGATCTTCACGTTCCTGATCGCGGGCGTCGCGGTCTTCGGCGTCGAGGAGTTCTTCCGCGGCGGCTCGTCGACCGCGGTGGCCACCGTCGGCAAGACGCCGATCACGGCCGAGGCCGTCCGCACCGCCTACCAGAACCAGCTCCAGCGCTACCAGACGCAGATGCGGCGCACGCTGACCCCGGATCAGGCGCGGGCGCTCGGCGTCGACCGGCAGGTGCTGTCCCAGCTTGTGACCGAGGCGTCGCTCGACCAGAAGACCTCCGATCTCGGCCTCGCGGTGCCCGACGCCTCGGTGATCCGGGCGATCCACGACGAGAAGAGCTTCCAGAACGCGCAAGGCCAGTTCGAGTCGGCGCTGTTCTACCAGACCCTCCAGCGCGCCGGCCTGAACGAGGCGATGTTCGTGCGCGAGCAGCGCGCCGTCATCGCGCGGCTGCAGCTCGCCGAGGCGGTCTCCGCCGACCTGCACGTGCCGGAGGCGATGCGCCTGGCGGTGCATCGGTACGCCACCGAGCGGCGCAAGGCCGCCTACCTGATGCTGCCGCCCTCGGCCGCCGGCGAGGTCGCGGCGCCGAGCGAGGACGCGCTGAAGGCCTATTACGAGGGAAACCGCTCGGCCTACCGTGCCCCGGAATACCGCGCCGCGACCCTGCTGGTGCTCGACCCGGCGGCGATGGCCAAGCCCGACGCCGTCTCGGCCGAGGAGGTGCAGAAGGCCTACGACCAGGAGAAGGCGCGCTTCGGCGCGCCCGAGAAGCGCACGATCCAGCAGATCGTGTTCCCCGATGCCGCGGCCGCCGAGGCGGCACGCAAGGCGATCGCCGACGGCAAGAGCTTCGCCGCGGTGGCGGAGGAGCGCGGCACCGACGGCAAGGACCTGACCCTGGGGACGCTGACGCGGGCCGAGCTGTTCGATCCGGCCGTGGCCGATGCCGCCTTCGGCCTCGACAAGGACGGCACCAGCCAGCCGGTGAAGGGCCGCTTCGGCACGGTGCTCCTCCACGTCACCGCGATCGAGCCGGCGACGGTGAAGACGCTGGCCGAGGTCGAGCCGGAGATCCGCAGGCAGATCGCGCTGGCGCGGGCCCGCGACGGCGTCGACAAGATCCACGACGCGATCGAGGACCAGCGCGCCGGCGCCAAGCCGCTCGCCGACATCGCCAAAGAGCGCGACCTGCCGATCGTGACGATCGCGGGCGTCGACGCGCAGGGCAAGGATCCGGCGGGCCGGACGGTGGCCGGCATCCCCGATTCCGAGACGACGCTGCCGGCGCTGCTGCGCGCCGAGATCGGCGGCGACAACGAGCCGCTGCGGACCAAGGCCGGCGGCTACGTCTGGTACGACGTGACCAAGATCGACGCGGCGCACGACAAGCCCCTCGACGAGGTCCGCGACGCGGTCGCCGCAGGCTGGCGCGAGGCCGAGGTGTCGCGCCTGCTGCAGGCCAAGGGCAAGGCTCTGGCCGAGCGGCTCGACAAGGGCGAGACCCTCGCGGCGCTCGGCACCGAGATCGGCGTCAACCCGCAAGAGGGCGACGATCTGGCCCGCAACCAGGCCAAGGACGCGCTGACGGTCGACGTGGTCAACCGCATCTTCGCGACCGCCGTCGGCAAGGCCGGCTCGGCCGCGTCCGGCGAGGCGCGCGCGGTCTACAAGGTCGAGGCCGCGACGATGCCGGCCTTCGTCGCCGGCAGCCCGGCGGACAAGACGATCGAGGGCAACTTCCGCACCGCGCTGGCCGACGACGTGCTCGGCGAATACATCGCCGAGGTGCAGAAGAACGCCGGCGTCAGCGTCAACCAGGCGGCGCTGCGGCGCGCGATCGGCGGCGAGTACTAGGGCCGATGGCGGACGCGTCCGACTACGCCGCCTACGCGGCGGCCTACGAGGCCGGTCGCCCGGTCCTCCTCGACCTGACGCTGGTGGCCGACCTCGAGACGCCGGTCGCCGCGTTCCTCAAGCTGCGCAGCCGCCATTCCGGCCCGGCCTTCCTGCTCGAATCGGTCGAGGGCGGCGTGGTGCGCGGGCGCTACTCGATGATCGGCCTCGATCCCGACCTCGCCTGGCGTTGCCGCGACGGCCGCGCCGCACTCGCCCGCGACGACCTCTCCGCCTTCGTCGCCGACGCGCGCGCGCCGCTCGAGTCGCTGCGCGCGCTGATCGCCGAGAGCGCGATCGTGGAGGGCGAGGGCTCCGAGCTTCCGCCGATGGCGGCCGGCCTGTTCGGCTATCTCGGCTACGACATGGTCCGTGCCATGGAACGGCTGCCCGAGCCCAATCCCGACCCGCTGAACGTGCCCGACGCCATCCTCGTGCGCCCGCGGGTGATGGTGGTGTTCGATTCCGTGCGCGACCTGATCACCGTGGTCTGCCCGGTGCGCCCGGCGGCCGGGGTGACGGCGAAGGCCGCCTACGAGGCGGCGCTGGCGCGCCTCGACCGGATCGCCGAGGCGCTGGAAGGCCCGCTGCCGATCGAGGCGCGGGTCGACCTCGCCGCGGTCGCGAGGCCCGAGCCGGTCTCGAACACCTCGCCGGAGGCCTATCTCGCGATGGTGGCCAAGGCGAAGGAATACATCGCCGCCGGCGACGTGTTCCAGGTGGTGCTGTCGCAGCGCTTCGAGGCGCCGTTCACCCTGCCGGCGATCGCGCTCTACCGCTCGCTGCGGCGCACGAACCCGGCGCCGTTCCTGTGCTACCTCGACTTCTGCGAGTTCCAGGTCGTCTGCTCGTCGCCCGAGATCCTCGTGCGGGTGCGCGACGGCAAGGTCACGATCCGGCCGATCGCCGGCACCCGCCGCCGCGGCGCGACGCCGGCCGAGGACCGCGCGCTCGCCGACGAGCTGCTGGCCGACCCCAAGGAGCGCTCCGAGCACCTGATGCTGCTCGACCTCGGCCGCAACGACGTCGGCCGCGTCGCCCGGCTCGGCACCGTCACCGTCACCGGCTCGTTCTTCCTCGAATACTACAGCCACGTGATGCACATCGTCTCGAACGTCGAGGGCGACCTCGACCCGAGGCACGACACCCTGGCCGCGCTCGCGGCCGGGTTCCCGGCCGGCACGGTCTCGGGGGCACCGAAGGTGCGGGCGATGGAGATCATCGACGAGCTCGAGCGCGAGAAGCGCGGGCCCTACGGCGGCTGCATCGGCTATTTCGGCGCGCGCGGCGAGATGGACACCTGCATCGTCCTGCGCACCGCGATCGTGAAGGACGGCCGCATGCACGTGCAGGCCGGCGCCGGCATCGTCTACGATTCCGATCCGCAATCCGAGCAGCAGGAATGCGTGAACAAGGCCCGCGCCCTGTTCCGCGCGGCCGAGGACGCGGTGCGCTTCGCGGCCCAGGCGAAGCGCGGTCAGTAGGCTCAGCCGAGCGCGCGCAACGCGGTCCGCAAGGCATCCGCATCGACCCCGCCGAGCGCCGCATCGACGGCCGCGTGCGTCTCGCGCCAGACCGGCACCGCCGCCACGAGGCTGGCGCGACCGGCCTCCGTCAAGGCCAGGAGGCGGCCGCGCCGGTCCTTCGGATCGACGGCGACCGTCGCGAGGCCGCGCCGCTCCAGAACCTTCACGGCGGCGGTGAGCGTCGTCCGGTCCATCGCGAGCAGGCGGGCCACCGACGCCATCGGCGCCGGCTCGGGCCGGTTGAGGGACATCAGCAGCGAGAACTGCCCGCTCGTCAGCCCGAGCGGCCGCAGCGCGTCGTCGAAGCGGCGACCGAGGGCGCGGGCCGCGCGCTGGGTGTGCAGGCAAAGGCACGTCTCGCGGACGACGGCGGTGGTCGCGAAGGGGACGACGGTTGACATCCGTCAAATTGCGTTGATATCAACGCAAATCGCAATGCGACAAACGCGCCTGTTCCGGGAGCCGAGGCCGTGGCGGATCACGCGGGCACCTTCGTCTGGTACGAGCTGACGACGCCCGATATCGCGTCGGCCCAAGCCTTCTACGGCGCGGTCGCAGGCTGGAGCATCGCCGATGCGGGGATGCCGGGGGTCGACTACCGCATCGCGCGGGCGGGCGACGTCCGGATCTGCGGGATGATGGCCCCGACCGGATGCGAGCCCCCCGCCGGCGCGCGGCCGGGCTGGCTCGGATACGTCGCGGTCGCCGACGTGGACGCCTCCGCCGCGCGCGTGACGGCGGCCGGCGGGCGCGTGACCTTCGGACCGCGCGACATCCCGGGCGTCGGCCGGTTCTGCACGGCCGCCGACCCGCAGGGCGCCGCCTTCGCGCTGTTTCGCGGCGACGGGACGCCGCCGCCGATGCCGCCGCCGGGCACGCCCGGCCCGTTCGGCTGGCACGAGCTGCACGCCCGCGATGGGGAACCGGCCTTCGCCTTCTATGCCGGCCTGTTCGGCTGGGAAAAGTCCATGGCGGTCGATATGGGGCCGATGGGCACCTATCAGGTCTTCGCCCGCCACGGGGTCGACCTCGGCGGGATGATGACCTCGCCGATGCCGGCAGCCCCGTGCTGGCTGTTCTACATCGCCGTCGAATCGATCGCCGCCGCGGCCGAGCGGGTCGCTGCGGCCGGCGGCACCGTCCTGCAGGGCCCGCACGCGGTGCCGGGGGGCGCCTGGATCATCCAGGCCAAGGATCCGCAGGGCACGCTGTTCGCCCTGGTCGGGCCGAGGGTGGCGGCCTGACCGGCGTGAAGCGGCAGACGCGCCCGGCGCCTTGACCGGCGCCGCCGGCCGGGCCAGATCGTCGGTCATGGAACCCGCGCCGACGCCCTCCGTCCTCGTCATCGACAACTACGATTCCTTCACCTGGAACCTCGTCCATCTGATCGGCCCGCTCAGCGGCGCGATCGACGTGGTGCGCAACGACCAGGTGACGGTCGACGAGATCCGCGCGCGCGCGCCCGACGCCCTGGTGCTGTCGCCCGGGCCCTGCACCCCGAACGAGGCCGGCATCTGCCTCGATGCGGTCAGGGAGCTCTCGGGCGAGATCCCGATCTTCGGGGTCTGCCTCGGCCTCCAGGCGATCGGCCAGGCCTTCGGCGGCGACGTGGTGCGGGCGCCCGCGCCGATGCACGGCAAGGTCTCGACCATCCGCCACGGCGCGAAGGGCATCTTCCGCGGGCTCAACGACAGCTTCGACGCGACGCGCTACCATTCGCTGGTGGTCGATCGCGCCGGCTGCCCCGAGGCGCTGACGGTGACCGCCGAGGCCGACGGCCTGATCATGGGCCTGGAGCACGCGCACCTGCCGGTGCACGGCGTGCAGTTCCACCCCGAGAGCATCCTCTCGCATCACGGCACGCGGATCCTGCAGAACTTCCTCGACATCGCGACGGCGTGGAACCGGGCGCGCGGGCGGGACCAGGCACGTGACAAGGCCCGTCCCGGCGTGCATTGACGCGGGATTCCCGCGAACGCGTCGCCCGTCGAGCCGATGGAATCCTTCAAGCCCCATCTCGCCAAGGTCGCCGCCGGGTTCTCCCTCGACCGGGCGGAAGCCCGCGCGGCGTTCGACGACCTGCTGTCGGGCGAGGTCACGCCCGTCCAGGCCGGCGCCTTCCTCGTCGGCCTCAAGGTCCGCGGCGAGACGCCGGACGAGATCGTCGGCGCCGTCGAGGCGATGCGCGCGCGCATGGTCCGGGTCGCGGCGCCGGCCGGCAGCGTCGACGTGGTCGGCACCGGCGGCGACCACTCGGGCAGCTACAACGTCTCGACGCTGGCCGCGATCGTCACCGCCGCCTGCGGCGTGCCGGTGGCCAAGCACGGCAACCGCGCCGCGACCTCGCGCTCGGGCGCGGCCGACGTGCTGGCGGCGCTCGGCGTCAGGCTCGGGCTCGACCCGGCGGGCCTGAGCCGGTGCCTGACGCAGGCCGGCCTGTGCTTCATGTTCGCCCAGACCCACCACGGCGCGATGCGGCACGTGGCGGCGGTGCGCTCGGAATTGCCGGTGCGCACCATCTTCAACTTGCTCGGGCCCCTCTCGAACCCGGCCGGCGTCGAATGCCAGCTGCTCGGCGTGTCGCAGGCGGCCTGGGCCGAGCCGCTGACGCAGGTCCTCGCCGAGCTCGGAAGTCGCCGGGTCTGGACCGTGCACGGCTCGGACGGGCTCGACGAGATCACCGTCACCGGCCCGACCCAGGTGGTGGCGCTGGAGGACGGCCGGATCTCGACCTTCGCGGTCGATCCGCGGGACGTCGGCCTGCCGCTGCACGACCTCGAGGCGCTGCGCGGCGGCGATCCCGAGCACAACGCGCGCGCCTTGGCCGACGTCCTGTCGGGCACGCGCAACGCCTACCGGGACATCGCGGTTCTGAATGCGGGCGCCGCGCTCGTGGTCGCAGGCCTGACGCACGCCCTCGCCGACGGCGTCGCGCGGGCGCAGGATGCGATCGATTCGGGGGCGGCCCGCGCGACGCTGGCCCGCCTCGTCGCGGTCTCGAACGGATAGGGTATACCGATGGCCACCGACGCCCTCGCCGAACCGCCGCCTCCGACCGAGCCGCCGGCGACCGATCGCTCGAGCGTGCTCGCCCGCATCGAGGCCTACAAGCGCCGCGAGATCGCCGAGGCGAAGCTGCGGGTGCCGCTCGCCAAGCTGGAGACGCGCGCCGCCAAGGCCTCGCCGCCGCGGGGCTTCGCCGACGCGATCCGGGCGCACGTGGCGGAAGGGCGCCCGGCGCTGATCGCCGAGGTGAAGAAGGCCTCGCCGTCCAAGGGCCTGATCCGGGCGGATTTCGACCCGGCCGCGCTGGCCGCCGCCTACGAGAAGGGCGGCGCCACCTGCCTCTCGGTGCTCACCGACGAGCCCTCGTTCCAGGGCCGGCCCGAATACCTCACCCAGGCGCGCGAGGCCTGCCGGCTTCCGGTGCTGCGCAAGGACTTCCTGTTCGAGCCCTACCAGGTCTACGAGGCGCGGGCCTGGGGCGCCGACTGCATCCTGGCGATCATGGCCTGCCTCGACGACGACGAGGCGGAAGCCCTGGTCGAGACGGCGCACGAGCTCGGCATGGACGTGCTGGTCGAGGTGCACGACGCCGCCGAGCTCGCCCGCGCGATCCCGCTCGGCACCGCGCTGATCGGCGTCAACAACCGCAACCTGAAGACCTTCGAGGTCTCGTTCGAGACTGCGATCACGCTCGGCGCCGAGATCCCGCCCGACCGCATCGCGGTGGCCGAGAGCGGCATCGGCGGCCATGCCGACGTCGCCCGGCTCGGCCGCCACGGCCTCAACGTCGTCCTCGTCGGCGAGAGCCTGATGCGCCAGGACGACGTGACGGCGGCGACGCACGACCTGCTGTTCGGGCCCAAGGCCGCGAAGAAGGCGAAGGGCTGATCGTGGACGAACCCCGCCTCACGCACCTCGACGCCACCGGCGCGGCCAACATGGTCGACGTCGGCGACAAGCCCGCGACCACCCGCACCGCCCGCGCCGAGGGGCGGGTGGTGATGCTGCCCGCCACTCTGGCGCTGATCCGCGAGGGCGATGCCAAGAAGGGCGACGTGGTCGGCACCGCCCGCCTCGCCGGGATCATGGCGGCCAAGCGCACCCACGAGCTGATCCCGCTCTGCCATCCGCTCCTGCTCACCAAGGTCCGGGTCGATTGCGAGATCGACGACGCGCTGCCGGGCCTGCGCCTCACGGCGGAGGTCCGCGTGCAGGGCCCGACCGGCGTCGAGATGGAGGCGCTGACCGCCGTCTCGGTCGCCTGCCTCACGGTCTACGACATGGTGAAGGCCGCCGACCGCGGCATGCGGATCGAGGGCATCCGCCTGCTCGCCAAGGACGGCGGCCGCTCCGGCGCGTACCGCGCGGAGGACGCGGCGTGATGGCCCCCGGCGCTCATCCCTCCCCCCTGTGCGGGGGCGGGTGGCCCACGAAGCGGGTCGGGAGAGGGGAACGCCGTATCCGGAGAGGTCGCCCCCCTCTCCCGACCTTCGGTGCCGCGAGGCCCACCC
>NZ_VRUU01000054.1 GCF_008039875.1 Methylobacterium sp. WL119 | reverse complement strand
GCGGGGCCGCCTCCGCCTGCCGGCGGATTTCATAGGCGTAGTTCATCAAACCCGGTCCCTCACGGGCCGCGGCTAGGGTCCAGGCAAAGCCTTCCCGTTGACGGAAACACGTTCCGTCTTGACTCCCGAGGGGAGACATGGCTTGTGGGGAGCAGTGACGCGGCCCCACCAGGCCCCAGGTTTTCAGCAGCCTCTTCCTTGCCGGGAAGGGGCTGTTGGCTTTTCAGGGTCTATCTCGCGGCGATCTCTCCTGATGCCGGCTCACGACTCGCCACAGGGCGCGCCATAGCCGGACATGGCATGTCGGCCGGCAGGCACGATTAAGTCAACGGTAAGGGGCTGGGCTGCGCTGCGATGACGGACCCCGAATGCCGTCCCGATCCTCTCTGATCGCGTCGGCTTCGGCCGGGGGCGCGGAGGAGCACCTCTGCGTCCAGACAAAGGTTAAGCCTTCGGTAACGTAGTTCGTGTCTCGTGATGCTCGATTAACTTCGACCGGGCAGCCATTCTTGTGAGGCCATTGCCGTGTGCCGTGCCGCCTTCGCGATAATCGTGTTCATTAGCTTGATTGAACCTGCAGCAGCCCAAACACGCTTCGCTGCCCCACATCCGCAGCCGACAGCGCTCAGCACGCAAGGGGCGCACGTCGAGCAGGCACCTGACGATCCGACGATCACGGGTGCTATTGCCAACGCGGAGGCGCGTAAGCGGATGGATGCTTTTGATCGTCGTATTGCGGCCCGCAGCAACCAAGCGGTACGCTCGATATGCCCTGACTGTGCGTCTGACGCCAAGCAGCACAAATGGGCGGCCAAACGCATTGAAGCTAACGCGGAAGTGTCGGAGTTCCCAATTAAAGATCCAGCCCAGGCACCTGGTGAATAGGACTTCATGATCCGGTCCGCCCTCGTCCTACGCCTCGCCGCTCTAATGGCCTACCCCCGTTCGGTGGCCCAGGTTCGAAGTTAGTGCATCGTCGGTCGTGTGACGATGGTAGAACGAGCGGACGGCACTGATCCGGTGCGCTCGTCCGACAGCCACTTCGTCAAGGCGAGGGGCCTGCGCTGGATGAGTCTGATGCTGTTGGCTCCGATCCCCTGGGCAGGCCGGGTCTGGGCGCTGCCGTTCCTCACCGCGCTGGTGCCGTCCGAGCGCGCCTGCCGGGAGCAGGGCCGTCGACACAAACCCCTGCTCGCCGTCGGACGCCAACTCGCCCTTCAGGCGCGGCGCTGGCTGCCTGGGCGCGACCTCGTGCTGGTCGGCGACAGTGACTTTTCCGCTCTGCTGTTCCTCAACGCCCTGCGCCGGGGCGGCGTCACGGCCATCACCCGCCTGCGGCTAGACGCAGCCCTCTATGATCCGGCTCCGATGCGGCTGCCGACCACGATCGGCCGCCCCTGTCTGAAGGGTGCACGGCTCCCCACGCTCGCCATGACCCTCGCGGCCAAGGACACGCTTAGACGAGAGGTCGTGGTGCCCGGCTGGTACGGGGCGAGTGAACGGACGATCGAGATCGCCTCCGGCAATGCGGTGTGGCGACATGCCGGCATGCCGGCGTGCCGATTTGCTGAGTGCTCATGCGCGATCCCGAGAACCGCTTCGAGCCCCAGGCGCTACTCTGCACCGATCTCGCGCGCGACCCAGTCCAGATTGTGTCGTGGTTCGCGCGACGCTGGAGCGTCGAGGTCACCTTCCAGGAAACCCGCGCTCATCTCGGCGTCGAGACGCAGCGGCAGTGGTCTGATACAGCGATTGCCCGCACCACCCCCTGCCTGCTCGCCCTGTTCTCGATCGTTACGCTGCTGGCCACACGGCTCCCGGCTCGCCAGGGACGACGCGTTGCAGCCGCCGCGTGGCACCCGAAACCGCGTCCGACCTTCTCCGACGCGCTGGCCGCCGTGCGATGCGCGATCTGGCCTGAGCAGACTTCGGCGATATCAACCCGCCGACACCCCCGAACAAAACCCCGCTTCCGCCTATCAGCACCCTGGGCCTATGCCCTCTGCCACGCTGCATGAATGGCCAATGTCGAGATCAATATCGTCCTTGGAAGGCTGCTTCAGTTTTACGGCGATGGCGGACTAAATTGTGGGCGACCTCTGGAACCGAAGGCGCCATGCAGGCAGCATGGATAACGCGGGATTGCGACATGCCTTGGTTGACAGGTGAGGTATCAGGCTGAATAGAACCCCTTAATCGGGCACATCTGACCGCGGGCGGCCGGCTCCGGCCCAGCCTGCCGCATAGTGGTACAGGTGAGGCGGATGCCACTCGCAGGTCGGATCCGAGGTATTCAGCACGAGCGTTGCGCTATGCGGCTGGTGCCGTTTGTGACTGCGCTTTCCTTGCGCGAAGCCGAAGCGATTGATGGCGCAAATCACCGTTGTGGCCAGTAGTGTTGGACGAAGCGGCAACCGATCGGAGCCTGGTGTGAAAGCAGTGATCCTAGCCGGTGGCCTTGGAACGCGTTTGTCAGAGGAGACAGTGACGCGGCCCAAGCCAATGGTTGAAATTGGCGGGCAGCCGATCCTGTGGCACATCCTGAAGATGTTCGGTGCGCACGGCGTGACCGAGTTCATCGTTTGCCTCGGTTACAAGGGCTACGTTGTCAAGGAATATTTCCTTAACTACCGCTTGCACCTAAGCGACGTTACCGTCGATGTGGGGCGCGGCGACGTCGCGTTCCATCGCAGCGGCGCCGAGGACTGGAAGGTGTCGCTGATTGAGACCGGGTCAGAGACGATGACCGGCGGGCGGCTCAAGCGTGTGCGCGACTACATCGGCGACGAGACCTTCTACATGACCTACGGTGACGGCGTGTCCGATGTCGACCTGACGGCCCTGCGGCAGTACCACGAAGCCCATGGTGGGCTCGCCACGCTGACCGCGGTGGCACCGCCCGGTCGCTTTGGCGCGCTGGAGATGGATAGCGACCGCATCCGTAACTTCCGCGAGAAGCCAGCTGGGGACGGAGCAATGATCAACGGCGGCTTCTTCGTGCTTTCGCCGAAAGTGCTCGACTATGTGACCGACGATACCACAGTGTGGGAGAACGAGCCGTTGGAACGACTGGCTCGCGAGGGACAGCTCTCCGCCTTCCGACATCACGGGTTCTGGCAGGCGATGGACACGCTGCGCGACAAGAATAACCTCGAAGCGCTCTGGGCCGCCAAGCAGGCCCCGTGGAAGGTATGGTGAGCGCGGCCGCGCCGGGCGCGCTCAACCCCGATCCGGCTTTCTGGGCCGGGCGCCGGGTCCTCGTTACCGGGCATACTGGCTTTAAGGGGGCGTGGCTGACCCTATGGCTCGCCCGTCTTGGCGCGACGGTCACTGGCTTCTCGCTGGCGCCGGATACGCGGCCGAACCTGTTCGACCTCGCTGTTAGCGGGCGAGCGGACACGCGAATCGCTGACGTACGTGATCTTGACGCGCTCAAGGGCTGCATTGCCGAGACGCGGCCGGAGATCGTGCTGCATCTGGCAGCTCAGGCGCTAGTGCGCCCGTCCTACGTCGATCCGGTTAGTACCTACGCTACCAATGTGATGGGTACTGTGAATCTACTAGAGGCAGTGCGTGGCGCACCGTCGGTGCAGGCGGTGGTGATCGTGACCAGCGACAAGGCCTATGAGAACCGCGAATGGCCCTGGGCCTATCGCGAGAGCGAGGCGATGGGCGGGCACGACCCCTACTCGAACTCGAAAGGTTGTGCCGAGCTCGTCACAAGTGCCTACCGCGCTTCGTTTTTTGGTCCTCGAGGTCATCCGGCGCGGATCGGCAGCGGGCGCGCCGGCAATGTCGTCGGCGGCGGTGATTGGTCGCTTGACCGCCTGATCCCCGACCTCGTACGCGCCTTTGGCGAGAACCGCTCTGTAGAGATCCGCGCACCACATGCAACTCGCCCGTGGCAGCACGTGCTCGAACCGCTCTCCGGTTACCTCCGGTTGGCCGAGAGCCTCGCCGGCCATGACGGCGCGGGGTTCGCCGAGGGTTGGAATTTCGGGCCGGCCGACGAGGATTGCCAGCCGGTAGCGCGTGTCGTTGAGCGCCTTGCCGCCACCTGGGGAGGGGGAGCTGCGTGGCACCTCTCCGCGGGACCACACCCGCACGAAGCGACCTTCCTGAAGGTCGATGCCTCGAAGGCTCGGGCACGCTTAAGCTGGGACCGCCGCCTGCGCCTCGACGAGGCCCTCGCCTGGACCGCCGAATGGTACCGGGCTCAAGGAGAGGGAGGGGCGGCCGCCGACCTTACTCTTGATCAGATCGCGCGCTACGAGGCGCGCGGCACCATCTCCTAATCGAAGCCGCCCGGTCCGGTCGGTCCGGCCGGGCGCGAATGAGCTTGTCGAGGATCAGCTGATGAACCGCCCCTGCTGCCGCGCCTGTGGCGCCACGCTTGACCACAGTGTGGCTGACCTCGGCCTGTCGCCGCTGTCGAACTCTTACGTGCCGATGGCTAAGGCCCGCGAGGGCGAGCGCGTCTTCCCTCTGCATGCTTTCGTCTGTGACCAGTGCTGGCTGGTGCAGCTCGAGGCCTTCGAGACGCCAGAGAATATCTTTTCCGACTACGCCTACTTTTCCGGCTTCTCTACAAGTTGGCTGGCGCATGCCGAGCGCTACGTCGTGACGATGACCGCGCGCTTCGCCCTCGGAGCGGAGAGCAAAGTGGTCGAGGTCGCGAGTAACGACGGCTACCTGCTGCAGTACTTCGTTCACGGCGGCGTGCCGGTGCTCGGCGTCGAGCCGGCGGCCAACGTCGCCGCGGTCGCTCGCGGGCGTGGGGTGCCGAGCGAGGTCGCATTCTTCGGCGCTGAGACCGCCCGCCGGCTGGTGGCCGAGGGCCATACAGCGGATCTAACGGTGGCCAACAACGTGCTTGCCCACGTTCCCGACATCCTCGACTTCGTGGCTGGCTTCAAGATCATCCTCAAGTCCACGGGCGCTGGTACCTTCGAGTTCCCGCACCTCCTGCAAATGATCGAGGAGAAGCAGTTCGACACGATCTATCACGAGCACTTTTCCTACCTATCGCTCGGAGTGGTCTCGGGCATATTGGAGCGCAGCGGGCTGCGGGTGTTCGACGTTGAAGAGTTGCCGACGCATGGCGGCTCGCTGCGAGTTTTCTTCTGCCACCAGAACGGACCACATGTGGCCATGCCCGCCGTTGAGCGGGTGATTGCCGCGGAGCGCGCGGCGGGACTGTTCGCGCTGCCGGGCTACGCGCGCTTTGCCAAGGACATCGTTACGATCAAGTGCGACAGTCTGGAGTTTCTGATCGCACAGTGCCGGGCTGGGAAGACAGTGTGTGGCTACGGCGCGGCGGCCAAGGGCAACACTTTTCTTAACTATTGCGGCGTCGGGCGGGAGCTGGTCCCCGCGGTAGCCGATCGCTCGCCACACAAGCAGGGCACACTGCTGCCCGGCAGCCGCATCCCTGTAGTCTCGCCCGAGGCAATGCTGGCGATGCGCCCTGACTACGTCCTGATCCTGCCCTGGAACATTAAGGAAGAGGTGTTTGAGCAATTGGCGGGGATTCGCGAATGGGGGGGACAGTTCGTCACCTGCATCCCCGCTCTCGAGATCCACTGAACCCTATGCGTTTCGAGACGCTGCCTCTGCCCGACGCCTTCCGGATCGTACCCGAGCCGTATGCCGATGAACGCGGCTTCTTCGCCCGGACGTACTGCGAGGACACGTTCTCCGAGCGCGGTCTGATGACCGGGTTTCGGCAGTCGAGTGTGTCGTTCAACCTCCGCCGCGGCACGGTGCGCGGAATGCACTTCACCGCCGCGCCCCATACCGAAACCAAGCTGGTGCGCTGCACCCGCGGGGCGATCCTCGACGCGATTATAGATCTCAGGCCCAATTCACCGACTTACCGGCACTGGGCTGGGTGCGAACTCACCGCCGACAATCGCGAGGCGCTCTACATTCCAGCAGGTTTCGCCCATGGGTTCCAGACGCTCTGCGACGATACCGAAGTTCTCTACATGATCGACAAGCCTTACGTGGCGAGCGCCGCCCGCGGCGCGCGCTGGGACGATCCGGCTTTTGACCTGACTTGGCCCGAGCCGGTGACGGTGATCGCCGAGCGGGACCGGGCCTTCCCGGACTGGACCAATCCCGAGGCATGAGGCGCATCCTCCTCACTGGAGCTACCGGCTTCATCGGCGGCCATGCGATCGCCGCGCTGCGCGCGCGTGGCGAGGAGATCCACGCGATTGGGCGTAGCGACCCCGGCCATCCGGACGTGCGGTTCCACTCGGTCGATCTGCTCGACCCATCCGCGATGCGGGCGGCGGTGACGGATATCCGCGCGAGTCATCTGCTGCATCTGGCATGGTACGCCGAGCCTGGCCTGTACTGGCGGGCGCCGGTCAACCTCGACTGGGTGGCTGCAAGCCTCGCCCTCTTCCGTGCCTTCCACGAGGAAGGCGGCACTCGCGCGGTAGGCACCGGCACCTGCGCTGAATACGCTTGGGGCCCCGATACCCTGCGCGAGGACGCTGAATGCCGCCCGGCGACCCTCTACGGCGCCGCCAAGGACGCCCTACGGCGGGTTCTGGACGCCTATGCCGTGACTACCGGCATGTCTTTCGCATGGGGCCGGCTGTTCTTTCTCTACGGCTCGGGGGAGAAGGCCGGCCGCCTCGTGAACGACGCGATCCGGACCCTGCGCGCAGGCGAACGCTTCACCACGACTGCGGGGCTCCAGCGCCGCGACTTCCTCCACGTTGCAGATGTAGCTGGTGCCTTATGTTCGCTGCTTGATGCTGACGCCACAGGCGCGGTCAACATTGCTTCAGGCCAGGCGGTGCCGGTGCGCGACCTCCTGCTCAGCCTCGCCGCGATCACCGGCGGCGCCGAGCATATTGCCTTCGGCGCCCGCCCGCTGGCTGCGACCGAGCCGGCTTGCATCGAAGCCGACATCGAACGGCTTCGCGCTACGGGCTTTACCCCCCAACACACCCTCGCCACCGGCCTTGCTGACACCGTCAACGCTTGGGACAGACGACAGGCAAGCGGTGGGTATGATCATGAGACCGCCGCTTTTCCAGTATGAGTTTTCTGGTGCGCCGCAGCGAAACCGCAGCTGCAATTGATGCCCCCTTTAGCGCTATCCAATCGCGCGGAACGAAAACGATGGCAGTACATGAGCGCTGATCTAGCCAATGCATTCTTTCTGAAGCGAGGAAAGGTCGTCGACAAGTGGGAGCAATATCTTGCGATTTACGCACGCACATTCGAGCATATCCGCATACGGAACGAGCCGGTCTCGCTACTCGAAATAGGTGTCCAGAACGGCGGATCACTTGAGTTCTGGGCGGAAATTCTGCCACACGGCTCGACAGTCATCGGCCTCGATATTGATCCGAAAATCGCCGATCTTGCGTTCGATGTCGATGGTGTTAGGGCCTTCGTTGTAGATGCGACTCAGAGTAATGCTGTCGAAGCCGTGCTCGGCGCACAATCCTTCGACATCGTCATCGACGACGGCTCGCACCGTTCCTCCGACATCGTCGCAGCCTTCAACATTCTTTTTCCTCGTGTGCGACCTGGGGGTGTATACTGCATTGAGGACCTACACTGTAGCTACGACCCTGCCTTCGAAGGTGGATTGCGGCGGCCAGATTCATCGATCGAATGGCTGAAAGGCCTCGTCGACGCGGTCAACGCGGACCATGTTGCGGGTGTCGAGTCCGAGGAACGGCGGCAGATGATGCGGGATAACCGCGCGATCGCTAGCGTGACCTTCTACGATTCGGTGGCGGTTATCGAGAAACTTAGCGTTGAGAAATCCCGACCTTACCGACGTTTTATTAGTGGCGAACACGCTGAGATCGCTCCAACTATAGATTTAATCACTAATTTATCTCGTGATACTCTTGGAGCTATTTTGTTCGGGCATCCGGCTGCCCGCAATCTCGAGGGTGAACTTGTCCGATTGCTCGAGGAAGCGCGGGGCCGGGCGGCCAGCCTAGAGGCGCAGCTTGCCAAACTGGTCGTGCAGACGGCCCAGGCGGCGGACGACGTGCAGCGGATGCAGGCCGAGCAACAGGCGGCGGACGCAGCAAAAGCGACGGCAACGATCGCGGCGGCGCAGCAGGACGCGGCATCTCTACGCACGGATCTCGTGGCGCGTGATGAACGCCTCGCCGCAATGAAAGCTAGAGCGTCTGAACATCGTGTCGAGGAGGATGCGAAAGATCGGGAGGCAGCCTTACTTCGCGTCCGTCTCGAAAGACTCGCTGCCACGCACCTGCATGAAAATGCTACGGCGTCGGAGCACCGGGAGCGGGTCTTGGCGGCGCTAGCGCAGATTAACACTGCCCAGGCCGAGGCTGCAGCTAGCTTGGCGAGCGGCTTTCGACAGGTAGCCTCTGAGGTCCGGCAGGCTGAACGGCGTGGCGCGGCGCGGCGCGGACGTCTTGACAGCCCTTTAGCGTCCAACGTTCCGGTGCCGCAATTAACTTGGCTTTCGGGCGCAGCGCCTCGCGAGAACCCACAGGTGAGCCCGCCGATGCCATCGCGCGGCCTGCGCCGACGAATCCCGCTTTTCGAGCGGACCCGTATCCAGCTGGTCGCCAAACTGTTCTCACCGGCCTGGTACCGGTTGCGCTACCCAGACGTAGCGGCAAGTGGCATGGCCCCCCTTCGGCACTACCTGCGTTACGGCGCGGCCGAGGGGCGAGATCCACACCCGCTTTTCTCTGCAGCTTGGTACCTCGAACACGCACCGGACCTGCGTCGCTTCGGCTTCAATCCGGTAGTCCATTATCTAACGGTCGGCGCCGCCGAAGGCCTTGACCCGCACCCGCTCTTTGACGGGCTCTGGTATCTCCAGCGATACCCCGATGTGCGTTCAGCTGGTGTCAATCCGCTGCTCCACTACATCGAGTACGGCCTGTCCGATTTACGCGACCCGAACCGGCTATTCTCTAGCAGTTGGTATCGTGACCGGAACCCTGACGTAGCGCAGGCCGGAATGGAACCGCTACAGCACTTTGTGCAGCATGGCGCCGCTGAGTTCCGGGACCCGCATCCGGGCTTCCAGTTGGCGGCCCACGCCCAGCCCAACGGAACAACGGCAGTCTGGGAGCGTCTCGCACACCAACTCCGTGAGGCACTTCCGGCTGACGTTGAGGCAATCCGCGAAGCCGGCGTTTTTGACACAGGTTGGTATTCCCGGCAGGTGTCTGCTGGAAAGGACGCTGTCGAACTAATTTGGCACTACCTTCTCGCAGGTGCGGCGCTAGGCCTATCACCCCATCCGCTTTTTGATTCAGACTGGTACCTCGCACGCTACACTGATGTCGGCGATGAGCTACCGTTGCTTCACTACCTCCGTGTGGGAGCTTATGAGGATCGCAGCCCCGGCCCCCTGGTGGAGCCACGCTGGTTCCGTGCCTCACGCGGTTACCCTGTGGACGCGAACCTGAACCCACTAGCCTTCTATCTTCAGCACGGTACCGGTGATGCTGGTTCGCCGACGCCGCTGTTCGACCCGCACTGGTACACCTTGCAAAATCCCGCGGTGATGGCCGCGGGTTGCAGTCCACTGATGCATTACATCACCGTCGGGATGGCGGCCGGACTTGCACCAAACTCGTCGTTCGACCCCATTTGGTACGAGAGACGTCATGCCACCCGGATGCCATTGGGCTTGCGCGGGTTCAGGCACTTCACCGCCCTCGGCTCGCGGCAGGACCTTGACCCAGGCCCCGATTTTGAAACCGGCTGGTATCGGGGCGCCGTTCCCGATGCAAATACTAGTCTTGAGCCATTAGCGCATTATCTCGCACATGGTAGTGCCACAGGGCGCGCCACGTTGTCGGCTAATGCCAGCACCCGCGTTGCGGTGATCGCTCATATCTCCAATTCAAATGCAATAGGACTGATCAAAAGTCATCTGCGCGCGATTGACACTCCCTTCGACTTGTACGTAACTTTCCCAGAATCGGTTGATAGGACCTTCATAGGCCGTTTGCGACGCTTGAAATCAGGCGCGGCACTAATCCCAGTTCCCGATCGCGGTTTTGACATTGTGCCGCTTTTCACAGCTCTTGCGTGGGTCCGCGAAAGCGGCCAGACCTACACAGCCATTTGCAAAATCCACGCTGTAAAGAGCCGCGTCGAGCTAGCGAGAAAGCACAATCTGCTTCTAAATTCGATACTGGGCAGCAAGCCTCTAGTGGCCCGGATCATCCGGAGCTTTTCCAAGGACCCTACTCTTGCCCTCGTTGGCTCACGGGATTTTTATCTCGATGGAGCGATGTTCGACGGGAATAACTGCGAGGTGATTGAGAACCTCTATCGCAGTTTATATCCATATCGCACTCGACCGCGAGCCTGGGGCTTCTTTGCTGGGACAATGTTCTGGTTCCGGCCTGGTCTGTTTGACGAATTGGGGGCCGTTCTAACTAATGGATCCACATACGATTTAATTGATAGAAATGACGCCTTGTTATCGCAGAGCGTTTCGCGGATGTTCGGCTTGGTTGCAGCTGTTGAATCAGGTCGGGTTGGGCTCATCGACGTCAGCCCAGCTGGGGACGCCCAATGGGATGGTATAGTTCAAGATGCCGGTGGCTGGACGAACCAGGACAAACAGCAACACATCCTCGCAGGTCGGGTGGAGGCTCAGCGCGGAAAGGTCACGTCCGACCTTGCCATGTACTCGCATGTGTTGGGGAACGGGCAACCGGAACTAGGGGAGGCTTTTGGCGTCCGTTTTGTGGCGCCTGTGCGGGCACTAAACGGGCTTGGTACCAGCGCACGCGGTTACCTTCGTAGCCTTAAAGCAGCTAAAACGCCGCTGAGCGTTTCTAATTGGACCTCGGGTTTTGAGCGTGTGCGACAGATTCCGCTAGAAATCCCGCCCGATGGCGACCAGCTAATCCAAATCACGCACCTTAACCTCGATCTTCCCTTCATCGGCAATGCCTTTGATTCGTTTAACTCTAACGATCCCCTGCGTCGCGCCCGTTACCACATTTTGATCCCCTATTTTGAACTCGTATCCCTTAGACCTGAATGGTTACCTGTACTTGCCCGATTTGACGAAGTCTGGTGTGCCAGCACTTTCTTGGAGCGCGCGATCAATGCAGCTTCGACAATCCGTACGCGGGTTGTGCGTCCAACAATCCTACCGGAGATTGCCCAGCCCGGAGCCTTCGACCGTGCCTATTTTGGCTTGCCCGAGGGCCGCTTCGTTTTTGGTTATTTCGCCGATGCCGGCAGTATTCTCGACCGTAAGAACCCGCTGGCGCTGGTGGAGGCCTATATTGCCGAATTTTGTGCTACCGACGGGGCGTGCTGCTTCGTGAAGGTCCATTACGGCCGCCGTGACCACCCAACGATTGCGCGGATTCTAGCGATCGCATCGGAGCGGCCCGACGTAGTTTTTTCCGAGGCAATCTATGCCGACGACGAGATGGAGGCGCTAATCCGCCTGCTCGATGCCTACGTCTCGCCCCACCGATCGGAGGGGCTCGGTCTGACCATCGTCGAGGCGATGAACGCCGGCACTCCGGTAATCGCCACAAATTACGGTGGCGCAATCGACATGCTCGATCCCGCGGCTAGTCTGCCGGTGGACTTTCGCTTAACAGAAGTCGGCGAAGGCAACGCTCCTTATCCCGCCAGCTACACTTGGGCCGACCCGAATCCGGACGGGCTGCGCAAAGCGATGCGGGCGCTCTTCGACGACCGAGATCTCGCCCGCCGCCTTGGTGCGGCGGGCACGCGCCGGGTGTCGGCCCTGTTCGGCACTGAGGCCACAGCGCTGACCGTCCGCGCGGCGCTAGACGACATCTGGCGAATCGTGACCACCGAGACAGAGGACAGGGACCCGGCGTGATGCATTCCCCCGACACCACCCGGATCAGCTTCCTAGTCCCCGTCTACAATACCCCTCCCGACGTATTGGAAGCAACAATCCGCTCTGTACTAGAGCAAACCTCCCCTGACTGGGAACTCTGCCTCTACGATGACGCCTCGCCGAATCCCGAGGTTGGAGACGTGCTCGAAGACTACCGCGGCAGTGATGCGCGCATCAAGATCGTACGGGCAAGGGAGAACCGACACATCGCCCGTGCTACTAATGCGGCCGCCGAGTTCGCTACAGGCCAGTTCGTTGGCTTTCTTGACCACGATGACGCGCTGGCTCCTCACGCCGTCGCAACTATGCTGGCGGCGATCATAAAAAACCCGGATGCAGATCTGCTCTATACTGACGAGGACAAGCTGGAGCCTGACGGTAGACGCAGCGAATCTTATTTTAAGCCAGATTGGTCACCCGAGCACCTGCAATCGGTGATGTATGTTATGCATCTTACAGTGATGCGCAAGCACCTATTCTTTGCTCTTGGGGGGCTGCGCCACGCCTATACAGGCGCACAGGACTATGATCTTGCTCTCCGAGCCACTGCCGCAGCCCGCGCAATCGTGCATGTGCCCGGCGTACTCTACCATTGGCGCAAGATCCCGGGTTCCGCCGCCGCGGTGGTTGATGCCAAGCCACAAGCGTTAGTCAACGCACAGGCGGCGATTGCCGATTTCGTACGGACGCAGGATCCGGCGGCCCGTGTCGAAGAGGGTCTATTCCAGGGAAGCTTCCGGGTAATCTGGCCACTGCACCCGGAGCGGCGCGTGACGCTTTTGATCCTAACAAATTGCGCGGCGAAGACCGTTGAGGGCCGCGGCGAGATCGTGCTTGTACACCACGCGGTGGCAAGCATCCGCGCTCGCTCGACTTGGACTAACTACGAAATCGTCGTGGTCGATAACGGTAACATGTCCGATGAACTTCAAGTAGAGATGAAAGCACAGGGTGTCCGGCTTGAGTCTCATGAGTTCGAGCCACCGTTCAATTTCTCGCGTAAAATGAACTTCGCACTATCTAAGGTTCGAACCGAGGATGTTATTTTGCTTAATGATGACATCGAGGTGATCGCGCCTGACTGGATCGAGGCGCTCATTGGTTTTACCGGCCGACCCGGCGTTGGTGCAGTCGGCGCCCGATTGCTTTACCCGAATGGCCGCGTGCAGCATCAAGGAGTTGTGTTCGGCGTGATGGGAAATTCCACCCATATCTTCCATAACCTCGTTGACGAGGATATCGGCTACAACGGCTACACTCATCTAATTCGCAACTACTCAGCAGTGACAGGCGCGGTGCTAGCAACCCGGATGAGCCTTGTGCGCGAGGTTGGCGGGTTCGACGAGGCGCTGGCGATCGACTACAACGACCTCGATTTCTGCCTGCGGCTAGGCCAGGTCGGTTACCGCATCGTCTACACGCCATTCGCCAAGCTCTACCACTTCGAGGGCTCATCACTGCCGCGCACAGCAGTGAGCTCCCCGGACGAAGCCGCCTTCACCGCGCGCTGGGCCCACGTGATCGCCGCCGATCCGTTTTACAATCCACACCTTTCGACAGATCGGGGGGATTACTATACTCCAGAGTGGTCATAATAATATATAGCGATCTAATCACTGAAATGTTATTGTTAAACATATACAATTTGTACAGTGTTCGATCTATACTATCTACCATTATAAGTGTAGTTTTTGCTTGAAAGCAATGCCGTTATATGACAATCATAAGGGTAACGCACATCGTCTCGTCGGGAAGCTCCGAAAGATTCGTTGTGTATTTTGCAAAATTATGATTATTCGGAAAACTTCCAATCAAACCAAAACTATAGGAACTAGACGCGTAATTATACACTCCCTTGCGCGGGTCGGATTTCGCTGATTCCCTCACCGGATGGGCCGAAGCGATCTTAAGCTGCAAAGCCGCGAGGAGCTGATTGAGCTGATGCTGCGCCTGCAGCGCCCGGAGAAGACCTAACGCACCTCGTCGAAGCCGCCCGTGACGGACCTCAAGGAGCGGCGCGAGCAGGCCAAACCAGGCGGAGCGAAGCCTAGCCACAAGGGCTATAGGCGAGTGATGAGCAAGGATCCCGATGCCCTCGTCGAGCATCGCGCGGATCGCTGCCGTTGCTGCGGCGGACTGCACGGGGACCTTCCCGCCGAGGTCGTCAGCCTCTCCGAACGGATCGAGCTGCCCGGAGTCGCACCGGTCGTCACCCAGCATCAACGGCTGGCGATCCAGTGTCCGACCTGCGGGACGCGGGTCGTAGCGCCAGTGCCGGAGGCGGCGCGGAGCACACCGTTCGGCTCACGGCTGCATGCGATGGCAACGTATCTGAAGACCTTCCAGGCGCTGTCCTACGACCGGCTGCAGGCGGCGCTGTCCGACCTGTTCGGTTTGAGGTTCAGCCAAGGCGGCCTAATGAACCTGCTCCGTCGGGCGCAAGCGCGCTTCCGCTCCGGTCGCGACGAGGCCGCCTCGACGCTGCGCCAAGCCACGGTGGGCGCTTCACACTAGAACGGCGTGCGCCTTAAGGGCAGCAACGCCTACCACTGGGTATTCCATTCGGCCCAAGCCATGGTGCAGACGGCCTCCCCGACGTGGGGCGCTATCGTGGTGCGGGAGATGATGGGCGGGCATCGGCCGGCGTTTTGGATCTCGGATCCGCTACACCGCTCAGCAGGTCCACGCCGCCGCGCACCAGATCTGCCTTGCCCATCTCGCCCGCGATGTCACCTACTCCGTCGAGACCAGCGATGATGCGGTGCCCTGGCGTCTCCAGCTCTGGTCACAATCCGTGTTCGCCCTGGCTGAGCACGTCATCGACTTCGCGATCTCGACCCTGGCGGCCAAGCGTCGGACCTTGAATCGGCACCATTCTGGCCACACGAAGTAGCTGCGACTTAACCCGCGATCTGCAAGCCAAGATCGGCCGGGCTCGCCATTAGCTCCTCATCTTCCTTGCCTATCCCGGCGCGGTCGAACCGACCGACAACGGTTCAGAGAGGCTGCTGCGCCCATCTGTCATCCAGCGAAAGGTCACGAACGGCTACCGTGCGATGTGGGCGGCCGAGGGCGAAGCTGACATCCGCACCGTCGTCGATACCGCGCGCCTCCACGGCAGCAGTCCCTTCGGCACCATCCTCAAAACCATCGGCGCCTGAACCCAGCGGTCACAGGGGTCGGTAATTAACTAGACGCAGTCAAAAAATTTATAAATGATACTAAGCGGATAATTAATCGCATTTAATATCCAAAAGACGCTTTTTGGAATTTTTCTGCTGAAGAAGAACTCAGTCAAGAGTAAGTTGCTTGATTATAAGACTTACCTGAAAACTAATCAGCAGCACCTCGCCCGGTTTCAATTTCCACAAATTCAGGTCATACTTGAGTAAAAAATTATCTTTTGCGCAGGCAACGACTTTCTATGAAATCTAGGTGAACTGCGGAAGGGCTTGCAGCGATCCGCCGCAGCGCCTGATATCGGAGGCTGAGTATAGGGCCAAGTCGTGAGGCGGACGACTCCCTTTGATTCATTGGAATACTTCTTCTCGGTAGCTGAATTTAACCAGAACGTTTCGAAGTCATCAGGACCTCGAGCTTCACCAGCGGCGCGCCATTCTCGGATGGCCGGTGATATCGCTCGTCAGGATCGAACAACTCCTGCTACCCCATCTGAGCCGCCCGCCAACACGGATAGCATCAGAAAATTGCAGCATCATCTCATACGGAAGGAATATTTTAAGGTGTCCGCTCAAGCCGGTGGCGCATTGGGTCAAGTGGCTCTACAGAAATAGGATGACGAAAAGCACGATAAACGATCTTTATGAGTCTCGAGCAATCAGCGACGCAAGAGTAGCGCTCGCCGCAACAGTAGCAGTTTTCGAGCCAGCATGGGTCGCGCTTCTGTTTAACAGCGGACATTCGAGTGATCTTCACAGTATAATGGTGAATTGCGAATTAACCAGTGGGATTACGAGTAGCAATACAGCGATAAATGTTGAGAGGCAGGCCGCGGCACGGGCTGCAATCTTACAGGCACAACCGTCTAAACGTTGACTCCGAACAGAAGCTAATGTCAGTTATGACATCTCTTTGGCATTTGCGACGATGCGGAGGGCGTTGCTTAGGATGCCAGGCTTGAGCGGTCTGTAGGTTGGATTGGACAGCGCGGGATCGACTTCGATGCGCTGGTGCAGGGCCATCCGGGTGACAGCCCCTTCAACATGCGCTGGCGGCGAACATTATAGGCCGCGTTGAAACCGCGCCGAACGACCTCCAGGTTGCGGTAGCTGTAGATCATGATGCCCGCCACCTCCCGTGTCACCTGGCCGTTGAAGCGTTCGACCATGCCGTTGGTCTTCGGGGTGTAGGGGCGCGTTTTGCGGTGTTGTACGCCGTGCCGCGCGCATGCGGCCTGGAAGGCATCGGCGGTGAAGCAAGAGCCGCGGTCGGTGGGCACGTGGGTGACCCGGAAGGGGAAGGCGTCGAAGGCGTCCGTGAGGATGGCGACGGCCGAGGTGGAGGTCTCGTCGTGCTGACGGCGAGGTGGATGTGGCGGGAGGCGTGGTAGATCGTGGCGTAGAGGTAGCGCTGAAGGGTGGAGCCGTCACGATCGCGCAGATTGGACAGGTGCTTCACGTCGATATGGACGAAGCCGACCACGTAGTCCCTGAAGGTGTTATGCAACTTGCGGGCCTGCTCAGACGGCGGCAGCCGGTTGAGACCCTCCGCCTTGAGGATGCGATAGACGGTGTCCCGGTTCGGATGCGTCAAGAGATGGCTGATGACGAAGGTTAGCGCGTTGAGGGAAAAGCCAGCGCTGCGGCGGAGCGCGCATACGATGGAGCAGTACTCATCGCTGGCGCGCCAGGGCAAGCTCATGCAGTCGCGCCGAGCGATCCTCGCAAGCATCAGGGCAGCGCTTGCGCCATTTGCGGATGGTCTCGGCAGAGACACCATAGCGCCGGGCCAGAACGCTAGAGCCTTCGGAGGATCGAGCGATCTCGGCGCACACGACCAGAGTGGTACGGGCGTTGGGATGAATGGCGAGCATCAGCGGGCCCTCCTGGTGGCGGCACGGCGGCGCACGCCCTCAAACCGCCATGCTTGAGCTTTGATTGCCTAATGCGCCATATTACAACAACGTGCCGCAACCAAACAGCTAGGGCCGAGACACGATCCCTCATCCCGGTTGGTGTGAAAGACGCTTGGATGCTATCCAGCTAAGCGCATTAACAAACTGCTCCCCTGAGCCTCCTCACCCAAGCACGTTAGATTGCGGCCTATCGAGCACTCAGTCATAAACTTGCTGGCCAAATTTCTCTCATTTAGATAGTAAAAATCAATCAATGCATAATAGAATAGCATTAATTACAGGAGTAACCGGACAAGATGGAGCCTATCTGTGCCAGTTATTATTGAACAAAGGTTACGTAGTACATGGTGTCGTGCGGCGCTCCAGTCATGCCGGGGTGTTCGACCACCGGCTGAAGTGGCTTGGGATCAACGATGATGTGATTTTGCACGACGGTAATCTTCTCGATCTGTCAAGCCTCGCCCGCATAGTGCAGGAGGTAAGGCCAGACGAGGTCTATAATCTCGCCGCGCAATCCTTCGTCACCGCCTCGTGGCAGCAGCCGCTCCTGACGGGGCAGATCACCGGTCTCGGCGCCGTCAACCTGCTCGAATGCGTGCGCACCCTGAAGCCGGATGCGCGCTACTATCAGGCCTCGTCGTCGGAGATGTTCGGGCTGATCCAGGAGCAGGTGCAGAGCGAGTCGACCCCGTTCTACCCGCGCTCGCCCTACGGCGTGGCCAAGCTCTACGCGCACTGGATGACGATCAACTACCGCGAGAGCTTCAAGCTGCATGCCTCGAACGGGATCCTTTTCAACCACGAATCGCCGCTGCGCGGCGTCGAGTTCGTCACCCGCAAGGTCACCGACGGGGTCGCGCGGATCAAGCTCGGACTGGCGAAGGAATTACGGCTCGGCAACATCGACGCCAAGCGCGACTGGGGTCACGCCAAAGACTACACCCGGGCGATGTGGATGATGCTGCAGCAGGACAAGCCGGATGACTTCGTCATCGCCACCGGCCGCACCACCACGGTGCGCGACATGTGCGAGATCGCCTTCCGCCACGTCGGCCTCGTGTCGCAGGACCACCTGATCATCGACGAGAAGCTATTTCGGCCAGCCGAGGTCGAGGTGCTGCTCGGCAACCCGGCCAAGGCCGAGGCTGCGTTCGGCTGGAAAGCCGAGATCTCGCTCGAGACGATGATCCAGGAGATGGTCGAGGCCGACCTCAAGCGTCTCGGCAGTAAGTCATAACTGGCGGATCAACGTGAAGCGCATTCTCGTCACTGGCGCTGCCGGCTTTGTCGGTCGGCACGCGCTTGCTGCCCTCTCTGCAGCAGTCGGCCCCAACGACCAGATTATTGGTATTGGGCGCCACAACATAGGCCCAATGCTGAATGGCGCAATATTTCGACAGATTGACCTTCTCGATGCGATAGCGCTTTCAAATTTCTTTTGCGAGTATCGCCCAACTGATGTTCTACATCTAGCGGCAATAGCCTCGGTTCAACAATCGGTCAATGCGCCGATTGATACGTGGCGCGTAAATCTTCAGGGGCTCTTAAACCTCGCCGAGTCAGCAGCCCAGTATGCGGCCGGTTCAAATTTCTTCTTTGTCAGCTCCGGCGAAGTCTATGGTTATTCATTCCTGGCTAGCCATCCTTTGTCAGAAGATGTTGAGCCAAAACCGCTTGGCGCCTACGCCCGTTCGAAATGGTTTGGCGAGCTAATTCTACGCGACGTACTACCGCGTGCTGAAATTAAACTTGTGATTCTTAGACCGTTTAATCATATCGGCCCAGGCCAAGACGAGCGTTTTGTCGTGCCTTCCTTCTCCAGTCAGATCGCGCGGATCGAGGCTGGTTGCGTGCCCCCTATACTTGAGGTCGGTAACCTCATGGCAAAACGGGATTTTTTGCCAATTGGCGACGTGGTGCGGGCTTACGTGGCGCTGATCGCAAACGCTCAGAGTATCAAGACCGGTACAGTGTACAACATCGCGTCGGGGCATCCGCGCAGTATCGCGGATATCTTAACTGATCTGCGTCGGCAATCGATGGTACCATTTGATATACGGATCGTTGATGAACGAATGCGGCCGGCGGAGATCGCAGTCGCTGCGGGTGACTCTGGGCGGATCATGGCAGCGATTGATTGGGCGCCGACTGAAGACTGGGATACGGCAATTTCCGATATACTCGCTGAGGCGCGGGCAAAGGTTCGATCCGAGCTGCATATCTAGCCAATTAACTCTCGTGCATCGAGCGGACCAGGCAGATGAGTAATTTCGCGTACCACATTCTGCCTGTGATCCTGTGTGGCGGCTCAGGGACGCGGCTGTGGCCGGCATCGCGCGAGAGCATGCCGAAACAGTTCGCACGGCTTGTCGATGAGGCGGGATCGACTTTCCAAGCTACTGTCAAGCGCGTGGCTGACGCAGCGATTTTCGCGCGACCTGCCGTGATTGCGGCGGCCGAGTCGCGCTTCATCGTCGCCGAGCAGCTCGCCCGGGCCGGCATCTCAGGCGACATTATCTTGGAGCCGGCAGGGCGCGACTCCGCTGCAGCTGTGGCGGTCGCTGCCCTGCACGCCGCCCGGCAGGGTCCCGAAACAGTGGTGCTGATCATGGCCGCCGACCACGTCATCGGCGATACCGCCGCCTTCGGTGCCTCCGTCCACGCAGCCGCAGCTGGCGCGCGAGCGGGCTATACGATGACGCTCGGTGTCGAGCCAACGCGACGGGCCACCGATTACGGCTACATTCGTCGCGGCCGGGCGCTGCCGGAGGCGGACGGAGCCTTCGCGGTGGAGCGCTTTGTCGAGAAGCCGGATGCGGACGGGGCGGAAGCGCTGATCGCGGAGGGCGCCCTGTGGAACTCGGGTTACTTCCTGTTCCGCGCCGACCTTATGCTCGCCGAGTTGGAGGCGCACGCCCCCGAGGTGTTGGCTGCCGCCCGCGCTGCACTCGAATTCGCTAACACCGATCTCGACTTCGTGCGCCTCGACGCGAAGGCCTTCGCCAAGGCGCCCAAGATCTCGATGACTACGCGGTGATGGAGCGCACGCAGAGGGCCGGCGTGCTGCCGGTGTCGTTCCCGTGGTCGAATGTTGGGACCTGGGACGCGGTCTGGCAGGTGCTGCCGCGCGACGAGTCCGGCAACGCCGTGCGCGGCCGAGTTGAATTGCTGGAGACGCGAAACAGCCTCGTCCACAGCGAGGGCGAGGGGCTGACTACCGTGGTCGGCCTGGAGGACGTGGTGGTGGTCGCGACCGCGGATGCAGTGCTCGTGACCTCGAAGGCCAAGTCCGGCTGGGTGAAGGATCTGGTCGGCCTCCTGCGGGCCAAAGCCCATCCGGAGGCCGATGCGCACCGTCGGATGTACCGCCCCTGGGGCTGGTACCAGCGCATCGACATCGGCGAGCGCTTCCAAGTGAAGCGGATCATGGTGACGCCGGGCGGGCGGTTGTCGTTGCAGAAGCACTTCCACCGCGCCGAGCACTGGGTGGTAGTGCGCGGCACCGCCGAAGTGACGCTGGACGATCGGATCGTCCTCGTCCACGAGAACGAAGCGGTGTACCTGCCGATCGGTTCGATGCACCGCCTCACGAACCCCGGCAAGATCCCACTTGAACTGATCGAGGTCCAGGTCGGCAGCTACACCGGCGAGGACGACATCATCCGCGTCGAGGACATTTACGGACGGTGAAAGCACCATCTAGCTAATGGTGCGAGTCTTAGCTCGACTTTGGCCAATTTGACGGGCGGTTGAGGGGCGGGTTACGAAGCGGACATGACGGGTAGGTTCTGGTCGTCCTGACCAAGAGACACCTGATGCCTGATCTGCCCGCCCGCTTCGCCGAACTCATCCTGATGTTCGCGCCGCTGTTCGTCCGTCGCTTGTAGCGGCACGCTCAGGTTCTGCTGATCGGCGCGATCCTCACCCCCGGTGGGCGCACGGTAACCAGCGTCCTGGGATCATGGGCCGTGCGCATGAGCGACGGTTCGTGAACGTCCACCGCATCCTCAACCGGGCAGCGTGGTGTCCGCGCACTGGTAGTCGCATCCTGCTCGGTATCTTGGTCAACGTGTTCGCGCAACGCGGCCCCGTGGTCCTGGGACTGGACGACACGATCGAGCGCCGCCGCGGCAAGCGGATCACGGCCAAGGACATCTCCCAAGATCCGGTGCGCTCCTCCGACAGCAATTTCGTCAAGGCGAGCGGGCTGCGCTGGATGAGCCTAATGCTGCTCGCCCCAATCCCTTGGGCGGGGCGCGTCTGGACGCTCCCGTTCCTGACCGCACTGGTGCCGTCCGAGCGTGCCTGTCGCGAACAAGGCCGTCGGCACAAGCCGTTGCTCGACGTCGGACTCAACTCGCCCTCTAGGCCCGCCGCTGGCTACCGGGCGCGACCTCGTGCTGGTCGGTGATGGCGGCTTCTCGGCCCTGCTGTTCCTCAACGCGATGCGCCGCGCCCGCATAACAGCGATCACCCGCCTACGGCTCGACGCAGCCCTCTATGATCCGGCTCCGATGCGGCTGCCGACCACGATCGGCCGCCCGAGGACCAAAGGCGCACGGCTGCCGACGCTCGCCGCAACCTTCGCGTCCAAGGACACGCGTTGGCATGCGGTTGTGGTGCCGGGCTGGTACGGAGTAGGCGAGTGCATGATCGAGATCGCCTCGGGCACCGCGGTGTGGCGGCACGGCGGCCTCCCTGTCGTACCGATCCGCTGGGTGCTCATCCGCGATCCCGAGGCGCGCTTCCCGCCCCAGGCCCTACTCTGTATCGAACCGACGCGCGAGCCCGCGCAGATCGTAGGATGGTTCGTGCAGCGTTGGAACGTCGAGGTCACGTTCCAGGAAGTGCGCGCCCATCTCGGCGTCGAGACGCAGCGGCAGTGGTCTGATACAGCGATTGCCCGCACCACCCCCTGCCTGCTCGCCCTGTTCTCGATCGTCACGCTGCTGGCTGCACGGCTCCCGGCCCGCCAAAGGCGACGCATCGCGGCCGCTGCGTGTTACCCAAAACCGCGCCCAACCTTCGCCGATGCGCTCGCCGCCGTGCGCTGTGCGATCTGGCGCGAGAGGACTCTGGCAACATCACCGTGCCGACGCGCCCGAACAAAACACCCCTTCCGATTGCCTGCTCCCTGGCTCTATGCGCTTTGCCACGTCGCATGAATGGCCAAAGTCGAGCTAAGTGTCTCTCACAAAACGCCCGCTGCGCCGTTCTGGCTGGAGGGAAAACGCAAGCGAATCGGGAGTTTTGCAAGGTGCACTTAGTCTCCTCCCCCTCATGGATACAGTCATGCGCTTTTTGATCCTGCTTCTCATGGCATTGCTGTCGTTTACCAGCGCGCCCGCTAGCGCGCAGGTCAACGTTCCACTTCCAGACTGTACCGTATTCTCGGGCTTCCCGCTCAATCTCGTCCTCGGGACGCAGATCTGGAGCAGTTCTGTGATGCTCGCCAGCGATAGCCCACGCTGCTCAAACCAAAAGATGATGGCGGCGACGAACACGCTGTTGGGAATGTGCGGCGCGGCCGGCGGCATCGCGACGCTCGGGCCCGATGGTTCGCTTTTAGCCGAGCAGAATCGAGCGCTTTTGAGAGTCGTTGCAAACCAGCGCGGCGCCCCAAGCGGCATCGCGACCCTAGACGCCACCAGGCGTGTACCGAACGAACAGATGCCTGTTTCGCCGGCCTTCACGAACGCTTATGCGGATCCGAACGTCACGAGCGGCACGATACGCGGACAGCTCGGTCCGTGGGATCGTTCAATGGAATTGAGCGGTCACGGCAACCCATCAAGCGCCGCTATCGTCGGCACGATCACGGTGCCGGCCGGAACCTACAAGGGCGTGGCATCATGGCCAGATGCGGCCATTGCGGCCTACGGGATTAATTACAGCGTGCCCGACGCAAGCGGCGCGCATAGTAAGTCCCTTACTCCGTTCTATAGCCTAGGCGGCATTGGAGCGTCTGGTTCCTTCACGGAGGGAGCTAACTTCTCGACCGTCAACTGCGCGCTGTTCGCGGCTTCTTGTGACGGGTCCAAAGGCCTCAACTTCTCGTTTATGACGACGATGGAGGCCGATACCAACCTCTACGCTAGGGCGGACGGACAGCCGCTCACGGGCGATGCGAAGGGGTTCCAGTCCCTACTTCATGCCACGGCGTCTACCTCGGGTGCCCTCAACGCTTTCGAGTGTACCTCCGCCAACGCGATCCCATGGAAGGCGTGCTACGCCACCAACACCGGTGGAGGACTTGTAGGACTGTCGCTAGCAGCGACCAGTGCGGCGGCAAGTTCCAACTCGCAGGCGATCAACCTAACCGGCCTGAACAGTTATGGTGCACCAGTCCTCGCGCAGATCTTCGAGGATAGTGCCGGCAATCTCAATCTCATCAACAAAACTAGCGGTAGCACCCTTGGCATCAATGCCGCCTATCCGCAACTTCAGCACAGTATGGAGATCGCTGGTCCTAGCGGAGTGAAATTCGTTAACACCTCGACTGCGCCGGGGGCTTCCGAAAATCTGATCGTCCAATCCGGTGCAGCCTCTGCATCGTTTCAGGTTCCGTCTACCGGCGGTCTCAACATCACCGCGGTGATGGCCGGTAACGTCTCGGTGTCTCCAGGCGGGACCGGTGTCTTCTCAGTAAGTTCAGACATCCGCACATCCAGTTTTTTCGTCTCCCCATCATCGACACCAGCAAGCTCCACGGCGGCCTGCACGGTCGGCGCTCAAACGTGGGACGCCAACTACGAGTACCGCTGCGTAGCAAAGAACACTTGGAAGCGCATTGCCCTGACTGCTTGGTAGGCGCTTTTTTTGCAACGAATTTATGACTTTTACATATGAACAACACTCTTACAGCCCTTACGCTCCTCTGCGCGTTGGCATCTCCAGGCATGGCTGCACACTGTCTTTCGACCTGCGTGCCGGTGATGGTCGAGATGATCCCCGTAAACATCTGCGCTGGGCCTTCCCGGGCGAACCCCTAACGTTCCTGCTCCGTTCCTGTAATTGGAATGCTGGTGTTATTGACAGGGCGCTGATCAATCAGGTTTGCCTTTCGGTCCGGCCCGTCTGCCCGGCGCGGCTGTGCGATAAAGCATTTTCGGTTTAATTTGGTTCGTATCCTACGGCTGCGAAGAAGTTGGCGCACTCGGTTGGCGTGACGGTCTAGAGGATCCGTCCGATGGCCGACCATAGTCCTTCGACCGTGCGCCCACCTGCTTTGCGCAGCAGCGCTTTGAGCATGGAGAAGGCCATCTCGATCGGGTTGAAGTTCGGCGAGTAGGGCGGCAGGAACAACAGTCGCGCGCCGGCTGCCTCGATCGCCGCGCGCACGGCTGGTCCCTTGTGGCTGCCGAGGTTGTCCATGACGACGACGTCGCCGGGGTCGAGTTCAGGCGCGAGCACACGCGAGACGTAAGTCTGGAAGGCGTCGCCGTTGATCGGTCCGTCGAGCACGAACGGCGCGGCGATCCCGGACAGGCGCATGCCTGCGACGAAGGTCGTGGTCTTCCAGTGGCCGTGCGATACGGGAGAGCGCAACCGCTCTCCTCGCGGGGCGCGCCCGCGGGCGCGGGCCATGTGAGTCGAGGTCCAAGTCTCGTCAAGGAAGACGAGGCGGGCAAGGTCGAGGTCGGGCTGGCCCTCGAACCACGCTTCGCGAGCGGCCTTAACGTCCGGGCGGTTCTGCTCCGTGGCGTGGGCTGTCTTTTTTTGTAGGTCAGACCGCGCGCGTCGAGAAAGGCCCACAGGATGCCAAGTCCGACCGTAAGGTCGCGCTCGTCCTTCAGGCGAACCCGCATCTCCTCCGGGGTCATGTCGTCCCGCTCGGTAATCAGGTCCTGCAGAAATGCCTCGTGCAGATCGAGCTTGGAGCGGCGAGCCCGCCCCTGCGGACGAGCCGCCACCGTCCCGGTCTTCGTCAGTGTGGCCATCCAACGGATCGCCGTGGCCACGCCGACCCCGAAACGCGCAGCCGCCTGTTGACGCGACGTCGTTCCAGTCGCGTCAACCACACGTTCGCGTAGGTCCTAGTTGTAGGGTTGGCCCATGCCTCGTTCCTCATCGGAAACGCGCAGTGAATCAGCCCCACACCATCGCGTGAACCCCACACACCCGACTCAGCTTCGACCAAAAACGCTCTAGAGCGGCATCCGATCAGGTTGGATCATAAGCGTCGTATCCTGCGGCGGCGATGTATCTCCGGCATTCGTCTGGTTTGAAGGCAGCGAATGCGTTTCGGATGGCGTCCCAGAGGTCGGCAACGGTGCGCTTTGCAACCGATCGGAGCATGGCCTTGAGCTTGGCGAAGGCCATCTCGATCGGGTTGAGATCGGGGCTGTAGGGCGGCAGGTAGAGGAGCCGGGCACCGGCGGCCTCTACGGCCTCGCGCACGCCTTTGACCTTGTGGGCCGGGAGGTTGTCGAGGATGACGGTGTCGCCCTGCCGCAGCGCCGGGGACAGCGTTTCGACGACGTAGGCACGGAAGCCTTCGCCGTTCGTGGCCCCGTCGAGGAGCGCGGTCGCGATGAGACCGCTGGAGCGCAGGGCGGCGGTGACGGTGGTGGTCTTCCAGTGTCCGAACGGCGCGCCGACCCGGCAACGATCGCTGCGCGGGGCGCGTCCGTAGCGGCGGACCATGCTGGTATTGGCCGCGGTCTCATCCAGGAACACGAGGGCGTCCGGGTCTAGGTCGAGCTGCCCCTCGAACCATGCCTCGCGGTCGGCTTTCACGTCTTCCCGATCCTGCTCGGTCGCATGGCCGGTGTTTTTTCTCGTAATTCCGTGACGCTTGAAGAAGCGCGACAGGCTGCTCCTCCCGACCCGCAGGCCGCGCTCCGCCAGCTTCTCCTGTAGCTCCGTCAGGAAGATCTCGGGCTTGGCCTCGTAGATCGAAACGATCATGTCGGCCTGCGCTTCGATCGTCTGCGAGCGCTGATCCCCGCCCATCGGCTTGGGGGCGATCCGCCCTTCTTGCCCAAAGCTCTCATACCAGCGGATCGCGCTGGTCGGGCTCACGCCGAACCGCTTGGCCGCCTGACGGCGCGACGCGCCTTCCTCGACGGCGGCCAGGACACGCGCGCGCAGATCGACGGATAGAGCTGATGCCATGCGGCTCTCCTGCGAAAGCCGCGCAGGGAATCACATCAAACCCCGACCGGTAAACCCTAATGATTCAGCCCGGTCAGATGCCGCTCTAGCGGCTGTTATGAACTGGCTGCCAGTCGAGCGGCTTGTTTGAGCATGAGGCAGACGAAGGTGACGATGTGGAGATCCGCGAGCGTGCTGGGATAGCGCTCGTAGTCCTTGACGAGGCGGCGGAAGCGGGTCGCCCAGGCGAAGGAGCGCTCCACCACCCAGCGCCGCGGCAGCAGGACGAAGCCGCGCTTGGCCTCGGGCAGTCTGACGACCTCCAGTGCGATGCCGTGCTGGCGCGCAGCCTTAGCCGGCCTTTCCCCGGTGTAGCCCTGATCGACATAGGCTAGGTCGACGTGATCGCCGGTGGCGGCCTGCACGGCCTCGGCTAGACGCCCGACCTGGGCGCGGTCGTCGGCGTCGGCGGGCGTGACGTGCAGCGCCAGGAGGTGGCCGAGCGTGTCGAAGGCCAGGTGGACCTTCGAGCCGCATTTGCGCTTGGCGCCATCGTATCCGGCCCGCTCGCCGCTCTCGGGCGTCGAACGCAGGGTTCAGCTGTCGAGGATCGCTGCGCTGGGCTCTGAACGACGCCCGGAGGCTAGGCGCAGCAAGGCGCGGAGGTCGTCGGCCAGTTGCTCGAAGCAGCCGGCCGCCAGCCAGCGCTGGGCCTGCGGGTCAACGGCTTCCCAGGGCGGGAGGTCGTTGGGCATCCAGCGCCAGGGTACCCCTGTCTTCACGACGTAGCGCAGGCCATTGAACACTTCGCGCAAGCTATTGCTCGCGCTGCCCCGCATCCTCGCGCAGCAGGGTCCGATAAAGGGCGACCAGCGCCCACTCATCGTCGGAGACGTCAGATGGGTAGGCTCTGCGCGAAGGGGGCATGCCCCCTTCATCTGGAATCCCCAAGCCACCGGTCCATAACAGCCTCTAGTGCGACGCGATGCTGCTGTTCGCAATGCATCCCGGCATCGGCTCGCTCGTCGAGACATTTAAATTTTGCCGCAATGGCTGATTTGGGTTCAACTCGACGTCCCTCCAATGCGCAATGCTTTACAACTGCCTCATCCACATTGCAGCCTAAAATGACCTGCCCGATCAATAAATCCGTAAAGGATTTGTTTTATATCAAGCTCAAATTCCACCGTTCTTGTCTATTACATATAAGCACCACCCCATAAAATTGCGGTCCATTGCATCTTTTAATGGTATAACCTCGCGTCTGTCATCGCTTTTTACAGGATAAATAAAAGTCTCGACAGCAGGATTGAAAGATTTTATTCCATCGATATACATTTGTACATCGCTGAGTTCCATCCCGATTTCCATCGTTCCATATTTTTGCATGACGCTCTGCGATATGGCATTCATTTCGTGCGCGCCGCCTGGTTCTACTAAGACAACACGGCCGATATTTTTCAGGACGCGCTCAAATGCACGCATTGCTTTTGGGCGATCGGGAATATGATGAAAAGCATCAAATCCTAATATGGCGTCGAAAACACCATCCGCAAATGGAAGATTTTCTGCGTCTGCAATGATGAGGTGCGGCTGATTCAAGCCCATACGACGCCGCCCGACATCTAAATATGTACGGTTTATTTCAAGGCCCACGGCATGCACGCCCATTTTCATAAACCATTCAGTAGTCCATGAATATCCTGAACCAGAGTCCAGTACATACGATCCAACGTTAATATTTAATGATGGAATACAGTTTGAAAAACCTCGGATAAACTCAGCAGAGTGATGGAATTCATAAGGATTAAATGGTGAAAGCAACCCAGGGCCAGTAAAAGACCCCAAATCGTCTACCTTATTGAGGAGAGTTATTTCCGAGTTTTTATAGTTGTCACCTGCCTTGACCGAGGTATCTGCCCAGCCAATTGAGTAATCCATGAGGTTTTTAACGCTGTCATCGACTTTTTTTAGTCTTTCATGAATAAGTGCCTTGTCTCGCGACCAATTTCGCAGAGAGTCTGGAAGTATCTCTGGAATACCCTCAATTATTGGGTACCAACGTCCACAATTTGGCGCAAGAAGAACGCCTTCCCAGATCACCGATTGCATATTTCGGTCGGCATTTCCTGCTGGAGCGGCAGCTGCAGCAATAGCTCTACCAAGATCAGTTGTTGGTACGAATTCTTTTGGCAATGGCCCCACAACATCACCAATGCTCCCTACGCGCTGTGCAGTTTCAATGTATGGCGGAGGAATAGGTTGATCTTTCTCTTCGGCGCCAATAACAACTAACTGCTCACCAGAAATCGGGCACGCCAGCAGATCGATGAAAGAGTGTCGCATTTGAACTCATCTTTATCTAGAAGTACCAACTTGAGCACGCATTCTATCTGGCGTAAAGCGCCAATCAGACTAGATCAACTTATGCCATTTTTGGACCCGAATCGGAACTAGTTACTTGTATCAACGTTTTGTCAACATCAAAAATGTCACTTTCCGTGAATCGGCGCGCTTTTGAAACGCCAGCTGAGCAACCTGCAGCCGTCAGCTTCAATCGGCTGCGACGTGGCTTTGATATGGGATCTTACGGTCGCCGGCCACGAGCAGCTCGCACTTTGTTCGATCGCGATTTTGCCGCCGTCAATCACAGCATGAGGCTGACCAGCGGCAGTGCCGTCGTCGCCACGGCGATTTTGATCCAGTAGCCATTCTCGAACGGCGACCAGCATCTCGGGGCGAGGCGCCTTCGAGATTTAATATAGTGCATTGACGCAGACAGATGGTTCATAGCGTCGAAGATGGCAGCGGCGGGTTTGGCCCAGACAAAGGGTCAGGGTCTTTGGTTGTGCTCGACCATGTAGCGTTTGAAGGCCGACGAGGCCGGTGAAGGTCCCGCGTTGCAACCGGCGGCGTGTGAGGGCGGAGAAGAATCCTTCGACTGTGTTAAGCCATGAGGCCGATGTCGGAATGGAGTGATAAGTCCATCGCGGATTGCGGGCGAGCCAAGCGCGGACCTTCGGGTGCTTGTGGCTCCCGTAGTTGTCGAGCACCACGTAGATCACCTTGCCCGCGGGCACGGCGATCTCGACCGCGTTCAGGAAGCGGATGAACTCGTCATGGCGATGGCACTGCATGCAGCGACCGAGCTTGGAGCCTTCGAAGACGTTCAAGGCAGCGAACAAGGTCGTAGTGCCGTGACGTCTTCGATCAGCGCCGGCATCGCGGGTGCGTAGGCCGTGAGGCGTAGAGCTTGAAGAGATGCGACAGCGACGGCATGGACGGCAGAGGGGCTTGGCCGCGGGCAACTGGTATATCTCGTGCAAAGGCCGGCCATCTCACATTTCGGGCGCTTTTCTTCGGGACACCGATCTGCAAACCGGCCGGAGGCCTCATGTCCACCAATTCCGCTAGCTCTCCCAAGGCTTCCATACGAAGCCAAATGGAATCCTACCTGCATGTTATGCATGCACTGATATTGCGCGACATGCGCACGCGCTTCGGTGGATCGCATTGGGGTTATGCTGTTGTTGTATTGTGGCCTGTTATCCACGTTTTTATGCTTGTTGTTATTTACGTCACGCGTGGCGTTCCCGCACCCATTGGTGACAGCCGCGCTTTATTTTTCGCCAGCGGGGCGGTTCCTGCATTAGCGTTTCAGTACATTTCGCGCGAAGTCATGAAGGCGGTGCTGACAAATAAGCCGCTGACTTACTATCCTCAAGTCAAACTTTTCGACGTCATATTTTCAAGAATTTTGGTTGAAATAGTGACCGGCTTTCTGGGCCTGCTAAGTGTCACGGCAATTCTGATTTGCTGCGGCATTGATCCGATACCCGCAGATCCATTTACGGCCATATGCGGTTACATGGCGGCCGTTCTGTTGGGTATTGGTGTGGGAACGATCAATGTTAGTATCATAGCGTTTTTTCCAGCTTGGATAATGGGGTACATGTTGTTTGTCATCGTACTTTATATTACGAGCGGCGTAATGTTCTTGCCTAATTTTCTTCCTGATCAGATATACGCTGTGCTAAAATTCAATCCGGTGGTTCAAATAATTGAATGGGTACGTCTCGGTTATTACCCAGATCTACATGTCGGAGTTGATTATATTTACACATTGCTTTTTGGTGGGGTCTGCCTTGTGATTGGGCTGCTTCTGGAAAAAAACGTAATCAGAAGAATAACATAACTAATTTAGTCGTTCGACACCTAGTTCTGGTTGTTGGATATGAGCGGGATGCCATCTTGACGGATCACTCAAGTGAGCTACAATGCAAGATCAGATTGATGCCTGAGGTACGCGTACTCGGTCCTGGCATTAGTGGCCATTGGCTCTTCGGGCTGCTGCAGCCCCTGGATCTTTGCCACCCTCAGGGACTTTGATGCCGCACCGTTCCGCGATGCGGAGAGCGCCGTATACAATCCTTTCATCTAGTCGATGAGGCTCGCCTTCGAGTCCCAGAAGGTGATCGAGCTTCGGCTCGTGCGGCTGGCTTAGGGTGGACGTGAAGGCACCACCGAGATGCAGTCGATGGTGGTAGAAAAGACCCGGGCGAGCATCGAGGCCGCGGGCACGCTGAGGATGGGCGGCTCGCCCGAGATCGTCATCGCGCGGTACCGCGAAGATGTCGCGGCCAACATGAAGCGGCTGTCGGCTGCTTGAGGCCCGACACCTTTCGTTAACCACCTGTCACCACCGTGCTCGCGTCCAGCCAGCAAGTGCCGTCGTGAACCGAACGTATCCGATTAGCGCCGATGATCCCGCGGCTGACTGCCCGGTAGGCATAGAAGTGCTGGGACGCCTGATCGCTTCGGAAGCTGAAACGCTGCCCAGCCTGTTGGAAGGTATGCCCGAGGCCACCCGCGCCCGGCTGGCTGTCTACCTCTACGGCCGCAGCCACACCCACGAGCTCGGCATCCGCATCGCGGCGACCTGCGAAAGGCGTGCTCTTAAACAAGCGCCGGGCGTCGTTGGGGATGCGCTCCACGACCTGTCGCGCAAACCCTTCGCTGCGGCGTCGTTCGGTTTGCGCTCGGTCTAGTCGAAAGGGATCAGCCTTGGCGGGTCGCTTCGGGTCGGTGCGCGGTCTTAGGGCCCTCCCGGCGGGCACGGCCACAATAAGGCGCCTACGCTGCACATTTGCGCAACCCTAAGGCGCGTAGGTTTCAATCAAAAAGCCTCGCAAACAGTGAAGCCGCGGGGCTGTCCCACTCTGCAGATTTACGCGCCTCGGATCATTTTCATAAACAGCAGAACTGCATGACTGCGCTCTCAGACCCCGTTTCATAATGGGATGAACAGCTTAGCTTTTGGGTGAACGACGGGCGCCGTGGGTTGGTCAGCCCCCATTGAAGTGGTCCGCCCTTTGGTATGGCTTTTGAGCCTGGAGGACGGACAAGATGGCAAAGCACCCGAAGCCCGAGGAGATTGTTGCCAAGCTGCGGCATGCGGATGTGCTGATCACACAGGGCCAGAGCGTGGCCGATGCAATCCGCGCGCTCGGCGTGAGTTCAGTGACATACTACCGGTGGCGGCGTCAGTTTGGCGGACTGAAATCAGATCAGGTTCGACGGATGAAGAGTCTTGAGACCGAGAATGCTCGGCTTCGAAAAGCTATCGCCGATTTGACGCTGGACAAGCTGATCTTGCAGGAGGCGTCCCGGGGAAGACGTCTCGAGCCCTGCGCGCCGACGCGCCTGTGTCGAGCACATCCAGCTGACGATGAACATCTCCGAGCGCCGCGCCTGTCGGGCGCTCGGTCAGCATCGCTCGACACAGCGCAAAAGTACGGACGCTATGGCTACCGCAAGATCAGCGCATTGCTGAAGGCGGCCGGATGGTCGGTCAACGACAAGCGCGTCGAGCACATTTGGCGGCGTGAGGGTCTGAAGATCCCAGCTAAGCAGCCCAAGCGGGGGGCGGATCTGGGACAACGACGGCTCCTGCGTCCGTCTTCGCCCGGAACACCGCAATCACGTGTGGTCGTACGACTTCGTCGAGGCGCGCACGCATGATGGACGCAAGATCCGGATGCTCAACGTGGTCGATGAACCGAAGGACCGCGCAGCGAGTTCACGCACGAATGCCTGGCGATCCGAGTCGCCCGTAAGCTGAAAGCAACCGACGTCATCGACGTGCTCTCGGATTTGTTCATCCTGCGTGGCGTACCTGGCCATGTCCGTTCGGATAACGGCCCGGAGTTCGTTGCGAAGATCGTACAAGCTTGGATCACCGGCGTCGGAGCAAAGACGGCCTACATCACGCCAGGCTCACCGTGGGAGAATGGCTACGTCGAAAGCTTCAACGCGCGTCTGCGTGACGAACTCCTGAATGGCGAGATCTTCTACACACTCAAGGAGGCGCAGATCGTGATCGAAAGCTGGCGACGTCACTACAACGGCGTACGCCCACATGCATCGCTGGGATACCGGCCGCCGGCCCCGGAGGTGTTCGTGCCAGCCTTCTCCGCTTGGCCGGCTGCGCTCGCCCAAGCAGCTCCGCCGGCCAAGCTACTCGTGGCGGAGCGGCCCACCGTGCACTAACTTTACCCCTGGATCACCTCGTGGGGGCCGATCAGTTTGGCCCGGCCCGGCCCCGCGGGATCGGGTGGAAGGGAGCCGGGGTCTGCGCGATGGTCTCGCAGTCGCGGCAGGAGAAGCGCTCGCGCACGTGCTGGATCACCACCCAGCGCGCCGGGATCCGCTCCAGGGTCTCGGTGACGTCCTCGCCGAGAGGGCGCAGGCGCGCGCCGCCACAGCAGGTGCAGGTCGTCGGGCCGGGATAGAGGATGCACTCGCGCGGCAGATGCTCGGGTAAGGGCCTACGAGCCGGCTTGTGCCGGGAGGAGGTCTGGGTGGTATGCGGCTCGGGCTCAGCCACTTGTGCCTCCGTCTCGGCGAGCGTCTCCTCCAGATCCTCCAGCGTCAGTTCGAGCTGGTCGATCCGGGCGCTGCGTTCCGAGGAGGCCCCGAAGCGCTCCCGTCGTAGCCGGGCGACCTCTAGCTTCAGCCGTTCGACCGCGATCTCGGACACGAGCCGCGCCGCCCGCTCGGCCAGGATCATGGCGTGGGCGGCAGCAAGATCGGTGGGAAGCGGTGGCGGCTCGGGCGCGTTCGACACGCTCACAGAAGAGCATATTGCTCAGCCTTTGTAACGCGTTATCCTCATCCGACCACACTTGGACGCCAGCTCTCCTGCGGCATCCGCCAGTCGATGCCCGAGAGCAGGTAGCCAAGCTGCGCCGTCGAGATCGTCACGGCTCCGTCCGCCGCGGCCGGCCACAGGAAACGACCCCGGTCGAGCCGCTTGGTGTAGAGGCACGCGCCCTGGCCATCGTGCCAGATCACCTTGATCAGGTCGCCGCGCCGGCCGCGGAACACGAACAGGTGCCCGGAGTGGGGATCGCGTTGCAGCGTCTCCTGGACGATCATCCCCAAGCTGGAAAAGCCCTTGCGCATGTCGGTGTGGCCGGTCGCCAGCCAGACCCGCACTTTGGCCGGCAGCGGGATCATCGGCCCTCCAGGGCATCGAGCACCCGACGCAGAGCTCCGGCGTCGACGTCCCGGTCGACCGTGAGACGCCGACCGCCGCCAAGATCGATCTCGATGACGCCGCTCTTGCGACGAGGCCGGCGCGGCGGCGCTGGAGCACGCGGATCATCCGACTGCGCAGCGGGAACACGAAGTGACGGCTCCGGGGCGATCGCGACGGGTACGAGGACCGGGGCCTGCGCGTCCCCGCCCAAACGGCCCTCCCGCGCCTGACGCCGCCAAGTGAACAGCAGGCCTTGGG
>NZ_VRUU01000053.1 GCF_008039875.1 Methylobacterium sp. WL119 | reverse complement strand
CCCCTGTCCCGTCACCCGCTCCCGTCTCTGCCCGTCCCCCTCTGCCGGCTTTCATCCAGGTCCTGCTCGACGAGGAGCGAGCGCTGGCCAAAGCCGCCGCTGAGGTCGCTGCCAGAGCCGCTGCCCAGGTCAGGGAATCTCCGGTCCCAGCCCTCCGCACGGAGAGCAGGTGGGCGCCCCTGCCTCCCCGGAAGGACACCCCCGCTCCGGTGCCGGTCGTGCCCGTGGCTACCATCCCTGCGCCTCCGCCTGTCCCTGCGCCGCGGGCCATGATCGAGACGTCATACCAGTCTCAGGTTGCCTCGCTTGCACCCAGCGCGACCGCCCCGATGCAGGAGCGGGTCTGGCCCCGGATGACGCGTGAGGAGTCGAGCCTCAGGCTCAAGGCTCTCGCTGAGGGGGCCAAGGCCCGCATGGAGGCGAGGGAGCGCGATAGATCTCGGATGGGCTTCAGATAGGCGTTGTCTATTGCCACGGGCCTGGTAATATACAGGGGCTCTCGGGCTCAGCGATGCACCTCATCCTGAAGACCCCTCACTGGCAACGGTGGGGGGTCTCTTCATGTCTGGGCATGCGCAGCGCCGTATCGGGGCATGCCCATTTCAACAACGCGATTTCAACCACACGCGTTGTTCAAACCGTGGTTGATGACGTCGGATTTGTTGGGGGCTTCATCGGGCGCCGCGCCCGATGGTTCATGTGTGACGCGTCCGACTTGTGGCTTGCATGGCCGCGTCGAGAATGGAGGCATCCCCTACGGAGCCCTCCGCCATGACCACGGCCCTCGACATCGCCACGATGCTCACGTCCTGCCCGTCCCCGGGCGCGCCCCTTCCCATCCCCCTGGAGAACGCGTCGGCCGAGCGCGCCCGCACCCGTCGGTCCGCCGCCGAGCGCAAGCGCAATGAGCGGGCCCGGCGTCGTGATGCCGGCATGCCGGACCCGCGTTCCGTGGACAGCGCCATCGCGCAGGCGGTCGCAACCATCCTCATGCAGTCGTCCATCCCGGCACGCATCCAGCGGACCAAGAGCATGGACGGCGTCGCCGTGTGCCTGAAGTCGGTCCTCGGTGAGGCGATGACCATCCTCGTCGAGGGCCGGAACGTGCCGGCTGCCGGTGCCAGGCAGGCCCTCATCGACCGCCTCGCTCTCGCCGGCTGAGGAGGGAACCATCCCGGCGGCATGTGTTGCCGGATGCACGCCAGCCAAAACCGTGGAGGCATCGTTAAGGGAGCACCTCCCCATTCGGGGCTGACTGAGTGTACGACCACCGCAATAAGGGCGCCACGTTCGGCACCCTGCTAGCCCTGACGCACGACTCCCGCGACTACGCCCGCCCCATCGAGCTCGGCCGCCTCGTGATGTAGGAGAGGCGCAACTCGATGTTTCGGGCCGACGAGGACCCGGACGATCCGACCGGCCTCGTCACGGCATGGACCGACGACGGCCTCGTACTCGTGGCCCCTCGCCCCCGGTTCCGGAATTACCTCGTCGAGGTCGAGGCCGCCCTCCGGAACGGAAACCTTGCCCACTTTACCCCCGACGTCGCGCAGGGGCCCTTCCTGGTCATCTTCGACCGCGTGCCGGAGCATCTCACAATCCCGAGCTACAAGCGCGAGGCGGACGAGAACCTAGCCGGCCGAGACGGACCCGGCTGCGTCTTCAAGGTCCCCACCTACCTCTCGGATTGGGTTTTCGGACGACTTCGAGGTGCCGGCCCGACATAATTCGTGATGCCAGGAACACAGCTCCGCGGCCGCCATCCGCATCGCGGGGATCCAGTCGGGCAGCGGGACCTCGATGACCACGCCGGCCCCGCCGAAGCGCAGCATCCGGACGTGCTGGCTGGTCGTCATCGCTTCGTCCAGGGCGTGCTTGGCCAGGGTGAAGCGGGAGGACCGGATCTCGGCTTCCATCTGGTCGATGGGCGCCCGGTTGTCCGGGAGGCCGTTGAGGAAATCGTCGAGGCTCTCGCCCGAGGGCTTCAGCGACTTTGGGGCAAGCCTCGCCATCAGGCCCACCTTTGCCTTCGGGCCGGGCCTGCCCTTTGTGGCGGTGGCCTTGGCGGCGGACTTGGTGGGGGGCTTTGGATAGTTCGTCATGGCTGCCTCCGTCGCGAGGCAGCCGGGCTCAATCGAGCGCGCCGGTCAGGCCTCGTCGGGGTTGTCGGGAAGGGTGTCGGCTGGCCGGTATTCGCGGTTTCATCGGGAGTCCTTGGATTGGGGATGGGCCATAGGGGCGGCTCCCTCGTGGTGGGGAGGGGGCACGGTCGTCAGCTCGTACGCTTGCTGGCCGTGCTCATGGGGTGATCCAACGCCCTAAGTACGGCCTGCAAGGTGCCGGCGAGACCATCCTCGCGGCGTGCGCCGTCCTCGAACAGCCGGCGGATCACCTTGCCGAGCAGCGCGTCCATGCTGATCGCACGCGGCGGCGGGTCCTCGAACGAGGGGTAGGAACGGTACTTGGTCGGGGTGTCTGACATGACGTTCGCCTCTGACAGAGGCAAGCGGGCGCAGGTGCGCCGGTCAGGCCTCGTCGACGGAGAAGGGAAGAGGGAGGCTGCCCAGGGCGGGCACGCTCGTCATGGCTATGAGGCGACGGTCGGTATGCATGAAGTCGTCCTCCCCTGGTGGCCTAGCTACAAGAAACTGTCGACCCTGACGCAGCCGACCGATTTTGGTATTGGAGAACAGGATCGGAACGCAGCACGGATTGTTCAACCGAAAAATTGCTAACCAGAAAGCCCAGGGTCTACCCTGTGGATCCAGTGGATTACGAAGAAGATTGCCCGACTGTCTTTGCGGGTTGCGGGCTTGCGCGAACCCGGATGTCCGATGTGTCGATCTCGCCCCCCAGAGCAATCAGGCATGACCGCGGTTGAAACTGCTTCGAACTTCCTCCCTCCCAAAGGAGGAATGCGAGGCTTGCGTCAGGAAGCTTGAGTTGCCTCGGATCGGCATCGCTTGCTACCACCGGTCGCCGCAAGCATTCCCTTTCCTGATCCGGTGGGCGGATCAACCCCGGCTATGAAACATCCGGGAGCGAAAACGATGTTCGTCCTGACGCTGAAGGCGAAGCACGACCACCTTCGAAAGGTCGCCACCACACGGGATTTCGTAAAGGCGCTCGCGGAGTTCGTCTGGAACTCACTCGACGCTGACGCGACGCAGGTGTCCGTCGATTTCGTTAGAAACAGCCTGGGCGGCCTGGATAGCATCCTTGTGCGCGACAACGGCACCGGCATCTCCAAGGCCCGGGTGCAGCGCGATTTCGAGAGCCTTGGCGACTCCTGGAAACTCACCGCAAACCGGACGGCCATCCTGTCTCATGCCGTGCACGGCAAGGAGGGGCAAGGACGTTTCAAGTTCTTCTCGTTGGCGCAGAAGGCCCGCTGGACATCCGTCTACGAAAATGGAGGCGAGCGACTCCGGATTTCCATCGAGATCGACGCTGACAGCCTCGACACCAGCAAGGTCTCCGAGCTCGGTGCCGCCCCGTCCGACACCCCGACAGGTACGACCGTCGAGCTTGCCCCGCTCAAGGGAATGTTTGATTGGCTGACCGGAAGCGAGGCCATGGCCGATTTCGGCGCGACCTTCGCACCGTACGTACTGCAGTACCCGGACACGACGATCTTCTACGACGGCCAGCCGGTCGACCCCGCTGCCACGATTGTGCGTACCCATGCCATCGAGGCCAAGGCCATTGTCTGTCCAGGGCGGACGATCCGAGACCTATCGCTCAAAATCATCGAATGGAAGCCTGGGGTAGGAAGCCGGAAACTATATTTCGGAGGTGAAAGCGGAGTGGTCCTCGGCTCGCAGCCGGCGGGCATTACGGCGCCCGGCTTCGACTTTTCGGTCTATGCTTACTGCCCATTCTTTCAGGATATTGCACATGCCAACCTCCTTGAGGCCGAAGGCCTGACTGATCCGGACTTCGCCCGCATCCTCGAATTCATCCGCGATGAGGTCGGGGACTACTTCCGAACCCGTCAGGCCGAGAGGTCCGGCGAGCTCATACAAGACCTCAAGGACGCGGGGGTCTACCCATATGAAGGAGATCCGCGGGACGAAGTCGAACGGCGCGAGAGGCAGGTGTTCGAGATCGCCACCCATGCCGTCTCCTCATACTCTCGTGATTTCAAAAAGGCCGACAACCCACTCAAGAAGATCACCCTGGGATTGTTGCGCGAGGCAGTGAGCCACAATCCAGAGTCCGTCTCGCGCATCCTGCGTGCCGTTTTCAATCTGCCGAAAGTCCGTCAAGACGAGTTCTCAAGCCTTCTCGACAAGACGGAACTCGGGGCGATTATCTCGACGTCGACGTTGATCGCGGACCGAATCGTGACCCTGAAGGTACTAAGCGAGATCGTCTTCGACCCAAAACACCGTCGCACGATCAAGGAGCGGGGCGAGCTCGACACCCTGGTCCGGGATGCAACTTGGATTTTCGGAGAGCAATTTCATTTCACGATGCCCGAGGCGGGCCTGACGAAGATCATGAACCGCGTCTCGGATGATCTTGGCATCAAACGGGCCAAGGGTTCAAAAGGTCGAAAGCCAGATGGCAAGATAGGACGAGCCGACTGCTTCATGGGGCGTGTGTTACCACATGCAGATCGTCTTCATCGCGACTACCTGCTCGTGGAGCTTAAACGGCCATCGCTGGTGGTTGGTCGGAAAGAACTCGACCAGCTGGAAGATTATGTAAGCGCAATTGTTGGTCAGCCAGATTTCATAAACACGTCAACGAACTGGAACTTCTATCTCGTCAGCAGCGAACTCGATCCGGTCGTCCACGAACGGGTGACCCAGAAGGACCGTCCCCAGGGATTGTTCCTCGACAAGCCCAATCATCGTGTCTGGGTAAAGTCCTGGGCTGAACTTATTAGGGATTGCGAAAGCAGACTTGCATTCGTGCAGGAGCGCCTACAAATCGATGTCTCCGCGGAGCTTATCGATGAGCGCATCTCGAAATTGAAAACCTCTATCTTGAAGTTACATCAAGAACTGAATACCGATGAGGCAACCCGAAAATCAGAGATGCCCGCATCCAATTCCACAAGTCAGGCCGCGAAGTCTAAATTTCCGCCGGCGTCAGGATCGGAAAAGCAATCCCCTATCTTGTAGTTCAAGCCTAATGGTTGGTAGCGTTCAGACCCGACCCGACCCGACCCGGCCACTAGGACCGTTGTCGACGCTTCTTAAAATCGGTCGGCCGTCAACCGCTTCGCAACTTCGGCTTGCGCTGGCAAGCAGGCTGTAAGGTTGTGAATTCATGACTCGATTATAATGTGCCGAAACGGAGAAGGGTCTTGACTGTCGAGCAAGTGAAGATTGGAACCAAGACGCTGTCTTTAACTAAGGCAACATATAATTCAAATTTTAGAATGAGAACCGTACTTACAGTCGATCCCTTCGATTATGTTGATCTATGGCTACGTAGAGAGAATAAGGACGAGGCTCAGCACTATTGGCGACAGGCCAAAAACTTTTACCGTGCGGCCCACGGACTTCCTGTCGAGTCTGCTCCCCTTATTCTATACTACTGCTTCATGAATGCTGCCAAAGCGCTGCTAGCTTCGAAAGGAGCGACCATCAACCCGTATCATGGTGTAGCTGCACATCAAATGCGGGGGCCCAATAGTAAATTTGTCTTAAGTAATGAGGGCATCAAAATTAAACAGGGCGGCATCGCACCTGCGATAAGCATGTATTTCAATGAGACTGAAACTTCCACAATCCATACGCTGGAGGACGTGCTTTACAACATCGTTTGCGTGCATCGGACTTATTGTCTCAGCTACGCGAATAGGATGGAGCGCTTTATCCCGCTCAAGCGCGCATCCTACGTGCGAGATCAAACGACAGGGGATGTGCGTCTCTTTGCCGAGGTTGTTGATGGCTTTGACTGGCTGCGCTACCGTCGACAGTTGCCGCCCGAGGTTGTCGAAGCTACCGGAAGCTGCCCAGCAATCCAATCATCCACCGCCATTCAATGGTCGACTGTTAATCGCCCAACAGACGCGGAGCTTGCCTCGCTATCACAATTGAACGCAGAATTGCGTCGCTCCATTCATTATATAAATGGCGCGCATACTCTATGGTACGTCAAGACATCCGGTACTTATGCGATCCAACGCGCTCCCGTCACATTAATGCTCGCAGCTATGCATAGACTAAGCGAGATTTGCCGCTACAAGCCATCACAACTTCGATCATTTCTAGATGGATCAAGAAACTGGCTGCTGAGTGAATTCGTGGCTATGTCCCCTCCACAATTCCTCGATGAAATTGCTTGCGAAATGACAGGGCATCAAATCATGATTCCAAACGTTAGAGTGCCAATCTAATGAACAATACGCAAATTTACATTGCATGTGGCCTAACTCATGTTCCGCGTGGCATATTCACAGAGTATGTAAACTATATTCATCGTCTTGCGGCTGAATTAAAGAAAAATTCGGGGGTGACTAGCGTTCGGTACGCATTAGTCGATAGCGATCCTCAGCTTTCGGCTAAGCCACAAGATGAACAGGCGGGGCTTTGTTACGACTGGGACCGTCGGATGGTAGAGGAGGCTGATATAATTATCGCCGACGCCAGCTTTCCATCGACGGGGTTGGGCATCGAGCTTCAGATCGCTGAGGCAGCAGGCAACCCAGTGATAATGCTCGTTGGCAACCTTGGCATAAATCGCGTTGACGATGTGAAGTACCAAAATCCTGATAGCAGCGAACATAGTTTGCAGATTGGCAAAGGCATCGTCTCGCTAATGGCGCTTGGCTTGCCTGCGATTAGGAAAGTTATACAATATAATTCGTTCGAACAAGCTATTTCAGAAGCAATAGACGCTGTTCGAATTTATGTCTAAATTTCCAATCTCGTATCTTTAAAATTTGTGCAAATAGATGCGTAGAGGCATCGCGCCAACGAAGAGATCAAATAGTTGACCTCTGAGCGGACTTTCCCGGGGACTGCTTAGTGTCGAGAACGGCCAATCAGACCGTCTGCTTCCTCGCTCAACTGCCGGGAAGCAGACGGTCTCTAAGCCACCCGGTGCAGATTTTGGGGGCAAGTACCAAGCGCGACGTTTCCACACTAGGAAATTGCACTTCGATGGACGGATGCAACCCCGCGCGACCGCCTAGGGTGCAGCTTTTACCGGTGGATCCCGTTTTTGCCATCATTGTCGAACGGGCACCGACAATGCGATCAGCGCCAACACTTAAGGAGCACGCGACTCATGAAAACCAGAGACTCCCACCTTCAATCCTGATCCTGGAGAGCCGCGTTCCTCGTAACGGCCTCCGTCATTTCGGAGGCTGCGATGCCGAGAACGCCCTTCTGCGCCGACACCCATTTTGGTCATCGTAGCATGCTCAGTCCACGCATGCCTCGACCCCGTCCCTTCGAGACCATCGAGGCCCATGACGAAGCCCTGGTCGCCGCCTGGAACAAGGCGGTCCGATCGGACGACATCGTCTGGCACCTTGGCGACTTCGCCTACAAGTGCGGTTTGGATTACGCCGCATCGATCCGGGCCCGCCTCCACGGCCGCATCCACCTCGTACGGGGCAACCACGACATCGGGCTCGGCGAGCGTCTTGAATGGGCCGGCCCCATCGTCGACGTCCAAAGGATCTACGTCCAGGACCCGGGGATGGTCGAACGTGTCGCCCTTTGGGCTAGCCACTATGCGCACGTGACGTGGCCTGATGCCTGGCACGGCGACCTTCACGTCTACGGCCATTCCCACGGCGGCATCCCTGCCACCCGGACGAGCCTCGACGTCGGCGTCGATTGCTGGGATTGGCGGCCGGTCACGCTGGGGGAGATCATGACGAGGATGGCGGGAGTTCCTTCGAGCGTCCCCGTGAACTGAAGCTTCGGTCCCATGGTTTCCTGACCGGGGTCCCTAGGCGGATCTCCAAGCACGAGACACGGCGGAAAGCCGTGCGCCGATCCTTTACCGGTCGTTTTGGAACCCCGAGGAAACCAAGTGCCCAACCCCATGTTCGACGAGAGCAACATCACCTGGCGGACGCTCGACTGGCTGCCGCACATCGCCTTCTTCGTCTACAAGGTGGACGAGGAGAACCGCATCGTCGACGTGGTGTTCAAGTTCGCGGCGAACCAGCGCGTGATGCTGCACCGGCACAAGAGCCCCTACGTGACCCTCGTGATGCAGGGCGAGCTCCGGTTCTATCGGCAGGATGGGACGCACAAGGAGACCCGTCCGACGGGCAGCTACGTGTCGGGCGTGGCGAACGGGGAGCCGCATCTCGAAGGCGGCGGCGACGAGGACGCCATCGTCTTCTTCAGCAACCGCAACATCGAGGATGCGCTCTACGAGTTCCTCGACGACGCCGGCAATCCGGTCCAGGTCCTCGGGATCGCGGACTTCAAGGCGCAGCTCGAAGAGCAGGTCGCGACGGGCACGTACGAGAAGGTCACCGCCAGGGCCGCATGAAGGCGCGGCAACGCCGGGGATGCGGCAATCATCCCCGGCGTTCGTAGGCGACCGATCTGGTTAGCTCGTACGGACCCGGACCGGTCTCCGGCCTCATAGGCGGGTGGTGAGGTTGGTGAGCCAAGCCGGGGAGGCGTTGACCAGCGCGGTCTCGGCCGCCTTGTCGTAGCCCGAGGCGATCATCAGGCCGGTCGCGACGAGGATCAGGCCGAGAGCCGCCTTCAGCCCCTTGCCGAGCCTCATCATCCGGTCACGCCAGCGCATCAGCACCTCGCGCGACAGCGTGCCGAGCAGGAGCAGCGGCAGGGCCGCACCGAGGCCGAACAGGAGCATGGTCAGGGCGACCACGCCGAGGTCGCGCCCCTGGGAGGCGAGCAACGAGGCCGCCCCGAGGGTGGGCCCGACGCAGGGGCTCCACACCGCGCCGAGCAGCATCCCGACGCCGAACTGGCCGAGAAGGCCGGCGGTCGAGAAGCCGCCGAACCGGCTCTCGGTCCAGTTGCTCACCGGACCGGCGGCCACGGCCAGCCGCGTCTGGGCCGCCGGGACCATCAGGACCAACCCGATCAGGATCAGCATGATGGCTGCGCCGGTCCGGAAGATGCCGGCGTCGAGGCCGATGGCGAAGCCGACGGTCGCCACGAACAGGCCGATGATCACGAACGACAGGGCGAGGCCGGCGGCGAGGGCCGCCGGTCCGAGCCTGTGCTCCGACGCCGCCGCGCCGAGCACCAGCGGCAGCAACGGCAGCACGCAGGGAGACAGCACCGAGAGGATGCCGGCGAGGAAGGCGAGGCCCAGGCTCGTGACCATGACGGTCAGATCGCCTTGTCGAGGAGCGACGCGATCGCCTCGGGCTTGGTCTCGCCGGCCGAGCGCCCGGTCTCCTTATCGCCCTTGTAGGTGATGAGCGTGCTCTGCATCGTCGCGCCGAACTTCTTGACCACGTCCTTGCGGCTGTCGAAGTCGACGTCGAACACCTGCAGGTCCTTGAACTTCGGGTCGGCCTCAAGCTTCGACAGGATCGGCTTCTGGGCGGCGCAGGTGGTGCACCACGGGGCGGTGATGTGCACCAGGATCGGCTTGCCGGCCTTCTGGGCGGCATCGAACGCGGCGGGCGTGTAGGTCATCTCGGCGGCGTCGGCGGCGGTGCCGAACAGCATGGGGGCGACGGCGAAGGCGGCGAGCAGGATGCGACGGGTGGTCATGGATGTCTTTCCTTCGTGGATCGGTCGAGGTGGAAGAGGGCTCAGTTCGAGACCTGCGTGATGGCGCGGTCGACGTTCACGCGGGCCGACCAGTCCTTGGCGCTGTCCTGACCCTTGAGGTCGATCAGACGGGCGGCGGTGACGTCGACGTTCTTGAAGTCGGCCCCGGCGACGGTCGCGCCGGTGAGGTTGGCCCCCGACAGGTCGGAACCCATCAGGACCACGTCGGTCAGGTCGGCGTCGGTGAGGTCGGCGTATTCGAGGCGCGAGCGACCGAGGTTCGCTCCCTTCAGGTTGGCGCCCTTGAGGTTCACCGAGACGAACACGGCCCGCATCAGGCCCATGGACTGGTTCTTGATGTCGGCTCCGCCCTTGAGGTCGACGAGCGTCGCCCCGGCCATGTTGGCGCCCTTGAAGTCGCCGATGGGCATCGACCGGCTGAGGTCGGCGCCGCTGAGGTTCGCGTCGCGGGCGGTGATGCCGAACATCTTGGCGCCGACGAGCTTGGCGCCGGAGAGGTCGGCCTTGATGAACCAGGCCTGCTCCAGGTTCGCGCCGGACAGGTCGGCGCCTCGCAGGTTGGCCTTGTTGAGGCGGGCGGTGCGCAGGTTCGCACCCTTGAGGTTCAGGCCCGACAGGTCGAGGCCGGCGAGCGCCTTGTCGGACAGGTCGATGGGCCTGCCGTCGGCCTTGGCGATCAGGGCCTCGACGTCGGCGCGGGTCATCTCGGCCTTCGTCATCGCCGCCGAGCCCATGTCGGCGCCCAGGAGCAGGTCCTGTTCGGCATGGACCGGGGCACTCAGGAGGACGGAGGCGAGCAGAAGGGGGGCGAGGCGGCGCATGGTTTTCTCCCGATGGTTCTGCCCCGGCCCACGGGAAGCCTTTGCTTCCTCATGCCGTCGCCCGAGCGGATTTTTGTTCTCTAGGGACGGTGGTACTGAGGACGTTTCCAAGCGTCTGTGACCCAGGTCACCGAAGGCTGTGGATCCGCAGGTTTCACGCATCGACCGGGGCATGGTGGCGTTCAATGACCGCCAGCCCGAGGAGGAAGACCATGCAGAGCGCCCATCAGGTCGAGCGCTGGATCGAGCGCTTTCCGCTGGTCCGAAATTTCAGCGCGAACCATCTCCAGCTGGCGCGGGGCACGGTTGCGTTCCCCATCTTGGAAGCGGGTGCCATCGCGTACGAACTCCAGGACTCGTGCGCGAACTACCTCATGTGCATCGACGGCCGGACCCGGGTGTTCCGGATGTCCGAGGGTGGCCGGGAGATGCTGATCTACAAGGTCGGCGCCGGCGGGACCTGCGTCCTCACCACCCAATGTCTCCTTTCGGGCGGTGGCTTCCCGGCACAGAGCGTCGCGGAGGCCCGGACCGAGTTGGCGGCCTTGCCGGCCGATACCTTCCGTCAGCTGATGCGCGAGAGCGACGCCTTCCGGGACTTCGTCCTCGACGACTACACGAGGCTCCTGTCGGCGGTCTTCGACCTGGTGGAGGAGGTCGCTTTCGCACCGCTGGAGCAGCGCCTTGCGCGCCGGCTGCTGGTCGAGGCCGACGCCGAGGGGATCGTCTGGAAGACGCATCAACAGCTCGCGTCCGACGTCGGGAGCGTGCGCGAGGTGATCAGCCGCCTGCTGGGAGAGTGGGCCGACACCGGCTTGGTCGAGGTCCGTCGCGGACAGGTTCAGCTTATGGACCGCGCCGGTCTGGCTGCCGGAAGGACGCCATAGGTATCGAACGGCATTGGTCGGGGTTCACGGCCCCTCGCCGGCAAGACGCCCCGAGATAGGGCTAGGCCGCGGCCACCACGGGCAGCTCGTCGAGCCTAGTCGTGTAGCGCGGCGACCGCATCTCGAACTTGGTCGACCATTCGCGCTTGGGGGCGAACCCTGCCGCGCCCGGTACGACCGCCCCGCGTCCGAAGCGACGGTTGCAGGCGTCGAGTGCCTCCATGAGGGCGGCCCCCATCTCGCGGTCGAGCTGGCCGAGGCCTGGCATCGCCCGCTGGGAGGCGGCCAACGGCATCAGGTCGGTGGTGACCACCCCGGCCTTGGAATAGCGGTACCCGTCCCGCCAGATCTTCCGGACGCCATGGGTGGCGGCCTTCACAAGGGCGAGGGTGTCGTTGGTCGCCTCGGGGAGCGTGACCACGGTCGAGACCGAGCGTTGCGGTCGGTCGCGGTCATGCTCCGAGGTGTGGAAGAAGACGGTAACATGGTTGGTGGCCAAGCCTTCGCGCCGCAGCTTCTCCCCGAGCCTGGACGCGTGGGTAGCGACGCCCTGCTCCATGGTGGCGCGGTCCTCGACCCGCTCGGAGAACGACCGGGTGACGGCGCATCCCTTCCGGGTCGCGGCAACCGTCTCCAGGTCGAGGCAGGGGGTGCCGCGGAGCTCGTGCACGAGGCGCTCTCCGACCACGGTCATGGTCTTGCGGGCGACCTTCGGATCGAGGTCGCGTACGTCGGCGGCGCTGTCGCATCCAAGTGCCTCCAGCCTCCGGGCGTTGGCCGGCCCGACGCCCCAGATGTCGGCCACCGGCACCCGGATGATCCAGTGGTCGTACTGCTCCGGATCGGTCAGGTCGCAGACCCCGCCCAGAATGGGGTTCTTCTTGGCGACGTGGTTGGCGAGCTTGGCCAGCGTCTTGGTGGGGCCGATGCCGACACAGGTCGGGATGCCCGTCCACACCCGGACGGTTTCCCGCATGTCGCGGGCCAGGGACTCCCGATCCTTCTCGCGCACGTCGGAGATATCGAGGAAGCTCTCGTCGATGGAATAGATCTCGATGCGGGGAGAGAAGTCCCGATAGACGGCATTCACCCGGGCGGACATGTCGCCGTAGAGGGCGTAGTTCGAGGAGTAGACCCGCACCCCTTTCGCCTTGCACATGTCGCGGATCTTGAACCAGGGCTCGCCCATCCTGATGCCGAGCGCCTTGGCCTCGTTGGTCCGGGCGATGGCGCAGCCGTCGTTGTTGGACAGCACGATCACCGGGACCTTCGCCAGGCGCGCGTCGAAGACCCGCTCGCAAGAGCAGTAGAAGCTGTTGCCGTCGGAGAGGGCGTAGGCCCGGGCGCTCATTCGCAGCGGCGCTTTGCGCAGACGGACCCGGAGACCACGCCCCAGACCTCGATGACGGCGTCGGGGGAAAGCTGGAACTCGGGGAAGCGCGGGTTGGCGAAGTGCAGGGTGATCCGCGGCCCCTGGCGCTTCCAGACCTTGAAGGAGCGCTCACCGTCGATGTCGACCACGACGATGTCACCGTTGCGCGGGGTGAGGGAGCGGTCGACGATGGCGAGGTCGCCGTCGAACAGGCGGGCCAGGATCATGCTGTCGCCGGCGACCCGGACCAGGAAGGTGGCCGGGCGATTGACGATCAGCAGGCGCTGAAGGTCGATCTCCTCCTCGATGAAGTCGTCGGCCGGGCTCGGGAAGCCGGCCCGGACAGGCTTGGCGAGAAGGGAGATCGGCATGGGAAAGCCGATGGTGACGCCGCTGACTTGCATGGTGCTCCTCCGCGAATACAGGAACAAAAGCAGAACACGTTTGATGGGTTCCGTATAGCGGCTACGCTTGTCGGCCGAGGCACGTTTTGGTGGGCGCGTCCTTGCCCGGGCGGATGGGGCCCCGGGGCCGGGTCACGGTTCCGCGTGGAAAACGGCGCAGACCTTCGACCCCGAGGGCGTAGCGATAGCGAGTAACGCTACGACATTGTTCCGGGTTGGCCGACAACCCTCGCAGCCTCTCTTCCTCGGGGGCTTAGAAGCTCCAGCCGTACGGGTTCGGGGCCATCGTCTTGAGGCGTCGGCATCCTACGTCCTAGAAAGAACATCCCCTGATCCTTCCGGACATCAGGAAGGTGCGCTTCCCTGCGAAACTGCCGGCCGCGTTGCACGCTTGGAGCCATTTCATGCCGCACGAAAGAGTGACCGTCCGGACCCGCGACGGTGAATGTCCCACGCATGTCCTGACGCCCGGGGATGCGGGCCCGTGGCCGGCGGCGATCATGTACATGGATGCCGGAGGTATCCGGCCCGCCATGGTCGAGATGGCGCAGCGTCTCGCGGACGCCGGTCACGTCGTGCTGCTGCCGGACCTGTTCTACCGCTACGGGCCCTACGAGCCGTTCGTGCCCGCAGAAGTGTTCAAGGGTGACTTTCGAGCCATCCTTGGTCCGCTGATGGCCACGACCGGGAACGACAAGGCCGTGCAGGATACTGGCGCACTCCTCGCCTACCTCGACTCACGCAGCGACGTCGTAGGCCGCCAGGTCGGCGCTGTCGGCTTCTGCATGGGCGGCGGCATGGCGCTCGCTGCGGCGGCTGCGTTCCCTGATGGCTTCGCCGCCGCGGCAAGCTTCCACGGCGGGAACCTCGCCACCGAGACGCCGACCAGCCCACACCGGGGAGCGCCTCATATCAAGGCGGAGGTCTACGTCGCGGCGGCCGAGAACGACCGGAGCTACCCGCCTGAAATGGCCACCAAGCTTGAGGGAGCGCTGACCGGTGCCGGCGTGACGTTCCGCACCGAGACCTACCCGGCCGAGCACGGCTGGATGATGCCGGACTTTCCCGTGTACGACCGTGAGGCCGCCGAGCGTGGCTGGAGCGAGCTGAGGGCGCTGTACCATCGCACGCTCCGTTGACCTTCGGAACGGCGGTCGGTCGACCTTTGAAGGGAAGGCATGTTCACCCACGTCATGATCGGCAGCAACGACCTTGAGCGGGCCAGGGTGTTCTACGACGCCACGTTCGCCGCGTTGGGCGGCCAGCCTGGCGAGATGGATACCAGGGGCAGGTTGATCTACGTCCACGAGGGCGGTCGCCTGATGATCACCAAGCCGATCAACGGCCAAGCCGCGACCTCGGCCAACGGTGGCACCATCGGCATCGCCGCGGCGAGCCCGGACCATGTTCTCGCCTGGCACAGGGCAGGCACCGAGCACGGGGGCAACGCGGTCGAGAGCCCACCCGCCGAGCGTCCGAACGGTGCCTTCGTCGCCTACCTCCGTGATCCGGACGGAAACAAGCTGACCGCGCGATCCAAGCCGACGGAATGACCTACGGCTAGGCCTCGGTGGGTTCTCCGAAAACTCAACCGGTTATCTGGCCCGCATTCGCCCGGGACGAACGCCGGTCAACGACGAGGGCGATGACGGGCCTTGGAGAAAGATGCCCCGTGATCCGGCATCGTTACTCGTTGGACGGAATCCGTTAACCATTTGAAACGGCCCGGGAGACCGGTTCCGGATCAGGCTGCGGGATGAAAGGCCGGACGGGCATGCGCCGCCTACAGGAACACCACCTGAGAAATCCTGTTGGGTCGGCATTCCCTTCGGAGACACGCATGACGACCGATCCCCTGCACAAGTACCCCCGGCCGCCGTTCGAGGCGTAGCCCCAGGGCTTTCCCGGCAAGACCGGCAGATGGCGCCCGAGCCCGATCACGGCGAGGAGAGCTACAAGGGTTCGGGCAAGCTCGACGGCAAGGCGGCACTGATCACCGGCGGCGACAGCGGCATCGGGCGCGCGGTCGCCATCGCCTTCGCCCGCGAGGGGCAGACGTGGCCATCTCTTACCTACCTGAGGAGCAGGCGGACGCGGAAGCGGTGCAGGCCTGGATCGAGAAGGCGGGGCGGCGGGCGCTGCTCCTGCCATCCGCGGGTTTGTTCTTCCACGACTTTCGTACGCCTCGCGGCGCCAGAAACTCTTCAGGATACGCGCCGGTCCGCTTTCGGTCGATTTCTCGCGAATGCGGACGCTCAGAGAGCAGGAAAGACAGGCCTGTGCGCCGCGTTTCCCATTGCGCAGGATACGTCCCGTTGACAACATCGTTCACGCGTGAATGATTGAGGTCTGAACGGAGCAGCGGTCAGTGTCGACATCGACGAAGCAAACTCGCCTGCGGCTGGACGACCAGCTTTGCTTCGCCCTCTATGCCGCGACGAACTCGGTCGTGCGCGCCTACCGGCCGTTGCTGGGCGAGCTAGGGCTCACCTACCCGCAGTACCTCGTCATGCTGGCGCTCTGGCAGGACGGCGTGACGGCGGTGCACGACTTGGCCGCCCGGCTGCAACTCACATCCAGCGCGATCACGCCCCTGGTCGACCGGCTGGAGGCGGCGGGCTTCGTCACCCGGACCCGCGCGGTGGACCGGCGCATCGTCCTCGTCGCCCTGACGGAGGCGGGCCGGTTGCTGGAGGACCAAGTCGCGACGGCGCAGCAGGCCGTGGTCTGTCGCACCGGCCTCGGCGACCGCGAACTCGCCGACCTACGCCAGGAGTTGAAGGATCTCGCCGACCGCGTCGCCGCAGCGGGCATGGCCCAGGGCGACGAGCCGGGCTGAGGATGCCCCGCACGCAGACGTGCGGACGAGGCTCCCCGCGGGGACGAACTGAAACGCGAGGGTTCAACGGCGGCTTGGCCGGCGGCCCAGGCGAATAAATCGAGGGCCCTGCGCAACTGCGGGCGCCTTCCATCCTGTCGGCTCGCGATGAGCCGGACGATGCCCGCACGCCATGCGGGTCAAACACGAGGAGGATACATGGACGCGCAAGCGACCGGGGATCCCGGGGGCGGCCAGCCCTGGGGACCCCACAACACGGTGACGGTGGTCGACCCGTCCCCGGTGAACTGGCTTTCCATCACCTGGAACACGATGGAAGAAGCCAACCGCGTCGACCACGACGGCATCGGCCAGCCGAGCCTCGCCGAGAGCTGGCGCTGGCTCGATGGCGAGACCCTCGAACTCAAGATGCGGGACGCGGTCTACCAGGACGGCGAACCCTTCAACGCTTCGATGTTCAAGCTCGGGTTCGACAAGGTCCAGGAATGGACCAACCCGCACCCGCCTGGCGCCTTCCTCAACTTCGCCCGGGACGTGACTTGCGAGGCGGTCGACGACCGCACCGTCCGGATGCGCTTCCCTGGCGGCGACTCCGCGGCGCTGATGAAGCTGCGCGGCATGCACCTGCCTTCGACACGGTTCTGGAACGAGTGGGGCTTCGTTGACCCAAAGACGGGGTCGGCAGAAGGCCATTGGTGAGTGATCGACGCGCCTGGTCCGTGGGGGACTGGCCCGTTTGTGCTCACCGAGGGCGTCTCGCTCATCGATAGCCGCTCCGACCGCGTGGTCATGGAGCCCAACCCGACGTACTGGAACTCGGCTCGCAGGCCGACGGTCCGGATCGTCTACGACAACGTCATCGGCAAGGACGAGGGCATCAAGTCGGTCGCTGTCGGCGACGGCCAGGTCGACGTCGTGTTCGACCTGACACCGGATGAGGCCAAGGCCTTCCCGGCAAGCGAGCATGGCAAGGTCCAGACAAAGAAGGCCAAGGCGATCCTCACGGGCGTCTTCAACGAGAACCGGCCCGACTCGCCCTGGCGAAACCCGGAAGCCCGCCGGGCACTGAACCTGGCCATCGACCGCCAGTTCGTGCTCGACGAGGGTGCGCACGGCTACGGCACGGTGATCCCGGCCTTCATCCAGCCCGGCCGCTACGGCGCGGATCCGGTTATGAAGCCGATCCCGCACGATCCGGTGGCGGCACGCGCCGCCCTCGACGCTGCGGGCTTGTCGGGGCGCGAGATCGTGTTCGTCGCCTCTCCGGCCTGGAAGGGCGTCGTCGATGCCGTCGGCGCCTGCCTCGCAAGAGTCGGGCTGTCTGCCCGGTTCGTCAGCGCCAAGGACGAGCCGCCGGCCGACTTCGACGTCAAGATCGAGTGGTACTTCGACTGGACGCCGCAATACCCGGTGGCCTGCGTGCACCGCGAGTTCTTCGGAAAGGACGCGACCCTGAGACAGGGTCCGGAGGATCCGAGGTTCGACGCCCTCTACGAGAAACTGCTGCACACGGCGAAGGAGCCGCAGCAGGAGGGCGTGGTGCGCGAGGTGGAGCGGTACATTCAGGACGAGGCGAAGGCCTTGTTCCTGTTCTCGCCCTTCACACTCTTCGCGGTCTCGAACCGCGTGGACTTCGTCGCCTACGACACCTGCATGTCCGAACTGGCCGAAACCCGCATCAAGGGTTGAGGTCGCTTCCGGCCGGCGCGGACCGTTCCGCGCCGGCCACCCCGGGCTCCAGCACGAAGTCGCCAAGCCATGATCGTCGTGACGGCGGGTCATATCGACCACGGCAAGACGACGCTGGTGAAGGCGCTCACCGGCGTCGACGCCGACCGGCTGCCGGAAGAGAAGGCCCGCGGCATCACCTTGGATCTCGGGTTCGCCTACGCGCGTCGGGGTGATTGCACTCTCGGCTTCGTGGACGTGCCCGGCCATGAGCGCCTGGTGCGCACGATGGTGGCAGGGGCGACCGGCGTCGCGTTCGCCCTCCTCGTCGTGGCGGCCGACGACGGCGTCATGCCCCAGACCCGTGAGCACATCGCCATCCTTGACCTGCTCGGCCTCGGACATGGGATCGTGGCGGTCACCAAGAGCGACAAGGTGGACCCGACGCGTCTCGCGACGGTTCGCGCCGAGATCCGCACGGCGTTGACCGGGACCGGCCTCGCCAATGCACCCATCGTCGCCTGTTCGTCGTTGTCCGGTGCCGGCATCCCCGAGCTCGCGGGCCTGCTGGACTCCGCTGCGGCCACGCCCGCCGTGGTCCGACCGACGGCAAGGGGCTTCCGTCTGGCGGTCGACCGCTCCTTTACGATCTCGGGGGCCGGCATCGTGGTCACCGGGGCCGTACATGCCGGCACCGTGCGCGTTGGCGACCGCCTGCTGGCCTCCCCGGGCGGACAGGAGGTGCGGGTGCGGGGCATCCGTGCCGAGGACCTCGTGACCGATGAGGCCGGCGCCGGGCAGCGCTGCGCCCTGAATATCGTTGGCCCCCGCCTGTCGAAGGGGGACATCCATCGCGGGGACTGGATCCTCGCACCGGCGCTGCTTGGGCCGACCCTGCGTCTCGACGTGACGCTGCGCCTGCTGCCCGGTGAAAAACGGGCTCTCCGCCATCGCACGCCCGTCCAGGTGCACCACGGCGCTGGCTTGGTCACCGGGCGGGTACTCCTCGCGGAGGGCGTCGTCATCGAGCCTGGCGGGTCGGCCAGAGCTCTGATCGCCCTCGATGCGGGACTTGGGGCGCTTTACGGCGACCGCTTCATCCTCCGCGACATCTCCGCCTCGCGCACCCTGGGCGGAGGCACAATCGTCGACATCGACAGTCCGCGACGCGGAGCTTGGTCGGAAGAGCGGCAGGCGATCGTTCAGGCCCTCGACCAAGCCGACGATGGGCACGCGCTCGACGGCCTGCTCGAAGCCAGCCCGGTAGAGGTGGATCTCGTTCACTTCGCGCGGTCACGCAACGTTCCGGCGGCGGCCATGTCTGCCCTTGCAGACACCCTCGGCGTCATGGTGGTGGAGACGCCCCGCGGTCCGCTCGGTTTCTCAGGCGCGCGCATGAACGGCATCCGCGGTGCCGTCCTCGCGGTGCTCGACGACACGCATCGGACCGAGCCCGACAATCCGGGGCTGTCCCCGGAGGAAGTCGCGGCAGGCATTCTCCTTCAAGACCGCAGGGTTTTGCCGGTCATTCTCGACGCGCTGGTCCGCGACGGTACGGTCGCGCGTCGCGGCAGCTACCATCATCGCCCGGGGCACGTCGTCCGCCTCAGTCCCGAGGATGCGGTACTTCACGAGGAGATACGCGCGATTTTAAAGGAGGCCGGGCTCGATCAGCCGCGCTTGGCCGAACTCGCGCAGCGCGTGGGCAGTGAGCCGGACATCTTGCGTGGCTTTCTGGATCGGCTCGGCCGCATCGGCTGGCTGCAGCGTATCTCGAAGCACTATTACATCCTGCCCAGCGTCCTGCTCGAATTGGTGGATCACGCCCGGGCGGTGGCCGGCGCACATCCTGAAGCGCTACTCACCGTTGGGCAGTTTCGCGAAGCAACCGGGATCGGGCGGAACATCACGATGCCGATCCTGGAATACTTCGATGCGCAGGGTCTGACGATGCGTGTCGCTGAGGGGCGCCGCGTTCGACAAGAGGCGTTCACACCAAACAAATCTTAGCTGTCGTCCCTGCCTGGGTGACAGATCGAGAGTCGTTTGGGCGATCCGCGGCATGAGCCAAGGTGATCTCGACGTATGCCGGGGCATGGCGTCCGAGGGGCATCTTTCGCCTCCGGCCGAAGTCCAATCCTTTCGATGTCGCTGACTGCTCGTCCCTCAATGCGTGGTGGCAAGTGGGCTCAAGTGAGCGGCCCCAAGCGCAGTCAACGGGACATCCAAGGCAACGCGGAGGCCCGTCTCGGCGAAATCGAGGTCGATCTCCCCATCGAGTTCGCGCTCGACGCTGACTGCGATCAGCCGCGTGCCGAAGCCCCGACGCGTCGGCGGAACGGTCGGCGGGCCGCCGGTCTCCCGCCACTCCAGGAGGAGCCGACGGCCTTTGCCAGCGTCGGCTATGACCGACCATGCGATCCGAACCTCGCCTCCGGGAACGGACAGCGCGCCGTGCTTGGCGGCGTTGGTGGCCAGCTCGTGGAGCGTCATCCCGAGGGACAGCACATGGCGCGGCGGAAGGTCCACGTCGGGACCGTCCACGACGAAGGTCGCGTCGCCGCCGCGATAGGGGCCCAGCTCGTTCTCCAGCACCGCCCGAAGGGGAGCGCCCGACCAGTCGTCCCGCGTCAGGAGGTCATGGGTCTTCGACAGGGCGAGGATGCGTGCCTCCAGCCTCTCCCCGGGTGCATCGCCGCCGCGCGTCGATTGCCGTGCCAGGGCCTGGACCGTGGCGAGGGTGTTCTTCACGCGATGGTTGAGCTCATGCAGCATCGTCACCTGCCGTTCCTGCATCGCGCGACCGTTGCGGACCTCGTCGCGAAGGTCGGCCTCGTTGCGCTGGAGGCTTCCGGCCATCGCGTCGAGCTTGCTGCCGAGCCGACCGAACTCGTCGGCGCCGTCCAACCCTGTCCGGGCCGCAAGATCTCCGGCCTGCCATTTCGATGCCGTCCGGAGCAGGCGGTCGAAGGGGCGGCGAATGAAGGCGCGTCCCGCCAGGAACGCGGCGGCCACGGCCAAAATCGCACCCAGCGCGATCAGCACCACGCCCCTGCGGGTGGCGGCGTCCACGTCCGCGAAGGCGACATCGCGGTCCCGGCCGACCGTGACCCATGCGGACGAAGCCGCCCCACCGGGCTTGGCGTTGGCGAGGATGCGTTCGCGCCCGTCGATGCCCAAGTCGACGCGGACACCCTCGCCACGGCTCATCACGATGCGCTGCCGATCCGGCGGCACCGGCTTCCCGACCCATTCATCCCCATCCGGATAGCGGACCAGGATGATCCCGTCCTGGTCCGCCACCGTCACGGAGGTACTGGGCAGTCTCAGGTTGCGCCTGAGGTAGCCGTCGAGCCAGCCGAGGTCGACGGCGACGGCGAGCACTCCCACCGTCCGGCCGGCTGCGTCTGGCAGGGCTTGAGCGAAATGCAGTGAATTCCTGCGCGAGGCATTGCCGCGGGCGTAGGTGCCCATCACGAACGCACCCTCGGCGACGGCGCGGCGCTGATACACCCGCTCGGGCACAGCGTAGGAGCCGGGCGCGGACCCGAGGCTGTTGCACACGACGGTCCCGTCCGGCCGGGTCAGGGCCAGCACCGCGAACTGCGGGTTGTCGCGTACCGCCCGACGCAGGTACTCGGTGCACCCCGAGGGCTCCAGCGTTCGGACCGCTGGGTCCTGCGCGATGAAGTTCAGAGCTTGCCGCGCCATCTCCGCGACCTGCGAAAGGTCCTCCGCGACGGTGCGGGCCGTTGCCATCGTATCGGCACGCACGATCTCGTCGCGCGACGAGCGTAGGGCGTGCTCGTTGTAGCCCTGGATGGCGAGCGCGGGGGCCAGGGCGAGCATGACAAGGATCAGGATACGGGTAGTCAGGGACATGGGGCGCCGGCCGCTTCCGGAAGAGTGAAGCGGAAGGTGGTGCCCTGGTCCGGGGAACTCGTAACGGTCAGTTCACCGCCTTGCCGCTCCACGAGGTCGCGGCAGAGCAGGAGGCCCAGCCCGCTCCCGCGCTCGCCCGCCGTGCCGTTCGTCGTGCTGCGTCGGTCGAGCCGGAATAGGTCGGCCACCTTACCAGCAGGCATGCCGACGCCAGTATCGGAGACCGTGATCTCGACGCCGCTCCCGGTCCGCCGGCCGGCAACCGTGATCGTCCCTCCCGGCAGCGTGAACTTGACCGCGTTGCTGACGAGGTTGCGCAGCACCGTGGCCAGCATGTCGCGCTGCGCGCGCACGATGGCCCCCTGGCAGTCGATGGCCAGGGTCAGACCCTTGTCGGCAGCCGCCTCGGCGGCGCCCTGCATCACTTCCGCCCCCACCGTGCCGACGGCGACGTCGGTAATCGTCACCGCCATCGTGTCCATCTGCAGGCTCGCCCAGGAGAATAGGCTCTCCAGCAGCGCGTAGGCCTGCGTCGCGGCGTCGTTGATGCCCTTGGCCCGGCGCTCGATGGAGGCGTGGTCCCGCGTCGCCACCGCCTTCCCCAGGACCTCCGACAGTCCGAGCAGCGACTGGAACGGATTGCGCAGGTCGTGAGCGATGATCGAGAACAGCAGGGTCTTCTGCCGGTTGAGGGTGTCGAGCTCCAGCGACTTCGCCTCGGCCTCGCGCCTAGCTTCGTCGAGCTTCGCCTGGAAGCCGCGGCGGGCTTCTGCGTAGCGGATCGCCCGGGCGAGGCTCGACGGGGTCGCCTCCGCCTTGGCGAGGTAGTCGAGGGCGCCGGCCCGCATCAACCGGAACGCGAGGTCCTCGTCCGCCTCGCCCGTCAGCATCAGCACGGCGTGACCCTCGCCCGGGAGGGCGAGGAGGGAGGCCAGCAGGTCGAAGGTGTCGACGTCCGGTAGGCGGTAGTCGAGGAGGATGCAGTCGAACGCATCCTCCCGCGCCAGGCGCAAGCCGGTCGTGCCGTCGGGCGCCTCGGTCAGGTCGTGCTTCAGCCCCGACTTCTTCAGGGCGCGGCGCACGGAGCTCCGGTCGACGGCGTCGTCGTCGATCAGCAGGATGCGGGTGGGGGCTTCCACGATGGTGCCGAGCCCTATTGCGGAAACTCGACCACCTTCCAGAAGTGCTCCAGCATGGAGACCGCCTCCATGAAGGTGTTGGCCGGATCGCGCTTGACGATGTAGCCGGCCACGTTGTGCCCGTAGGCCCGCATGCGGTCCTCGTCGGCCTTCGAGGTGGTGATCATGAACACCACCGCGGTGCGCAGGTCTTCGTCGGCCCGGATCTCCTCTAGGAACTCGATGCCGTTCATGCGCGGCATGTTGAGGTCGAGGAGGATGAGGTGGGGCTTCGGCAGCTTCTCCTTGCCGTTCTGGCCGCGCAGGAACTCCAGCGCCTCGATGCCGTCGCGGGCGACGGTGATCGGGTTGCCGATCTTGCTCTTCTTGAAGGCACGCTTCAGCCCTTGAACGTCGACCTCGTCGTCGTCGACCAGCAGCAGGTTAACCGTCGAACCCATCAGTCCCCCCCTTCGTGCCGTCCCGCGGCCACGTGAAATGCACCGAGAGGCCGCGCCCTTCCCGACCTTCGGTCAGCCAGACCTTGCCACCCTGGCGCTCGACGAGTTTCCTGACGATGGCGAGACCCATGCCGCTGCCCTCGACCTCGTCGCGGGGCCTCAGGGTCTGGAACATGCCGAATACGCGCTCGCGGAACTGCTCCGGGATGCCGGCACCGTCGTCCGTGACCACGAACTCTACCATATCGCCCATCGGGTGCGCATCGACGCGGACGCGACCGTCGCCCGGATGGTCGTGGTGCTTGATCGCGTTGCCGACCAGGTTCTGGATCGCCTGGGTCAGCGGCGCCTTCGCCGCGTTCAGCGTCGGTAGGTCGTCGGCGGCGACGATCTCGAACCCGTCGGGTGGGCTCACCAGCACGGCGAGTTCCTCGACGAGGGCCTTGGTGTCGACCGGCGCGAAGGCGACGTCCGCGCGGCCGGCCCGCGAATAGGCCAGCAGGTCGTCGAGCAGGCTCTCCAGGCGCCGGACCCGGCTCTTCAGGAGATCCATGTTGGTCTGGACGTCGCCGGTCAGCGCGCCTTCGAGATCCTCCTCAATCCAGCCGACGAGGTTCTCGATGCCGCGGAGCGGCGCCTTGAGGTCGTGCGAGGCGACGTAGGCGAACTGCTCCAGTTCCTCGTTGGTTCGTCGCAGGTCGACCGCATGACGGGCGAGCCGTCCCTCCATGCGCTTGCGGTCGGTGATGTCCGTGTTGGTCCCGTACCAGCGGATGACGCGCCCCTCCGCATCGCGAAAGGGGTTGGCGAGCGAGAGGAACCAGCGGTACTCGCCGGTGGCGCTACGCAGGGGAAAGGTGTCTTTCCAGGGCTCGCCGACCTTGAAGGCGTGTGAGATCCGCTCGACGACCCGTTCGACATGGTCGGGATGGTGGACGGCCTTCCAGCCCCAGCCCTTCATGGAATCGATGGTCGTGCCCGTGTAATCGTACCAACGCTGATTGTACCAGAAGATGTCGCCGTTCGCGTCCGCGATCCAAGCCATCTGGGGCAGGGTGTCGGCGAGGTTGCGGAAGTCGGACGCGTCCGGAGCGGTCGGCGTCGGCGCCACGGCGTCTGTCATGGCGTTTCCCTTGTTTGGTGGCTCACCGGCGTCCGCTCGCGGTCGAACGTGTAGGGCACGTCTTTTCGCGTCCTCGGCGCCCTTGTCCACCCGCGTCGGTGATCCGCATCAAGGGATCCACCGGAGGATCCCATCACACGATGACCGCGCCTGTCTCGGCCGGCCCGGTGCCCCAGGCGGCGGACAAAGTCCGTCCTGGCTGCGGCAGGTTCGATAACGCGAGCGCCCCTCCAGCCATGTGACGGAAACGCCGAGTGTCGGGGGCCCAGACCGGGACCGGATCGCCCGGGGAGGGCCTCGGCGACGCATGCGCCCTTGGGTTCGTCATTCCGCAACCTCCGGGGTGGCGGCGGTCCGTCCGGCGCGTCGCCGGCCGGCGAGCTCGACGGGGGGCAGCCCGACGATGTCGTAGGTGGCCGAGGCGATGCCGATGCCCGCGGCGTCGAGGCCCACCAGCATCTCGCGGCTCATGGCGTCCTTGGCGCCTCGGATCTGGTGGGTGCCGAGGATGAAGCGGACGGTCAGCTCCAGCCAGTTGTCGGTGATCCGGAAAAAGACGCGCGGCTCCAGGTCGATGGGCTCGACCCCGAAGCGTTCCTGCAGGTTCGTCTTGGCCTCGGCGGTCATGGCGTTCGTGTCCAGGGCATGCCGCCTTGCCGCAGCGAGCATGATCGCCTCGACCCTCGCCCGGTCGGCCTCGTAGGTGATGGGAATGGACATCTCCTCCCAGATGAACGGGAAGTCGCGCGTGTAGTTGAACACCGGCTCGGAGAAGATCTGCGCGTTGCTCACCGTGACGATGCGGCCGGTGAACTGGCGGCTGCGCACCCACATGGCCGGGCTGCTGCCCTGCACCGCCGGCGGCTGGCCCATCTCCATGATCGTGGTCTGGATGAAACCGAGGCGGAGCACGTCTCCGCGCACGCCGCCCATGGTGATGCGGTCACCCACCGTGAAGGTGGAGCCGCGCAGGATCACGAAGTAGCCGGCCACCGAGGTGACGACCTGCTGAAGCGCGAAAGCGAGTCCGGCGGACATCAGGCCGAAGGCGGTGGCGAGGCGGGCGGGGTCGTTGAACCAGATCGAGAGCAGGCCGAGGACCAGCAACACCGCCGCGAGGAGGCTGATGCCCTGGCGCGTCCAGAACTTGGTCTGGAGCGTGGAATGGTCGGTCCGGTTCAGGACTAGCCCGACCAGCGCCCGAAGGCCGATCCCGCCCCCGACGATCACCGCGATGAAGATCAGGGAAAGCAGGAGCTTTCGCCCGTTCTCGGCATTCACGCCGACCCAATCGATCCCGAGAAAATGCACGCATTGATCCTTCGTGTGGACCTGGACGGGAATGCGTCCGGGTCGGAATGGTCAGCCCCGAAGCCGCGCTCGACGCCGCTCGGTCAGATTGTGGGAGACGGCGTCAGCGCGACCGCCTCCATGGCGCCGGCGTCGGCGATGGCGAGCTTGCCGCGTACGGTCAGGTCGCTGACGAAGGCGAACTGGTCACGCATGTCGAACGGGTAGGCGCGCAGCTTGTAGTGCGTGCCCCAGGGCTCCTCATGCAGCACCACCCGGACCGATTTGCCGTAGTTCAGGAACGGGCTGGTCAGCGCCACGTCCTTCAGCAGCGCGCGAACGAGGGCGCCGTCGTGCCGGGGCAGCAGGTAGAAGTCGGCGACGCACTGCAGGGTCTCGGCGCCGTCGTTCGCGTTGGTGATCCGGTCGGTCCAGATCGTCGAGTGCGGGACGGTCACTGCGTTGTCGTCGGGCGTCTGGAGCAGGATCGCGCGCAGTCCGACGTTTCGCACCTCGCCATAGTCGGAGCCGACCTTGACCCAGTCCCCTGGGCGATACGGCCGCTCGACCAGGGCCACCACCCCGGCGATTAGGCTGCTGACGTAATCCTTGAAGGCGAAGCCGATGGCGACGCTGGCCGCGCCGGCGATGACCAGGAAGTTCTGCAGGGTGATGTTGAAGACGATGGGCACGATCCAGACGATGGCGAGCACCATCAGGAGCAATCGCGCGATGGGCACGGCCGCCAGGAGGTAGAGCCTCAGGCGGCTCGGGCCGCGTTCGGCGAGGTAGGGAAAGGTGCTGCGCACCAGCCAGATCGCCGCCCAGGTGCCGACGACGATGAGCCCGATCTCCCAGAACCGGATGTCCTGGAGGCTGTGGACGAGCTGCACGCCCCCGTCCTGTACGTCCTGTGCGGTGGCCATGGCGTTCAAACCCGTCCCGCGGGAAAGCCCGCCGCTTCGAGGCCATCCCGGATCGCCGGGTAGGCCGCCGCCCGGCAGCCGAACCGGTCGCCCTTGCGCTCCAGGAACCCGGCCCTGAGCAGGACGGGGAGGACGTTCGGTTCCCCGACGCCCGGCAGGACGAGGAGCATTTCCTCACGGGTCAGCGGTCCGTGGATCAGCAAAGCGTGCAGGGCATGGAGGGCGGCCCCGTCGTCCGAACCCGGCAACAGGTACTCGTCGAGGGCGGCCACCCACAGTGTCTGCTCGCTGGCCTCGCCGTCCGAGATCGCGGCCCTCGCGTCGTCGGCGATGTCGGCGTTGTCGCCCGTCCGAAGGCTACGCCGCCAGAGGTGCCAGGCGACCCAGGGTATGCCGAGGCTTCGCCCGGCCAGCTTGCGCAGGTAGTCGTTTCGCGGCGCGCCCGCCTCGTCGACGGCGAGCACGTCCTTGCCATCGGCCGGCAGGCGGAACCGCATCGCCCCGGTGGCCTCGGAGGTCGAGAGCTGAACGAACCAGCTATGCAGCCGGACGGCGTCGAACGGCTTGATCGTCACGGCGTCGGGCAGGAGGGCGTCGGCGCCGGTCGCCTTGGCGAGGTATGCCCAGGCCCAGGCGTTGCAGCCGACGACAACCGGTCGGTCGAGTCCGTCGATGGCCGCAAGGAGCGCGCGCACGGCGCGAAGGCCATCCCGATGCCGCAGGAACCAGTCCTCCAGCCTGGGGACAACCAGGATGCCCGAACCGGCCATGTCCGGCAGGATGGGTTTCTCGGCGGCGGCGAGCGATTGCCGCGAAGGCGGCGCAAGGACCTGATGCCCCGCCTCCGATGCCCAGGTCTCGATGACCGCGTTCTCCTCGCAGGACGGCAGCACCACGGTCAGGATGTGCGACCCGCCGGGCTGGCGATCCAGCCACCTGCCGACGGTGGCCCCGATCTCGGCGAGGACCGGCCCGCAAGCGGGGGGAGCTACGACCTCGTCGAGACGCTTCAGCGTCGCACGGTGCAGCTTGTCGTCGGCGATGAAGGGCTCGGACTTCTCGCGGTGGAACAGGGCGATCAACCGACCGAGGTAGCGCCGGGCGAGTTCCTCCCGGGGTACCGGTGGCGTCTTTGCATCTTCAAGGGGGATCAGGAACGCGGGGCCTTCAGTCTCCGACATCGGCGCGCGGCATTCCAATCCAGGGTGGTCGACAACGTGAACCGCCTAGGTTCGTTGCCGTGCCGGGCCGCATCCACCGGTCACGAAGCAGGCATTGCCGGCTCCCAGCGCCGACGCGACCCACGCGCATCCCCGCTATGATCGAGTGGCGGACCGCGGAGGAACGAGGGCCGGTACGGGGGCGATCCCGGCGCATGATCCTGGCGGCTAGTGGCCAGCGGCAGGCGTATCCTCGGCCTGCAGGCCCCTGAGGGGAGCGTCGATGGTGCACACGACGCCCGTCGCCGGATAGGAGAGATCCACCTCGCCGCCGAAGTTGCCGGCAAGTCCACGCCCGATCAGCCGCGAGCCGAAGCCGGTCCGTGTCGGCGCCGTGACGACGGGACCATCTTGCTCCGACCATCGGAGGGCGCAGTGCGGCTCGCCGCCGTTCTCGCGCAGCGTCCACTCGACCGCGACCTTGCCTTTCGCCGTCGAGAGGGCGCCGTACTTGGCCGCGTTGGTCGCGAGTTCGTGCAGTATCAGGGACAGCGACATCGCGGCCTTCGACCCGACGGTGAAGGTAGGCCCTGCAAGGATGAACCGTCCCGGATTGTCCCTGTGCGTCTGCAAGGCGCTCTCGATCAGGGTCTCGATAGGGGCAGACCCGACCGCTCCCCCGAGCAGGAGATCGTGGGACTTGCTTAGGGCGATCAGCCGACCGGCGAGGACCTCCCTGGCCGCGTCCACGTCGGTCGCCGTGCGCATGGTCTGCGTCGCGATCGATTGGACCATCGCCAGCATGTTCTTCATGCGATGGCTGAGTTCCAGGTTCAGCGTCCGCTGCCGTTCCTCCGCCTCGATCCGCGCCAGGGCCGCACGGGTCCGGTCGGCGATATTGTTGGCGAAGCTGATCTCCTCCGGCGTCCAGGCGTACGGAACATCCTTGAGGGCATAGAGCAGGGCCACGAACCGCCCATGTTCCATGAGCGGCAGGTTGAGCAGGGAACGCACGTGGATGGCCGCGAGGGCGCCGGCGTCCGAGGCGGTCCGGGGGTCGCCGCCGACATCGTCGATGACGACGACATGGCCGTTCTTCAGGCTCTCGATGTACGAGCCGTAGTCCCGGAAGCCATGCACGCCGCCGATGCCCGGCAGACCCGGTGCCGACCATCCCTGGTCGACGAGGATGGTCTCCGCGTCATGGTCGACCGCCCCGTATCCGGCGTGGGACAGGCCCAGCGTCCGACCGAGGATCTCGGACGCCATGCGTGCGATCTCGGCCGGATCGTTCGTGTTGCGCAGCCGGTCCCCCAACTCGGCGAGGGCCGCGCGCCTGGCGTCGGTTCGTTTGCGCTCGGAGACGTCGATGAACATCGCGGCGAAACGTCGTTCCGTCTCGCGGTAGGCCCGGACTTCGAACACGCGTCCAAGCTCGGGAACCGTGATGTCGAAGATCTCGGACAGACCGGTGTCCACCACACGTGCGTAGGTCTCGATCACCCAGTCGGGAATGCCTGGGATGACCTCGCGAACCGTACGGCCCACGGTCTCAACGGGTAGACCGGACTGTGCGGCGAAGGCCGGGTTGATCTCCACGAAGCGGTAATCGAACGGTCGGCCCTGATGGTCGCGGATGATCTCACCGCTGAAGAACCCTTCGTGCATGCCCTCGAAGAGGCCGCGCCAGCGCTTTTCGCTGTCGAGGATCAGCTGTTCGGAAGCCCGTTGCCGGGTGATGTCGCGGGAGACCACCAGCAGCCGCTCGGGCTGACCGTCCGCGCCTCGGATCGGTGTAACCTGCACGTCCCACCACTTCGGCGTGCCCTTGAGGGTGTCGGCGGGCGCCTGGAAATGGCCGGTGCCGCCGGAAAGCGCCGCCCAGAACGCCGCCTGGGCATCGATCCTAGCCTGCCCGTGCCAGAACCCGGTCCAATCGCAGCCCCTGACCTGGTTGAAGTCGTCGGCCTCCATGACCGCGAGGCCGCCCTCGTTCATGAAGGTCAGCCTGGCGCCGGGATCGAGCACCTTGATGCAGTCGGCCGACGAGGACAGCACGCCACGCATGAATGCGGCGTCCGCCTGTTCCTTGGCGGCGGCGTCCCGTTGGGTCGTCCTGTCGCGAAGGATCTTGAGGAAGCCCTCGTGCCGACCGTCCTCGTCTCGAAGCGGCATCATCTCGCCGTTGGCCCAGAACAGGCTGCCGTCCTTCCTGAGGTGCCAACGCTCGTCGGTCCCGCGACCGTGCAGCAGGGCCGAGGCCATCTCCTGTTCGGGAATGCCGGTGGCGACATCCTCTTCGGTGAAGAACACGTGCGCCGGCTTCCCGCGCATCTCGTCCTCGTTCCAACCAAGGATGCGTTCCGCGCCGGGCGACCAACTGGTCACCATGCCCTCCAAGTCCAGGGAGACGATGGCGTAGTCGACCGCGCTCTCCAGGATGGCCTTATTGCGGCGGTCGCTCTCCTTACGGAGCCGGAGCGACCGGCGTAGCTCCAGGGTCGTGACGACTTGGTTCGCCAGCGTCCGCAGCACGAACGCCTGCGCCGGCGTGAGCTTGTTCGGCTTGGTGTCGAGGACGCAGAGCGCGCCTAGGGCGACGCCATTGGGCGTCCTCAGCGGGGCGCCCGCGTAGAAGCGTACCCCGGGGCCGCCGGTCACCAGCGGATTGGCCGAGGTACGTGCGTCTTGGGTCAGATCCTCGATCTCGAAGACGTCGTCTTGCTGAACGGCGTAGGCGCAGATCGACTGGGACAAGGGCGTTTCGCTCCGCCCGAAGCCGGTCTCAGCCTTGAACCATTGGCGGTCGCCGTCGAGGAGTGAGATCAACGACACCGGCATGCCGCAGACATCCGACGCGACCTTCACGATGTCGTCGAACTCGGACTCGGCGGGCGTGTCGAGGATGTCGTAGCTCGCCAGTTCGTCCCGGCGGGGTCCATCGAGGTGTTTGCTTCCTCCCGCCATAGCCCTCCAACCGACTCCCGATGCGCTCTCGGCCGGACGCCGAGACAGATGCGGTCTGCCGTTAAACGCCTCGCCGTACAATGGTATTTCAAGGTTTAAGAACGACTTCGGGCGACGATGGCCGGATCGTCCGGTAGCGTTGCAACCAGAGTGCTGCCCCCCGCAGGTGGTGGTTCTCGGCGCTGGCCCAAGACCACTGCTACTTCTTAAGTGCCTCGGGGTGTTTCTCCGAGGGCATCGTCTTGCGAATGTGGTGCCTGACCACCGAGGGACTGAAGGGCTTTGGGATGAACGTTGCCCCATCCGGCAGGTCACCGTGTGCGGGCCGTATATCGCCGGACGCAACGACGATGGCGATGTGCGGCCACAACTCGGCGGTCCGGCGAGCCAGTTCGAAACCGTCGCCCTGACCGGGCATCTGCACGTCGGTGAACAGCAGATGCACCTTGCCATGGTGCTCGTCGAGCACCTTGATTGCCTGCGCCACGTTCATCGCCTCAAGTACCACGAAGCCCGCATCCTTCAGGATGTCGGCTGCTTCCATCAGGATGAGGGCATCGTCGTCGACCACAAGGGCGAAGGGGGCAGCGGAAAGGCCAGGCAGGGTCATCGACATCAAAGGCCGCTTCGCCGCAGAGGTTGCCTCATAACATAAGTTTGATTTGGCGTTGTCTGCTCACCATCGCGTGGACCAAAACCTCGATCCGATGCGTAAATCACGAGCGGGGATCGGCAGGGTTCATCCCTACGGTACCGCGGACCATGACAAAGGTCGTTTTCCTGCACCAACGCTGATCACATCGGCCAGGACCTTTCAGGCGAAGCGGTCGAAGCCGGCAACCTATCGACTTAACATTTGTTGCGTTCCCATGATGACGAAGCGCTCCATGGAAGCCTCGGCCGTCCTCGTCGTCGAGGACGACGACCTCGTGCGCCTTTGCGCCGTCGAGATGTTGGAGGATGCGGGCTTTGCCATCGTCGAGGCGCGCCATGCCGACGAGGCGTGGTTCATCCTCCACGAGCGGTCGGATATCGGTGCGCTATTCACCGACGTCGACATGCCGGGCTCCATGTGCGGGGTGACCCTGGCCGGACGCGTCCACGACGCCTGGCCAGACATCCGCCTCGTCGTGACGTCAGGGCGCCAGCGCTTCTCCGACGGGGAAATCCCAGACCACGGTCTGTTCTTGCCCAAGCCCTACAGTGCGGACCAGGTCGTCGACGCGATCCAGGACGCTGTCTGACTGTCGGCCGGTCGACGAGAGTGGTTGGCCGTGCTCGTTGGCACGGACGATCTCGACTCCGAGGGAAGCGGGACGCGGGATGCGCTTCCCCTTGCCCACTTCCGGAATCAAGGATTCCTTAACCATGACCGGCCGCACCACGTGCAGGCCGCCGCGTCCGAAGTCCGCCAGTGATGGGAGCCGCCTGGACGAGAGGAGTTCTCGCGCCGAAGGCGGCAACGGACGGCCTTTCGTAGTGGATCCGGTTCGTCCTCCACTTGCGGGAGAGACGAGGGCGATGCGATCGACACGTCACATCAGGAGCGCTCGACCGATGAAAGCCAGGGACTTTCGCCCACGACCCTGACCCCGGAGCGCCGCGCGAAGCGAGAAGGCCTCCGTCATTTCGGAGGCTATATTGCCAAGGACACTTTTCTGCGCCGACACCCATTTCGGGCACAAGAGCATGCTCAGTCCACGCATGCCTCGGCCGCGCCCCTTCGAGACCATCGAGGCCCATGACGAAGCCCTGGTCGCCGCCTGGAACAAGGCGGTCCGACCGGACGACATCGTCTGGCACCTTGGCGACTTCGCCTACAAGTGCGGCCTGGGTTACGCCGCCTCCATACAGGCGCGCCTGCACGGCCGCATCCACCTAATCCGGGGCAACCACGACATCGGGCTCGGCGAGCGTCTCGAATGGGCCAGCCCCATCGTCGACGTCCAAAGGATCTACGTCCAGGACCCGGGAATGCCCGAACGCGTCGCCCTTTGGGCCAGCCACTATGCGCACGTGACGTGGCCTAATGCCTGGCACGGCGATCTCCACGTCTACGGGCACTCCCACGGTGGCATTCCGGCCAACCGGACGAGCCTTGACGTCGGCGTCGACTGCTGGGAATGGCGTCCCGTGACGCTGGGGGAGATTATGGCGAGGATGGCGGCGTCCCCTGCCATCGCCTCGTCATGCTGACGATGCGTCGGTGCCCGCTCCGGTCGGGGCACGATGGTCGCTTCACGAACCCGATGTCGGCGGCCACGGCCTTCAGGCGCTCGGGCTCGCGCTCCTTGCGCTCGGAGTACCGGTCGACGAGATGTTCGGCCCGCTCCCGGGTCAGGAGCGTGAACCTCACCAACTCCTCGCAAACATCGACGACCCGGTCCATTCCCCGAAGGCGAGGTTGGTGGTGACCACGATCGAGGTGGTCTCGTAGAGCTTGCTGATGAGGTGGAACAGGAGCTGGCCGCGCGTCCGCTCTACGACCGGGTTGGGTGGGAAGCAGCTTGGCTGCTTTCAGTCGCAAGACGTTCTTAAGCGGACCTAGGATGACCCGCCGACTTCGGATGGACGGTCCAACCCACCGTATGTTCGAAGTTCGTTGAAGTCGGATGCCGACATCATCAGAGGCGATGCGACCGGCACGAAAGTGCTCTGCCTCGGGAGACAGCGTGATTCACGATTACAAAGCCCCGGTTGCGCGACGTCTCGTGCTGGTCCGGCATGGCCAGAGCGTAGCCAACCGATCCGGCCTGTTCACGGGATTGCTGGACTCGCCCTTGACCGAGCAGGGCCGGATGGAAGCCGAGGCAGCCGGGAGGCGTTTGGCCGAGCGCAGCTGGCGCTTTTCCGCAGCCTTCACCTCGACGCTGACGCGGGCCGTCGTGAGCGGCCGGCTTATTCTCGATGCGCTCGGGCAACCCGGATTGGTCCCCCAACGCTTCGCCGCGCTCGACGAGCGAGACTACGGCGACCTCAGCGGGCTCGACAAGATCACCGCCGATGCGCGCTGGGGGGCGGAGCGGATCGAGACCTGGCGCCGCTCCTACGCCGAGGCGCCGCCGAACGGTGAGAGCCTTCGCGATACCGTCGCCCGCATCGTGCCATGCTACCTCCGAACCATCCTGCCGGCGGTCATGTGCGGGGACGTGCTCGTCGTCGCCCACGGCAATTGCCTGCGGGCGCTTGTTATGGCGCTTGAAGACCTGAGCCCCGCGGAGGTCGAGCACCTCGAACTCGCGACGGGCTCCGTCAAGATCTATGATCTTGCTGCGGACACGACGATCACGGCCCGCTGGATCGACGGGTGAATCCGCCTGTCGGCCCCCCACAATGCGTCTCCGCAAACTCTGAGGGGGTCCTCATTTCATCGATTTCAGTGATGAAAAGCATCTAATCATTCCGTTGGAGTGAATGAACGGGACCTGGGATCCTCCGGCATCACATTGGAGCCATCCATGTCCGCGCCCAGACTTTTCTCCCACTCTCGTTCGACGCGTGCCTTGGCCGGAACGAGAGCCATCCTTCCGGGACTGGGCCTCTGCGTGGCGGTCACCGCCGCAGCGGTCGGCTTCGAAGCCGCCGAGGCGCACCTGTTCGGTCGTGCCTGGCTCGAAGCCTTGGTGCTCGCGATCCTGCTCGGGAGCGCGATCCGCACCGCCTGGACCCCGTCGCAGCGTTTCTTTCCCGGCATCGCCTTCGGGGCCAAGACCGTGCTGGAGATCGCGGTCGTACTACTCGGCGCGTCGCTCAGCATCGCGACGATCCTCGCCGCCGGACCGGGCCTGCTCTTCGGCATCGCGGGCGTCGTCGTCGTGGCGATCCTGTCGAGTTACGGCATCGGCCGAGCGCTCGGGCTGCATCCGCGCATGGCGATCCTCGTGGCCTGTGGGAACTCGATCTGCGGCAACTCGGCGATCGCGGCCACGGCACCGGTGATCGGCGCCGACGGCGAGGACGTCGCCGCCTCCATCGCCTTCACCGCGGTGCTGGGTGTACTGGTGGTGCTCGGCCTGCCGCTGCTGGTGCCGCTGCTCGGTCTGTCGCCGATGCAGTACGGCGTGCTTGCCGGCCTCACCGTCTACGCCGTGCCGCAGGTCCTCGCCGCCACCGCGCCGGTCGCGGCGCTCAGCGTCCAGGTCGGAACCCTGGTGAAGCTCGTCCGGGTGCTGATGCTAGGGCCGGTCGTCCTGGTGCTCTCGCTCGGCGCAAGCCGGCTGCGCGAGGAGACCGACGAGGCCGCCCCCGGCGTCACCGCGGGCGACCGCCCGGCCCGCGGCGGCCTCGCGATCCACCGCCTGGTGCCGT